>JBBPZM010000039.1:0-27363 GCA_038199035.1 Solirubrobacterales bacterium | reverse complement strand
CGGCTCGCGCTCAAGCTCCTGGGGCTTAGCCGGCGCGAATCCTGAGCGCCTCGGTCGCCCATGAGGTCTATCGTTTCTCGCGCCCGATGACCTCGTCAGCCCTGCGCAGACTCGAGCCCGCGGCCCTGGCCCTGGGGGCGGCGCTGGCCTCCGCGCTGGTGGTCCTCGTCGCCTACCGGACGGGTCCGTTCATCCCGCTGGCCCTGGGCATGGCGCTGTGCGCCGGGGTGCTCGCGATCACGCGGCCCATGGTCAGCCTCTGCCTGGCCGTCGCCGTCGTGCCGCTCGAGCTCTTTCCCCTCCACGTCGGAATCCCGGGCGTCGCCGGCATCACCCCGACCGAGGCGATGTTCGGGCTGACCGGCATCGGCTGGGCGATCCGGCGGATCCTGCGAGGGCAGGCCCCATTCACCCCGTCCCCGCTGGGCAAGCCCTTCACCCTCCTCCTGCTGGCGGTCGTCCCCGGGCTGCTCATCGCCGCCGACAACAGCGCGGTCATCAAGACCCTGGTGATGTGGACGCTCTTCCTGCTCGTCTACCAGATGGTCGTGGCCGAGGCGACGCCGGAGTCGGTGCGTGGGCTCCTCGTCGTGCTCGGCCTGTCGGGCGCCACCGTCTCGGTGATCGCCATCCTGGCCAGCGGCGGCCAGCCGCAGGAGCTGGTCGGCGGCGGCGCCGTGGCCACCAACCGCGCGATCGGCTCGTTCCTGGATCCGAACACCCTGGCCAGCTTCCTGGCTGTGGCCATCCCGGGCTCGCTGGTCGTCAGCCTCCAGGGGCCTGGGCTCCTGCGCCCGGTCGGGGTGGTGACCTTTGCGCTCAACTTCGTCGGCCTGGCTCTCTCGCTCTCGCGCGGAGGGCTGCTCGCGGCTCTCGGCGCCATCGTCGTCTTGCTGGCCTGGCCGCCGGTGCGTCGCAGCGCCGCGGTGGCCGGTGTGACCATCGCCCTCCTGGCCGTTTTCAACGCCTTCCCGCTGGGGCAGGTCGAGCAGGTCGATCGCGTGCTGGGACGTATCGGGTCGATCTCGTCCTCCCCTCAGAGCCAGGCCAACCAGCGCCTCAAGCTGTGGGCCACGACCCCGCAGATCGTGGCCGACCATCCGCTTTTCGGGATCGGCATCCGCCAGTACCCGGTGGTCGCGCCTCGCTACGGGCTGATCGAGGCCAGCGGCGTGACCTTCGAGCATGCACACAACATCCCCCTGACCATCGCCGCCGAGCTCGGGCTCCTGGGCTTGGTGCTGCTCGCCTGGTGGGCCGTCGCGCTGGTCAGGACGCTCATGAGAGCGTGCCGGCGCAACGTCGGCGCCAACCTCGGGCTGGCCTTCGCGGTGGCCGGGGCGATGGTTTCGCTGGGGCTCCAGGGGATGGTCGACGACGCCCTGGGCAACAACGTGATCGCCGCGGTCACGTGCGTGCTGGCCGGATGCGCGGTGGTGATGTCCCGCGCCGCCGGCCCGGTCTTTGCGCCGCGGTCGCGACCGGCCGCGCCGACCGGCGAAGAGCGTCGCCCGGCGCTCGCGGCCGGTCGGCTCGCGTGAAGGCGCTGGTCCTCGCCGACGACGTCAGCCGCGCCGCCCTGGCGGCCGGCCGCGCGCTGCACGCCGGCGGGTGGACGGTGGGCATCGGGTCCCCCCACCGGGCGCTGGCCGCGCGTTCGCGGACCTGCTCGCACTGGCACCCGGTCACCCCCGCCGGCGCCGATCTCGAGGGCTTCGCCGCCGAGGTGCGGGGAGTCGTCACCGCGCACGGCTATGAGATCGTCTTTGGCTGCGGCGACGCGGAGGTCCTCGCCCTCTCGGCCATCCGGGACTCCCTGGAGGCGGTCTTCCCCTATCCGCCTCACGCGACCGTGGTCCGCGCCATGGACAAGCTCGACCTCACCGCGACGGCGCGCGAGCTCGGGATCCCGGTCCCCGCCACCTTCGAGGACCAGCTGCCCGAGGACTGGGATCAGCCGGTCATCGTCAAGGCGCGGCTCCGCGCCCAGCCTGAGGACCCGCAGGCCAGCGGGTTCCTGAACACCTCCCTGGCCAGGGACCGCCGCGAGGCTCACGAGCGTGGAGAGGAGATCCGCCGTCGCGGCGGGATACCCCTCTTTCAGGAGGTGGTCTCTGGCGGCATGATCGCCTGCGTGGCCCTGGCCGGCGTCGACGGCGTGCCCGTGGCCGAGATCGGCCAGGAGAGCCAGCGCATCTGGCCGGCCGAGGCCGGGATCTCGACCCGGGCTCGCACGGTGGCGCCGTCGCCCGACGTCTCGAGCTGGACGCGGGCCCTTCTGAAGTCGCTGGGCTGGTTCGGGATGGCCCAGCTGCAGTTCGTCGCCCCCCCGCAGGGGCCGCCGCGGCTTATCGACTTCAACGGGCGCTTCTACGGCTCGATGGCGCTCGCCGTCGCCGCCGGCCCCAACTTGCCGGCCTGGTGGGCCGCCCTGGCCACCCGACGCTCGCCGCCGCCCGACGGGTCCGGGCGCAGCGGCGTCCGCTACCAGTGGCTGGAGGGCGATCTGCGCCGGGCCCTCGAGAGCGATCGCCACCGGGTCAGGGAGGTGGTGGGTTGCCTACGCTACGCGCCGGGCGCGGCCCACAGCATCTGGGACCGGGGGGACCCCGTCCCCGCGGTCGGCCATGCCGCGGCGGTCGTCGGCGGCACCGCGAGGAAGGGACTGCGATGGAGCTCGTCGCGCTCCTCGACTCGCTAGCGCAGGGCCGGGTGGTGGTCTTCGGCTCGCTCCCACCGGCGGGGCGCGACATCGACCTCCTGGCCCGGCCCGCGCAGGAGCGCGCGCTGACCCGCGGGCTCGCCGAGCACGGCTTAACCCGCCGGGGCCAGCAGTGGGTGCGCTTCGCGCGCTGCTCGGCCGACGCAGTCGACGTGGTCGACGTGGACTCGTGGGCGATCGACCCTTCTGAGCGCGAGGCGCTGTTCGAGGAGGCGATCCGTCTCGACGGGATGACGCACCTCGCGCGGCCCGCGCCGCATCACGCCGTGCTCATCCTCGCCGCCCGGGTGGCGCGCGACGGCCGCCTCGACGCCCGTCGCCGCGAGCGGCTGGAGGACGCGCTGGCCGAGGATCCGCGAGCCCTGGCCAACGCGCGCCTCCGCGCGCCCGCGTGGGGTGCGCGACGTTCGCTCCCTCTGCTCGAGGGCCTGACCGGCGGCCGTGGGCGCGGGAGCGTGCGGCCGGCGACCCGCGCCCGGCGCGTGCTCGCGGTGGCCGAGCAGATCGAGGCGACCGGGGTGACACGACCCCGGGCCACCGTGTCGGCGTGCCGGGTCATCGCGCAGCGACCACCGCGCGGGCGGGTGCTCACGCTCTCGGGCGTCGACGGGGCGGGCAAGAGCACCCAGTGCGAGGCCCTGGCCGAGGCGCTGCGACGGCTGGGGCACGACACGGTGGTGGAATGGACTCGGCT
The DNA here is from genome assembly GCA_038199035.1 of Solirubrobacterales bacterium. Taxonomy (GTDB): domain Bacteria; phylum Actinomycetota; class Thermoleophilia; order Solirubrobacterales; family Solirubrobacteraceae; genus DATAEY01. Next base: position 23,947 of record JBBPZM010000039.1, on the reverse strand, counting down.
GGGCTCGCACCCGTGGCTGGACGCGGTGGCGATGCCGATCAAGCGACTGCTGACCGCTCGGGGCGGCGCGGCGACGGGCGAGCTGACCGTCGAGCCCGCGCCGGTGCCTCAGGCGGGGTACGACCGGCGCCGCCGCAGCCCGGCCATGAACTTCAGCTGGGCGATCGTGGTGGCGGTGGCCAACGTCGCGTCCCAGCGCGCGGCCACCCGGCCCCACCTGCGGCGCGGGCGGGTCGTCGTCTGCGACCGCTACACCCCGGACTCGCTGGCAGCCCTGCGCTGGGAGTACGGCCGCGCCGGTAGCTCCCCGCTTCACCGCTGGATCGTGCGCGGGCTCTCGCCGCGTCCGGCCCGCTCCTACTACCTCGAGGTCACACCCCAGAGCGCCTTCCACCGCAAGGGCGACTTCCCGGTGGCGGAGCTGGCGCGCCAGCTGGCGATGTACCGGGCGACGCTGCCCGGCCTGGACGTGGTGCGCCTGGACGGCGAGCTCGAGCGCGAGGAGCTGTGCGCGCGCATCGCCCGCGACGCCTGGGAGGCGCTGGCCTGAGGGCGCAGGTCAGCGTGCGGTGATGAGCATCCGCTCGGCGCCCGGCAGCCGGGCCCTCACCCTCATCACGGCAGCCTCGAGCGCGAGGAGCCCGCTCGCGGCCGGGTCGTCGTGCGCCCACATCGCCCCCGCGCACGGGCGCGGCGCGCGGCGCAGCAGCCGGCGGCGATAGCCGCTCAGGAAGGCGGCGACGTCGGCTTCGAGCCAGCGGTAGGAGACGCCGACGCGGTAGGAGGTCACCGCCGGCTGCTCGCGGCCCAGCGCGACCGCATGCCAGGCCGCCGGCAGGTTGACGCCGCAGGCGCTGGCCAGCGGCATCGAGCCGTAGAAGCGCGGGTTGACGTCGATGAGCTTCGCCTCGCCGCCTTGCTCGATGAAGTCCAGCTGGGCCAGCCCCCAGTAGCCGGCGTCGGCCAGCATGCGCCGGGCCCGCTCGATCAGCGCCCGGTCGGGCGCGACGCTGATCGACGACGACACCTCTCCCGCCTCGATCCGCCACGTCTCCCGGGAGCGGCTCTGGAAGGCGGCGGTCACCCGCCCCGCACGGTCGACCACGAGACCAAGCGAGATCAGCCCCCCGCTCATGTGCTCCTGCACGAGCAGCGGCTCGTCCTCCGGCAGCTCGGTCAGCGCGGCCCGGAAGGCCGGCTCGTCCTTGAAGACGAGCGACCCACCGATGGTCGTGCGGCGCTCGGGGTGGGCCTGCTTGACCACGCAGGGCACCGGAATCGGCTCAAGGGCCAGTAGCTCCTGCGCCGTCGCCTCGGCGATCGTCCGCGGGGCGGCGAGGCCCACGCCCGCGGCCAGGTCCGGGAGACGGCGCTTGTCGCGCAGACAGCGCAGGGCGTCGGGCCCCGAGTAGGGCACGATCGCCTCGGCCGGCAGCTCCCCCGCGTGGTCGAGGAGGGCATCCACCGCCTCCTCGCGCGCCGGGTAGAGCACCACCGCTTCGTGGCCCCCACGTCGTACCACGCCGGCCAGCTCGGCCGCTAGCTCGCGCCCCTCCGCCAAGCCGTCGGGGCCGACAAGGCGCGCCGCGGCGTAGCGCGACCACAGGCCGGCTCCGACGCGAGTCGGCGCGACCGCGGCGACCGCGAGCCCCGCGCGGCCGAGGTCGCGCAGGCCGGCCACGGCGTTACGCAGGTGCACGTCGGTGACGATGGCGTCCAGCGGGCGGCAGCTGTGGCCGGCCGCAGCCGCCTCCTCCGTCACGGCGGCGCACTATAGCCCCGGCCTGCGGGCGCTCGGCTTCGCGCCGGCGACTGCAACGCTCGCTGACTGGATCATTCGGCCAGGGCGGAAGGTGAGGTTGCAGCAGGCCCGGGAGAACGGGCGATATCGGGCCCAGCCATGGCCCTCTACCGCCGTCCTCTCGCCCTCCTCGTCGCCGCGATCATGGCCCTGCTCGCCATGGCCTTCGCCCGGCCCGCGCAGGCGCGAGCCGACCAGATGGCCGGAGTGCACGTTCATCTCCTCTGGAGCGGCATCGACTCGGCCGAGGTCGGCCGCCAGCTCGATCTCGTCCAGCGCGCCCACGGCCAGGTCGTCCGCGTCGACCTGGGGTGGTCGAGCCTGGAGCAGACCGGCAAGGGTCAGTACAGCAGCTGGTACCTGGGCAAGATCGACAGCGTGGTCTCGGCGGCCCAGTCACGCGGGATCAAGGTCCTGTTCATGGTCAGCACTACCCCGTGCTGGGCCTCGAGCGCGCCGGACACGATCAAGCAGGGCTGCGCGGGGGCCTGGTGGGACCGCAACGTCCAGAACTATCCCCCGTCCAACCCTGGCGACTACGCCGACGCCCTCGCGTTCTTGGTGCGGCGCTACGGCGACCGGGTCGCCGCGTGGGAAGTGTGGAACGAGCCCAACTCCGACTACTTCTTCAAGACCGACCAGCCGGCCCGCGACTATGCCTCGCTCCTGAAGGCGGCCTACCCCGCCGCCAAGCAGGCCGACCCCAATGCGACGGTCGTCGGCGGCGCGCTGATGCACGCCGACTACGACTTCACCGACCAGCTCTACGACGAGGGCATCAAGGGCAACTTCGACGCCTGGTCGATCCACCCCTACAGCGAGGACCGCTCGCCGCTGGACCCGGGGACCGACCAGTGGAAGAGCCTGAGCTTCATCCGCGGCGTGCCCGCCGTGCACGACGTGCTGGCGCGCCACGGCGACGACAAGCCGCTCTGGCTGACCGAATTCGGCTGGAACACCTCGTCGGTCCGCAACGACGCGGCGTGGCGCAACGGAGTGAGCGAGGACAAGCAGTCGCTCTACCTCACGCAGGCGTTCGATCAGATCCGCAGCTGGAGCTACGTGAAGGTCGGCGTCTGGTACGCCCTTCAGGACATGAGCTCGGACGACTCGAGCCCCGTCGACAACTTCGGGCTCTTCCACTACGACCGCTCCGAGAAGACGGCGTACTCGGCGTTCGCCACCGAGGCCGACGCCCTGGCCGAGGGGCTGCCGGCTCCCCCCAGCGACCCGCCTCTGCCGAGCGACCCGCCCCTGCCCACCGATCCTCCCCTGCCCACCGATCCGCCGACCCCGACCGACCCGCCCACCGATGCCGGCCAGGCCCTCGACCCCCCGACCGACCTCGCGGCCCGGGCGGACGGCAAGCGCCAGCGCCTGCGGGTCAGGCTCACCTGGAAGCGCAGCGCCTCGCCGGCCGATTCGATCGTCGTCGAGCGCTCGACCGACGGCGAGACGTGGGAGCCGCTGGCCCACGGCGCCAAGGCGCACGCGAGGACCTACACGGACCGGGACGTCGACCCCGGGACCACCTACCAGTACCGGCTCAAGGCGATCGGCGACTCCGCGCAGAGCGACTACTGCGACGCGGCGGCGATCAGCCTGCCGGCCCTTCCCGAGCCGACGGCCAAGCGCAGGAACGACAAGCGCTGAGCCCCGGCCTGGCCGGCCCGCCGCGTCAGCTGCCCGACAGCGCCTTGGGCGCCGCAGGCACCGGCTGGGAGTCCTCGAGGTAGCCGTAGACGAGCGGCTCCATCGTGCGGTCCCGGTTGAGCACAAAACCCACGACGTTGGCCCGCACGGCCTCTAGCTGGCGCAGCGCGCTGCGCACCGTCTGCTCGGTCGCGCTCTCGAGGTCGACGACCAGGATCACCCCGTCCACGCGACCGGCCAGCGTCGCCGCGTCGGCGCCAAACCCGAGCGGCGGGCAGTCGAAGAGCACCATGTCCGCCATCTCGGCGAGGTCCTCGATCACCGTGCGCCCGCGCTGTGACTCGAGCAGCCCGGCCAGGCTCGGCACCGACGGCCCCGAGGGCACGAGGTCGACGGTGGGGACGCTGGTGGGGTGGACGATCGCCTCCAGCGACGTCCCGCCGAGGAAGTAGTTGCTCAGCCCCGGGCGGAGGGGCTCGGGGTCGTCGGGGACGAAGAAGGGCTGGAGGGCCGGCCGGCGCAGGTCGGCCTCTACAACCATGAGATGACTTCCTGTAGCCGCGGTGACCAGCGCGAGCTGGCCCGCCGTCGTGGTCTTGCCCTCGGCCTCGCTTGCGCTGGTGATGGCGATCGTCCGGGGGGGCCCGTCGGGCGTGGCGAACCACAGGTTCGTCCTCAGCAGGCGGAAGCTCTCGGTGAAGGCGGTGATCGAGGTCTCGCTCTTGCCCCGCCGCGGGACGCGCGCGAGCACCGGCACGTCGAAGCTCGACTCGATCTCGTCCAGCGAGCGCAGCCGCGTGTCGAGGCGATCGCGGAAAAGGGCCAGCCCCAGGCCGGCGGTGAGCCCCAGGATGGCCGCGACCAGCGTGTAGAGCGCCGGATTGGGCCGGACCGGGTGGTCGGGCAGGGGCGCCGGGTCGGCCAGCGACACATTCGCCTTGGTCGTGCCAGCCAGCGTGCTGCGGGAGCGCTCGATGAAGATGGCGGCGTACGCGTCGGCCAGAGCCTTGGCCCGAGTCGGCCTGGGCGCTTCGGCGGTGATCTTGACCAGCTGGGTGTCGGTCACCGGGTCGATCGAGACGGCGCTGGCCACGCTCTCCTTGGTCGCCGGCCCACCGAGGCGCCGTGCCACCAGCTGCGCCACGTTGGGGCTCTTGAGCAGGTCGCTGTAGGTGCGCGCGGTGACCTGCGCGGCCTGTACGGCGTCGAAGGTCTGGGCGTCGCGCGGCTGGGCGACGATCAGGCTGCTCGAGGTGGCATAGACCTTGTGCAGCGACTTGGAGACCGCGACGGCCACGCCGGCGAAGATGACCACCGTGGAGATGAGGATCCACTTGCGCCGCCAGATGACGTGCAGGAAGTGGCCCTCCTCCCTGGCGTGCTCGGGGCGGAGACCCTCCCGGGACGGACGTGTCAGCTCCGAGCTCACGCGGGCGTGATGTTAGCCGGGGACGTCGTCGGTCCGGTGACGAAGCGCGCGCGCCGGCCACCACCGCCCCGTTCACCCGAGCGCCACACGGTAGGCTCGGATAGGGATGGGCAGGAACGGCGCGCGCTCCCCGCAATACACCGACGAAGCCACGGCGACGACGCGCTAGTGCCCCCGTCGGCGCCGGACGGGCCGCGGTGAGGCCATCGCTGGGCCGTGCCCGCCAAGCGGGGGCAGCCCAACGCCCGGCTCGGTCCGCCCTCCAGGTGGTGCAGCCCGACCGCGGCGGCGTGGCCCAGCACGTCCTGCACCTCGCGCGCGGGCTGAGCGCCCGCGGCTGGTCGATCGAGGTGGCGACCCCCCGCAGCAGCGTCATCCGCCCTGAGCTGGCCGCGGAGGGGATCACGGTGCACGACCTCGAGACCGACCGGGCGCCGCGGCCCGGCGACGTCAAGGCCACCCTGGCCCTCCGGGCGTTGGATCGCCGGCGCTCCTACGGGCTGGTGCACGCCCACAGCTCCAAGGCAGGGGCCCTGGTCAGGGGCGCGCTGCCGCGCGCCGGCCGGTTCCTCTACACGCCCAACTGCTTTCCCTTCTCGGCGCAGCTCGGCGGCGCCAACCGGGCGATGTACCGGGCGATCGAGCAGGCGCTGGTCCCTCGCTCGGCGGCGATCGTCGCGGTGTGCGACTGGGAGCGCGGCGAGGCGACCGCCAACCTGCGCGGCGTGGGCGCTCGCCTGCACACAATCTACAACGGAGTGCCGACCCCGCACGACGCCCCTCCCGATCCCGCCCTGCGCGCGTTCGCGGGCGATCGGCCCCTGGCGGGATTCGTAAGCCGGCTCGACGAGCAGAAGGACCCGCTCACGCTGGTGAGGGCCTTCGCGCACGTCGCGGGCAGCGGCGAGCCCCCCGGCCGGCTGGCCATCGTCGGCAACGGAGTGCTGGCCGAGGCGGTCGAGGAGGAGATCGAGCGCCTCGGGCTCGACCAGCACGTTCGTCGCTTCCCGTTCGGGGGCGACGTCGCCCCCTATCTCAGGGCGATCGACCTGTTCGTCCTCTCGTCGCGGTGGGAGGCTCTGCCCCTGGCCATCCTTGAAGCCATGAGCTGCGGGCTGGCGATCGTCGGCACCAGCGTGGGCGGCATACCCGACGTGGTCATCGAGGGAGAGACGGGCCGGGTCGGGCGGGCCGCCGACCCGGCCGCCCTGGGCACCGCGCTGCGTGACCTCCGGGTCGACGGCGAGGGCCGCCGGGCGATGGGGGCGGCGGCGGGCGAGCTCGCGCACCGGCGCCTCAGCGCCGAGCGCATGGTCGAGGAGACCGCCGCCCTCTACGAGTCGCTTCTTGCTCGAGCCGGATGATGGCGGCCGCCGTCCAGGGCCTGTCGTTGGTCATCGCCACCCGCCGGCGGCCGGAGATCCTGCGCCAGACCCTGCACAGCCTGGTGGGCTGCGACCCCCTTCCCGGCGAGCTCATCGTCGTCGACGGCGACGAGGCCCAGAGCGCCAGGCCCGTGGTCGAGGAGGTCGCCGCCCCCCTGCCGGCGCGCTACCTCCCCAGCCCCGCCGGCCTGACGCGCCAGCGCAACGCCGGGGTCGAAGCGGCCGAGGGCGAGGTGGTGGTCTTCGCCGACGACGACGTCACCTTCGGGCCGGCGGTGTTCGGCGTCCTGCGCGACGCGTTCGCCGATCCAACGGTGGTGGGCGCCACGGGATGGATGATCGAGCCCGAGGCCCGACGCGTCGGGCGGCGCCAGTCGTCGCTGTGGCGCCTGCTGCCGGGGGCCCGCGAGCAGGGGTCGCTCACCCGCTATGGCTTCCCCCGCCGCATCACCGCGCCCGAGCGTCCCCTGGACGTGGAGCTCATGCACGGCTGCTTCATGAGCGCCCGCACCGCGCTCGCCCGCGAGCTGCGCTTCGACGAGGACCTGCTGGGATACGGCCTGCTCGAAGACGAGGACTTCGCCTACCGGCTCTCGCGCCGAGGACGAATCCGCTTCCTGCCCGCGGCCACCGTCATCCACCACAAGACCGGCTTCTCGACCCAGGACTCCCGCAGCTTCAACCGGACCCTGGTGGTGAACCGCGCCTACCTGTTCCGCAAGAACTTCGAGCCCACAGCGCTGGCTCGCGCCCAGTTCGGGCTGCTCCTCGTCATGCTGGTCGCCCACCGATTGGTCAACGGCGACCTCGCCGGGGCGCGGGGGCTGGTCGACGGATCGATGCAGGCATGGCGACAGGGACGCTGAAGGGGGCAGGTCATCCAGGTCCATCGGCGAAGCTGTGGCACGACGTGCCCAGCCGATCGAAGCCCATGCTGGTCGCCCGTTCGTGGATAAACGCCGCCCGGCTGCGACGGCTCGTCAGAGGCCCGCGTCAGTCACGGCCCATCCGAGAGGACCTGATCCGCAAGTACGCGCGGGGCCGCTCCTTCGTCGACGTGGGGTGCATGTGGAACGTCGACGGGGCATACGCTTTCCTGGCTGAGTCCAGCGGCGCGACCACCGTCACAGGGGTAGATCTGCTCGACGAGAGCGAGGCCTTCCTGGCCGAGAAGCGGCGGCGCGGCTCGCAGGTCCGGTTCGTCAAGGGAGATCTTCACGACTTCCAGACACGCGACGCGGTCGGTCACCACGATGTCGTGTACTCGTCCGGCGTTCTGTACCACACCCCCTCCCCCATGCAGACGCTCGAGGACCTCGGCTCGATCACCGACGACATGCTCATCATCGGCACAGCGACGATCCCCGAGGTCCCAGGCCTCGAAGCGGCCTGCGTGTTCTATCCCGGCCTGAGCGCAGCCGGCAAGAAGGTCTACGAGGCCGCCCCGCGTCGGACCCCGCGAGTCGGGATCACGACTCCGTTCGACTTCGATGACATCTACGCAAACTGGTGGTGGGGCATGACCCCTTCCGCGCTGTGCGGAATGATCCGGGTCAGTGGCTTTGAGATCGTCGAGTGCGTCTCCATCCCGTTCTTCGCCTGCGTCGTCGCGCGGCGCCAGCACCCGTCTGTGACGGCGGGCCCGCCCGCGAGCTGATCGCCGGATCGGTGCACGCGTGGGATCGGACCCGCTAGACGCGGTTTCCGTCGCCTTCGTCTCCTCCCACGCGCAGATGGGAGGTTCCGAGCTCTACCTCGAGCGGATGCTCGAGTCGCTGGGTCCCCAGTGGATCCACACCGTGATCTGCCTAGAGGCCGGGCCGTTTGCCGAGCGCCTTGAGCGACTCGGGTACGCGCCGTGTGTCATCCCGGCGCCCGCCCGCGCGGGGATGGTCCTGACCGCTCTGAGGCTGCGCCGCGCCCTGACCCGCGAGCCGCCACCGCAGGTCGTCCACGCCAATGGCGTCAAGGCCGCGCTGATCGCCACCCTGGGCATGGCGGGCACCGGCATCCCGGTCATCTGGGTCAAGCACGACTTCAGCTGGGACGGGCGGCTGGCCCGGCTCATCGCGCGCGGGTGCCGCCAGGTCGTCGGGGTGAGCGCGGCGGTCACCCAGACCTTCGGGGCCTCTCCTCGGTGCGAGGTCCACGTCGTGCCCAACGGCATCCCCGAGCCCGACGTCGACCATGCCCAGGCGCGCGACCTCGTGACGACGCTCGCGACCGCCCGGTCCGAGGAGGCGGTGGTGGGGATGGTCGGGCGCCTGCACCCGGCCAAGGGCCAGCTGGAGCTGATCGAGGCCGCGCCGCGAATCCTCGCGCTGCGTCCGGCCACGCGCTTCCTCCTGGTCGGCGACGAGGATCGCTACCACCCCTCCTATCCTCCGCTCCTGCGCGACCGCGCCCGCGCGCTCGGCGTGGAGGAGCGGGTCGTCTTCGTCCCCGGGCGCCCCGACGCCGTGACGATCATCGCGGGGTGCGACGTCGTCGCTGCGCCGACCGTCCCCGACGAGCGGGGGATGGGGCGCGAGGGGTTCGGGTTGGTGGGCGTCGAGGCGCTCGCCGTCGGGACGCCGGTCGCCGGCTACGCCGACGGGGCCCTGCCCGAGGTCCTCGGACCCTGCGCCGAGTTGGTCGCGCCCGGCGACCGGGGCGCCCTGGCCGCAGCGATCGCCCGCCTGCTCGACGACGAGGCTCTGCGCCAGCGGCTCTCGCGCTGCGGCCGGGACCGCGTCCGCGACCGCTACCGTCTCGACCGGATGGTGGACTCGATGCGCGAGCGCTACCGCGCGGCGGTGGGCCCGGGAGTCCCCGGACCGGGCGACGGCCTGAGCGCATGATCCACGCCGCCCTGGTCGAGGACGTGGACGCGCTCGCCCCTCACGAGGAAGCGTGGGACAGGCTCGCCGTCGAGTCCGCGCGGCCCTACTGCGCCCCGGCGTGGATGCTGGCGTGGTGGCGCCATGCCGCGCCGCCGCAGGCGCGCCTGCGCGTGGTCGTCGCCCACGAGGACGGCGAGCTCGTGGGGCTCGCTCCGCTCTACGGCCACCGCCGCCACGGCGTCGAGCGACTCGGGCTCCTGGGCGAGGGCGCCTCCAACCGGCTCGTTCCCCTCGCCGCCCCGGGGCGAGCGCACGACCTGGCCCCGATCTTCGCCGCGACCCTGGCCGCCTGCCGGCCTCGCCCGGCCATGCTCGCCTTCGAGGGCTGTGACGCCGGCGCGCACTGGCCGGCCCTGCTCGCCGGCGCCTGGCCGGGTCGCGTTCCCGCGCGCCTGACGGTGCTCCAGACGATTCCCGCACCCACCGTCGACCTAAGCAGCGGCGATCACGCCGCCTGGCTGGCAGCCAAGAGCAAGAACTTCCGCCAGCAGATGGGCCGGGCGCGGCGCAAGCTCGAGGCCTCCGGCGCAGCCTTTCGCCGGGTGGTGGACCCCGACGAGCTCGTCGACATGCTCCCCGGCTTCCTGCGCCTCCACCGCCAGCGCCTAGAGGGAAAGGGCGACCCCAGCACGCTCAGTCACGCCGTCGACGCCATGCTCGCGCCGGCGGCCCGAGAGCTCGCGGCGCGCGGGCGGATGTGGATGTGGACGATCGAAGCGCACGGCGAGCTCGTCAGCGCCCATCTCTTCGTCGCCGCGGGCGGGGAGGTGGCCTACTGGCTGGGCGGGTTCGACGATGCCTACGCCGCCCACAAGCCGGGGCTTGTCGTGCTCGTCGCCGCGGTGGAGGACGCGTTCGCGCGGGGCGCGCGCCGGCTCGACCTCGGCGCCGGCGCGCAGGACTACAAGCAGCGGCTGGCCGACGGCCACGACGAGCTGCTCGGCGCGACCGTGATGCCGCGCACGGGCCGCTATCCCGCCACCCGCGCCCAGCTGCTGCCGACTGAGGCGCGCCGGTTCCTCGGAACACGGCTCTCGTTCGAGCGTAAGCAGGCGCTGCGGCGGCTCGTGCGGCACGATCGAGGCGGCCGGTGAGCACCTCGCGCGTGATCGCGCGCAACACCGCGGCGCAGGTGGCCGGCGAGGTCCTGAGCCGCGTCGCTTCGCTCGGGCTATACGTCGTCATGGCCCGCGCCCTGGGCCGCACGGGCTTCGGCGAGTTCACCGTCGCGCTGAGCCTCTCGACGCTGCTGCTCGTCCTCGCCGGCGCGGGGACCGAGAGCCTGATCTCGCGCGAGACGGCCCGCGACCGCGAGCAGCTGCACCATCTGCTGTGGAACGCCAACGCGATCAAGCTGGTCTTGGGCACGATCGCCATCGCCATCGCCGTCGTGGTCTCGATGGTCGGGCACTACAGCGCCGACGTCCGGGTGGCGGTCCCGCTGCTGGGAGCCGCGGCCCTGATCGAGCTGCTGTCCAAGAACCTCTACGCCGTCTTCGTCGGCGTCGACGACATGCGTCCCGGGGCGCTGAGCCTCGTCCTGCAGCGGTCGATCACCGCCGCGGCGGGGATCACCGCGCTGGTCCTCGGCGCGGGCATCGTCGCGGTGGCGGTCATCTTCATCGCCGGGGCTCTCGTCGGGCTGGCCTACTCCTCGCGGGCCCTGGGTCGCCGCGTCGGCAAGCCCCGCCGCGAGGTCTCCGTCAGCGCCGCCCGTCGCCTGCTGCTCGTCGCGGCGCCCATCGGCGTGGCGGCCGTGTTCAACGCCGTCCTCTTCCGCGTCGACACGGTGATCCTCTCGCTGATGAAGAGCGAGGCGGCGGTCGGGCTCTACGGTGCCGCCTACCGCGTGCTCGACAGCACGCTGTTCCTCAGCTACGCCTTCGTCGCCGCCCTGGTGCCCTCGCTCTCGCGCCTGACCCCCCAGAGCAGCCCGACCGTCGGCGAGACCTACGAGTTCGGGGCCAAGATCCTCGCCACCGCGCTCTTCCCGCTGGGAGTCGGAGCGGCGCTGTTCGCCGGGCCTGTCGTGCGACTGGTCTACGGAGCCGGCTTCACCGAGGCGGCCACGGCCCTGCGCCTGCTCGGCGGGACGATCGCCCTCTACGGATTCTCCTACCTCTCGAGCGTGCTGCTCGTCAGCCAGGATCGCCAGCGCCTGATGCCGTGGATCACGGGCGCCGTGGCCGTCGAGAACATCGTCCTCAACGTGCTGCTCATCCCTCGCTACTCGTTCGACGGAGCGGCGTTCGCCACCACCGTGACCGAGTTGACCCGGGCAACCGTGCTCATCGCCTTCTGCGTGGGCACGACGGGCCGGATCTCGCCGCTTCGCATCGCCGCCGGCCCCGCGCTGGGCTGTGGCGCAATGGGCCTGGTCACGCTCCTGGTGGGCACCGGCCCGGTGGGGATCGCCGCCGCGGTGGTGGCATATCCGCTCACCCTCCTGGTCGCCGAGCACCGCCTCTTCCCGGGCGACGTCCGGCGCCTGCTCGACTCCGTCCTGCGGCGCCGCTCGGTGACCGAGCAGGCGAATCTCGCGCCGTCGTGATCGGGCAGCGGGGCGAGCCGCCGCCTCTGGTCCTCGTGTACCACGGCGTGCGTGACCTGCCGGTGCGCGACGACCCCCATGGCCACTTCGTCCGTCCGCGCGACCTGGTCGTCCACGTCCGGCGCCTGCGCGTTTGGGGCTACCGGCTGGCGACCTTCGGCGAGCTGGCAGCCCGGGTGGCGCGTGGAGAGGGCGCGGGCTGGGCGGCCCTGACCTTCGACGACGGCCTGGCCGACAACCTCGACATCATGCTGCCGCTCATGCGCGCTCAGGCCGCGCCGGCCACAGTCTTCATCGTGCCGGGCTGGCTCGGGCAGCGCCATCCGCACCACTCCGCGGCCTCGATCCTCGACGAGGACGGCGTGCGCGCCCTCCACGCCGCCGGAATCGAGATCGGCGGCCACACGCTCAGCCATCCCGATCTCACCGAGCTCAGTGAGGAGGAGGCCCGCCGCGAGCTGGCCGGCTCGCGGGCGGCGCTCGAGTCGATGATCGACGCGCCGGTCACCGTGGCGGCCTACCCGAGCGGCCGCGCCAACGACCAGACGCGGCGCGCCTGCGCCGACGCCGGGTACGCCGCCGCGTGCCGCAATTCCGGGCAGGGCTCGTGGAGTGACCCCTTCGACCTCCCTCGCCAGGACATGCAGAACGGCGACACCGCGCTCGGCCTGTGGCTCAAGCGCTACGACCGCTACGAGCCGCTGATGCGCTGGCGGGCGGCCAGGGGAGTGCGGCGGCTGGTCCGGATGAGCCGGAGCTTCACCCGGCCGCTGGGTGACGCCGCTCGCGCCCGGCCAATCGCCGGCCGAAGCTAGCCTCACCCGCCCGTGGAGACCCCGGCGCCAGAGCCACCCGTCCCCACCGTCTCGGCGGTGATCCTCTCCCGCGATCGCCGTGAGGCGCTGGGAATCGTCCTGGACCGTCTGTGCGAGCTGCCGGTCGACGAGGTCGTGGTCGTCGACAACGGCTCGCGCGACGGCACTCCGGAGATGGTCCGCGCGCGCGGTGGCAACGTCCGGGTGATCGAGCTCGGGGCAAACCGCGGGATCGCCGGGCGCAACGTCGGCGCCCGCGAGGCGCGGGGCGAGCTGATCCTCGGGCTCGACGACGACGCCTACCCTCTGCCGGGCGCGGTCGAGGCCCTCGTCGCCCAGTTTCGCGCCCAGCCGCGGCTCGGCGTGGCCGGCGGTCGCGTGCGCGACATCGACTCCCATCGAGGCCGGGTCCTCGAGGAGGAGGTCGGGACGTTCGACTGGTTCCTGCGCGGGGGGCGTGACGACGAGGTCCCGCCGGAGGGGGTGCCGACGTTCTTCTTCCCCGAGGGGGCGTGCATGTCGCGCCGCCGGGCCCACTTCGAGGTCGGGGGCTACTTCGAGCCCTTCTTCTTCGGGGGCGTCGAGGTGGAGGTCGCGACGCGCATGCTGGCCGCCGGCTGGGACGTGCGCTACCTGCCCGGGGCGCGCTTCGACCACATGAAGGTCCACGCCGGCGGCGACATGTCCCCCCGCCTGCGACGGCTCGTGCGCAACCAGCTGTGGTACTTCTGGCTGCGCTTCCCCCTCTCGCTGGCCGCCCGGCGCATCCCGGCCTACCTGGCCTTCGACCTCCTGCTGTGCGCGCGCCACCGCGCCCTGAGCGCCTGGGCGGGCGGGATCGTCGACGCCTGGCGCGGGCGGGGCCAGGTGCGGTCAGCGCGCCGCCCCCTGCCGCGCGAGGCGATCCGCCGCGCCGAGCTCCAGCGCGGGCGGCTGCACCTGCAGCTGCTGGCCGAGCAGGTGCGCAAGCGCCTGGTCAGGTGACCGAGGCAACACTAGCCTGTGAGCGTGGACTGGGTGCCGCCGAGCCGTGAGGGCTATCTGTGGTGGGAGGGGTCGCCAGTCTTCGCCGTACTGCACCCGCCCAGCTCGCCGACGGCTCCGCACGGCGATCCCGACTCGACCGACGCCGCGGTGCTGCTCTGCGCGCCCTTCGGTTGGGAGGAGCTGTGCGCGTACCGCAGCCTGCGCGAGTGGGCGAAGCGTTTGGCGGCGAGCGGCCGCCCCGCTCTTCGCATCGACCTGCCGGGCAGTGGCGAGAGCGAGGGGTCGCCGCGCGACCCCGGTCGCGTCGAGGCGTGGACCGCGGCGGTCGTCGCCAGCGCGCGGAGTCTCGCCCGGTCCACCGGCCGGCCGGTCACGGCAATCGGCCTCGGGATCGGAGGCCTGCTGGTCTGTCGTGCCGCCGCCGCCGACGACGCCGACGACGCGCCGATCGGCGACCTCGTGCTGTGGGGCGTCCCGGCGCGCGGGCGTACGGCGCTGCGCGAGCTGCAGCTCTTTGCGCGGCTCAACGCCCCGGAGGTCGACGAGGCCGCCGCCCCCTCCGAGCACCCCGATGGCTCGTTGGAGGTCGGGGGCTTCGTGCTCAGCGCCGAGACGCGGGAGGCGCTGCACGCCATCGACCTGACCGAGCTGCCGTCGCTGGGCGCTGGGCGTCGCGTGCTGCTCCTCGGCCGCGATGGCATCGGGGTCGACGTACGGCTGGCCCGCCATCTCGAGCAGACGGGGGCGGCGGTGAGCGTCTCGCCAGGGCCGGGCTGGAACGCGATGATGGACGAGCCCCACCTCGGGGTCTCGCCGACGGCGACCTTCGAGCGCGTGTCCGACTGGCTGGCCGAGCCGCGCCAGCCGGCGCTACCCCCGGTCGTGTCCGCCCACGCCGGCGGCGGCGGGGGCTCCGGGGAGCCGGAGGCGCAGCCGGACGCCCTCAGCGCCCCAGAGGCCATCGAGCTGACGATCGACGGGAGCCGCGTCGGCGAGGTGCCGGTCTCGGTCGAGCGCCCCTTCGGGCACCTGAGCGGGGTGCTCGTCGAACCGGCTGGCGGGCCCGCGGCCAGCGTCTGCGTCGTGTTCCTCAACGCCGGGGCCATCCGGCGCATCGGGCCCAACCGGATGTGGGTCGAGGCGTCCCGGCGCCTGGCGGCGCGAGGAGTGCCGAGCCTGCGCCTCGACCTTATGGGGATCGGCGACTCCGACGGAGACGCGCGGCCGTTCGCCGAGGTCGGGCTCAACGCCCCCGACTTCGTCGACGAGATCCCGCCCGTGCTCGACGTGCTGGAGGCGCGCGGGCTGCCGTCGCACTTCGTGCTCGTCGGGCTGTGCTCCGGCGCTTACCAGGCGTTCCACGCCGGCCTGCGCGACCGCCGCGCCCGGGTCGCGCTGATGCTCAATCCCAGCGTGCTGTTCTGGCACGACGCACTCCCGACGTTGCGCGATGCCCGCAGGCTGCGCCGGCTGGCGCGCCCCGCGTCGTGGCTGGCGCTCATGCGTGGGCGCGTGCGGGCGAGCCGCGTACGCGAGATCGCGCACGCCGTCCTCCTGCTCGTGCCCCGGCTGCTGGGCAATCGGCGGGCTCAGCGCACCGCGAGGTCCGACGTGGTCGACGCGCTCGACCAGCTGCGCGAGAGGGGAACCCGAGTGGTGCTCGCCTTTAGCGGCAACGAGAACCTGCGCTACGAGCTCGAGCGCGAGGGCGTCCTGGACCAGCTGGACCGATGGCCCAATGTCGAGCTCGAGCAGCTGGCTGGAGCCGTGCACACCCTGCGACCACTCTCGGCCCAGCGCAGCGCGCACGAGCTGCTGGACCGGGTCGTGGACGAGGAGGTCGCGGCGGCGGGGGCGGTCAGCCCTCCGCGATCGGCACTCGTCCCGCGAGGTTGAGAGCAGTCAACCCGCCGCCCTCGAAGGCGGCCCCCGCAGCGCGGTGGCGCAGGAGGACCAGCCGCTCCCCGCCGGGCTCGATGGAGAACGCGTCGTCATTGGGCTCGAAGCCGGGCACGTGCACGCGCACCCCGTGGACCAGCCGCCGGCTTCGGACGGCCAGGCGCAGGGCGTGCTCGCCGTCGCCCTGGACGCGCGCCTCGAGGCCCAGCCGCTCGGCGCCCTCCACCGCGACCGGCCGCCCGGCCGGGAAGCGCACGGCCTGCGAGAGAAGCTCGATACCGTCGCCCCCCGGGCGCTCCAGGCTCGCCACGATCAGGTCCTGCGCGGGTGGACCGAAGCGGTAGGCCCAGGAGAGGTCGACGAAGCGCCCGAGCAGCGCCTCGCCGTCAAGCTCCCAGCTCGAGTGGGGCGGGACCTCGAGTGCTTCGCAAGCCTCCTCTGTGCGATGCTCGAGGTCGCGGTAGAGCGCGAGCCGAACGCGGGCGTGCAGCGGCTCGGGAGCGTCGTTGGCGACGTGGAGCCTGATGCCGCCCAGGCCCTCGTCGGTGGTCCACACAGCCACCGGCGCGAGAACGCGACGCAGGTGGCAGTAAGCGACCTTGGGCTCGCCGCGGTAGTCGAGGAGCCCCCAGCCCGCGCCCGGCACCAGGTCGCGCAACCACAGCACCAGCCCGCCGCCGCAGGGCGAGCCGGCCCGTCGCCACTCCCCGAAGACCTCTGCCATCACTTCACCCGTTACGGCCCGCGACAGCTCGAGGTAGCGGGCGTGGTCGATGGAGCGCAGCTCGACCGGGTCGACGCGGAAGAGCAGGGCCAGGTAGTGATCGCGGACGTCCTCGAAGTCCCACCCCGTGCCGGCATCGCGCATCACCCCGGCCTTCCAGCGGGGGTGGTGGACGGGCGCCCCGCCCAGGACCTCGTCCACCACGGCCTCTCCGGGCACGTTGGAGAACGCCAGGCACTCCGCGGCAAAGCGCACCTGCGCCCGGCGAGCGTCCTCGAGCGGGCGGCGGTAGCCGCCCACCCCGTAGTAGTTGGCCACCCCGCGATCGGGGCGGAAGGGCATGTCGCCGCCGCACGGCGCCGAGGGCACGTAGACGGCGTCGGTCGCCGCCGCGCGCACCAGCGAAGGCAGCAGCTCGTCGAACAGCTCGCCGCGGCCGAGCGCCGGATCGAGCCCGAGCATCGCCACCTGCTGCTCGACCTCGCTGTTGCCGCACAGCACGGCCAGGCTGGGTCGTCCGGCCAGTTTCCCCAGCTCGGCGCGCGCCTCGCGCTCGACGCTCGCCCGGAAGCGCTCGTCGGCGACGGGGTAGTCGAGGTTGGCGAACATGAAGTCCTGCCAGACGAGCAGGCCCAGCTCGTCGCAGAGGTCGTGGAAGGTCTCCGTCTCGTACGCGCCGGTGCCTGGCAGGCGCAGCATGTTCATCCCACCATCGCGGACCCGCTCGAGGGCGGCCCTCAGCTCAGCGGCCTCCGGCGCCAGGCCGACGACGTCGAGGGGCGTCCAGAGTGCGCCGCGGGCGAACACCCCCGCGCCGTTGATCTCGAGGGCCAGGCCGTCGGCCTCCGGGTCGTGGTCGGTCCCCGGCCCGGACCTGAGGTGGCGGAAGCCAACTCGCCCGGCCTCGATCGCGACCGGCCCGGCTTCGGCGGCGACGAGGAGGCGCACCTCGTGGAGGGCGGGCTCCCCGTGGGTGTGCGGCCACCAGCGCTTGACGCGCGGGATCCGCAGCTCCCCCTCCGCCAACCCGCCGACGAGCGCCAGCGAAGCGCGATGGGCGCCCGACGCACCGGACAGCTCGACCTCGACACTCGTCGGCGCCCGGCCTTCCAACGCGCGCACCGCAGCGCACACGGCGAGCACCCCGTCGTCGCCCTCCAGGCGTGGGCGCAGCGCCAGCTCGTCGACGGCGATCCCCCGCCGGCGCTCGAGCCGGGCCGGCCGCCAAGGCCCCACCGGTGCCGGGCCCGGCGCGAAGCCGGGTGCGCGACCCATCACCATGGTGCGGAAGAAGCGCAGGTTCCCGTCCCTGACCAGCCGCGAGCGCCAGCGCGCGCGTGGCCGCCGGCGCACCCGCAGTAGCGGATTCAGCGCCCGGCAGCGGATCGCCAGCTCGTTCTCGCCCGCGAGCTGGGCGCCGACGTCGAGCACGTGGCGGGCGAACATGGAGTCGCTCTTCAGCACCAGCTCCCCGTTGAGGTAGACCTCGGCCACGGTCGCGATCCCCTCGAGGCCAAGCACGACCTCCTCCCCCGACCGGGCCGGTGTCGCGGCGAATCGGGTGCGAAACCACCAGTCCTCGGAGTCGAGGTCGCGCGGGTCGCCGTGCGCCCACAGACCAGCGTCGCGCAGCGCCCCGGCAGCGGTGCCCGGGACGCGCGCCGCGACCCAGCTCAGCCCGCCCAGGGCGCCGGGATCGCGCACGGAGTCGGGCTGGGCGGTGGCGGCGTGCCAGCCGTCCTCGATCACGGTCCGCTGGTGACCGGCGACGGTCACGCACCGACCGGGACGGGATCCGGCACCCGGCTCAGCCGACGGCGTCATCGAGCGTCGTCAGCGCCTCTTCCCACGCGCCGGCCAGCTCGCTCACCACCGGTAGCGGGTCGAAGGGCCGCCGTCGCGCAAGCTTGAACGACAGGGCCTTGCAGCCGTCGACGATCCGGTGCAGGGCGCGCGAGGCCACCACCCCGCGTTGGTCCTCGCCGAGCAGCCAGTCGACGTGGGCCGCGCAGACCTCGAAGGCCGACCCGGCCATCCGTACGGTGGCGAACGCGTAGTCGTGATAGCCGGCGGCGTCGCCCTCCAGCAGTTCCGGCAGGTCGGCCTCGAGCTGGGCGCCGAAGCGCTCGAACGGGTTGTCCGGCGGCCGGCGCGCCAGGTGCCCGCGCGTCAGCTCGCGCGAGGCGGCGCGCAGCTGCGCGCCCTCCAGCCTCGGGCCGGCGTCCAGGCGCACGAGCTCCGTGTAGGGCGGCAGGACATCGGCTGAGAACGGTCGCCCCAACCGGAAGGCGCCCGCGTAGTCCTCACCCTCGAGCTCGTAGAGCCCGGCGTTGTGGAAGTAGCGCAGCTGCTGGCGTTCGGTGTCGATCGCTTCCGCGGCGATCGAGGTCTTGACGTGCTCGGTGTGGTAGCTGGTGGCCGCCGTGTCAGGCAGGTACCAGGAGTCGAGCTCGACGATCAGCGTGCGCCCGGTGGTGATCTGCTCGGCGATCTGGACCGGCAGCGGCCGGTAGGGCTGCATCTCGTGGATGTCAATCCCGAAGAGCAGCTCGAGGTCGCCGGGCGGGGGCTTGAAGAACGTCCACTGGTCGCCCTCGAAGTCCATCCGCACAGTGAAGCCCATGACGGCGAGCGGCTCGTCGCCCCGGGCGTGCAGGAGCTCTATCAGGATGTCGGCGTAGCAGTTGGTGTCGGTGTAGGCGCGCCCGCTGCCGTGGACGGCATGCGGGCGGTAGGTGGCGGGGTCGAGCCCGAGCAGGCTCACCGACCGGGCGGTCGAGACGCTCACGTCCTCCACATCCTCGCGCGGACCTCGGTGGGCCACAGCGCCAGATCGAGCCCGTGCTGCCGAAAGAGGGCGAGCACGATGCGCTCGTGGCCGAATCCCAGGCAGGCGGTGTGCGCCAGCCCGCCGCCCGCCAGCTCCAATCCGAAGGCGCGGCTGAAGTGGTCCTGGTGGTAGTTGAACGAGGCCACTGCGGTGCGCTCGGGCCCGGCGATCGGGACCAGGAGCTCGAACTTGAGCGCCTGGGCGCGCTGGCTGCGGGCCAGCAGCCGCCCGCTGCGCCCGAAGAAGGGGTCGCTGGCGACGTCGAAGCGGACATCGAGGCCGAGGCCGCGGAGCAGCTCCATCGAGCGATCGCGCCAGTCCTGGCGCCAGCCCACGACGGTGTCAGGCTCGCCGATGCGAACCATCTCGTGCTGATGGAACATCTGCAGGCGAGCCGGGTCCTCGGAGGGCTCGTGGCGAAAGACATAGGCGCCGCCCGCGTCCACCGTCACCCCGCCCTCGGGCACCGGGCCGCGCGCGGCCACCGCCGGATAGACCGGGTAGCAGGCGGCGGGCGTGAGCACCAGCTCGGTCATGGTCTGAAAGCCGCTCCAGTCCTCGTGACGACCGGCCCGCTCCTGTTGCTCGAGGGCCTCCTCCTCGGAGCCCTCGAAGCCGAAGACGCTGCCCGCCAGATGCGGGAAGGAGTTCAGGTAGCCGCTGCGCTCGAAGTGGCGCCGCGGCACGACGGGCGGGAAGCGAAGCTGCTCGGCGCCGTCGGGCGCCGCTGTGCGCTCCAGCAGCTCGGCGAAGCGCAGACGCACGTCCTCGAACACGGCCCCGCGGCCGTAGACGCCCTGGACGCCGCTCGGGACCAGCAGGCCGGAGTCGACCAGGTCGGTGAGGAATTCCGCCTGGTCGGCAGCCGCCGTCCCGACCTGCGCCATCAGACCTCCTTGGCGATCAGCAGCAGGCTGGCGTTGGTCTGGTGGATGCGGTCATTGGCCACCATCAGGCAGGCGGACATCGTGTCGCGCAGGTGGCGCCCGACGCTGAACGGCGTGTCGTTCTTGAAGCCCACGATCCCGCACACCCCAAGCGCCCCCTGGCACACGCGCGGCGCCTGCTCGGAGGCGGCGATCTTGAGGTTGTTGAAGCGCAGGGCTGCGGTCATGGTCGAGAGCCACGGCCGCCCCGGCTCTTCGGAGGCGTCGACGAACTCGCGCAGTCCCAGCCCGACCTCCGCGCGCAGGAGGGAGAGCTCGCTCATCAGGTGCGAGAGGCGCTGGGCGCCCGGCGACGGCTCGCCGGGCCTGCGCTTGGCCGCCTCACGCACGAAGGCGCGTGAGCGGTCGAAGGCGTCCCGGGCGATGCCCAGCCACAGGTGCGACCAGAGGATGTGCGAGACGGGCACCAACGACTCCGCCGAGACCTGCGCAAACGGGGTTCCCAGCACCTGCTCGGCGGGGAACTCGGCACGCACGACGTAACCGGGAGAGCAGGTGCCGCGCATCCCGAGCGGATCCCAGCTGCCGGTCTGCTCCAGCCGGGTCTGTTCCTTGCACGTCAGCACCACCACCTGGTCGCCGGGCTCGGCTTCCGGGGCGCGGCGCGCCGTGGTGAAGAGGTCGTCCGCGTAGGCCCCGTAGCTGACGGTCGGCGCCGCCTTCTCGAACATGAACGCTCCACGATCGGCGGGGGTGACAGCGGCGATCGAGCGCCCCATGTCCCCGCCGGTGCCGACCTCGGAGGTGACGGAGGCGACCAGGCGCTGGTCGGTGACCACCTCGCGCAGGTAGTCCTCGAACCACGAGCCCCTGTCGAGATGGCGGACGATCGTGACCAGCTGGATCTGGTGCATGGCGAAGACCATCGCGCTCGCTCCGCAGCGCCGTCCCAGCTGCAGGCAGGCCTCGGCGAGCGCCTCGAAGGAGACACCGCCGCCCCCCAGCTCGACCGGGACGAAGGCCGAAAGGGCCCGCTCCTCGCGAAGCTCGGCGAGGGCCTCGACCGGGAAGCGGGCGTCACGGTCGACCTCGTCGGCGCAGGGGCCGCAGACCTCGTCGGCGATCCGGCGGACCCCGGCGAGAAAGGCCTGGTCTCGATCGACCGCGACCGCCATCAGGCGGCCTCTACGGCCAGCAGCTCGACGATCGCCGCCTCGATCGAGGCGATGCTCTCGAACACGCTGCGCTTGAGCATGTGGTCGGGGAACTCGATGTCGAAGCCGTCCTCGAGCGCGAGCATCACGTTGACGCTCGCGTGCGAGGTCATGCCCGCCTGGTAGAGGTCGGCGCAGTCGGCCAGCGCGCTGGCGTCGACGGGCAGGCGCGCGTGCTCGGCGAGCACGCCCCTGATCTGGTCATTGGGATCCATGTCGCCTTTAACGGTCAGAGTTGCGGTTGCCTTGAGGAAAGGTCACCAACGACCACGGCCGATGCCATTCCCTCCTCGTGGCTGAGGCTGAGCGCGAGCCCGCTCAGACCCGCCTCGTGGGCGAGCGAGGCGGCCTCGCCGCTCAGCTCGAGGTCGACCCACCCCGCCCCGTGGCGCCGAACCTCGATCGTGTGCCAAGGGACGCTCTGGTCCGGTTGGGGACGCAGCACCTTGAGCGTCGCCTCCTTGGCGGCGAAGCGCGCGGCGAGGCGGCTGGAGTCGACGCCCGCGGCGGTTCGGCAGTCTCCCAGCTCCCGCGTGGTGTAGATGCGCTCGAGGTAATGCGATCCGTGCGTCCGCACGGACTCCTCCACGCGCTTCACCGACACCAAGTCGATCCCCACTCGGACGGGCATCGGCAGAGCCTTGGCAACGACGGGGGCTCTTGTCAAGGCGGCCGCAGAACTGCGTCGATACCGGCCCCAAAACCTGCCTGGAGCCCGCCGCCGAGAGCCCGCTCAGCGCTTGGAGGTCTGAACGCCACGTCGGCGCCCCGCGTCACCGCGCCGTCGCTCCAGCTGGCCACCAGCCGATAGTGGTAGGTCTTCTTCTTCCGCAGGCCCGACACCGGCGCGCTGACCGGCTGGGACCCGTTCCCGTCCCCGGCGTCCTGGCTGGACGTCCTGGCGCCGTAGGCCTTCGTACGCCCGTACTCGAAGCGCCAGCTCGTGGGGTGGCCGTGGGGATCGACCCTTCCCTTGAGGGTGGCCGACTTGCGGCTCACGGCGCTGAGCGGATCGGTCGTGGCCTCCGGTCCGGAGTCCTCGGACGTCGGCGTGGCCGACGCCTCGTTCGAGTCCTCGCTGACGTTGCCCGAGGGGTCGAGCGCCTTGACGACGTAGTGATAGGTCGTGTCGTTGCTCAGCGCATCGTCGGTGTAGCTGGTCGCGGTGACCGGCGACGACGTGACCTTCTCGTAGGGGCCGTCGGCGGAGGTCGAGCGGTAGACGTCGTAGCCGTAGAGGTCGGGCTCGTGGTTGGCGTCCCACGACAGCGAGACGCTCGAGTCGCCAGCCGTCGCCCCCAGGCCGCTTGGGGCGGCCGGCGGATCGGTGTCCGCGGCCGAGCTGCGGTTGCACAGGGCGGCGCCGGAGTCGGTGAAGGTCTGACCGGCGGCGGGAACGAAGGTCCAGTCGTAGCTCGAGGAGTGGAGGGTCAGCTCGAGGACGCCGAGCGTCTTGGCGTGGGCGACGCTGTTGGCGAGCGGGGTGTCGCCGAAGCTGAACTCGCTCTTGCCGCCGGTGCCGGCGATGATCTCGACCAGCCCGTGGTCGGTGTCGGCGGCGCCGGACGGGTCCTGGGGGCCGAAGCGCTCGTAGGTGTGGGCGTGCCCGGTGAGCATGAGGTCGGCGTGGTAGTCGTAGAGCGCCTGCACGAGGGGCGCCACCTCGGGCGTACTGCGGACCGTCGTGTCCGACGACCAGCGGGGGTGGTGCATGTAGGCCAGCGTGCAGCTGGCCGGGTTGGCCGCGAGGTCGGCGCGCAGCCACTGCTCCTGAGCCGAGCCGGCGGCGCATCCGCTCTGATCCACGCACTGCTCGCTGTTGAGGGCGATCATGTGCCAGCTCCCGAGGTCCCAGCTGTAGTAGCCGGCGCCGCGGTCCCCGGCCGGACCGCTGTTGGCGCCCACGCCGTCGAAGTAGTCGAAGTACCCGCCCGCGCCGGAGCTTCTGTACTCGTGGTTGCCGGCGACGGGGCGGGTGATCGACTTGAACCGCCCCCAGGTGGGGCCGTAGTAGGAGTTGAAGTCCGCCAGCGAGGCGGTCTCGTACTGGTTGTCGCCGAGCGCGAGCACCGCGTCGGGCCCGATTGGCGACACGAGGTCGGACGTGTCCTGCTGCGCGCAGTTGCCGTCGGTGGTGATCGAGCCGCACGCGATGTCCCCGGCGGCCACGACCACGGGGTCGGCCAGCGCGCTGGAGTCCACCGCGAGGGCGGCGAAGAGGGCGAGCGCCAAGACGACGAGCCCCCGCGCGAAGACGTGGCGACCAGCCGGCGCCGTGTGACGGATCATCGCCATCGACACATCATGGTTCAATCGCGCTGCTGGCGAGTGGGCGGGGCCGGGCGCCCGAGCCATCGCTCGCCATTCCTGGCGACGCGACGGGACCGGCCCGGGTAATGGCGGAGACGGCCGCGCCTGATCGCGTTGTCGCAACCCACCGAACTGGCGAACTACCTGCTTCGTTGCTGAGCCAGTTCGGGCCCAGAGCAGAGAGATACCCGAGTCTCTTCTGCTGCACCCGCCAGAAACCGGGGCCCAAGCGGAGGGGAGGGATTCGAGCCCTCGATGTCCGTGAACCGCCCGTAGCGGTTTCGAGGGCGGGAAAAGCGTGGCAGGGCCCCGCGCCGGGTCGGGTGCCGTTAGGTCCATCGGGACCCGCCAGAATGGGCCACAACGACCCAGGAGTCCCAATGTCCCCACACTCGCTAACGGCAAGATTTGCTACGTCGAGCTCCCTGCGAGGGATGTCGAGGTGCCGTCCCGTTGACCGGGGAAATGTAGGGCGGACGTAGCCTCCGCTTTGTCCTGACAAGACGAAGCTGATGGAGGTACGCCCGCATGGCGAAGATAGTCCCGAGTGAGCGGCTGCGCTGCGAGCTCGATGAGGTGT
>JBBPZM010000038.1:0-36887 GCA_038199035.1 Solirubrobacterales bacterium | reverse complement strand
TGATGCCGTTCATCGCCCTGGCCGTGGTCGCCGCCATCGTCTTCGTCCAGGAGGGCCAGCGGCGCATCCCGATCCAGTACGCCAAGCGGGTGATCGGGCGACGCATGTCCGCCGGAGGGCAGACCTACCTGCCGCTGCGGGTCAACATGGCGGGGGTCATCCCGGTGATCTTCGCCGCCTCGATCATGGCCTTCCCGCCGACCGTCGGCCAGCTGCTCCAGACGGGCTGGGCGCAGAGCCTGTCAGCCTTCTTCGCCCCCAGCAGCTGGCCCTATGTGGTGGGCGAGTCGATCTTCATAGTCGTCTTCACCTACTTCTACACGGCCGTGACGTTCAACCCCGTCGACCAGGCCGACAACCTCAAGAAGTACGGAGGCTTCATCCCCGGAGTGCGCCCGGGTCGGCCCACGGCCGAATTCCTCGACCGCATCCTCGCCCGCCTGACCTTCCCCGGCGCGCTCTACCTCGCCGCCGTGGCCGCCCTCCCCACGATCCTCATCAGCCAGACCAGCGCCAACTTCTTCTTCGGCGGGACCTCGCTCCTCATCGTCATCGGCGTCGCCCTCGACACCATGAAGCAGCTGGAGGCGCAGCTCATGATGAGAAACTACGAAGGCTTCCTGAAGTAACGTCGCGAACGCGGTGGCCGGGCGGGATGCCCGGCCGTGCTAACTGCCGCCGCATTCCCTCCGCGGTCTCCAGCAGACCAAAGGCGATTAGAGCGGAGGGTGCGGCGGCCAAGAAGCCCGGACGGCGTTCTCCTCGCCGGGACCCGGGTGCGAGCGGAGCGCAAGTGTGCTCAAGCCCGCGCGCGATTACCACCGCCGGGCATCCTGCCCGGCCCATAGATAGCCTCCGGCCTGACCATGCCCGAGCTGAACCTCATCCTCTTCGGCCCGCCCGGCGCGGGCAAGGGAACCCAGGCCAAGCGCCTGGTCGAGGACTTCAGCCTGGCCTACATCGCCACCGGCGACATGCTGCGCGAGGCGGTGCGCAACGAGACCGACCTGGGCAAGGAGGCCAAGGGCTACATGGACGAGGGCGACCTCGTTCCGGACGACGTGATCATCGGCATCATCGCCGAGCGCATCCAGGAGGACGACTGCGCCGACGGCTTCATCCTCGACGGGTTTCCCCGCACCATCCCCCAGGCGCAGGCGCTGCACGACCAGCTCGAGGGCATGGGCCGTGACGTCTCGGCCGCCCTGCTCATCGAGGCCTCTGACGAGGACGTCATCAAGCGGATCTCCGGCCGGCGCTGCTGCGTCAAGGCCGGCCACGTCTACAACGTCCACTGCGACCCCCCCAAGCGCGAGGGCGTCTGCGACCAGGACGGCTCGCGTCTGGAGCAGCGCTCCGACGACGACCCCGAGAAGGTCAAGCGCCGCCTCTCGGTCTACCACGACCAGACCAGCCCGCTGATCGAGTACTACGAGGAGAGCGGCCTGCTGCGGCGCTTCGACGGGTCGCGCAGCCCCAGCGAGGTCCACGACCGCATCCGCGCCACCCTCGCCGCGCTGCGCATGGAGAGCGCCTCGTGATCATCAAGAAGTCCCCGGCCGAGATCGAGAAGATGGCGGCCGCCGGAGCGATCCTCGTCCGCACGCTGGGCCTGCTGAAATCCAAGGCGCGGGCCGGGGTCACCACCGGGGAGCTCGACGCCGCGGCCGAGCGGTTCATCCGCTCTCAGGGCGCCGAGCCGGCGTTCAAGGGCTATCGCGGCTTCCCGGGCTCCATCTGCACGTCGCCCAACTCCATGGTGGTCCACGGCATCCCCGGCTCCTATCGGCTCTCGCGCGGCGACATCCTCTCGGTCGACGTCGGCGTCGTCCACGACGGCTGGGTGGCCGACGCGGCGCGGACCTTCGCCATCGGCCCGGTCTCGCCGATCGCGCGAGGGCTGCTGCAGGCGACTGAGGGGGCGCTGCACGCTGCGGTCCGCCAGTGCCGGCCGGGGCGGCGCCTCGGCGACGTCTCCCACGCCGTGCAGGCCCACGTCGAGGCGGAGGGGTTCTCGATCGTCCGCTCGCTCGTCGGCCACGGCATCGGCCGCGAGATGCACGAGGACCCGCAGATCCCGAACTTCGGCGACCCGGACCGCGGTCCTGAGCTCGAGGAGGGGATGGTCCTGGCCGTCGAGCCCATGGTCACCGCCGGGCGCCACGCCATCCGCATGGGCGACGACCACTGGGCGATCTACTCGCAGGACGGCTCGCTGGCCGCCCACTTCGAGTTCACCGTCGCGGTCGAGGCGGCGGGCCCGCGGATCCTCACCCCCTGGCACCTCGAGGCCGACCAGGCGGCGGCCTGAGCGGCTGAAGGCGTGGCTGGGCCTCTGCTACCATCACCGGTCGCGCTCGAAGTCGGCTCTTTCGGGCTGCGCACTGTCCGTCCCGAGGTAGCGGCAGCCGCAACGGCGGCCAGAGCCACGGGGCTGGAAGCCACCAGAAGGGGAACATGAAGGTACGGCCGTCGGTCAAGCCCATGTGCGAGAAGTGCAAGATCATCCGCCGTCATGGGGCGGTCCTGGTGATCTGCTCGAACCCGCGCCACAAGCAGAGGCAGGGGTAGATGGCCCGGATCGCCGGAGTCAACATCCCCCTCAACAAGCGCGTCGAGATCGGCCTGACCTACGTCTACGGGGTCGGCCGCGCTACCTCCAACCAGCTGCTCGCGCAGGCCGGGGTCTCCCCCGACACCTACGTGCGCGACCTCACCGAGGACGAGGTGGTCAAGCTGCGCGACGCTATCGACGCCTCGGCGACCGTCGAGGGCGACCTGCGCCGCGAGCGCTCCCAGAACGTCAAGCGCCTGATGGAGATCGGCTGCTACCGGGGCCTGCGCCACCGTCGCGGCATGCCGGTCAACGGCCAGCGGACCAAGACCAACGCCCGCACGCGCAAGGGCCCGCGCCGCCAGCAGGTCGCCGGCAAGAAGAAGGCCGGCAAGAAGTAAATGCCGGCCCCTCGACGCCCCCAGCGCGGCCGGCGCAAGCCGCGCAAGAACATCGCCGTGGGCCAGGCCCACATCAAGACCTCGTTCAACAACACGATCGTCTCGCTCACCGACCGGGAGGGCGGCGTGATCGCCTGGGAGTCGGCCGGCGGTGCCGGCTTCAAGGGCTCGCGCAAGTCGACTCCGTTCGCCGCCCAGGTCACGGCCGACGCCGCCGCGCGCAAAGGGATGGAGCACGGCCTCCAGAAGGTCGACGTCTTCGTCAAGGGGCCGGGCTCGGGGCGTGAGACGGCGATCCGCTCGCTCCAGGCCGCAGGCCTCGAGGTCAGCTCGGTGCGCGACGTCACTCCCCAGGCCCACAACGGCTGCCGTCCTCGCAAGCGCAGGCGCGTCTGATGGCTCGCGACACCGGAGCCCAGTGCAAGCAGTGCCGCCGCGAGGGCCAGAAGCTCTTCCTCAAAGGTGAGCGCTGCCTGACCGACAAGTGTGGCGTCGAGCGGCGCTCCTACCCGCCGGGCGAGCATGGCCGGGGGCGCCAGAAGCAGAGCGAGTACCGCGTGCAGCTGCGCGAGAAGCAGAAGGCGCGGCGCTACTACGGCGTCCAGGAGGGCCAGTTCCGCAACTACTACGCCAAGGCCAGCCGTCAGGCGGGCATCACCGGCGAGAACCTGCTCTCGATGCTCGAGTGCCGGCTGGACAACGTGCTCGTACGCCTCGGCTTCGCCGCTTCGCGGCGCCAGGCGCGCCAGATGGTCCGCCACGGCCATTGGACGGTCAACGGCCGCCGCGTGGACATCCCCTCCTACCAGGTGCGCCCCGGCGAGGTCATCGCCGTCAAGGCGGGCACCGGAGCCGAGCCCGCGATCCGCGACGCCACCGAGCTCACGGGCCAGGTCCCGGCGTGGCTCCAGGCCGATCACGACGCGCTGACCGCCAAGGTCCTGCGCAAGCCAGAGCGCAAGGAGATCGCCGCTCCCGTCCAGGAGCAGCTGATCGTCGAGCTCTACTCCAAGTAGGGCTCTGGCCGCCCCGGCGGCAAGTTTCAGCCGCCTTCGCCGCGGCCTCCCCGAACACGACGATAGGACCGCCCGATGCTTGATTTCCAAGTCCCCCGGATCACCGCCGAGAACGTCGAGGACAATCGTGGCTCGTTCACGGTCGAGCCGCTCGAGCGCGGCTTCGGCTACACCTTCGGCAACTCCCTGCGCAGGGTCCTGCTCTCCTCGCTGGCCGGCGCGGCGGTGACCAGCGTGCGCATCGAGGGCGTGGCCCACGAGTTCTCGACCATCAGCGGGGTCAAGGAGGACGTCACCGACATCGTCCTCAACCTCAAGGGCGTGGTCTGCCGCATGCACTCCGACGCCAACGAGGTCGAGGCGCCGCTGGTCGCCACCGGTCCGGGCGACATCACGGCCAAGGACATCGACCTGCCGGCCGGGGTGGAGATCCTCAACCCCGACGTCCACGTGGCCACGCTGGAGAAGAAGACCAAGCTCGAGGTCTACCTGACCATCGGGCGGGGGCGCGGCTACCGCCAGGCCGAGGACAACAAGTCACCCGACCAGCCCATCGGCGTCATCCCGATCGACTCGATCTTCTCGCCGGTGCGTCGCGTGGCCTACGCGGTCGAGGGCGCGCGGGTCGGCCAGCGCACGGACTTCGACAAGCTCACGCTCGACATCGAGACCGACGGCTCGGTGGAGCCGCAGGCCGCGCTGCGCGAGGCGGCCGAGATCCTCATCGGCCACCTGGCCATCTTCACGGACGCGGAGATCGACGAGCTGCCCCGTCCCGGTGGCGCGACCTCCGGCGTGCTCGAGCCGGCCGGCACGATGGGCAGCACGTCCACGCGCGCGGCCAGCGGGATGGACGACATCCTGATCGAGGAGCTCGAGCTCGGGGTGCGCTCCTACAACTGCCTCAAGCGCGCCGGCATCCAGACGGTGGGCGACCTCCTCTCCAAGTCCGAGGACGAGCTGGCCGCGATCCCCAACTTCGGCAAGAAGTCGATCGACGAGGTGGAGGAGACGCTCAACGCGCGCGGGCTCGGCCTGCGCGGGGAGTAGCGACCGGGGCCGCCCGCTTCTCGTCACGCCCGCCATGCGCCACCGCCGCACCCGATACCAGCTCAGCCGCTCCGCCTCGCACCGCAAGGCGCTGTTGCGCAACCTGTGCAAGGAGCTCATCGACCACGAGCGCATCAAGACCACCGAGGCCAAGGCCAAGGCGGTCAAGCCCGAGGTGGAGAAGCTGATCACGCTGGGCAAGCGAGGCGACCTGCACGCCCGCCGCCAGGCCCTGGCCGCCCTGGGCCAGGACAAGTTCGTCGTCTACAAGCTGTTCGAGGAGGTCGCGCCCCGCTACGCGCAGCGCCCCGGCGGGTACACCCGCATCCTCAAGCTGGGCCCGCGGCGCTCGGACGCCACGGAGATGGTCTTCCTCGAGCTGGTGTAGGTGCCCGCGGCCGCCGAGCCGGGCCCCGCGGGCGTCGCGCGCCTGCGCATCGAGTACGACGGGACGCCCTTCGCGGGCTGGGCGCGCCAGCCGGGCCGGCGCACGGTGCAGGGCGAGCTCGAGCGGGCGCTGGCCACCGTGCTGCGACAGGAGCTCTCGCTCACCGTCGGCGGGCGCACCGACCGGGGCGTGCACGCCTGGGGCCAGGTTGCCTCCTACACCGGACCGCCCGCGCGGGCGGCCTCGCTCAACGCCCTGGTCGGGCCGTGGATCTCGGTGGCCGAGTGCGCGCCCGCCCCAGCCGGGTTCGACGCGCGCCGCGACGCCCTCAGCCGCACCTACTGCTACCGGATCCTCGCGCGCGACCAGCCCCGGGCGCTCG
The DNA here is from genome assembly GCA_038199035.1 of Solirubrobacterales bacterium. Classification (GTDB taxonomy): domain Bacteria; phylum Actinomycetota; class Thermoleophilia; order Solirubrobacterales; family Solirubrobacteraceae; genus DATAEY01. The sequence continues at coordinate 31,096 of JBBPZM010000038.1, read as the reverse complement.
AGCACGGGCGCGCCCTGTGGTGGCCCCACCGCCTCGACCTCGAGGCGTTGGAGGCCTGCGCCGCCGCGCTGGTCGGCGAGCACGACTTCACCGCGTTCACCCCCCGGCAGACCGAGCACGTGCGCTTCACGCGGCGGGTCGTGCGGGCCGGCTGGGAGCGCCGCGACGGGATCCTCGAACTCTGGATCGAGGCCGACGCCTTCCTGCGCCACATGAACCGCGTGCTCGTGGGCACCATGCTCGAGGTCGCCGCCGGACGGCGCAGCCTCGAGGGCTTCGCCCGCCTGCTCAAGGGCCGTCCCCGCAGCGAGGCGGGGGCGACGGCCCCTCCCCACGGCCTGTACCTGGCCGCGATCTCCTATCGGGGGGACGAATTCGACCCCGCTCTACCATCACTGCGGCGATGAAGGTGCTGCTCACCAACGACGACGGGATCCACGCCGGCGGCCTTCAGGCCATGCGCCGGGCGCTGCTCGAGGTGCCCGGCCTCGACCTCGCGGTCATCGCCCCGGACTCCAATCGCTCGGCCGCGGCGCGCGCCATAACCACGCGCCGCCCGCTATGGGTGGAGGAGGTCGACTTCGGCGATGGCACCACCGGCTACGCCACCGACGGGACGCCGGTGGACTGCGTGCGCTTCGCGCGGCTGGGGCTGATCGACGGCTTCGAGGCCGACCTCGTCGTCTCGGGCATCAACCACGGCTCCAACCTCGGCGATGACATCACCTACTCGGGCACGGTGGCGGCGGCGCTGGAGGCCATCGTGCTGGGCCTCCCGGGCGTCGCGGTCTCCCAGCAGTCGCGGGCGCGCGAGCTGGACTTCCGCTACGGGGTCGACTTCGACTTCGAGCTGGGCGCCGACTTCGTGGCGCGGGTCGTGGAGGGACTGGAGGATCGCCCCCTCCCACCGGGCACGCTGCTCAACGTCAACGTGCCCGCGGGCGAGCCGGAGGGAGTGGCGGTGACCCGGCTGGGCAAGCGCATCTACCGCGACGAGCTCACGCTCGAGGAGGAGCGCGACGGGCGCAGCCGCTACCGCATCTACGGCGAGGTCGGCTTCGAGGACGAGCCCGACACCGACCTCGCCGCCGTCGAGGCGAGGCAGATCGCGGTCACGCCCATCCACTTCGACCTCACCGACCGCGACGGCCTCGAGGCCCTGCGGGGCTACGACCTGGCCCGGCTGCTGCGGCCCGCCGCCCGCGAGCTGGAGTGAGCGCGCCCGAGCCCGCCGCGCGCGCCGCGGAGCTGCGCCGGCTCATCGAGCACCACAACCACCGCTACTACGCCCTCGACGACCCCGAGATCGGAGACGACGCCTACGACGCGCTGCTCGACGAGCTGCGCGCTCTGGAGGCTGCCCATCCCGAGCTGATCACGCCGGACTCCCCGACGCGGCGCGTGGGCGGGGCGCCGATCGACCGCCTCGAGAAGGTGACCCACCTCCAGCCGATGCTCTCGCTGGGCAACGCGCGCACCGAGGAGGAGCTGCGGGCCTGGATCGTGCGGATGCGGGCCCACCTTCAGCGCGAGGGCATCGAGGACCCCAGCTTCGAGTACGTGGCCGAGCCCAAGATCGACGGCCTGGCCATCTCGCTCCTCTACCGCGACGGGGTCCTCGAGCGCGGGGCCACGCGGGGCGACGGCGAGATCGGGGAGGACGTGACCCACAACCTGCGCACCATCCCCTCGATCCCCCTGCGCTTCGACGACGCGCCGCCGCTGCTCGAGGTGCGCGGGGAGGTCTACATGTCGCTGCCCGACTTCGCGGCGCTCAACGAGCGCCGCGCCGCGCAGGGCCTCTCGACGTTCATGAACCCGCGCAACTCGGCGGCGGGGACGATCCGTCAGCTCGACCCCGCGCTGGCCGCTCAGCGTCCGCTGTCGATGTGGTGCTACGGCATCGGCGCCACTGAGGGCATCGCCTTCGCCAACCACTGGGAGGCGCTGGGCTGGCTGCGCGACCACGGCTTCCGGGTCAACGGGGACGTCAAGCTGCTGGACGACGAGGAGGAGGTCGTGGCCCAGTGCCTGGCGTGGCAGGAGCGCCGCGGAGCCCTGGACTTCGAGATCGACGGCGTCGTGGTGAAGGTCTCCGACCACGAGCTCCAGCGCCGGCTGGGCAGCGTCGGGCGCGACCCGCGCTGGGCCATCGCCTGGAAGTTCCCGCCGACCACCGCCGTCACCGAGCTGCACCGGGTCGACTGGAACGTCGGCAAGTTCGGCGACCTGCATCCCTTTGCCGTGCTCGAGCCCGTCCACGTGGGCGGGGTGACGGTCAAGCTGGCCACCCTGCACAACGAGGAGGACCTCGAACGCAAGGACGTCCGGCCGGGCGACCAGGTCATCGTCCTGCGCGCCGGCGACGTGATCCCCCAGGTGCTCTCGCCCGCGCCCCACGCCGTCGAGCGGCCCGACCGCCAACCGGTTCCCCGGCCCCCCGAGCGCTGCCCGGACTGCGACACGCCGACGGTCAAGGGCGAGGGGGTATTCACGAAGTGCCCCAACCGGGACTGCCCCGGCCGTCAGTGGCAGCTGCTCAAGCACTTCGTCTCTCGCGGGGCGATGGACATCGACGGCCTGGGCGAGAAGCAGGTCGCGGCCTTCATGGCGCGTGAGATGGTGCGCACGGCGGGCGACTTCTACCGGCTCGAGGCGTCGGAGATCGTCTCGCTGGAGGGCTACGGCGAACTCTCGGCGTCCAAGCTGGTCGACGCCATCGCCGCTTCGCGCGAGCGTCCGTTCGCCCGCGTGCTCTTCGCCCTGGGCATCGAGGGGGTGGGCGAGGTCACCGGCCGTGCCCTGGCCGCCCAGTTCCGCTCGATCGACGCTCTGCGTGCGGCGTCGGTGGAGGACATCGCGGCCACGCCGGGGGTGGGGCCGGTGGTGGCGGGGCTGATCCACGACCAGCTGGCCGACCCCAAGCTGGTCGCGCTGATCGAGAACCTGCGCGGGATCGGGGTGCGACTCGAGGAGGAGGGGCCGCCGCCGGGACAGGGGCCGCTGGCCGGTCGCACCTTCGTGATCACCGGCACGCTGCCGTCTCTGACCCGCGAGCAGGCGACGGAGCGCATCATGGCGGCCGGGGGAAAGGTCACCTCGTCGGTCTCCAGGAAGACCGACTACGTGGTGGCCGGCGAGACCCCGGGATCCAAGCTCGAGAAGGCGCAGCGGCTGGGCGTCGAGGTCATCGACGAGCCGCGGCTGGTCCAGCTGCTCGGCTCGACGGACTGACCCCGCCGGCCGGAGCCGTCTAGCCCGACGGGCTGACCGGGTAGCGAGCGATGGCCACGGCCATGGCGTTCTGGAGGGTGTGGGCGCCGCTGACGCTGACGCCGTTCATGAGGATCGAGAAGGCCAGGCGCCGCCCGCCCACCGCGTCGCAGTAGCCCGACAGGGCGGAGACGCCGTTGAGGGTCCCGGTCTTGCCCCGGCAACGGCCCGCCGCGGTCGTCCCGCCCATGCGGTAGGCCAGCGTTCCGGAGCGCCCGGCCACGGCCAGCGAGTTGCGAAAGGCGTCCGAGACGGTGGCCGAGCGGTCCATCGCCCCCAGGAGCGTGACGATCTGGCGCGGGGTCGTGGAGTCCGACCGCGACAGCCCCGAGCCGTCGACGACGCGGGGATGGATGCCCAGGGCGGCGAGCCGTGCGCGCACGACGCCCGCGCCGGCGGCGGTCGTGCCGCTGTGGGCGAAGTTCGCCCCCAGGCCCTTGAGGACCATCTCGGCGAAGTAGTTGTCCGAGGGAACGTTGGTCAACCGCACCAGCGTCGACATCGGCGGCGAGGGCTCGCGCGCCAGCTCGTGCGCACCCGGGGGGGTCATCCGCTCTCCGGACGCCCCGGTGACCGAGATGCCCCGGGCGCGAAGGGCGACGATGAGCTGGCCGGCGGCGAAGGTCGCGGGACGCAGCTGGAACCCTCGCCCGGTCTCGCTGGCCAGGCCGCGATTGAAGGCCAGCGCGCTCAGCGGACCGCCGATGTCGAGCGAGATGCCGAAGCCGTACGAGCCTCGGCGCCGGTCGAAGGCCGACTCGTCGCCCAGGACCGGTCCCTCGACCCGGCGCAGCCCGGCCGCGGCGAGCCGGCCGGCCAGGTCGTAGCCCGTCGCTCCCGTCCCGTAGGCGCGCCGCGTGAAGGTCAGCGAGCCGTAGGTGGGGTCGCCCCCGCCGTGCAGGTAGAGCGGCCCGCGCAGGGTGCCGTTGGCGTCCAGCCCGCCCACGGCCACGGCCCGGGTGCTCAGCGTGCCCGACGGGCCGTAGCGCAGCAGTGCCGTCGAGGTGGTGTAGAGCTTCTCGTTGGAGGCCGGCACTCGAGGCGAGTCGGCGCGCAGGGCGAAGAGGACCCGCCCGTCGGTCTCGTCGACGACCATCGCGCCCGAGGAGGAGCCGGCCGGGGCCATCGAGCGGGCCAGCGAGGAGCGCAGGGCGCCGTCCGGGGTCAGCGCCGAGGCGCCGGGCGCCGCCCACAGCGCGAGAGCGAGGCAGACGGCGAGGGCCAGGGCCTGCGGGCGGGCACCGAGCATGGCGGTTGGAACACCTACCAGGGGGCGGAGTCGCGCGGCGGGCGCAGGCTTGCGGGCCCGAGCTTGAGGCGCGCTCAGGGCGCCCAGAGGCGTCCCAGGACGGTCCCCGCCGCCAGCCGAAGCCTCGCCGCCCGATGGACCCCTAGAATGACTGAGGCCATGGGCAAGGTCGTCAAGCTCGAGGCTCAGGCCAAGGGAAGGCCGCAGAGCGCCGCCAAGCCGCGCCGGCGCGGCCGCTCCCGTTCGAAGACCGCTCTCGTGCTGGGGGGCGGCGGCTTCACCGGAGGCGTTTACGAGATCGGCGCCCTGCGCGCGCTGGACCTCCTGTCGGTCAACCGCACGGTCAACCAGTTCGACGTCTACGTCGGCACGAGCGCCGGCTCGTTCGTCGCCGCCCTGGTGGCCAACGGGGTGACGCCCGAGGAGATGATGCGGGTGGTCAACCGGCAGGCGCCCTCCCCGTTTCGCGACGTCAACCTCGACCAGCTGCTGGAGCCCAACCTCCGCGAGTTCGCCACCAGCCTCGCCCGCCTGCCGCTGCGCTCGGTCGGCCTGGTTCGCAACCTGATCGGCTCTCTGGGCAGCCAGCTCTCGGCCGTCGACCTGGTCACCGCGCTGTCCGAGGTCCTGCCCTCGGGCCTCTATACCGGGGCGGGGATCGAGCGCTACGTGCGCAGCGTGCTCGAGGAGGCCAACCGCACCGACGACTTCCGGCTGCTGGAGAACGAGCTCTACCTCGCGGCCACCGACCTCGACACGTGCGAGCGCATCGTCCTCGGGGCGGCCGGCTGGGACGACGTCCCAATCTCCTCGGCGGTGCGGGCCTCGACCGCCCTGCCGATGGTCTACAAGCCCCACCGGCTCAAGGACCGCGAGCTGGTCGACGGCGGGATCGTCTCGACCACCAACCTCGACATTGCGGTGGAGGCCGGGGCCAAGTTCGTCGTCGTCGTCAACCCGCTCGTGCCCTACGTCAACGATTTCGCCAAGCGCGTGCCCACGCTGCTGGGCTCGCGTCCCCGCCGGGTCTCCGACATGGGCTTCAGCTCGATCGGCTACCAGACGTTCAAGCTGCTGGCCTACCAGCGTCTGCACGAGGTGGCCCGCGAGTGGGAGGAGAAGTACGCCGGCGTGGACATCGTGCTGATCGAGCCCGAGCCCGACGACGAGCTGATGTTCCGTACGAGCATTCTCAACTTCGCCTCGCGCACCGACATCGCGCGCCACGGCTTCCAGTCGGTGACCCTCAAGCTCGCCCAGGACTACGAGCATTTCCGGGAGGTCTGCGGCTGCCACGGGATCGAGCTCTCGGCCACCCGCGTGCGCAAGGTCGTCAAGCACTTCGCGGACGAGCGCGAGCGAACCGGCGCCTGGCGCAAGATCCTCGAGCAGACCACCGGAACCCTGCTGCGGCAATCCCAGTAACTGCCTGAACAGCGGAGCCGGGTGACCGGGCGGCTTCGCCGCCCTCTTGCTCGCGTTCGGTCTGCTGGGTGGCTCCGCCCCGTAGACGACGGGGCTTCGCCGCCTCGGGCGTTCGGTGACCGGGCGGCTTCGCCGCCCTCCCGCCTTCACAGCTTCGCCGACGCAAACAGCGCCGGCTCCGCCGTTCAGGCAGTTAGACGCTTGAGCGCCTCCACGAGCCGGTTCGTCGCTGGCGGGCTCTGGATCGTCGCCCGCACGTGGGCGTCGTCGCCCACCTCGGTCCCCGGCCACACGACGACGCGCGAGCGGCCGAGCCGCGCGCTGAGCTCGTGGGCGCTCAGGCCCGGCATGCTCAGCCACAGGAAGTTGGCCTGGCTGGGCCCGGCGTCCACCGCGAGCGACGTCAGCGCCTCCAGCGCGCGGCGGCGCTCGGTCAGCACGGCCTGACGGCGCGCCGCCACCAGCGGGCCGCACTTGCGCAGGGCCTCCAGCGCGCCGGCCTGCGCGAGCTCCGAGATTCCCAGCGGCGGGCCCAGGCGCTGCATGAGCGGCTCCGACCCCGGGCCGCCGAGGGCGAACCCGCAGCGCATGGCGGCCAGCCCATAGGCCTTGGAGAACGTGCGGAAGACCAGCACGCGGGGGAAGTCGTCGAGCAGCGAGAGCGCGGCCCCCGGAGGCTCGTCGTCGACGAACTCGCCGAGGGCCTCGTCGAGGAGCACGGTCACGCGCTCGGGCAGCCCCTCGAGCAGCTGGCGCAGCCGCCGCGTGTCGAGGTAGGCGCCCGTGGGGTCGTTGGGGTTGCACAGGACGAGCAGCCGGGTGCGGCCGGTGACGGCCGCGCGCAGCGCCTCGACGTCGTGGCCGGCGGCCACCGGCACGGGACGTGCCTTGGCGTTGCGTGCCATCAGGGGGTAGAGCGGGTAGGAGGGCCATGGCGTCACCAGCTCGTCGCCGGGCTCCAGCAGCGCGGCGGCGGCCGCGGCCAGCAGCTGGGAGGCGCCGTCGCCGACGGCGATCCGGTCGGCCTCGAGCCCGTGGCGGCGGCCGATCTCGCGTCGCAGCTCGCTCGCCCCCGGGTCGCGCGAGCGGTTGATCCCCCGCCGAGCCGCGTAGGTGACGGCGGCCACCACGTCGGGGTGGGGGAACTCGTGCCAGGTCGTGGCCGAGAGGTCGAGCGGCTCGATGCGGGCCAGGGCGCGGCGGCGCCGCTCCTGGGCCCGCGCGCGCAGCTGCGCCGAGACCTCCTCGTCGGCCATGCCCTCGAACTGGCGGTAGTAGTCGAGCAGGCCCATGCCGGCCCTCATCTACCCGCGCCGCGGCGGGCGGTCACCCGGTGGGCGCGAGCGTGGGCCCGAGCCCGCCGATCAGCAGCAGCCAGCCGAAGAACAGCGTGCCGCCGATGATCGCTGAGACCGCGAACACGCGACCGATGATCCCCTCGCGCTGGTCATAGCCGCCGGCACGGCGCAGGAGGATCCACAGCAGGTCGAGCCGGCGCATGACCATCAGGCCGCCCATGAGCGTGAAGAGCAGGCCGAAGAACGCCACCACGATGCCCAGGAAGGTGCTGCCGGTCCAGTAGTTGACCTGGGAGCCGATCCACATCCAGCCCAGCGGCAGGGGCCCCCAGAACATGAGGCAGACGACGACCTCGAGCGCCAGGACCAGCCCGGCCAGCCCGCGATCGATCCGCTGCCGCGCGGCGCTCCCGAGCTGGGGCAGCGCGCGGTACTTGACCGGTCGCGTGCCGGGACGGCGTCCGATGAAGAGTCCGCCGTTGTCGGTTGGGTCGGTCCGCATGCGCGACATCGCCTCCCGTGCGGTCGGTACGACCGCTCCGAGAGGCGCCTCCGACCCAAAAAGCTAGCGCCTCAGTACTCAGGCCCGCGCGGGCTAGCGATACAGGGAGTCGAACAGCTCGCCGTACTTCTCGTTGACCACGTTGCGCTTCACCTTGAGCGTCGGGGTGAGCTCGCCGGTCTCCTGGGAGAGGTCGTGGTCGAGGATGACGAACTTCTTGACCTGCTCGACCTGGGCGTAGTGGCCGTTGACCTCGTCGAGCACGCCCTGGATCAGCTCGTGGACCTGCGGCTCGCGGCTGAGCTGGGCGATGACCTCGGGCAGGCCGTGCTCGCGTGCGAACACGACGATCTCCTCGGGATCGAGCGTGATCAGGGCCACGGGGAACGGGCGGCGGTCGCCGTGCATGACCGCCTGGGAGATCCAGCGCGACTGCTTGAGCTCGTTCTCGATGTTGGCCGGGGTCAGGTTCTTGCCCCCCGCGGTGATGATGATGTCCTTCTTGCGCCCGGTGATCGAGATGTAGCCGTCGTCGTCGATCGAGGCCAGGTCACCGGTGTGCAGGCAGCCGTCCTCGATCGTCCCGAACGACGCATCGGCGTTGCGGTAGTAGCCCTGGAAGATGTTGGGGCCGCGCAGGAGCAGCTCGCCGTCGTCGGCGATGCGTGCGTATACCCCGGGCAGCGCCCGGCCGACGGTCCCGAACTTGTGGTCCTCGATCGTCGAGTAGGTGGCGACCGTCGCCGTCTCGGTCATGCCGTAGCCCTCCAGCACCGGCACTCCGCAGGCGAAGAAGAACTCGAGGATCTCGGGGGCGATGGGGGCCGCGCCCGTCACGGCCTGGCGAACGCGCCCGCCGAACGCCGCCCGGACGTTCGCGAACAGCTGCTGGTCTGCGGCGTCGAAGGCGTCTTGGAGCTCGGGGGCGACCTCCTGGCCCGCCTCGCGCAGCTGGCGGACCTTGAGCCCGACCTGAACCGCCTGGCGGATCTTCTCCGGGTCGCCGTTGGCGGTGACCAGCGTGTAGATCTTCTCGAAGATCCGCGGCACCGAGGGGAAGTACGTCGGCTTGGTCTCGCTCAGCTCGGCGATGATCTGCTTGACGTCGCCGCCGAAGTAGGCGAGCTCTCCGCCCAGATCGAAGGACAGCAGCTGGATGAGCAGGGCGAAGGAGTGGGCGAGCGGGAGGTAGAGGTAGGTGGTCTCGCCCGGCTCGAGCACGCTGACGCCCTCGAGCGTGTCGAGCACGGCGCGGTAGTTGCCGTGCGAGAGCACGCAGCCCTTGGGCGGCCCGGTCGTCCCCGAGGTGTAGATGATCGTGAACGGGTCCTCCGGGCGCACGGCGTCGATGCGCCGGCTCAGGTGCGTGGCGTCCTGGCCGCGCCCGCGCTCACGCACGTCATCCAGGGCGATGGCATCGGCCGTGTCAGCCGCCGGGTCGATGACGACGATCGTGCTCAGCTCGGGCAGCCGCTCGCGAACCTCGACGATCTTGGCCACCTGGGCGGCGTCCTCGCAGACGATCGCCTTGGCCTCGGAGTTGCCAGCGACCCACTCGCACTCCGAGGGCGAATTGGTGGCGTAGATCGGCACGACGACGCCGCCGGCGCTGGAGACGGCGAAGTCGCAGTACGTCCACTCGGGGCGGGTCTGGCTGAGGATGCAGACACGGTCGCCCGGCTCGAGCCCCAGGTCGATCAGACCCAGCGCGATCTCGCTGGCGATGTCGCGCACCTCGGCGTAGGAGACGTTGCGCCATTCCCCGTCGCGCTTGAAGCGAGCGGCCGTCTTGTCGGCGTGCTTGTCGGCGGCCGCCGAGAGCAGGTCGGCGACGGTGCGCGAGCCGGTGGACGACTCGCTGGCAGGCGGGCTGATGGCCTCCATCTCTCCTCCGAGGTAGCGGAGAGCGGAGTCTAGTCGCGCTGGGGCGGCCGGGGCCCGCGCGGCCGCGCCCGACGCGGGGGATGGATCCCTAGACCCGAGCGGGCTGCGCCGCGATCACCTCGTGCTGGCGCAGGCTGGTGAGGAACAGCGTCTTGTCGATCCGGCCCTCGAAGATGGGCACGCCCATCTCCATGCACTTGCTGATCACCTCCCGGCGGTCGAACCCGGCTTCGCGGGCAAGCTCGGTAGGCGTCAGGTGAATGGCCATCGAGTGAACTCCTCCTAAGGTGGCTCGACCGATGTATATACCCTCGGCCAGACGGTCTCAACGGCGCTGAGCCGCGGTCCGGAGCAAAGTTTCCGCGCGTTGCGGCCCGATCCCGGCGCGGCCCGGGGACGCCCCGGCCGCTCTCAGACCGGGTTGGGCACGTCGATGAAGTGGTGCTCGACGTCGAAGCGAGCCGCCACGAGCTCGCCCAGTCGGCGTACGCCGAAGGTCTCGGTCGCGTGGTGGCCGGCGGCGATGAAGTGGATGCCGGCCTCCGCCGCCTCGGCCATCGACTGCTCGGCCGGCTCGCCGGTCACGAAGGCGTCGAGGCCGGCTTCCACCGCTTCAGCCAGGCTGCGCGCGCCGCCGCCCGAGACGATGCCCAGCGATCGCACGCGGGCCGGCCCGCGTGCGAAGACGAGCGGACGACGGCCGGTCACGTCCGCCACGCGCTCGAAGAGCTCCTGGCTGCGCAGGCCGTCCCCGGCGAAGCCGGCGCGCACGCCGATGGGGGTGCCTCGATGCGCGAAGGCGGGCTGCCCGTCGCCGGCGCCAAGCGCGCGGGCGAGCAGCGCGTTGTTGCCGACCTCGGGATGGGCGTCGAGCGGCAGGTGGGAGGCGACGAGGTTGATGTCGTGGGCCAGGAGCAGGCGCAGCCGGCCGGCCATGGTCCGCGAGAGCCGTCGCGGCGCGCCGTCCCACAGCAGCCCGTGGTGGACGATCACCATTCCCGCCCCGGCCTGGGCGGCGCGCTCGAGGAGCTCGCGGTGCGCCGAGACTCCGGTGACCACGACCTCGACCTCGTCGCGCCCCGGGACCTGGAGGCCGTTGGGGCCATAGTCGTCGAAGCGCTCGGGCACGAGCACGCCGTCGAGGTGATCCACGATTGCCTGGGCAGCGTTCACGGTTCTCAGGAGTCCGCACTTGGCGGCCAATCAGATAAACGCTACAGTTCACCGTCCGCGCCCAGGGACCGGGCGCAGGGAGCAATCACCGGAGGAGTAGTGAGGGCAGTCGCGACGGTCGAGGCGACGAGGGCGGATCGATCTGATCCAGAGCTTGTGGCGTTGGTCCGCAGCGGAAGCGACCGCGCCTTCGAGCAGCTCTACGAGCGCTATCGCCCGCGGATCCTCGCCTACGTCCAGGGCATGGTGCGCGACCACGGCCGCGCCGAGGACCTCACCCAGGAGGTCTTTATGTCGGCGCTGCGGCGCATGCGCGAGACCGAGCGCCCGATCGCCGTGCGCGCGTGGCTCTACGAGATCGCGCGCAACGCGTGCATCGACCAGTTCCGGCGCAGCCGCCGCGTCGAGGAGCTTCCCTTCCATCCGGGTGACGGCAACGGCGGCGGCCCGGACGAGCTGCGCCTGGTCAGCTCGCAGCCCGAGCCCGAGGTGGCGGTCGACGCCAAGGACCAGCTCACGCGCCTGTGCTCGGCGTTCGCCGGGCTGTCCGACAGTCACCACCAGATCCTCGTCATGCGCGAGCTGGAGGGCCTGTCCTACCGCCAGATCGCGGAGCGCATGGACCTCAGCCGCACGGCGGTCGAGAGCACGCTGTTCCGAGCGCGACGCCGCCTGGCCGAGGAGTACGACGACCTGGCCACGGGGCGCCGCTGCACCAAGGTCCAGGGCATCATCGCCGCCGCGGCCGAGGGCATGTCGGGAGTCGCCGATCGCCGGCGCATGGCTCGCCACCTCTCCTATTGCCAGCCGTGCCGTCGCCACGCCCGTGCCCTCGGCGTCGCTCCGGTCCGCCCCCGCGTGCGAGAGGTGGCCGGTCGCCTGGCGGCGCTGCTTCCGTTCCCCTTCGCGGGGCGCAAGGGACCCAGCGCCAGCGCGGACCAGCCGGCGCCGCGGCGAGCGCGTGGACTGCTCGGCCAGTGGTCCTCCTCTGCGGCGCCGGCGAGCGAGCCCCTGGGCGGCACAGCGGCCAAGGCGGCGGTGGTCATCGCCGCCATCGCGCTCGCCGGGGGCACCGAGGTGGCAAGCCGCGCGGTGACCAAGTCATCTCCTGGCGGGGCTGCGGCCGTCCACCGTTCCGCGTCGCATCCGGCTCAGGCGCCCGCGGCCTCGGCCCCGCTCGTCGCGCCGTCCCCCTTCTACCCGCCGCAGAGGCCGCTCGAGGGTTCGCCCCTGTCGGGCCACGCCGTCGCGGCTCCGTCCGCGGAGCGCCTCGGCGGGCCCCCGTCGCCGGCACGCCGCGCGGCCTCGCCCAGCGGCCGACGCAGCACCGGGGAGGCGGTCATCGCGCCCGGGGTGCCGGCCCTCGGCCCGCCGACCGCAGGACCCTCCATCGGCTCACGGCGCCCGGGCGGACTGACGCTCGGAGTCGCTCCGCCGCTGCTGCTCGGCGCCCTGGAGAAGATCGGGGTCCGGATTCCCAGCGTGACCCCGCCAGCCACCTCGGCGCCGTCCTCGTCGCAGACGGGGAGCGCTGGGGACGGGGCCCCCGAGGCCAGCCAGCCCGCGATCGTCCCCGAGCTTCCCGAGGTCCCCACGGCGACGGTTCCTGCCGTTCCCCGGGTGACCCTGCCGACGTCCGTCTCGGGCGGCGACCGTGGCGGTCACCGTGGCCGCCACCGCGCCGATCGCGGCTCGCAGGCAAACCGCCAGGACGGGCGCCGCCCTGCGCGCACCCGGCAGCGCTCCGCACCGCCCGGTCAGGGCAAGGCCAAGCGCTGAGCCGCCGTCCGCGCGCGGACGGCGGGCCCGGGCGGCTTCGCCGTTCGCGGGCCGGCGGACGGCAATCGGCCTCTGCCGGTCTACCGCCAGGTCGCCGGCCGACGACCTAAATGCCGCCGGGGCCCGACCCCGCTGTGGGATACTGGCCGCCTCTCGGGGCGTGGCGCAGCCTGGTAGCGCGCACCGTTCGGGTCGGTGAGGTCCCCGGTTCAAATCCGGGCGCCCCGATTGCCATGGCCGCCCACCGGCGTTCTCCCGAGGTCGTGTGGGGGCGGTAGAGCCGCTCGCAGAGCACGACGTTGCCCGCATCCGCGCGGACAACCCGGGCCCGCTCACGCTCGACGGCTCCAACAGCTGGGTCCTGCGCCGTGATCCCTGCTGGCTCGTGGATCCCGGCCCCGCGCTGCCCGACCACGTCGACGCGCTGTGCGAGGAGGTGGAGCGTCGCGGCGGCCTGGCGGGCATCGCCGTGACCCACCACCACTCCGACCACGTCGAGGCCTTGGCGACGGTGCAGGAGCGCCTTGGGCCGGTTGCCGTGGCCGCCGCCGGGGCCGACGGCTCCCCGCCCGCCGGCGATCTGGGGCCGCTCGTGGGGGTCGCGGTGCCCGGGCACGCCCCCGACCACCTGGCCTTCGTCGCCGGTCCCGTCTGCTTCACCGGCGACGCGGTGCTGGGGCAGGGCAGCGTCTTCGTGGCGCCCGGCCGGGGGGCGATGGCCGGGTACCTGGAGGGCCTGCGACGGCTGCGCGCGATGGCGCTCGAGGTGCTCTGCCCCGGTCACGGGCCGCCGGTGCTCGGCGCGCCCGGCAAGCTCGACGAGTACCTCGAGCACCGGCTCGAGCGCGAGCGCCGACTGGTCGATGCCCTGAGCCGGGGCCTGCGGGACCGCGACGACCTGCTCGACGCCGCATGGTCGGACGCTCCGGCGCAGCTGCGTCCGGCGGCCGCCCTGACCCTCGACGCCCACCTGCACAAGCTCGCGGAGGAGGGCCGCCTGCCCGCGGACGTCGAGGTTGGAACCACCTGCGGCCCGCTGCCCGAGGTCTGACCCGCCGCCACCCAGCCTGGTTGCGCGAGGCCTGGTAGGGTGGCCGCCCTGTTTGATTAGGGTGCCCTAACGCGCTCGCTGCTATAGACGCCAGATGTCCTTCTCCCAAACCCTGATCCTCGGGGCCCTGGCCGGCTTCACGATTTACGTCGGCCTGCCCCTCGCCCGGCTGCGCACGCTGCGCACGCCTTCCCGCGTGGCCCTCGCCATGTTCGCCGTCGGGGTCCTGGCCTTTCTCTTCGTCGACGTCATGGCCCACGGCACGGAGATCATCGAGGACGCGGTCAAGGAGCTGGGCGCTGGTAAGGGGGATCTCGCCGAGGTGGTTCTGCTGGGCGCTCTGCTGGCCGCCGGGTTCGTGGCCGGTACCGCGGGGCTGGCCCTGATCGAGCGCCAGATGCGCCCGCGCGGGCCGCGCACGGCGCCGATGGCCGGGGGCGCCACCGCGGCCGTTGCGCCCGCCGACGAGCAGGCCCTCGCCACTCAGGCGGAGGAGGCGCGCCGGCGCGCCCTCCAGACCGGCCTGGCCGTCGCGGCGGCCATCGGCGTCCACAACTTCGCCGAGGGCCTGGCCATCGGCGTCTCGGCTCGGACGGGCGAGATCCAGCTCGCGACGGTGCTGATCGTGGGCTTCGCGCTGCACAACGCCACCGAGGGGTTCGGGATCATCGGGCCGCTGGGCGACGTTCGGCCGTCCTGGCGCTGGATCGCGCTCGCCGGCCTGATCGGCGGCGGCCCGGTCTTCCTCGGCTCGATGCTGGGCTACAAGGTCTCCAGCGCGCCGCTCGAGCTGGCGTTCTACGCAGTCGCGGGCGGCGCAATCCTCTACGTCATCGGCGAGGTCTGGCAGGGCATGCGCCGCTACGGGCATCGCGAGCTGGGCATGCTGATGCTCGGCGCGGGCTTCCTCGCCGCCGTGGCCACCGACATGGTCGTGGCCTTTGGGGGCGGGTAGAGGCCCACTGCGGCTTGCCGCGCCCGCCTGCGCGGGGCGCAGGAAGGGCCTACGCCACGGACGAGGAGAGGCGCGCTAGACGAAGCGCGGGTAGAGCGTCATCCCGCCGTCGACGAACAGCGTGGCGCCGACGACGTAGCCGGCCTCCTCCGAGGCTACCCACGCCACCGCGCGCGCGACGTCGGGCACCTCGCCCCAGCGACCCAGCGGGATCTCGGCCTCGACCGCTCCGCGCTTGTCCGGGTCGGCCAGGACGTCGGCGTTGATCGGCGTGGCGATGGCCCCGGGGGCGACCGAGACCACCCGGATTCCGTGGGGCGCGAGCTCGCGGGCGATCGACTGGGCGAAGAGCTTGGCCCCGCCCTTGGAGGCGCAGTAGTGGGAGAACTGCTCCCACGGGATCTGCTCATGGACGCTCGTGATGTTGACGATCGTCCCGCGGGCGCCGGCGTCGACCATGATGCGCGCCGCCTCCCGCGAGCACAGGAAGGTGCCGACCAGATTGACGTCGATGACCTTGCGAAACCACTCTAGCGGCATGTCGACCAGGGGGAAGGGCCGCTCGAGGCCGGCGTTGTTGACCAGCAGGTCCAGCCCGCCCAGGGCCTCGTGCGCCTGGGCGAAGGCGCGCGTCACGTCCTCCTCGCGCGAGACGTCCATCTGCACCGGGATCGCGCGGCCCCCGGCTGCCTCGATGCGCTGGGCCATGTCGCGGGCCACGGCGTCGTCGGCCAGGTGGTTGATGGCCACGGCCGCCCCATGAGCGGCCAGCTCGAAGGCGATGCCCTGACCGATCCCCGAGTCCGCCCCCGTGACCAGGGCGCGGCGCCCCGCCAGCAGCTGCGCCGCGGGCGGCTTGGGCTCGTAACGGGGGCTGGGAGGCGGGGACGAGATGGCGGGATGACGGCGATCGCGGCGAAGAGGGCATGCTAGTGCCCGAGATGCCGACCGGACCCATTCCCCACCGACTTCTCACCACCGACTCGCCCTTCCCGGCGATCGGCGACTACGGGTTCCTGTCGGACTGCCACAGCGGCGCGCTGGTCGCCCCCGACGGCATGGTGGAGTGGCTGTGCCTGCCGCGCTTCGACTCGCCCAGCATCTTCTCGGCCCTCCTCGACCGGGGAGGCGGGGGCTTTCGCCTCGGTCCCTACGGGGTGCAAGTGCCGATCAGCCGCCGCTATGACCCCGGCACCAACAACCTCGAGACCACCTGGCAGGCGCCGGGTGGCTGGGCGGTCGTGCGCGAGGCGATGACCGTCGGCCCCTGGCACGACGCCGAGCACGAGGAAACCCATCACACACGCCCTCCCAGCGATCACGAGGCCGACCACCTGCTGGTGCGCACGATCGAGTGCGTCCAGGGCGAGGTCATGATCGAGCTGATCTGCGAGCCGCTGTTCGACTACGGGGCGGTCAGCGCGATGTGGGAGCCGGCCGAGCACGAGGCGCCCTCGGCCGTGCAGACCTGTCACGGCGATGTGCGGCTGCGCCTGCTCAGCGACCTGGGGCTGGGCATCGAGGGCAGCCGCGTCCGCGCCCGCCACCTCATGCGCGAGGGCGAGTGCTGCTTCTGCGCGCTGTCCTGGACCGAGGAGCTGCGGGGCCCGGCCACGGCGCAGCAGGCGCTCGAGCGCCTGGACGCGACCCGCCACTACTGGCGCTCGTGGCTGGCCGCCGGGCGCTTCCCCGACCACCGCTGGCGTGTGCACCTCCAGCGCTCGGCGCTGGCCCTCAAGGGGCTCACCTACGCCCCGACGGGAGCCCTCGTCGCCGCCCTGACCACCTCCCTGCCCGAGACCCCCGGGGGAGAGCGCAACTGGGACTACCGCTATGCCTGGATGCGCGACGCGACCTTCACGCTGTGGAACCTCCACGCCCTGGGCATGGACTGGGAGGCTGACGACTTCCTCCAGTACGTGGCCGACCTCGAGCGCAACGAGGACGGGTCGCTCCAGATCATGTACGGCGTCGACGGTCGCCGCGACCTGACCGAGCGCACGCTCGACCACCTTTCGGGCTATCAGGACGCCTCACCGGTCCGCGTGGGCAACGGCGCGTTCCGCCAGCGCCAGAACGACGTCTACGGCGCGGTGCTCGACTCCGTCTTCATCCACACCAAGGAGAACGGCTACATCCCCTCGCGGCTGTGGCCCGTGATCGAAGACCAGGTGCGCTGCGCGAGCGCTGCCTGGCGCGAGCCCGACCAGGGCATCTGGGAGGCTCGGGGCAAGCCGCGCCACTACGTCTCGTCCAAGCTCATGTGCTGGGTGGCGCTGGACCGGGGGGCCCGGCTGGCCGAGGTGCGCGGCGAGCGCGACCTCGCCGAAGACTGGCGCCGTGCGGCCGACGAGATCCGCGACGACATCCTCGACCGCGGGGTGGACGAGCGCGGCGTGTTCCGCCAGCACTACGACACCGATGCACTGGACGCCTCGAACCTGTTGATCCCACTCATGCGCTTCCTGCCGGCCGACGACGAGCGCGTGCGCAGGACTGTGCTGGCCATCGCCGACGAGCTGACCGAGCACGGCTTGGTCCTGCGCTACCGGACCGAGGAGACCGACGACGGCCTCTCGGGCCGAGAGGGGACGTTCCTGATCTGCTCGTTCTGGCTGGTCTCCGCGCTGTCGGAGATCGGCCAGCCCGAGCGGGGCGCCCAGCTATGCGAGCGCCTGCTCTCCCACGCCTCGCCGCTCTACCTCTACGCCGAGGAGCTCGACGCCCAGACCGGCCGACACCTGGGGAACTTCCCCCAGGCCTTCACCCATCTCGCGCTGATCAACGCCGTGCTGCACGTGATCGCCGACGAGCAGGGCGCGTAGCGGTGGCCTACTTCGCCGACGCGCAGGACGTCTACGACCACATCGGCCGGCTCTTCCGCGATCTCCAGCACGATCCCGAGCTGGCGCCCCGGTTCCGGCGCGCGGACACCGTCGTGCGCTTCGAGTTGAGCGACCCCGCGTCCGCGATCACCGCGAAGATGGTCGAGGGCGAGGCCATCGAGGTCGACCTCGGAGCGAGCGAGCTGACCCCCGAGCTGACGATGAGCATGGAGGCCGACACCGCGCACCGCTTCTGGCTGGGGAAGGTCGACGTCACGGTTGCCCTGGCTCGAGCACAGGTGACGGCCCACGGTCCCGTCGGCAAGATCCTCGAGCTGCTGCCGCTGGTCGCTCCGATGTTCCCCCGCTACCGCGCCACGCTCGAGGCCGAGGGTCGGACCGACCTGCTCGAGGTGAACTGATCGCGCGAGGGCCGTCGTGAGCGCGCTCAGCCGCCGTGAGAAGGTCCTGCTGGCCGCGGTGGTCGTCGCCACCGCGCTGGCCGGGGTGCTGCACTACAGCGGCGCGCCCGGCCTGCTGGCGTTCGCCGTGGCCACGCTGGCCCTGGCCGGGATGGCCTGGATCGTGGCCTTCGCGACCGAGCAGGTGGGCCAGCGGTTTGGTCCCGCCGTGACCGGGCTGCTCCAATCGACGCTCGGGAACCTCCCGGAGTTCTTCGTCGTGCTCTTTGCCCTGGCGGGCGGGAAGATCGTGGTCGCGCAGGCGTCGATCCTGGGCTCGATCTTCGCCAACGCGCTGCTCGTCCTCGGCCTGGTCATCGTGGTCGGAGCGCGCAAGGCCGGCGACGGCGTCATGCGGTTCCGTACCCGCCTGCCCCGTGACACCGCGACCCTGCTGCTGGTCGCCTCGTTCATCATCGTCGTGCTCGGCCTGTCGCTGAGCTCCGGCGACCCCGCGAGCCGTCACGTCCGCTCGATCTCGGTCATCGGGGCGGTGTGCGTGCTGGCGGTCTACCTGGCCTGGGTCTTTCCCTACGCGCGCAGCGAGCCGCCGGCGGAGGGCGAAAGGCCGAAGGGCCGCCTGCCGCTCACCCTGTCGGCCGGCCTGCTGGGCGCCGCCGGGACCGGCTCCGCCTTCGTGTCGGACTGGTTCGTGGCCGGGCTGGAGCCGGCCATCCACAGCCTCCACGTCTCCGAGGCCTTCGCCGGGCTGGTCATCGTGGCCATCGCGGGGAACGCGGTGGAGAACGTCACCGGGCTCGTGCTCGCCCACAAGGGCGACTTCGATCTGGCCATCTCGGTGGTCAAGAACTCGGTGGCGCAGATTGCCGCCTTCCTGTTCCCCACCCTGGTCCTCGTCTCGCTGCTCTTTCCCACGCCGCTGACCTTCGCCCTGGCCCCGATCTACATCGGCGCGCTCATCCTCACCGCCGTCACGGTCGCCCAGGTCACCGGGGATGGCAAGGCCACGGCGTTCGAGGGCTGGGCGCTGGTGTCGGTCTACGTCATCCTGGCGGTCATCACGCTCTACGAGTAGGCGGGGTGGGCGCGATCGAGGGCCGCGGTCGCCGGGACGAGCCGACGCCGACGCCGACGCCGCAGTCAGCCCAGCAGGTTCTCGCGGCGCGCGCCCGACACCGTCTGGCGCAAGGTGTCGCGCGCGTTGTGGCGCGGGCGCCAGGCGAGCTTGCTCTTGGCCTTGGACGTGTCCATCAGCACCGGCGTCCGGAAGGCCTGGAGCCACGCGGCCTCGGGGGGAAGGAAGGGCAGGCGCGCGGCGACGCCGGCGCTGAGGTCGACGGCGGCCTCCGGCACCGGGATCGAGTACCAGCCCAGGGCGGAGGCGAGGTCTGACATCGTCAGCTCGCCCTCGGCAGCCAGGTTGTAGATCCCGGGCTCCCCGCGGCCCAGGACGGCGGCGCGCATGGCGGTGGCTACGTCGTCGGCGTGCACCAGCTGGAAGGGCACGCCGGGGTCAGGGATCACCGGGCGCAGGGCCGGCATGACGTCGAGCAGGGCGCGCACCGGGCCGGGCACGCGGTCGGCCAGCGAGACGTAGGGGAGGTTCTCGATCAGCAGCAGCGACTCGGGGCCGGAGACGATGCAGGGCCGGAACACGTAGGCGTCGGTGTCTGTCCCCTCGAGCAGGTCGGTGAGCAGGGCCTCGAGCTCGGCCTTCTGGGCCGAGTAGTAGAAGGAGTTGGTGCCGCGGGCGCCGACGTCCTCGGTCAGCGGCTGGGGGCTGTCGTCGTGGAAGCCGTAGGCGGCGACCGAGGAGGCGTAGACGAGGCGCTTGACCTTGGAGGCGGCGATGGCCGCCTCGAAGACGTTGCGCGACCCCTTGAGGTTCACCTCCCGGGTCTGGTCGTGGCTGCCGAAGATGACGAAGGCGAGATGGACGACCACGTCGCACTCCTCGACCAGGCGCTGGACGGAGTCCCGATCGAGGACGTCGCCACGGCGGTACTCGGTCTTGCGCCAGCCCTCGGCCTGCGCGTCGAAGGGCCGGCGCGCCATGCCGATGATCCGCTTCACCGAGCGCGAGCGCTCCAGCGCTCGCACCAGGGGACGCCCGATCGACCCCGTGGGCCCGGTGACGGCGACGGTCAGGCTGTCGCCGCCCGGGCGCCCGCGGCTGGAGGAGCCGCTGCGCGCGCGGGAGGCGCGCCGCGTGCTCGCGCCGCCGGGGCTTCCGGAGCCGCCGCGCCCGCCCGCGCCGCCGGGGTCGCTGGACGCTCGGCGCGGCTGGGTCACGCCCGGGCCTCGCGCTCGGCGAGCTCACGCTTGGCGATGCGGCGAAAGCGCATGGCCTTGCGGGCGTTGGCCCGGTAGCGGGCGAGCATCGATCCCGGCGGCAGCTCGAAGCCGCCGACCAGCTTGTGGGGAACGACGGCCCAGCCGCCGTCGTCGCGGACCAGGTCTCCGCGCACCTGGAAGTTGCGCTGCCAGGCGAAGTCGGGTGCGTGGTCGTGCGCGGTCAGGCAGGCCAGCCCCGGGGCGAGCGGCGCCGCCGCCGGCTCGGTGGCCAGACGCACCAGGCCGGCGCCGCGGTCGGCCCTGACCGGGAGGCGGACCGAGAACGGGAAGCCGTCGGGCGAGACGAACGAGAGGACCGCGGTGGCGTAGCGCGCCCCCATCTCGTCGATGCGGGCATCCCACGCGGTGGGCCCCCCGGCCGGAGAGGGAGGCCCCTCCTCGGGCTCCTCGGAGTGACCGGAGCGCACCTCCTCCAGGTGGGAGCCCAGCAGCTCGGGCTCAGCCGTCGAGTCGCCCCGGGGCCACACGTACACGCGCTCGGGGCGGACGTGGACGTAGATCCGGGTGAAGTACCAGCGCAACGCCCGGCGCAGGAAGTCGGGCGGCATCATCGAGCGGGTGGCCGGCAGCTTCTGGAGCGACTCGCGCTCGTAGCGACACCGGTTGGCCTCGAGGTCGCGGTCGTCGACGTCGGCGATTCCCTGCACCAGGACGGCAGGGGGCTCGTCGAGGCCGCTCCCGCTCGGCTCGGAGAACAGCAGCGCGACCCGGGGGTTGGTCCGCGCGTCCCGCGCCTTCTTGGGATAGCCCAGCCCGGTCGTGACGTCGACGCACTCGCCCCCGGCCCGGTAGTAGGGGGTGACCGGCCAGGTGACGGGCTGGCCGCTGCGGTCGAGCGTCGTGTACTCCGTCGTGATGAAGCGCGAGAAGACCTGCTGGACCGGCTCGGGGAGGGTGGCGGTCACGGCGTCTACCGTATAGCCGGCGGCTGGCCGGCGGAAACGGCGGCCTGCCCTCTCAGGGCTCGTAGCCGGGCTCGCCGGGCAGCACCACGCGCGCCGTCTCGCCGGAGAGGACGACCCGGGGCTGGACGGGGACGACCTCGCTGCGGCGCGCGTGCTCGAGCAGCGCCTGCGCCGTGGGGAAGTGGCCGAGCTGCTCGAGGTGCTTGATCGTGGGGAAGACGAGAAGGATCTCGCCGGCTTCGTGGGCGGCCAGCGCATCGCTGGGCGAGAACCACCGCGCGTCCACCGTCTCGTGGCCGTCGGGGCGGGGCTCGGACGCCGCGGAGGGCAGCGGCGCGAGGACGAAGTGCGTGTCGAAGCGGGTTTTGACCTCGGCCGGGGTGATCCAGCGCGAGAACTTGACCAGGCACTCAGGGCCGGGGACGGCCACGCCGGCCTCCTCGGCGAGCTCGCGCACGGCGGCGGCTCGGTGCGCGGCGTCGCCCTCGCCCTCGCCGGCATCGACCGCGCCGCCGGGGAACACCCACGCCCCGCCCATGAAGCGCGCCGCCGGGTTGCGCTTGACGAGCAGGACCTCGAGGCCGGTGTCGCCGCCGCGCAGGAGGATGATCGTGGCCGCCTGGCGGGGCACGGTCACCTCCCCGGCGTTGTACTGCTCACCGGAGCGCTCGAGGTCGTGGCGGTCGAACTGCACTGCTGCGGCGAGCCTACTCGCCGAGCGGACGGGCGCAGGCGGGATGGGTAGTCTTCGCGCCCGTGGAGGTCAGCACCGCTCAGCAGTGGATCTGCAGCTCCTGCGGCTTCATCTACGACCCGTCCGAGGGCGACCCCGACGGCGGGATCGCGCCCGGCACCGCGTTCGAGGACATCCCCGACGACTGGTTCTGCCCGGTCTGCGGGGCGCGCAAGCGCGACTTCGAGCCCTACGAGGAGTAGAGCTTGGAATCCGGCGGGCTCCCATCCGCCCGCCGGTCGAGTGCGTCCGAGCTGCACCGGCTGCTGAGTCGCGTGGCCAGCGCCGGGCTCTCCTATGGCGAGCCGGTGCGAGTCGGCGAGCGGACGGTCATGCCGATCGCCCGGGTGGTCGTCATCGGCGGCTTCGGGTTCGGACCTGCAGGCGCCGGGGAGGAGGGAGGCGGCGGGGGCGGGGTCGTCCTCTCGCTGCCCGCCGGCTTCGTCGACGCCGGGCCCGACGGGGCTCGAGCCGTCCGAGCCGAGGCGCTAGGAGCCGTCGGCCTGGGCGCGCTCGCGGGAGCGCTGGCCGGCGCGCTCGTGGCCAGGTCCCGGGCCTGAGGCTCAGGCGGCGACGGGCACGGACGTCTCCGTCGCCTGGGCGATCGCCTCCGCGGTGATCTCGACCAGGCGGCGCAGCTCGGCCTCGCCGATGGCCAGCGGCGGCATGAGCACGACGACATCGCCGAGCGGGCGGACGATCGCCCCGCGCTCGCGTGCGGCGAGCGTGACGCGGTGGCCCATCTGGCTCTCGACCGGGAAGCCGCCCAGCTCGATGCCCACCATGAAGCCCCGCCGGCGCACCTCCGTCACCGCGTCGAGCGGCTCGACGTAGCGCGCCAGCCAGCGCTCCAGCAGGTCGATCTTGACCTGGAGGCGGTCCAGCGTGCGCTCCTGGTCGAAGACGTCGAGGCAGGCCAGCGCCGCGGCGCAGGCCAGCGGGTTGCCGGTGTAGGTGTGGCCATGGAAGAACGTGCGGAAGTCGGCGTGCTCGCCCAGGAAGCCCTCGTAGACGCGCTCGGTGGTCAGGGTCGCGGCCAGCGGCAGATAGCCGCCGGTCAGCCCCTTGGACAGGCACAGGAAGTCGGGCACGACGTCCTCGTGCTGGCAGGCGAACATCCGCCCCGTGCGGCCGAAGCCGGTGGCCACCTCGTCGCAGATCAGCAGTACGCCGTGGCGGTCGCACAGCTCGCGCACCCGGCGCAGGTAGCCCTCGGGGTGCACGAGCATCCCCGCGGCGCCCTGGACCAGCGGCTCGACGATGACCGCCCCGACCCGCTCGCCGTGGTGCTCGAGCAGCGCCTCCATGTCGTCGGCGTCGCCCGGCTGCGCCTGCCAGGCGTCGAACAGCAGCGGACGGTAGAGCGAGTGGAAGAGGTCGATCCCCCCGACCGAGACCGAGCCGATCGTGTCCCCGTGGTAGGCGTCGCGCAAGCAGATGAACTGATCGCGTTGGGCCTGGCCGTTCTGGTGGCACCACTGGAAGGCCATCTTCAACGCCACCTCGGCCGCCGTGGACCCGTTGTCGGAGAAGAACACCCGGCTGAGGCGAGGCGCGCCGGGCCGGGCCGAAGTCGGGGCGATCTCCACCAACCTGCGCGCCAGCTCGATCGCCGGGCCGTGGCTGAGGCCGAGCATGGTCGAGTGCGCCATCCGCTCGAGCTGGAGGCGGATGGCCGAGTCGATCAGGTGGTGGCGGTGGCCGTGGACGTTGCACCACAGCGACGAGACGCCGTCGATGTAGGCCTTGCCGTCGGTGTCGTACAGCGTGGCGCCCTGCGCGCGATCGACGATCACCGGCGGCTCGCTCTGCCAGCCGAGCTGCTGGGTGAACGGATGCCAGAGGTGGCGACGATCCAGCTCGGCCAGCTCGGCGGTGTCCACGGAGGCTGACGCTAGCCGCGCCGGCGGTCGGAACCGCCCGGCGCGGGGCCCGGGCGGGAGGGCGCTGTCAGGCGGCGAGCTCGACCACGAGCTCGCGAGTCGCGCCGTCCTGGCGCTCGACCTTCAGGCCGCGATCGATCCTGGCCAGCAGCCGGCTCACCGCGACGTTCTCGGCCGCCGTCAGGGCGCGCAGGCGCCGTATCCCGTGGCGGCGAGCCTCCTCGGCGAGCAGTCCCGCCAGGGCCGTGCCCAGGCCCCGCCGCTGATAGCGGTCGCCGACGACGATCGCGAACTCCGCGGTGGACGGGTCGGCCAGGTCACGCACGAAGCGCCCGACCGCCACCATCGCCTCGCGATCATCTGCGCGCAAGACGACCAGCGCGACATGGTTTCGCCCATCCACCTCGGTCAGGTAGCGCAC
Organism: Solirubrobacterales bacterium; assembly: GCA_038199035.1. Classification (GTDB taxonomy): domain Bacteria; phylum Actinomycetota; class Thermoleophilia; order Solirubrobacterales; family Solirubrobacteraceae; genus DATAEY01. The sequence continues at coordinate 6,963 of JBBPZM010000038.1, read as the reverse complement.
CTCGGCGGCGGTCAGGCGGGACTTGGGACGCAGGTAGCGCAGCCACGCGGTGTGCTCCGAGAGCCGCTCGTGGCCGGCGGCCAGCCGCTCCTTGTCGTCGGGCCGGATGGGCCGCACGACAAAGCGGGCGCCGTCTGCAAGCTGGAGATCCACGTCTCGAGCGTGGCACCCCGCTCGGCGCCCGCCTGTGCGCCCGCTCACACGGGCCGTCTCGGCTCAGCGCTGGTCGATCGGCACGTAGTCGCGCTCGCGCTCGCCCACGTAGACCTGCCGCGGGCGGGCGATCTTCTGCTCGGAGTCGTTGACCATCTCCAGCCACTGGGCGATCCAGCCGCTGGTGCGGGGGATGGCGAACATCACCGGGAACATCGAGGTGGGCATGCCCAGGGCCTCGTAAATGATCCCCGAGTAGAAGTCGACGTTGGGGTAGAGCTTGCGCTCGACGAAGTACTCGTCCTCGAGCGCGATCTTCTCCAGCTCCAGCGCGATCTCGAGCAGGGGGTTGGTGCCGGTGACCTCGAAGACGTCCTCCATCGCGGTCTTGATGATCTTGGCCCGCGGGTCGTAGTTCTTGTAGACACGGTGCCCGAAGCCCATGAGCTTCTCGTCGCCGTCCTTCACGCCCTTGATGAAGTCAGGGATGTTGTCCTTGGATCCCACGCGTGTGAGCATGCGCAGGACCGCCTCGTTGGCGCCCCCGTGCAGCGGGCCGTAGAGCGCGGCGACGCCGGCGGCGACGGCCGAGTAGGGATCGACCTGGGAGGAGCCCACGCTGCGCACCGCGCTGGTCGAGCAGTTCTGCTCGTGGTCGGCGTGGAGGATGAAGAGGATGTCGAGCGCGCGCTCGAGCCGCGGGTCGGGCTCGTACTTGAGCTCGGTCATCTTGTAGAGCATGTTGAGGAAGTTGCCCGGGTAGTTGAGGTCGTTGTCGGGATAGACGTAGGGCTGGCCGCGTGAATGCCGAAAGGCGAAGGCTGCCAGCGTGGGCATCTTGGCGATCAGCCGGATCGTCTGGAGCTGGCGGTTGTCGGGGTCCTTGATGTCGTTGGCGTCGGGGTAGAAGGTCGAAAGCGCGCCGACGGAGCCCAGCAGCATCCCCATCGGGTGGGCGTCGTGGCGAAAGCCCTCCATGAAGGCCTTGACGTTCTCGTGGACGAAGGTGTGGATGGTGACGTCGTGGGTCCACTGCTCGAGCTGCTTGCTGTCGGGCAGCTCCCCGTGGACGAGGAGGTAGGCCACCTCGAGGTAGGAGGACTGCTCGGCCAGCTGCTCGATCGGGTAGCCGCGGTACTCGAGCACGCCGGCGTCGCCGTCGATGTAGGTGATCGCGCTGCGACACGAGGCGGTGTTGAGGTAGGCGGGGTCGTAGCTCATCAGCCCGAAGTCGTCGTCTGAGACCTTGATCTGGCGCAGGTCGATCCCCCGGACCGTGCCGTCGGAGATCTCGAGCTCGTACTCCTTGCCGGTGCGGTTGTCGGTGACGTTGAGCGTCTGCTTGCCGTCGGCTACCTGGCCGTCGGTGCGGGCCTTCTCGGACTCGGTTTGCGTGCTCATGGGACTCCTCTTCGCTTGACCTCTCGCGCGGTACTACCCCATTTTGCCCACCACCCTGCCTCGGGCTGCGCCGAGCGTCCTGGCGCCGACCGCTAGGCGAGCGCGCCTCCTCGCTCAGCGGCGCTTCCAGCCTCCGCCGAGCCGGCTGCGCAGGCGCCCGACGTGGGCGTCGGCCCTGTACTCGGGAGCGCCCGGCTCGTAGGGCGGGAGATCGACCGCCTGCGCGGCGTCGATCGACAGCGTCACCCGGCGCTCGGTGATGCGGGCCACCTCCGGCGCGTCGACGAAGCGCTCACCGCCGTCGGTGCGCACGACGATGCCGTCGAAGATCTGCTCGCGGTCGTTGTCGAGCACCCGGTCGACCGTGCCGAGCTGTGCTCCGTCGCTGGTGTGGACCGGCGTGCCCCGCTCGAGCAGCTTGTAGGAGATGGCGGGGCCGTCGTCGTCCACAGAGCTCTAGCGTGCGCGGCTTGCCCCGTAGCGGCTCTCGGTGGCCGCCACCTGGCCCTGGTAGTGGCTGCGGAGCTGCTCGTGGCCGTAGGGACGCAGCGCCGGAGCATCGAGGGACATGAACGACAGCTGGGCGATCGGCAGGCCCGCATACAGCTTGATCGGGATTCGCGTGAGGTTGTTGAGCTCCAGCGTCAACGTTCCTCGCCATCCCGGATCGACGAAGCCCGCGGTGGCATGGATGATGAGGCCGAGGCGGCCCAGGCTCGATTTCCCTTCTACGCGGGCAACGATGTTGTCAGGGAGCTCGACCCACTCCAGCGTCCGCCCCAGGCAAAACTCGCCGGGGTGGATGACGAACGGCTCGTCGGGCTCGATCCGCACCTCCTCCGTGAGGTTGGTCGGCGGCTGGCGCAGGTCGATGGCCGACGCTCGGTGGTTGTGGAAGACGCGGAAGGAGTCGCCGAGGCGCAGGTCGACGCTTGCCGGCTGGACGAGGCCCTCGTCCCAGGGCTCGATGCGGATCCGCCCCTCGCGGACCAGGCGCATGATCGTGCCGTCCGAGAGGACCGATGCCGGGTCGCCGGCCATGCTCGAAGTCTCCCAGGCGCTGCGGCGGGGGCGGGCGGCGACCCCCCGCGCTCAGCGCCGATCGGCTCAGCGCTCGAGCGTGCGCGCGCGTGCCACCGCTGAGCGCACGCGCGGCGGCGCCGCCGGGGCGGGCTCCCCGTGCGGTCCCCGCCGCGGAGTGGGATGGCGGGGGAAGGGTCGCCGGGGATGGACCGGACGATGGATGCCGCCCTCGCCGCCGGTGGGCTGCTCGTGGGGCTCGGGTGCCTGCCGGATCGCCCACCACACGATTCCCAGCAGCGCGAGGATCGGGAGCTTCAGGAACAGCATCAGGTAGATGAACGTCCAGCCCACGCCCGGCGATCGTACCCAGCGGACGGCCGACTGTCACGCGATTGGGTCGCCGGACGTTCCCGGTCCCGACGACCGGCCGGCTCGGAGCGGCGCGAGCTGGGCTTTCCAGCGTGGGCCTTCAGCCGGTTTCCCCACCGCTTCACGAGTGCCAACGCGCCAGTTCTTACGCCTGACTGGCGAATTTCGCGCGTGTTCGTTGATCCGACCGGGAACTGTCCTCGCAACTGCGGGCAAGTGGGCGGGGTTTCTGCTCACACCCCATCCATTCCGCTAGGGAGGTTCACCTTCATGTCAGACGTCGACGAGCCGGTCCTCACGCTCGAGGAGATCGACCGCGACGGCGCTCTCGCCGAGACGGCCGAGGCGGCGTTCGGAACCAGCCGTTCGGAGTTCTTCCGCAAGGCGGCCCTTAGCGGCGGCGGCCTGCTCGGCGCCAGCGCCCTCTTCGGCGGCCTGGCTTCGAAGGCCAGCGCGGCCGGCACGGGCCACCCCGCGGACGACTTCGTCATCGCGAACTTCGCGCTGACCCTTGAGTACCTCGAGGCCAGCTTCTACGTGGAGGCCGTCCGCTTCGGCGTCCGCCGGCCCAGCCGGCTGCGGAGCCTGGCCATCGTGGTGCGCAATCACGAGCTGGCTCACGTGCGGGCGCTGCGGGCGACCATCAAGGCCAAGGGTGGGACTCCCGTTGCCTCCCCGAAGTTCAACTTCGGCAACGCGACCCGCAACGCCGCCCTGTTCCACTCGACGGCCATCGTCCTGGAGGACGTCGGCGTGACCGCTTACGGCGGTCAGGCGGCGAGGATCAACGACCCGGGCATCCTGCTCGCTGCCGCGCAGATCCTCGCGGTCGAGGCGCGCCACGCGGCGGCCTTCCGCCAGCTCAAGGGCCTCAGCCCCGCCCCGCTGGCCTTCAACCCGCTCAAGACGGCCGCGCAGGTCAAGGCGACCGTGCTCTCGACGCACTTCGTCGTGGGCGCTGCGCCCGGCCTCGGCTAGGCCGCACAACCTCCCGTCTGCGTGCCGGACGGCGCTGCGCTACCCGCGCAGCGCCGCCGGCGCGTCGGCGAAGGTGGTCATCGCCCGCAGGTCGGCCACGCGGTCGGCGATCTCGCGGCCGGTGAGCGCGCTCACGCGCTCGGTCCCGAAGCGCTCGACGTTGAAGGAGGCCAGGGCGGTGCCGTGAGCCATCGCTCGGCGCAGGAGGTCCTCCGAGCGATCTTCGCCGCCGTGGGCGGCCACGTAGCCCAGGAAGCCGCCGGCGAAGGAGTCGCCGGCGCCGGTCGGGTCCATGATGCTCTCCAGCGGATAGGCCGGCAGGGCGAAGAAGCCCTCGGGAGAGAAGAGCGCCGCTCCGTACTCGCCTCGCTTGGCCACGACGAGCGACGGCCCCCACTCCATCACCGTCCGCGCCGCCCGCGGCAGGCTCGGCTCCCCGGTGAGCATGCGCAGCTCGGCGTCGTTGAGCAGCAGGCAGTCGACGGTGGCGATCGTCGCGCGCAGGGAGTCGCGCGCGGTGTCGATCCACAGGTTCATCGAGTCCATGGCCACGAACCGCGCGGCCCGGCACTGCTCGCGCACCTCGCGCTGGAGGTCGGGCTGGATGTTGGCCAGGAAGACCACGTCGGCCTCGCGCGAGGCGGGCGAGAGCTTGGGCCGGAAATCGCCGAATACGTTGAGCTGGGTGTCGTCGGTGTGGGCGACGTTGAGGTCGAAGTCGTAGTGGCCGCGCCAGAAGAAGGTGCGCCCTCCGGGCACTTGCTCGATGTCGTCGGTTTCGATGCCGCGGGCGCGCAGGACGTCGTACTCGGCCTCGCCGAAGTCCTCGCCGACCGGGCCGACGATCCGCACGTCGTCGAAGAACGAGGCGGCCAGCGCGAAGTGGACGGCCGAGCCGCCGAGCATCCGCTCGCGCTCGCCGAAGGGCGTGCGCACGGCGTCGAAGGCGATCGATCCCACCACCGTGAGGCTCATCGAGCGGGGCAGCGTAGTCGTGATCGGCGACCGGCGTCTCCCGCCTGCGCGGGTAGGCTGCCCGGCGCCATGCGGGCGATCCAGATGCAGGAGTTCGGCGGGCCGGAGGTGCTGCGCCTGGTCGATCTGCCCGTGCCCGAGCCGGCCGACGGGGAGGTGCTCATCCGCGTCGCCGCCACCGGCCTGAACTTCGCCGACACCCACCAGCGCACAAACTCCTACCTGGCCCGCGCCGAGCTGCCGCTCGTGCCCGGCTCGGAGGTCGCTGGGGTCCGCGACGACACCGGCGAGCGCGTGGTCGCTCTGTGCGGAAGCGGGGGCTATGCCGAGTACGCCACCGCGCCGGCCGACCGCACCTTCGCGATCCCCGACGGCGTGGACGACGCCACCGCCCTCGCGCTGCTGCTCCAGGGCCTGACCGCCTGGCACCTCTACCGCACGTCGGCCAAGCTCGCCGACGGCGAGTCGGTGGTTGTGCACTCCGCCGCCGGCGGCGTGGGGTCGCTGGCCGTACAGTTGGGCAAGCCGATGGGCGCCGGTCGCGTGATTGCCACGGCGTCGTCGCCCGACAAGCGCGACCTCGCGCTCGAGCTCGGGGCCGACACGGCCATCGACGGCTCGCCCGAGGGGCTGGCCGAGCGCATCGAGCAGGCCAACGACGGCCGCAAGGTCGACGTCGTGCTGGAGATGGCCGGGGGAGAGGTCTTCGAGCAGTCGCTGGCCTCGCTGGCGCCCTTCGGTCGCGTCGTGGCCTACGGCATCTCCTCCCAGGAGCCCAACCGGATCGGAACGGGCGGTCTCATGCGAGGCTCGCGCGCGGTGGTCGGCTTCTGGCTCATGCACTGCCTCGGGCGCCGGGAGATGGTCGACGAGGCGCTGGCCGACCTGTTCGCGCGGGTCGCGCGAGGGGAGCTGCGCGTGATCCTCGGCGGCACCTACCCGCTCTCCGCTGCCGCCCAGGCGCAGGTCGACCTCCAGCAGCGGCGCACGACGGGCAAGCTCGTGCTCGACCCGTCGGCCTGAGGCGGAGGCGGCCGATTCCGAGCCAACCGACCATCCGCGCCCGGCCTGCCGGAGCGCGTCGGGCGCCGGCCGGTCGTACCCGCGCAAGCTCGCCGGCCACCACGTCCGTAAGCTGAGGCCGTGACCTCGTTCGCCGAGCTGGGGCTTTCCGAGCCGATCCTCGCCGCCCTGCGCGACGTGGGCTACGACTCGCCCAGCCCCATCCAGGTCCAGGGCATCCCGCCGCTGCTCGAGGGGCGGGACGTGATCGGCCAGGCCCAGACCGGCACGGGCAAGACGGCGGCCTTCGGCCTCCCGATGATCGAGTACGTCGACCCCGAGGACGACGCCGTGCAGGCGCTCGTGCTCACGCCGACGCGCGAGCTGTGCATCCAGGTCACCCAGGCCCTGCGCACCTACGCCGCCCACCGCGACGTCGACGTGGTCGCGGTCTTCGGCGGCGCCCCGATCCGCTCCCAGCAGGCCCAGCTGCGGGCCGGCGGCCAGATCGTGGTCGGGACGGTCGGCCGGGTGCTCGACCTGATCTCGCGCCATTCGCTGATGCTGCATTCCTGCCGCTTCCTCGTCCTCGACGAGGCCGACGAGATGCTCGACCTCGGCTTCTTCGAGGACGTCGAGCGCATCATCGGCATGACCCCGGGCTCGCGTCAGACCGCTCTGTTCTCGGCCACGATCCCTCCCCCCGTGCGCGAGCTGGCCGACCGCTACCTGCTCGATCCGGTGACCGTGCAGGTCAAGGCCGCCACCCTGACCATCGACACCGTGGAGCAGTTCGCCCTCGAGGTCTCCGGCAAGGACAAGAACGCCGCCCTGGTCCGCGTGCTCGAGGCCGAGCGCCCGAGCCAGGCCATCGTCTTCGTGCGCACCAAGATCCGCTGCGACCAGCTCTATCGCACCCTGCGCGATCGCGGCATGAACGTCCGCGCGCTGCACGGGGACATGACCCAGGGCGCGCGCGACGGGGTGATGCTGGGCTTCAAGTCCGGCCGGGTGCCGATCCTCGTGGCCACCGACGTCGCGGCGCGCGGCCTGGACATCTCC
>JBBPZM010000037.1:0-35994 GCA_038199035.1 Solirubrobacterales bacterium | reverse complement strand
CGCGGCCAGGCGGTCGGGCAGCCGATGGTCGGCGGGCACCGCGAACGGGATCGCGGTCGCCTTGATCTTCGCCTTGGCCCGCGAGAGCCGGCGCTTCATCGTCTCCTCGGAGACCAGGAACGCGCGCGCGATCTCCTGGGTGGTCAGTCCGCCGAGCGTGCGCAGCGTCAGCGCCACCTGCGCGTCGACGGCCAGCGCCGGATGGCAGCAGGTGAAGATCAGCTCCAGGCGCTCGTCGGGGATCGTGCTGTCGTCGAGGTCGAGTTCCTCCATGGTCGCGGTCGGTCGATCGGCCTCCAGCAGCCGCGTCTTGTCCTGCAGCGTTCGCTCGCGTCGGATGCGGTCGATGGCGTGGTTGCGCCCGGTGGCCACCAGCCAGGCGACCGGGTGCTCAGGCGACCCCTCGCGGGGCCACCGCTCGGCCGCGATCGCAAACGCCTCCTGGGCGGCCTCCTCGGCGAGATCGATGTCGCCGAGGAAGCCGACCAGGGACGCGAGGACCCGGCCCCACTCGCGCTGGAAGACCTGCTCGATCAGTGAGCCGTCTCCATGGGGATCTCGACGAGCGGGCGGACCTCGACCGCGCCGCCGAGCCGCACCGCCGGAATCCGCTGCGCGAACTCGAGCGCCGCGTCGAGGTCGGACGCCTCGAACACGTAGTAGCCCCCGAGCACCTCCTTGGCGTCGGCGTACGGTCCGTCGGTGATCAGACTCTCGACGCCCCCATGGCGAACCGTGGTCGCCATGTCGCCCGGCTGCAGGTGGGCGCCACCGACGCAACGTGAGTCAGCGCGGAGCGCCAGGTACTCAGCGGTCAACGCCTTGGCCTCCTCCTCTCCGAGCCCCTCGTGGCTGCCCGGCTTGGGATAGATCAGCATCGCGTACTTCATCTCCGCCTCCTTTGGGGGATGGTCGATCATCCTGGAGACGAACGGGCGACCCCGGTGGGGACAGCCACCTCCCAACCCCCCGCGACCTCACGCGCACACCGGCCAAGGAGCCCGAGGCCAGCGAGCAGTCCAGGCCTAGATCGGACTTCTCCTCTCAGTTGCCTAGTGCTGTCTGGCATCCAGCCGACGCATCGCCCACCGCCGCCCCACGAAGAGGATGGTCATCCCCTTGGGTCATCACACCGGTCGCCGCGGCTTGGGCGGTAACGGTGTCCGGCTTGCTCCCCGTCGGCAGCGACCCGCCGATTTGGGCCACAGGCAGTCGAATGGCGTTCGCGCCGACTAGGACGGCGCGGGCGCGTACTCCTCGTCGCTGACGTGGTCGCCCCAGGTGACGGGCGTGCCCTGATCGTCGGCCTCCTGGATGGCGATGTGAACCATGAACCGGTCGGGCGCGGCACCGTGCCAGTGGTCTTCGCCAGGTTCGAAGAAGACCCGATCTCCAGGGCGGATGACCTCGATCGGACCGCCGCGGCGCCGGCAGAGGCCGACGCCCTCGGTGACGTAGATGGTCTGGCCGAAGGATGGGTGTGCCAGGCGGTCCGGGCGCCGGGCGTGAAGTGCACGAGCGCGGCGCCTGCGCGGGCGGGGGCCTCGGGCGCGGCGGCCGGGCTCTCGGGCCGGCTGTGTGTCGTTGATGGCTTGCGCAGAGGGGCACCACGCTGGGATGGGCTCGCGTCGTCGATCACGGAGGGCCGGCGCTCATCCGGCGCCGTGGCCGGCCGGGTCCGACCGGGTGAACTCGTCGAGCCGGGCCGCCGCCTTGCGCCGCACCGCTCCCTGCACGATCGGGGTCCAGCCGAGCGCCAGCCCCACCGGACCGAGCGCCTGCCGGGCCCAGCGGTGGAAGGAGAACCGGTCGCGGTGCTCGGCGATCAACCCGTCCCGGAAGCGCAGGCTCGCCTGGATGTCGTTGACCACGGGGCGTCCGGACTCGGTGAACGTGTAGTGGGCCCGCCAGTGGGCGGAGCCGCTCTCCTCCCCGGCATCGTGCTCGAGCAGCTCCACCCGCAGGTCTCCGGGAGTCGCCGTGAGCATCCGCCACATCGCCCCCGCCCGGCCTCCGCGCAGATCGGGGAAGACCGGGTCGGAGAAGTGGACCTCCGGCGCGTAGCAGGCCGCCATCGCGTCCCCGTCACCTTCGGCGAACGCCCCAGCGGCCGGCAGCGTGTCCTCGAGCTCCACTCCGCAGGTCTCGATGACGCGGGCCACGGCGCAGTAGTAGTAGGCGCAGCAGACCACGAGCTCGGTGGCCTGACGGCGTCCCAGCCGCTCGAGCACCGCGGCGGTGAGCTCGTCGCCCGCCCTGACGTCGCGCGCGACCTCGGCGGCGAACCGCGCCACCAGGGCGGCTCGGAATCCAGGGCGTCGAGGTCTCCGCCGGAGGCCGCCTCGATGTCGGAGTCGTTCATGCCGATCGCCCGGCAGATCTGCTCGTGCTGGGCGCGCTCGTAGGTCGATCCCGACTCCCGGGCGACCGCGAGGATGGCCACCTCGCGCAGGCGGGGGTCCAGCTGGGAGTGCAGCAGGATCGCCTGGCCGAGATCGGTGCAGAGCGCGCTCGGAGTAGGCCGCGTCCCCGGTGATCAGGACGAGCTGGTCCGACCCCTCGACGACCACCGACAGGTGTCCCTTGGTGTGCCCCGGCGTCGGCACGAGCCGCACCGCCCCGTCGCGCGTGAGTGGCACTGTGGCGTCGAACACCTCCCAGGGCTCCTGCTCGAACTCGATGGCGCGCGGGTTCAGCCACGACGGTAGTGGTGGTTGAGGTAGCCGTTGGCGGGGCCGGTGCGCGAAAGGGCCATGGACGCCTCTCGGGCGGTCACCACGATCTCGGCGTGCGGGAAGTGGGACAGACCCCCGCGTGGTCGCCGTGCATGGGCACCGCGGGCCGGCGGTCAGCGCCCGGCCGGCATGTACACCCGGTCGTGCGAGCAGATCAGCTCCACCTCGCCGGCGTGCTCCCGGGCCAGCTCGCGCAGCCGCTCCTGGTTGTGGCGCCGCAGCCGGTGGTCGTGGCCCACGACGGTCTGGAACAGGCGAAGCCCGACGGGGCAGGACCCGGGAGTTGCGACCTCCTCGTGGTGGAAGTAGGCGTCGCCGCAGTGCAGCAGCCACCGCTCCGGGGTGCGCACGGCGATCCCCACGTGGCCGGTCGAGTGACCGCGAAGCGGGACCATGGCGATCTCGACGGGGAGGTCGTCGAGCAGGCGGACGCTCTCGAAGCCCAGCCAGCTGTCGCCCTGCAGGGAGTGCTCGGCCCACCGCGGACCATGGGCCCACTGCGCCGCGACGTAGCGCCCGCGCTCGCGCAGCGGCGGGTCCTGGGCGGCCGCCAGCTGGGCGCGAAGACGTGCACGCGGGCCTCGGGGAAGTCGGCGAGGCCTCCCGCGTGGTCCACGTCCAGGTGGGTCAGGACCACGTCGCGCACGTCGCGGGGGTCGAGCGCCAGCGCCTCGATCGGGCGGATGGCCGTCTCGGCCTCGCGACAGGTCGGTCTGACGAGCGCGCGGAAGGGCTGGCCCAGCCGCCGAGGCGTGGCGACGTCGTGGCAGCCGAGGCCGGTGTCGACGAGGACGAGGCCATCGCCCGCCTCCACCAGGAGGCAGTGGACGACCAGCGGAGCCTCCGCCAGGGGACCCCCGCTGCCTCCCAGCCAGCGACCGCCGCGCGGGCACATCGTTGCGCAGTTGAGATGGCGCAGCATCCGCGCAGCCTACGCGCGACGCCCGGCGCCGTCATGCCCGTGCCATATTCGCGGCGTGTCCTGGCGGTTCCGGAGCCTGCTTCGTGGGTGGACCGGTCCGAGTCTCGCCATCATGAGGGCATGCCAGCGGACGAGTGGACCGCCGCCGACCATGTCTCGCGCTATCTGGACAGGGCGGATGAGTATCCGCGTCGCGCAGAGGGAGAGAGCGTCCTGCTCGAGCACGTGCCCGGCGACGCCCGTCGCATCCTCGATCTCGGGACGGGCGACGGCCGCCTGCTCGCGCTCCTCCACGTCGATCGCCGCGAGATGCTAGGTGTCGGCCTCGATCTCTCCGAGCTCATGCTGGAGGCCGCAGGCAAGCGCTTCGCCGACGACGACCGCATCGAGCTCGTCAGGCATGACCTCGCGGAGCCGCTGCCGGCGCTCGGGCGCTTCGACGCCGTCGTCTCGTCGATGGCCATCCACCATCTGCACCACGACCGAAAGCGCTCGCTCTATGGCGAGGTGTTCGAGCTGCTCGAACCCGGCGGAGTGTTCGCAAACTTCGAGCATGTCGCTTCGCCGACCCATCGCCTCCACCTGGCGTTCTTCGCCGCGATCGGCGAGCCGCTCGAGGACGAGGATCCGTCCGACCGCCTGCTCGACGTCGAGACGCAGCTCGGGTGGCTGCGCGAGCTCGGCTTCGATGACGTCGACTGCTACTGGAAGTGGCTCGAGATGGCCCTCCTAGTCGGCGTGAAGCCAGTTAGACCCGGCTAGCAGGCGCTCGCGGCGTATGGTCATCCCCCAGGGAGTCCCCGGCCACCACCGGCGACATGGTCCGCTTCCTGGTGGTCTACGAGACTCCGAGTGATCCGCGGCTATCGATTGGCACTACCGCGATGTCCACATCCCGCTCGCGAAGAAGCTGCGCGCGACGTCGCGGAGCTCGCCACCGACGGAGTTGCAGCATGATCTTCGAGGTTGAGGACGTCTGACCGCTCCCCGGCGGGGAGACGAGCACTCCGAGGTGAAGACCATGCCCGAGCCCGACGCGCCCATCGCCTGCTCGCTCGACGCCAACCAGGCCCAGACCCGTCAGGCCCGCTGGCAGGGCCTCGCCGCCACCGCCCTGACGGGCCATTCCCGCACTCGCGATGGCGCGCGCCACATCTACCGAGCACTCCCACAGGTGGAAGCCGAGCTCGCCGACCTCATCGAGCTCGAGTCGCATTGTTGCCCGTTCCTGGCGTTCGAGCTCTCGCGCGTCGAGGACGCGCTCGTCCTCGACGTGACGGGGCCGGACGAAGCGGCGGGGATCCTCGATCTCTTCGCCTCGCCGCCAAGCCGTTGACTTGACGATCCGCTTGCGAGCACCTCTCAGGGCAGTGAGCCCAGCGGCGCGAGCGCTTCAACCGTCGCAGCGAGATCGGTGTTCTTGGCGAGGCGCTCGAAGTCGGCGTCGTAGTGCAGGATCGACGCTGCGTGGTCTTCGGCGACCGCGGCGATGAGATAGTCGAGCGGGGGAACGCCGAGGTGCTGGTGGGCGGCGCGCAGCTGGCGCTGCAGGTCAGTGGCGCGGCGCTCGGCACGCTCGGTGATCCAGAGGCACGGCAGCTCGCCTGGATCGACCGGAGGAAGGTCACGACCGGCTCGTGTCTCGAGCAGCAGCGGCGTGCTCGCCGCGACGGTGCCTCGCGCGATCCATTCGGCCACCTGACGGCGGCGGCGCGAGTCAAGGGCCGGGCTGCGCAGTCTCCAGAACGCGCTGGCGTCGAGCAGCACCAGCGCACTGTTCACGGATGCCGGCTGGTGTGGCGGATGCGACGGATCTCGTCGAGGTCGGGCTCCGGAGCGGCACAGAGCCGATCCACGAACGTCTCAAGTGCTTGCGTCTTAGCTCGATCCTGTGCCTCGAGCTCGCGCAGCTTCGCCTCCGCGCCTCGCAAGACGAGCTCGGCCAGGGTTGGGGCACCGGCACCCAGGCGGGCGCGGAGCGGCTCGAGCGCAGCGGCAAGCGCGGGCGTCTCTGTGATCGAGTGGCGAGGGTGGGACGTGGGCACACGAGCGAGTGTAGCACCGTACAGCACCGATCTGCCGGAAAGCCGCGGCGAGGCGGCTTCCCGGCGTCCGGCGCCGCTACGACGAGGAGTTGACGAGACCGATCACGTGCCCCTCGGGGTCCTTGAACTGTCCGAGCTCGGGCCCTCCTCCGGGCACCTTGTCGGGGCCCATGAGCCGTGAGCCGCCGAGGCGCTCCGCCTGTGCGAGTGCGGCCTCGACGTCGGGGACCTCGACATAGAAGGTGACGTGGCCCTCGTATCCGTCGGGGCCCTGGCCGATGCCGCCGGCGATGCCGGCGCCGTCCGCGTTGACGTTGCCCTCGCGCTGGACCAACCCGTAGTTCATCGGGTTGTTCGCGTCGATCTCCCACCCGAACAGCTCCGAGTAGTAGCTGCGCAGCTTCTCCGCGTCCCTGCCGATGACCTCGAAGTGGATTACCGGCTGTCCCATGCTCGCTCCTTTTCCGCGCCGATGCCCGGCGCCTAGGGTGAATACGACGTGCCCTGAAGACCCCCGCGCCGATCGGAATTCATCGCGGTGACGGCTGGCGTCCTCGTGCAGCCCGACGGGCTCGGTGCGAGCCGACGGTAGACCACCCCGTACGGCACCCCTTGCCCGATGCCCCTCGCCGAGCGCATCGAGCGCCACGCCCGCGCCCTCGAGCGTGGCGGGCGCTCACCGCTCTACGCCGAGCTCATGCACGCGGCGGCGCGCAGCGCGGCGACCGGAGGCGTGGTGGCCGAGGTCTTCCCCGACGGAGCCGGGCCTCCCGGCTCGGTGCCCGCGCTGCGGCTGATGGCCGCCCTTCACCGGCTGGTGCTCGAGGGGCGGGCGACCGAGCTGGCCAGCCACTTTCCCAGCGTCGGTGGATCCCACGGCCCGGGCGGGGCGTGGCCCGCGGCCGAGGCGGCGATCCGCCGCCACCTGCCGGAGGTCCGCGCGCTGGTCGCCCGCACGGTGCAGACCAACGAGCCCGGCCGCTCGGCCGCCCTCTACGGCGCCCTGCTCTGGCTCGCCGCCCGTCACCGCCAACCCGTCCGGCTGCTCGAGGTGGGCGCGAGCGCCGGGCTCAACCTCCACGTCGACCGCTACGGCTACGAGGTGGGCGACCTCGTCCTGGGCGACCCTGACTCGCCGGTGCGCTTCTCGCAGCCGTGGATCGGCGCCCCGGTCGACGACCCGGAGGGGGCCGGCGCATACCTGAAGATCTCCTGCCGGGCGGGCTGCGATCCGGCGCCGGTCGACGTATCGAGCGCCGACGGCCGTCTGACCGCGCTCTCCTACGTGTGGGCCGACGAGCCCGCGCGGGTCGCGCGGCTGCGAGCGGCCATCGAGGTCGCCCGTCGCCAGCCGGTGACCGTCGAGGCGGCGTCGGCGGGTCCGTGGCTCGCCCGCCGGCTGGCGGAGGCACATCCGGGGGCGCTGACCGTGGTGTGGCAGTCGGTGGTGCGTCAGTACCTGACCGAGGCCGAGCGAGAGGAGGCGGAGGCCGAGCTGCACGCCGCGGGCCAGCGGGCGACGGAGGGCGCGCCGCTGGCCGCGGTCGCGCTGGAGCCGGGTGACGAGCACCTCTCGAGCTTCGAGCTCACGTGCCGGACCTGGCCCGAGCGGGCCGAGGCCGTGCTGGCTATGAGCGGTGACCATGGCCCGCCCCTCCGCTGGCGCCCCGACGAGGTCGGGCGGCGCTGAGCACACCCGGGCCGGGGCGCTGGCGCCGCCCACGAGCCGGCGGGAAGCTGAGCCGCGCGCCCCCGGCCGGCCTCAGCCGTACCAGTAGGCGGTGGTCCCGTACACCGCCGCCTGGGAGTTGCCGCTGCCGTGCTCGAAGCCGAAGCGCAGCGACGAGGCGAAGCCGATCGAGTCGTCGAGCAGGAGCCGGTAGGCGTCGGTGCAGTCGCCGGTCGGGCACAGCGGGCCGGCCCCGACCAGCCGCACCGGGTTGCCGTTGAACGCAGCGGTGAACGGGCCGTGGTTGAAGTAGAAGCCGCCCTCGTAGAAGTCCTCGGTCCCCGTCCCCTGGATTTCGGGGGCGCCGTCGGTGTCGATGAACGCGCGCTCGTCGCCCTCGAGGTAGTCGTTGGTGGTGCCGCTCATGGTGTGGCTGATCCCCACCAGCTTCCCGCGCCGGCCGCGGACGGCCAGCGCCGTCCAGTCCTGGCCGGGGACGGTCGGCCCGCGCTGCGAGCTGGCGTGGAAGTAGCCGGCTCGGCCGCTCGCGAGCGCCGCCACCACGGCGGGCTCGGGGGCGTAGGTGACAAGCAGCTGGCCGGAGAGGACGCCGGTGTGCGAGGCGTTGACCAGCGACACCGACGCCGTGCGGCGAAACGGCATCGGCCACCACGAGGTCAGGGTCCCCGGCGACTGGCTGAACATGAGCGAGCGCACGGGAGCGGGCGCCAGCCCCGAGCCGAAGAGCTCGCCCAGCGGGGAGTCGACCGTGCGCCGACCGTCGAAGGAGATCCGCAGCCGAGCCAGTCGCATCAGGTCGACCGCCGGCGCGAGCTGGCCGCTGCGCGCCGGCGTCAGCCGCCCCAGGCGCAGCCTCAGCGCGGTCACGACCCCTGGACCGACGAGGCCAGTGAGCGCGATGGCCCGGCCGGCGGGCAGGGTGAAGCGGCGGCTGACGGTGGTGGCCCCCGCCGGCGGGGGCTTGGGGTCGCGTGTGCCCGCGGCGGCGAGCTTGCCCACCACGTCGGCGGCGCGGTCCGACGGGTCGAACGACGCGACGCCGTCCGCGCTCGGAAGGGCGCGGTAGGTCACGTGGTAGTAGCGCGCGGCCTCGCTCGTCGAGATCCGCATCGACTCTCGAAACGCCATCGGGACCTTGATGTAGACCCCACCCGAGCTCTGGCTGGCGTTCGCGACGAGCGGGAAGGTAAAAGGCGCGCCCAGCGCTCCGTCCACCACCTGCTGGAGCGGGGCGTCGAGCACGCGACGCCCGTCGAGGTCGATCCGCAGGTTGCCGACCAGGCGCACGTCGCCCCCGTCGCGGGTGAACCAGATCGAGTCCACCTCCCCGGGCCCGCTACGCTCGGCCACGACGCAGCGCTCGTCCGCGGTCAGGCGCAGGCACGAGTAGGTGCGGCCGTCGTCGTTGCCGCCGGTGCGGTCATAGCTCGAGAACTGACTTGTCGTGACCCCTGGCTGGAAGAGGGGGAGCAGGTCGAGCCGGCGCAGCGTCGCCCAGCCGGTGAGGGTCGTCGGCGCGGACGCCGGCGGGATGGCGGCCAGGGCCAGGGGAGCAGGTGCCGGCCGGGTCGCGGCCAGGGCCCCCGGAGCGGGTGCGACCGCGGCGGCCGTCGCGAGAGCGAGCGTCGCCGCCCGGGCGAGGGCCGTGCGGCGCCACCCGCGGGGAACCCCGGCCTCCGCCGGCAGGAGGGATGGCGAGGATGGCGCCAAGGCGCGAACCCTTGCAGATGGCGAAGCGAGCCGACCCCCTACCGTGTGACCCGAGAGCGTCCTCCCCTCCCCCGGGGGCCCCAGACGCCGGCGACCGCCGCCACCGCGAGGCGGGCCCCTCCCCCGACCACACCATGACCGAGACGATCGAGAGAGCCGCTCCACCCGCGCCGCAGGAGGCCCGCGAGCAACCGGGCGCTCCTCGCCGCCGCGTCCTCACCTCGACCTGGCTGCTGGCGCTGGTCATCGCCATCCTCACCTGGCCCGTCCAGGGCTTCACCGAGATCCACGGGGGCGACGACGGGTCGTGGATCATCGGCCTGCACATGGCGGTTCACCAGGGGCTGCACTTCGGCAGCCAGGTGGACTGGAGCTACGGCCCGCTAGGGTTCCTCACCCTTCCCCAGCTGCTCTACCCCGGGCTCGCCGCGCTGTCGCTGGCCTACGTGGCCGCCGTGCAGTTCGGCCTGGCCCTGAGCGTGCTGTGGGCCGCGCGGCGCTGGCTGCCCCTTCCCGTCGCCGCGCTGGTCTCGCTCGTCGCCTCGCTCGTCGTGCCGGTGACCCACGGCGACGACCGGATGTCGGCGGCGGTGCTGGTGATCGTCTTCATCGCGTGCATCGCCGTCCTGCGCGACCGCGACGAGCGCCCGGCGACGTGCACCCTCGCGTGGGCGTTCCCGGTGGGCGCCGGCGCGGTCTCGGGGCTCGAAGCGCTGATCAGGCTCAACGCCGGTCTCACGGTGGTGCTGCTGTGCGGGCTGACCGTCGCCGTCGGCTTGCCCCGACGCCGCCTGCGCAGCCTGGCCGTCTTCGCGGCCAGCCTGGTCGTGTCGGTGGTCGTCCTCTGGTTGGGCAGCGGCCAGGCGCTCGGCGACCTACCGACCTACGTCGTGCGCTCCTCGCAGCTGGTTTCGGGCTTCTCCCAGGCCCTGATGAAGGAGGGAGCGGCCTGGGAGTACCTCGCTGCCGCCCTGGCGGTGGTCGTGGTGGCCGCGGTGGCCTGGGCCGCCACCCGCGGCTGGTCGAGAACCGCGCGGGTGGCCGCCGGCGCGCTGACGCTCCTGCTGGTCGTCTCGGCCTTCAAGCAGGGGTTCGTACGCCATGACGAGTCGCACACGCCGTTCTTCTTCGCCTGCGCCATGGCTGGCGTGGTGGCCTTCGGGTGCCGCGGGCGGGCCGCGCTCGCCGGCGTGGGGGCGCTGGCCGGGCTCGCCGTCGTGCTCGTCGTCGTGGCCGGCACGCCGAGCGCGCAGCTCGTTCCTCCCGCCCGCTCGCCGCTGCAGGCGGCCGTCGAGCTGCGCGCGCTGGCCGTCGCCCCAAGGGCGACCGTCGACGCGGCCCGCCAACGCCTCCAGGGCGAGGAGCGCGTCGACCCCGCCACCCTCGCCCTCCTGCGCGGTCGCCGCGTCCACGTCTGGCCCAAGGAGGCCGCCGTGGCCTGGGCCTACCCGCAGATCGACTGGTCGCCGCTGCCGGTCATGCAGACGCGGATGACCTACACGCGGGCGCTCGACCGCGCCGACGCCGCCGCGCTCGCCTCCCCGAGCGGGCCCGAGCGGGTCCTGCGCAGCCCCGGGGCCAACCCATTCGACTCCCCCGCCTCGGCCACCACACTGTTCTGCCGCTTCGCCCAGGTTCGCGCCACGCCGGCCTGGCAGGTGCTGACCCGCGTGCCCGATCGCTGCGGCTCCGGGCGACTGATCCAACGGTTGCGCACGACCACCCGCCGCCACATTGAGGTACCGACCGCCGGGCCCGACGAGATGGTGGTGGCCCGCCTGCACGGCCTGACGCCCGACCTGGCCGGCCGCGTCGAGACCTTCCTCTACAAGGGAACGAAGTGGTCGGCCATGCTGGGCAAGGACGGGCAGAAGCTCGACCTCGCGCCCGACACCGCGAGCGGGCCGACGATCCTGCGCGTGCCGCCGCAGTGGGACTACCCCGGGCGGTTCCGTCGCTCGCTGGGCGACGAGAAGCTCTTCGTCCTAGCCGAGCCGTCGACCCCGGGCGAGCAGCGCCAGCACGGGCTGCCCCGCCGCTCGCTGACCGTCGACTTCTACGCCGTGCCGTTGCGGGCGCCCGCGGTCCTCGCCGCCCGTTGAGCTCGCCTCCGCGCGGCCGCTCCGGAGCCGGGGCAGCCCCGCCGTATGATCAAAGCGACCGTATGACCCAGCTCCAGGGCGCCGCGCCAATCGTCGTCTTGCGCGGGGTGTGGAAGACCTACCGGCTGGGAAGCCTCCCCGTCCACGCCCTGCGCGACGTCTCGCTGGCCCTCCGCGCCGGCGACCTCGTGGCCATCATGGGCGCATCGGGCAGCGGCAAGTCGACCCTCATGAACGTGATCGGCTGCCTGGACCTGCCCGACCGCGGTAGCTACCTGCTCGAGAGAGAGGACGTGCGCTCGCTGTCCGAGCGCCAGCTGGCCAGCGTGCGCAACGGGAAGATCGGCTTCGTCTTCCAGGGCTTCAACCTGATCGCCCGCACGCCCGCACTCGAGAACGTCGAGCTGCCACTGGTCTACGCGGGGGTCGGGCGCCGCCAGCGACGCCGGCGCGCGACGGAGGCGCTCGAGCAGGTCGGCCTGGGAGATCGCCTGCGAAACCAGATGACCGAGCTGTCGGGGGGCCAGCAGCAGCGGGTGGCGATCGCCCGGGCGCTGGTCACCAATCCCACCATGCTGCTGGCCGACGAGCCGACCGGCGCGCTGGACTCAGAGACCAGCCGCAGCGTGCTCGGGCTCTTCTCCCGGATCAACGCCGAGGGCCGCACGGTGGTGCTGATCACCCACGACGAGGACGTGGCCGCCTGCGCCAAGCGGGTCGTCCACCTGCTCGACGGGTCGATCGTCGGCGACGAGCGTCGGGCCGCGCTCGACGACCCCCCGCCGGCGCTGGCGCCGCCGGTGGCCCTCCACGGAAGCGCCGGGTGAACGTTCTCGACAGCGTGCGCATCGCGCTGCGAGCGATCCGCGCCAATCGGCTGCGCTCGGGGCTGACCATGCTCGGGCTGGCCATCGGCGTGGGTGCGGTGATCCTGCTCGTCGCCCTGGGCAACGGCGCCCAGCGGGCGATCAACAAGCAGCTCGAGGACCTGGGCACCAACACCCTGACGGTCTTTCCGCGCGGAGTCATCGGCCCCAACAAGGGCACGCAGAGCCGGCCGCCCAAGCTGTCCCTCGACGACGTGGCCGCGCTCCAGCGCCGGGGCCCAGCGGCCGGGATCCGCCGCGTCGTGCCGGTGATCACCCCGTCGGCCACCATGGTGTGGAACGGCACCTCCTACTCGCCGCAGGTCCTGGCGGGGACGACGCCGCTGTACCTCGCGACCCAGAACTTCGCGGTCGCCCGCGGACGGCTGTTCGACGAGACCGACGACCGCGAGCGCCGGCGGGTGATGCTGGTCGGCCAGACGGTGATCCGCAAGCTCTTCGGCGGGGAGTCGCCGATCGGCCAGCGGGTCGCGGTCAACGGGTCGCGCTTCGAGGTCATCGGCGTGCTGGCCAGCCGCGGCGGCGGCCCCGTCGACCAGGACGACCTGGTGGTCGCTCCGCTGGGCGCGGTGGAGAGCAACCTCACCGGCGCCAACCCCGACCTCGGGTCGATCCTGGTCCAGGCGACCTCGCGCTCGACCATCCCGCTGGCCCAGCGCACGATCCGCTCGACGCTGCTCGACACCCACCACATCACCGACGTCAACGACGCCGACTTCGACATCTTCAACCAGTCGATGATCCTCGAGGTCGCCAACAAGACGACCGCCATCCTCACCCTGCTGCTGGCCGGCGTGGCGGGTATCTCGCTGCTCGTCGGGGGGATCGGCGTGATGAACATCATGCTCGTCACTGTCTCCGAGCGCACCCGCGAGATCGGGATCCGCAAGGCCATCGGCGCGCAGCGGTCCCAGATCATCGGCCAGTTCCTGCTCGAGGCGCTCGTCCTCTCGGGGCTGGGCGGCCTGATCGGCGTGGTGGGCGGAGTGGGGCTGGGCAGCCTGGGCACCAAGGCCTTCCAGCCGGCCGTCTCGTTGACCTCGGTGATCGTGGCCTTCTCCGTCTCGGTGCTCGTCGGCCTGTTCTTCGGCCTGTATCCCGCGAACCGCGCAGCGGCCCTGCGCCCGATCGACGCCCTGCGCTACGAATGAGCACCCGCCCGGCCCCCCGTCGACCGCAGGACCGCGAGCAAGCCCGCGAGCGGCGGCTGCGCGAAGAGCACGAGCTCGACCTCGCGCCGGTGCACGACCTGCGCTCCGACGACGAGGCGACGACGTGGGACGGTGCGCCGGCCGACGCCTTTGAGCCCTCAACCGCTTCGGCGACGGCGGCGGAGCCGGAGGTGGTCGGGCGGCCCCGCCGGCGCAGGCGACCCGGTCGCCGCCTCGGAGTGGCCCTGGGGGCGCTGATGATCTTCGTGGCCGGCACGCAGGCCCACCGGCTCAGCGCCGGGGGTCACGAGGGCTCCTCTGCATCCGGCCCGGCCCGGCGCGCCGCGCCGCCCACGCCCGCGGCCGGCTCCCACGTCATCCGGGGGCGCGTCGCGAGCATCGACGGCTCGACGATCCGGGTGCGCGACCGCGAGGGCGCTCTGGTCGCCCTGCACACGGCCACCGCGGCCGCGTCGGCCCAGGGGCAGGCGGTCACCATGCACGGCATCCGACCCGGCGACTCGGTGGACGTCGAGTCGGCGCGCGGCCGCGACGGCCGCCTGACGGTGCGGTCGATCACCGTGCTGCGCGCCCCGCGCGCCGAGGGCGCCGGGCGCTGACCGGCCGCTCGGCGCTACCGCCCGGGCTGGGGGAACTGCGAGCGCATGAAGCCGTCCCATACCCGGTCCGGGAGCACCCGTCGCGTGCCGAGGATCATCCAGGCCGACGGCGTGACGCGGTAGCGCGTCCGCGGGCGCGAGCTGGAGATCGCCTTCTCGACCGCGCGTGCCACGGTCTCGGGGCCGCCGCCCAGGCGGGACATCGGGCCCTCCTCGTAGGCGCTCTTGGTGGCGGCGCCCACCGCCGCGTTGAAGCCAGCGTAGGGACCCTCGGCGTCGGACGAGCCCGTGTCGATCGAGCCGACCGCGGTGTCGCCGAACGACGTGCGGATCAGGCCGGGCTCGATGATCGCCACGTCGACTCCGAAGCCCTTGACCTCGAAGCGCAGCGCGTCCGACAGCGCCTCCACCGCGTGCTTGGTCGCGTGGTAGTAGCCGCCGCCCGGGAACGTGAAGCGCCCGCCCATCGAGGAGATGTTCACGATCCGCCCCCAGCCCTGGCGGCGCATGCCGGGCAGCACGAGCTGGCACATGCGGGCCAGCCCGAAGACGTTGGTCTCGAACTGGCGGCGCACCTCGTCGAGGGCGACGTCCTCGACCGCGCCCGACTGCGAGTAGCCGGCGTTGTTGACGAGCACGCCGACCGCTCCCTCCGCGTCCTCGACCGCCCGAACCGCCGCCTGCATCGAGTCCTCGTCGGTGACGTCGAGGGCGAGCGTCCGGCAGCCGCCTGCCTCGAGGTCCTCGATCGACTCGGGGCGCCGCGCGCTGGCGTAGACCGTCCATCCCCGTCCGGCCAGGTGCTGGGCGGTCGCCCGTCCGATGCCCGAGGAGCATCCGGTGACGAGCACGGCCTTGGACACGGCGGGCGACATGGCTGGCGGGAGCCTAACGGTGGCGGCGAGGGGCTACGGCGGCGGCCTGCGTCAGAGCTGCTGCCCGTGCGCGACCGCCGACCTGCGAGCCGCCGGTAGCCTTCCCCCGGTGCAGGCCGTGACATTCCAGGCCCCTGGCGAAGTGCGCGTCGAGGAGCGACCAGAGCCGGAGCTGAGCGTGCCCACCGAAGCGGTGGTCTCCGTCGAGGCCAGCGCGGTCTGTGGCTCAGACCTGCACATCTACCACGGGCGCCATCCCGTCGAGCAGGGCTTCACCATCGGCCACGAGTTCGTCGGCGAGGTCATCGCCGCCGGCGACGAGGTGACCCGGGTGGCGGTCGGCGACCGCGTGATCGGGTGCTTCCACGCCGCCTGCGGCGAGTGCTGGTTCTGCGGGCGCCGGCTCTTCCACCTCTGCGAGCGCCTGCGGATCTTTGGCCACGGCGAGATCTCCGGGGCGCTCCAGGGCTCGCAGGCCGGGCAGGTCCTGGTGCCCAACGCCGATCTCGTGCTGCGCCCGGCGCCCGTGCAGCTGTCGGTCGACGCCGCCCTGTTCGCCGGCGACGTCATGAACACCGGCTTCGACGCGATCCGCAGCGCGGGCGTGCGACCGGGCGAGAGCGTCGCCATCCTCGGGATGGGCCCGGTTGGCCTATGCGCCGTCCAGGCGGCGCGCCAGGCCGGCGCCGGGCCGATCCTCGCCGTGGACAGCATCCCCGAGCGCCTCGAAATGGCCCGTGACTTCGGCGCCGAGGCGGTCCACCTCACCGAGGAGGACCCCCGCGGGGCGGCCAAGGCGGCGACCGAGGGCCGGGGCGTGGACGCCTCGATCGAGGCCGTGGGCAACGCCCAGGCGCTCGACCTCGCGGTGCGGCTGGCCCGCAAGGCAGGGACGGTCTCCGTGGTCGGCGTCCACGGCCAGCGCTGCGAGGTCCACATGGGCCTCGTCTGGAACAAGGGGCTGACGATGCGGGCCGGCGTGGCCAACGTGATCGCCAACGTCGACGACGTGCTCGATCTCATGACCTCCGGCCAGCTGGACCCCTCGCCCATCGTCTCCCACCACATGCCCCTGAGCGAGGCAGCCGAGGCCTACGCCATGTACGACCGCCGTGAGGCGCTGAAGATCGTCCTCACGACCTGACCCGGCGCGCCGAGCCCGTCCCCGCCCGGCAAGCCATGCTCAGCCGCCCAGGGTCAGGGGCCGGCGACTCACCGCACCCGCGACAGCGCCCGCGGGAAGTCCAGCAGCAGCTCGCTCACCCGCGCCGCGGCCTCGATCTGCGGGCAGTGGCCGCAGCCTTCGATCACCTCGACCTGCGTCTCGGGAAGCGCGGCCACCACCTGGTCGGCCCCGCGGGGCGAGAGCATGCGGTCGTGGTCGCCCCAGACCAGCAGGACGGGGCAGCGGACGCGCTCGAGCTCGAAGGGATGGGTCAGCTCCGGCAGAAGCCGCCGCGCGGTCCGCAGGTAGCGCACTACGGTGGCGCGGTCGCGGTGGTGAGAGGTGAAGGCGTTGACGACGTCATGGTCGACCACGCCGGCGTGGGCAAAGGCCAGCATCCCGTAGACGCGCCCCACCGCCTGGCGCAGCACGGGCTCGGGCACCGGCGCGGGCAGGGCCAGGACGGCCTGGAGCACCGGGTTGCGCTCGATCAGAGTGAACCAGCGCGCCATGTCGAACCCGGCGGGGGCGATGGGGACGACACCAGCCAGTGGGATCTCGTCTCCGCGCTGGGCCGCCCGCAGGGCCAGCGCGCCGCCCAGCGAGTTGCCGACCACGACGGCGTCACCGCCCTCCTGTGCGGCCTCGCGCACGACCGCGTCGACGAAGCGGTCGTGCTGGGGCAGCACGGGACCGTCGTCCAGCCGCGCCGCGGAGGCGAAGCCCGGCAGGTCGACCGCCAGCGCGCTGCGCTCGGCGCGCGCCAGGCGGTCGAGGACGAGCCGCCACGTATCGGCGCTGTCGGCGTACCCGTGCAGGAGGACGAGCGTCGGACCGTCGCCCTCGAGCTCGAGGACCCGGGTCTCGAACCCACCGTAGGAACGCCGATGCTCGAAGAGCGGCTGCACCTTGGACCTCGACCTGTGTATCGCGCGCCGCGGACGGCGCCTGGAGCCCCGGGCCGGTTGCTTGAGGTCCGGCCGTGCCGGGAGCTACGAGTCGTGCGTGGAGCTTCCAGCCCTTACTGCGCGGGATAGCCGAGCTCGGCCAGCAGGTCCCCGGCCGCCTGCGCGAAGGCGGCCCGGTCGGCCGCGCTCATCTCGGTGCGCCAGCGCCCGACGCGGTCGCTCTGGGGCGGCCGCGACGCCAGCTCGTGGATGCTCACCCGCTGAGCAGCGGGGATCACCTCATCCGCCTCGACCGAGCGCTCCGCCGACCGCGGGAGGTCGCGGGTGATCTCGGCCAGTCGCGCAGGCGCGCGCTCGTGATAGTCGAGCATGCGCTCGTCCCACTCCAGCTCGACGTAGTCGCAGATCCGCCGCAACGTCGGCTCGGGATCGAGGATGAGGTCCTCGTAGCGGACCTCGAGGTAGTGGTCGACTCGCTGCGCCTGCTCGCGGGCCACCCGGATGCGCTTGGCCCAGCGCGCCGCCGCGTCGCGCACGGTGTCGGGCCCGAAGTGCAGGCCGGTGATCGAGACCGCGACGTCGCGCCCGTCGCGGATGAGGTGGACGAAGCGGGCCTCGGGCAGGGCGCGTCCGATCGCCTTCATCCGCCGCAGGTAGCCCGGCGTCTTGTCGCCCCAGCGCGACTTGCCCGCCTGGTCGGCGTAGAGCGTGTAAAAGGCGCGGAGCCCCTCCCCGGCGGTCAGCGGCGCCAGCGCGCCCACGCGAGCCTCTAGGTCCTCGGGCCGCAGCCCGAAGTCCCGCCAGCGGCGGTGGCTGGTGACGATCTCGACGAAGCCCTCGGCCGACACCGGCCCCTGCTTGAAGGCCGCCAGCACGTCGGTGACGAAGTGGGTCTCGGGCGGCACCGCCATGTCGCGGTGTGCGTCGAGCATGAGCCGCAATAGCGTCGTGCCCGAGCGCGTGACGCCGACCACGAAAGGAGCGGGGGGTCGGGTGATGGCGGGCTGGTCGCCGCGGGCACCGGCGCCGAGCGCCCGCAGGCGGCCGGTGAGCCTCACCGCCACTCCGCGCCCGCCCGGCCGCGGGCCAGCGGGTAGCCGAGGTCGGCGAGCAGGCCGCCGGCGATCTCCTCGAAGGCCGCCTGGTCGGACGCCGACATGTCGCTGCGCCAGCGCGCCACCCGGTCGCCGCGAGGTGGCTGGGACACGTGCCGATGCTGGTGGGCGCGCACCTGCGCGGGCACGGCGTCGCGCCCACCGCCGCGCTCGAAGTCGCGGGTGATCTCGCCCATGCGCTCGCCCGCCTGCTCGTGGTAGCGCAGGACCGCGTCGTCCCAGGGCAGCTCAACGAAGTCGCAGATGGCCCGCAGCGCCGGCTCGGTGTCGGCGATCAGGTCCTCGTAGCGCAGCTCCAGGTAGTGGGGCAGGCGCTGGGCGTGGCGGCGCGCCTTGTCGATCCACTTCGTCCAGCGCTCGGCCGCCCCCCGCACGTCGTCGGGCCCGAAGTGGACCTCCATGAGCGAGAGGGCGACGTCGCGCCCGTCGCGGATGAGATGGACGAAGCGCGCCTCGGGGAGCAGGCCGGCGATCAGCGGCATCCTGCGCGTGTAGGGCGGGCTCTTGTCCCCCCAGCGCGGCTTGCCAGCCTGCTCGGCATAGAGGCCGTAGAACGCCCGCAGCGCGCCCGGGGCCGTGAACGGCTCGAGCCGCTCGAAGCGACGGCGCAGCTCCTCCGGGTCGAGCCGGAAGTCGTCCCAGCGGCGGTAGCCGGTGAGGAAGCCCAGCGCCTCGCGGGGACCGGCGCCGGGCTGCTGGCAGACCTCCACCAATTCCGGGATGAAGTGGGTCTCGGGCGGGATCGCGAGCTGCGGGTGGGCGTCCAGCATGAGCCGCAAGAGCGTGGTGCCCGACCGGCTGACGCCGACGATGAACGGAGCGGGGGGCCGAGCCCGCGGGCGGGGTCGCGGATGGGGGAACAGCGCCGGAGTCACCGCGGCCAAACTCTGGCACGTCGGTCTGGCGGGCGCGCTCGCCGTCCCCGGCGCGGCGAGCGCCGTTGGGTATGGTGCGCCGTCCTCGGGGACCATGGTGGACGACCTGAAGATCGCCGGTTGGGGGCCGCCCCCGACCCACCTCTCGCTCGAGCCCGACGAGGTCCACGTCTGGCGCGGGACGGTGCGGGCATCGCGGGCCGAGGCCGAGCGCATGGCGGGCGCGCTCTCTCGGCGCGAGCGCCGTGAGGCCGATCGCGCCGAGCAGCCCAAGGCGTGGGTGGCCGCCCGCTTCATGGTGCGCTCTCTCCTCGGTCGCTACCAGGACGTGGAACCGAGCAAGGTCAAGCTGCGCGACGGCGCGGACGGTCGGGCCGCCCTCGACGGCGACGCCGGCGGGTCGCCCTACTGGGACTTCGACTGGGCCGACAGCCGCGCCCTCTTCGCGATCAGCGCCTCCCAGCCGCTGGCCATCCATCTCGAGGTGGTCCCCGAGGACCTCGACGTCAGCGCACTGATGGCGGAGATGCCCCCCCGCGAGGCCAGCCTGGCCGAGTTCCTCTCCCCCCAGAACCGGGCGCGCACGGTCGTCGGCCACCGGGCCGAGCGCGAGGCCGTGCGCCGCCTGGGCGGCGAGGCAGCGGAGGCGCGCATCGAGCGCCTGCGGCTGGGCAAGCGCTTCGTCGCCGCCCTGGCGGCGCGGGGCTGGGAGTGGACGCCGAGCTTCTGGCAGTATGAGGGCGGCTCCGACGAACCTGCGGCCGACTAGCGCGAAGGAGCCCGCCGGCCGCTGCTCCTCGGTTTCCCACCTCGGCGGGCGCGCATCAGATGCGCGCCTCCGCCGCGACATTCGACCCATGGCTCAGGAACAGAAAACCACGCCGCGCTGGATGAAGCCGCTGCCGGTGCCCGAGTGCCCGCCGGGCTGGCGCACCGCGCCGCCTGACTTCGTCGGCGTGGGGGCCCAGCGCTCGGGCACCAGCTGGTGGTATCGCGCGATCGAGCAGCACCCGCAGGTGGTGCGCATCGAGGGCCAGTCCAAGGAGCTGCACTACTTCGGGCGCTTCTGGAACGGGGACGTCCCCGACGACCTCGAGGAGCGCTACCACTCCTTCTTCCCCCGGCCCGAGGGCGCGATCAGCGGCGAATGGACGCCCCGCTACATGTACGACTTCTGGTCGCTGCGCCTGCTGCGCCGCGCCGCCCCCGACGCGCGCATCCTCGTCCTCCTGCGCGACCCCGTCGAGCGGTTCCGCTCCGGCCTGGCCCGGCTGATGCGCCGCAGCGACAAGCGCCGCCAGCAGCCGCTCGACCTGATGATGCTGGGCGACGCGATGAACCGCGGCTTCTACCACAACCAGATCCAGCGGCTGTTCGACATCTACCCGTCCGAGCAGGTCCTCGTCCTCCAGTACGAGCGCTGCGCCCGCGACACGCGCGGGCAGCTCGACGCCACCTGCCGCTTCCTGGGCCTCGAGCCCTTCGAGGAGCTGCCCGACCTGGCCCAGGAGCGCACCCGCCCGGCGCACGACAAGCCGACGCTCAGCGACGACATGCGCGAGGACATGGTGCGCCGCCTCGAGGACGACGTCCGCCGCCTGCTGGACCTGTGCCCGCAGATCGACGTCTCGCTGTGGCGCAACTTCGCCCACCTCGCGGGCGAGGCGCCGGCGCTCGACGCGCCCGCCGCCGCCGGGAGCCGGTCATGAAGCTGGTCATGACCCTGCTCGCCCGCGACGAGGAGGACATCGTCGAGGAGAACCTGATCTACCACCTCGAGCGCGGCGTCGACTTCGTCGTGGCCACCGACAACCACTCCAGCGACGGCACCCCGGACATCCTCGAGCGCTACGAGCGCGAGGGCCACGTCCATCTCATCCACGAGCCGTCGACCGACTTCGCCCAGCACGCCTGGCGCACGCGGATGGCCCGGCTGGCCGCCACCGACTTCGGCGCCGACTGGGTCATCGACAACGACGCCGACGAGTTCTGGTGGCCCCAGGAGGGCGGCGACCTAAAGGAGCTCTTCGCCTCCCAGCCCGACCACGTCCAGGCCGTGATGTCGCGCAAGCTGAACTTCGTGCCCCGGCCCGACTCCGACCAGCCCTTCTGGGAGCGCATGCTGCTGCGCGACAACGAGGGACGCAACCTGATCGGGCGGCTGATCCTGC
Source organism: Solirubrobacterales bacterium (assembly GCA_038199035.1). Taxonomy (GTDB): domain Bacteria; phylum Actinomycetota; class Thermoleophilia; order Solirubrobacterales; family Solirubrobacteraceae; genus DATAEY01. The sequence continues at coordinate 15,023 of JBBPZM010000037.1, read as the reverse complement.
CCAAGGTCGCCCACCGAGGAACGGCGGAGGTCAGCGTCGGCACGGGCTCGCACCGCATCACGCTCAACGGCGTGGCGCCGAAGTCCTACCCCGCCCCGGTGGAGATCCTGCACTACTCGGTGCGCAGCTACGAGAGCTTCGAGACGCGGGTGCGTAACGCCGGCGAGGCGCTGCCCTCCGACCCCGACGCCCCGGTCAACGTCTCGGCCCAGTACCGCGAGATGTTCCGCATCTGGGAGGCCGGGCGCCTGCGCGACTACTACGACGCGCTGGTGGTGGGCGACGACCAGGCCGAGGAGGAGCTGGCCGCCGGGCGCCTGGTCGTCGACGAGCGCCTCCAGCGCTACTTTCGCGAGCGCGGCGCCGCTCCGTTCGAGGCGGCCTGAGCGTCCCACTCGGCGAACCGCGGGGTCCTCTTTTCCGGGGAGAGGCTCGACGGTGAGCGAGGCGGAGCCGGCCTGCGGGGCGTCTAGACTCGCAGGCCTACTCCGAGCGCCCGCATTGAGCGGTCCCGGCGCCCGGTTCGGACCATGACGCCCGCCACGGCACAACGCGCGCGCCCGGCGCGCCGCCCCGCGCAGCCGCCGCATCGGGCCGCCGGGCGGCCTCGCGACGAAGGCGTCACGGGCTCGCGCGCGACCGCCGCGCGCAGCGCCGGCCTCGACGGCCTGCGGGGCCTCGCCGCGCTCTCGGTCCTCGGCTACCACGTCTACCTCTACGGGCGCCCGAGCCGCGCCACGCACGCCTGGGAGGCCTTCCCCCTGCGCCTGAGCATGGGGCTGCTGCTCTTCTTCGTCCTCAGCGGATTCCTGCTCTATCGCTCGTTCGAGCGCGCCGCGCGCCGCCAGCGCGCGCCCGTCGACCTGCGCTCCTACCTCGCGCGGCGCGCGGCCCGCATCCTTCCCGCCTACTACGTGTGCATGATCGCCATCTACCCGCTGCTGCGGGCGGCCGCGGGGAGCCCCGGCGTGCACGTCCGCCTGCCCGACACCGGAGATCTGTGGCTGTTCGCCCTGATGGGGCAGAACTACTCGGGCGACACGGTCCTGAGCTTCAACCCCGTCACCTGGACGCTGGTCGTCGAGCTCGCCTTTTACGCCCTGCTGCCCCTGCTCGGCTGGTTCGCGTTCGCCCGCGCGCGGGGGCGCCGCCAGCCCCAGATGGCGCTCGCCCTCGGCCTCGTCGCCGTCGGCCTAGCGTGGCACGCGCTGGTGTACCTCGGCGACCTGCCCCAGACCTTCTTCCGCGCTCTCCCCGGCTGGCTGCCCTACTTCGCGATCGGCATCCTCGGCGCGCTCATCGCCGGACGCTGGGAGGAACGCGGGCGCGCTCCCGGCCGCGCCGCCACCGCGATGCTGGGCATCGGCGGACTGCTGCTGGTGGTCGCCAACGGCGTGTGGCACTCGCTCCCCGGCGGCGCGCTCAACGGGGCGCTGCTGGGCATCGTCCAGGACCTCCCCGCGGGCGTCGGCTTCGGCCTGATCGTGCTGGCCGTGGCCACCGGCTCCGGTCGCTGGTCGACGTGGGCCGCGGCGCGCCCCCTCGCCGCCGCCGGCGTCATCTCCTACGGGGTCTACCTGTGGCAGATCCCAGTGATCCTCTACCTCCAGCACCTGGGACTGGCCGGGCACAGCATGCTCATCCTCGGGCTGGCAGCGCTGCCGCTGACGCTGGCCGTGGGTGCCGCGAGCTGGCACCTGGTCGAGCGGCCGCTGATCGCCCGAGCCCATCGCCGGCGGCTGGTCGCGCCGGGGCGGGTCGAGCGCGCGGCGCCCGAGGCCGCGGCCTGACCCGCAGCGACACGTCGCTGCCCGGCGACGTGGGTTTCGCGGACCCGGACAAAGCGCAGCCCAGCCAGGGCCGATTCGGCCGTCCTGGAAGCAGCTCCCCACAACAATCGACTGGTTCCGCTTACATGGTTAGGCTCGTCACCGTCGAGGAGGAGACCGGGGGAGGAGTGGCTATGCGCAGTAGCAGCGGGACTACCGCTGCTATCGGCGCCGGCGAGCAACCGTTCTTCGTGACCACGATTGGCCCTGACTCCACCGCTTCCGGGAAGGTGGTCTACGACGTGCCGCCGAGCGTCCTGGCCAAGAAGCCTGAGATTCGCATCAATGAGCTCGGCTTCGGGCCAACACACGGATACATCCGGCTCCCGAACCTCTAGGCCCGGCCTCGAGTCGCGGCCACACTCTCGGCCAGCGCCGTCAGGGCGCCCGTCGCTCGCTCGCTGATCGCCGGGTCGGCGATCAGCCCGTCGGTGCCGATGGCGCTCCGCACCACGGGTATGTGCACGCAGGCGGCCTCGACGATGTCGGCTCCTGTGTAGCCGAGCACCTTGCGCAGCGACGCGTGGGCGTCGGCGGCGCCGGTCGGTGACGCCGGCCCGGCCGCGTTGAGCCACGCCACCGGCATCCCGTAGGTCTCGCCGCCACCCACCGTCCAGTCGAGCAGGTTCTTGAACGACCCCGGAAGGGCGCCCGCGTACTCGGGAGTGGAGAGCAGCAGCGCGTCAGCCGCGGCGAGCTGGGCGCGCAGCAGACGACAGCCGGGTCGACGGGCGCGCCCTCGCCGTCGTCGTCGGGGTTGAAGTGCGGCAGGTCGTCCATGCCGCCGTAGAGGTCCGCGGAGATTGGCTGGGGAGCGACGGCCTGCGCGGTCCGCAGCAGGGCGGTGTTGGTCGAGCCCGCCCGAAGGCTTCCCGAGATGAGCAGGATCCGGCAGCGACTGTCCATCGGCCCCCCAGGCTAGACGGCGATGACGCTCCTCCGGGGCGCTCTACGGACCCGAGCGCGCTCTGCGCCAAGTGAGCCACAGCTTCGTATCGGCGCCCGCACCGGGCGCCCCAACGGCGTCTGAGCCGTCCGCGGGCCGTTCTATCTTCGGCCGCATGTTGGTCAGGGAGATGCAGGCCGGGCAGACCGTCGAATGTGCCCTGCTCGTGCGCGAGATCGAGGTTCGGCGCACGCGCTCCGGCGGCGAGTTCCTCAAGCTGGTCCTCGGCGACCGCACGGGAACGGTCCCCGCCGTTCTGTGGGAGTGCGGGGCAGACGCCGGCGCCGAGACGCCGGCTGGCTGCGTCGCCCGGGTGGCCGGGCGCTTCACCGTCCACGAGCGCTACGGGCCCCAGCTCGTCCTCAGCCAGCTGCGGGCGGCGCAGGACGGTGAGTACGACCCGGGGCAGCTACTCGACGGCCCCGCCCGCGAGGCCCACCAGATGGAGACCGATCTCCGCGAGCTCGTGGGCACCGTCCAGGAGCCCCACCTGCGGCGCCTGCTGGACGACCTGCTCGGATCCGGCTCGGACGGCTGGGCCAGCTACCAGGCAGCCCCGGCGGCCAAGTACTACCACCAGGCCTATCGCCACGGCCTGCTCGAGCACTCGCTCGGGGTCGCCCAGGGAGTGAGCGCGATCTCCGCCACGTTCCCCGGGGTCGATCGCGACGTCGCGGTGACCGGGGCGCTCCTGCACGACATCGGCAAGCTCGAGGCCTACACCATGGAGGGCCAGGCCATCGGCTTCTCCGACGAGGGTCGCCTGCACGGCGAGATCCCCCTGGGCTACTACCGCGTGCGCCACGCGATCGAGCGCATCGAGGGGTTCCCCCCCGAGCTCGCCCAGGCGGTGCTGCACATCATCCTCTCCCACCACGGGGCGCTCGAGCACGGCAGCCCGGTCGTCCCCTGCACACGCGAGGCCACCCTCGTCCACATGATCGACAACCTCGGCGGCCGCCTGGGCTCCTTCGACCGCATCGAGAAGGAGCTCCCCGACGGCCAGCGCTGGTCGGCGTTCGACCGCGCCCTGGGCGCCGGGGCCTACTTCGCGAGCCGCGAGGCGGCGTAGGCCGAGATCCCGGGCGCGCGCAGTCCGACGCGATCGCCAGGGAAGTCAGCGCGATCTCGCACCGCCGTGCCGTGCGCGACGATGTGAGCGTGACGCGGCTCGATGACACCGGCCCTCCGATCCGCCTCGAGGCCGACGCGTCCGCCCGCCTGGCGACTGCGCTCGACCGGGAGGGCGTCGTCGCCGCGGCGCTCTTCGGCTCCCAGGCGACGGCGCGCCCCGGCGCTCTCTCGGACGTGGACGTCGCCGTGTGGGTCGATCCACACTCGAGCGTTGAGCAGCGTCTGAGGCTGCGGCTCGAGCTCACGGCGGATGCGGCTAGAGCGCTCGGCACGAGCGAGGTCGATGTGATCGTGCTCAACGACGCGCCCCCCCTCCTCGTCCACCGCGCCGGGCAGTCAGCGGTCAGGCTCGTGGACCGCGACGCTCGTGCCCGGGTCGGGCTGGAAGCGGACGCCCTGGTCGGGTACCTCGACACGATTCCGCTGCGCGAGGAGCTGGCGCGCGGGCTGCGCCACCGGAACGCGAGGGCCGCTTTGGTCGATCCCGACCGAGTTAGGGACCGCCTCCAGCGCCTGGACACGCTGCTCGACCTGCTCGGCCGGGTCCGGGGAGAGGGGCAGGACCCCTATCTCGCCGACCTCGACACTCGCCTGAAGGCCGAGCGCGCGCTTCAGCTCGCCCTCCAAGTGGCCATCGACGTCGGTGCCCACCTCGTAGCGGAGACTCGGGCTCCGCCCGCCCGACGACTACCGCGGAGTGTTCACGAGTCTGCGCGAGGGAGACGTGCTCGATCATCAGCTAGCCGGGCGCCTCGAAGCCGCGGCCGGCCTGCGCAACCTCCTGGTCCATGGGTACGCCCGGCTCGACGACCGCCAGGTCTGGGACGCGCTCGGCCGCCTTGATGACCTACGCGCGTTCGCCGCCGCTGCCCTGGCCGCCGCCGAACGCTGAACCTGCCCGCCGGCGCGCTGGCCGCCGCCAGGGCACGGAACCTGCCCACCATCGGGCGCACCTCCCACCTGAAACTGCGGAAATAGCGAGGGTGCAGCCGCCGTCCGCAAACGCCGCGGCCCTGGGTTTCTTATCGTGTCGGGCCATGGCCAAGGACACCGAGAAGCTCATCCGCCAGCTCTCGCTGATCTCGTTCCTCATGGCCGAGCGCCGGCCGGTCACCGCTCCGGAGATCCGCCAGGCCGTCGAGGGCTACAGCGGGATGAACGAGGACGCCTTCGCGCGGCGCTTCTACGCCGACCGCGCCGAGCTCGACTCGCTGGGCATCGCCCTGGCGGTGGAGAAGCCGGTCGACGGTGCGGCCGAGGCCGAGAGCTACACCCTGCCGCCCGAGAACTTCTACCTGCCGGCGATCGAGTTCGCCGACTCGGAGCTGGCCGCGCTCCAAACCGCGCTGTCGCTCCTCGACGGCGAGTTCGCCTACGCCGAGCCGCTGCGCCTGGCCCTCCAGCAGATCTCGTGGGGGCGGCCGAGCCCCCTGCGGGCGCCCGACCAGCGCTCGATCGCCCTGGGCATCACCGCCTCGGCCGGGGGGCACGCGGTCTCCCAGCGCCTGGTGAAGATCGACACCGCGATCTCGCGGCGCAAGACGATCGTCTTCGACTACTACACGATGGACCGCGACGACCTGGGCGAGCGGCGGGTCGATCCCTACCAACTGCTCTTCCAGGGGGGCCAGTTCTACCTTGTCGGCCACGCCCACGAGCGCGACGCTATCCGCGTCTTTCGCCTCTCGCGCATTCGCGGCAAGGTCGCCTACGCCACCAAGGCCGAGCACGACTTCCAGCGCCCCGCGGACTTCGACCCGCGCGCCTACGCCGACCGCATCCAGTGGCAGTTCGGCGAGACCCAGGGCGAGGCCGAGATCGCCGTCAGCGACCGCATCGCCTGGCAGGTGGAGCGCCACTTCGGGCGCTACGGGCGCTTCGAGGACGCGGACGAGGACGGCGAGCGGGTCTTCGTCACGTCCTATGCCAACCCCCGTGCCCTGCTGTCGTGGGTGCTCGGCCTGGGAGAGCACGCGCGCCTGCTCGGGCCGGCCGAGCTGGTCGAGCAGCTCGAGCAGCGCCTCGACCTCCTCGAAGAGCGCCACGCCGGCGAGCCCGAGCTGGCCCCGGCGCGCGGCGCGCGCGGCGACGACGGCCACAGCGCCGCCGCCGCGCGCGATGCGGAGGAGCCCGGCGACGAAGGCCGCCCGGACGCAGCCATCCGCCCCGAGCGCTTCGCCCGCCTGGTCACGCTTGCCTCGATCCTCATCGAAGCGGGGCGGGCGGGGCGCACGCCGGAGGTCTCGGAGGTCTGTGAGCGCCTCCAGGTCTCCGAGCACGAGCTGGCCGAGGACATCAGCGTCCTCAACGTCGTCAACTTCGGCGCCGGCTCCTACATCCTCTACGCCGAGGTCACCGACGAAGGGCGCATCGAGGTCGACCCCGACGCCTACTCGGACTCCTTCGCCCGGCCGGCCCGCCTGCTGCCCATCGAGGCCAAGGCGCTGGTGGCGGCCATCGATCTCATCGGCGAGCACATCCCCGAAGGATCGCTGGCCTCGTCGCGCGAGAAGATCGTCGCCGCCCTGGGAGGCCACGATCCCGCCGAGGAGGGGCTCCAGGTGGCCAGCAGCGGGGGAGACGACTCCGAGATCGCCGCGGTGGCCTCGCGCGCCATCGACGGCCATCGCCTGCTCGAGCTCGAGTACTACAAGGAGAACGAGGACGAGTTCTCCCAGCGCGAGGTCGAGCCCTACGCGCTCATCAACGGGCGCGAGGGCTGGTACGTCGCGGCCTTCGACGCCTCGCGCGACAGTGTGCGCCACTTCCGCCTCGACCGCATCAAACGCGCCTGCGTCACCGATCGCGGCTTCGAGCCCCGGCCCGAGATCGACCCCGCGGCCGACCTCGACGGCTGGCCTCGCACGGGCGAGGTCGAGGCCTCGCGCCACGCCCGCGTCTGGGTCTCGCCCGAGCGTGCGCGGTGGGCGCGCGAGGAGCGGCCGGTCGTGGCCGAGCTCGCCGACGGGTCGGTCATCGTCGAGCTCGCCTTCGCGGGAACGGGGTGGCTCGTGCGCGAGGTGCTAAAGGAGGTCGGGGACGCGGCGGTGATCGAGCCCGTCGAGGCCCGGGACGCGGTGCGCGACGCGGCGGCCCGCTTGCGCCAGGCCGCGGCAGTAGCGGCCAGCTGAGGCGGGCCGTCCTGCACCCGACGCCGGCGCGCGGAGAGACCGCACGATCCAGCTTCTCGTAGGGTTGCGGCGTGAGTCGTCGCGACCAGATCCGGATGAGCGAGGAGGAGGCGGCCGCCTTCCTCGAGCACGAGCGGGTGATGGTATGCGCCACCAACGGCCGCGACGGCTGGCCCCACCTCATGCCGCTGTGGTACGTGATCCGTGACGGCGGCCTGTGGGCCTGGACCTACGCTAAGTCCCAGAAGGCCCGCAACCTCGAGCGCGACGCTCGGGCCACCCTCCAGGTCGAGGCCGGCGTCGAGTACCAGGAGCTGCGGGGCGTCATGCTCGAGACCGAGGCCGTGCTCCACCGCGACCCCCAGGTCGTCACCGGGATCGCCATGGAGCTCGTCGACCGCTACAGCGGCCCCGGCCCCGAGTTCGACCCCGTGCGCGACTTCTTCCGCGGGCAGGTCCCCAAGCGCGTGGGGTTGGAGTTCCGCGAGCGCTCGCGGGTGACTTGGGACCATCGCAAGCTCGGCGACACCTACTGAGACCATGCAGGAGCTGAAGGGGCTCATCCTCTCGGGAGGGCGCGGGACGCGGCTGCGTCCCATCACCCACACCTCGGCCAAGCAGCTCGTGCCGGTGGCCAACAAGCCGGTCCTCTTCTACGGGCTAGAGGCCATGGCCCACGCCGGCATCCGCGAGGTCGGCGTGGTCATCGCTCCCGAGACCGGCGACGAGATCCGTGCCGCCGCCGGCGACGGCTCGCGCTTCGGCGTCCAGATCACCTACGTCCTCCAGGACGAGCCACTCGGCCTCGCCCACGCCGCGCTGACCGCCGAGGGCTTCCTGGCCGGCGCGCCCTTCGTCATGTACCTGGGCGACAACCTGCTTCAGGGCGGCATCGACGAGCTGGTGGCGGCCTTTCGCACCCACGAGCCCGACGCCCTCATCCTCCTCACCCACGTCCCCGACCCCCAGAGCTACGGGGTGGCCGAGCTGAGCGGCGGCGCGGTCGTGCGCCTCGAGGAGAAGCCGCGCGAGCCCCGCAGCGACCTGGCCCTCGTCGGCGTCTACATGTTCACCGCCGCCATCCACGACGCCGCGCGCGCGATCGCGCCCTCGGCCCGCGGCGAGCTGGAGATCACCGACGCGATCCAGCACCTCATCGACGCCGGCCAGCGCGTCGAGCCCCACGTGGTCGAGGGGTGGTGGAAGGACACCGGGCGCAAGGAGGACATGCTCGAGGCCAACCGCCTCGTGCTGGACACCATCGAGGCCCGCGTCGAGGGGGAGCTCATCGACTCGCAGGTCGACGGGCGGGTGATCGTCGAGGCGGGCGCCCGCCTCGAGCGCGCCAGGGTCCGCGGCCCGGCCATCATCGGCGCCGGCGCCCGGCTCATCGACGCCTACGTCGGGCCCTACACCGCCATCGGCGAGAGCTGCCTGGTCGAGCACGCGGAGGTCGAGCACTCCATCCTGCTGGCGGGATCGTCGGTCAGGGGCCTGGACGGACGCATGGAGTCGTCGCTGCTGGGGCGCAACGTGTCGGTCTTCCGCGATCGCCGCCAGCCGCGGGCGTACCGCTTCCTGGCCGGCGACCAGAGCGAGATCGGAATCCTCTGAGGGGTCGAGCTCGCGGCGTCCGATGTCGCTCGCGAGGACCCGAACCCGCCAGGAAACGCCATCTTCGGGCAGCGTTCGTGCGCTTTGGTGCACGCCTTGGTGCCGCGGGCGTCCGGGCGGTGCCCTAGATTCGAGCGCCGGCCCCGCCGACGGAGGGCCGCCATCTCACCCCAAGGAGGTTCGGCATGGCCGAGGGTTACTGCGTCAAGGAGCGCAAGAAGGTCGAGATCAAGGACGCCAAGGAGGTGACCATGAAGAACGGTCGCCCAGCCCTCCAGGGCGTCTGCCCCGACTGCGGGACCAAGATCTTCAAGATCGGCAAGACCTCCTAGGGCCGAAGGGCTCCTCCCCACCGCGGCGGCAGACCGCCGCCAGGCGACCATCGCCTCGGCCCGACCAGGTCGGGCGGGCGTTGGAGCGCGCGATTGCGCTATGCCTTAGCGCGATGCGTCTGCTCGTCACCGGGGCGTCGGGGCAGCTCGGGCGTGACGTCGTGCGCGCCGCCGCCGAGCGGGGCCACCACGTCGCCGGCCTCGATCACGCCCACCTGGACATCGCCGATCCCTCGGCGATGGATCGGGTGCTGAGCGCCGAGCGCCCCGACGCGATCGTCAACTGCGCCGCCTACACCGACGTGGACGGCGCCCAGGCCGATCCCGAGACGGCCATGGCGATCAACGGCCGCGCCCCCGGCCACCTGGCGACCAGCGCGACCCGCAGCGGGGCGCGGCTGGTGCACGTGTCCAGCGACTACGTCTTCGACGGGCGTCGCCGCACGCCCTACGTCGAGTCGGACGAGCCGAACCCGCTCTCGGTCTACGGTGCGAGCAAGCTGGCCGGAGAGCAGGCCGTGGCCGGGGCCGGCCCCGGCCACGTGGTCGTGCGCTCTGCGTGGCTGTTCGGCGTGGGCGGCCAGAACTTCCCGCAGACCATGCTGCGCCTGGCCGGCGAGCGAGACGGGGTCGGCGTGGTCACGGATCAGGTCGGCTGTCCGACGTGGACCGGTCACCTGGCGCCCGCGCTGGTCGCCTTGGCCGAGGGCACGACGAGCGGCGTGCACCACGTCGCCGCCGCGGGCCAGTGCTCGTGGCACGACTTCGCGGTCGAGATCTTCCGCCTCGCGGGGGCGAACTGCGCGGTGGCCGAGCGCACCACCACCGATCTCGGCCGCCCGGCGCCGCGCCCCGCCTACAGCGCCCTGGCCACCGAGCGGTCCGACACCCCGGTTCTGCCGCCCTGGACCGAGGGCCTGCGGGCGTTCCTCGAGGAGCGCGCGCGGGCGGGCGCGGGGCTGCCCGCGTGAGGCTGCTCGTCGCCGGCGGGGCCGGCTTCATCGGGTCGAACTTCGTCCGCATGCGCGTCGGGGAGCTCGCCGACGAGGTCGTGGTGCTGGACAAGCTCACGTATGCCGGGCGCAGGGAGAACCTCCACGACGTGATCGACGACCCACGGCTGCGCTTCGTGGTCGGGGGGATCGAGGACCCGGTTGCGGTGGCCGAGGCGATCGACGGCTGCGAGGCGGTGGTCAACTTCGCCGCCGAGACCCACGTCGATCGCTCGATCGCGGGCGCGGGCGACTTCCTGACCACCAATTCCCGCGGCACGTGGGTCCTGCTCGAGGCGGCGCGCGAGCGCGGGCTGCGCTATGTGCAGGTCTCGACCGACGAGGTCTACGGCTCGATCGACTCGGGCTCGTTCACCGAGTCCTCGCCGCTGGCGCCCTCGTCGCCGTACAGCGCGACCAAGGCCGGCGGCGACCTGCTCGTCTCCTCCTACTTCCACACCCATGGGCTGTCGACCAGCATCTGCCGCGGCTCCAACAACTACGGGCCCTACCAGTACCCGGAGAAGCTCATCCCGTTGATGGTGCTCAACGCACTGGCCGGCGACCCGCTGCCGGTCTACGGCGACGGACTCAACGTCCGCAACTGGATCCACGCTCAGGACTTCGGTCGGGCCATCTCGGTCGTGCTTGAGCGCGGGCAGCCCGGCCAGGCCTACAACGTCGGCGGCCCCGACGAGTGCCCCAACCTCGAAGTCGTGCGGCGCATCCTCTCGCTGTGCGACCGCGACGAGTCGCTGATCGAGTTCGTGTCCGACCGCCCCGGCCACGACCGCCGCTACTCGCTGTCCTCCGACCGGGTGCGCGCGCTGGGCTGGACGCCCCAGGTGCACTTCGACCAGGGCCTCGAGGCCACCGTCGGCTGGTACCGCGACAACCGATGGTGGTGGGAGCCAATCCGCTCCGGGGACTACCGCGCCTACTACGCCAGTCAGTACGGGCGCGAGCTGCGCGCCTGAACCAGCGTGCCGCATGACGGCCGGCTGAGCGCCGCGGCACATATGCAATATGCCCAGGCCCGCTTTGACGGCCCGAACCCTCTCTAGACTCGCGACCATGAACGATCGCGGGGTGGGGGTTGCGCGGGGTCGTCATGCGCCGCCGCCCGAGGTTCGCTTCTCGGTTCAGCGCGACCGGCTCCTCGAGGCCGCTGCCGCCGTCTTCGCGCGCAGCGGGTACGCCGACGCCAGCGCCGAGGCGATCGCGCGGACGGCGGGCATGTCCAAGGCGACCTTCTACGAGCACTTCGCCAACAAGGAGGAGTGCATCCTCGCCCTGTTCGACAGGGCGGCCGAGGCTGTGCTGGGAGCGATGGCCCAGGCCGCGGCGCAGGCCGGCCCCGACCCGCGCGAGCGCCTGCGCGGCGGGATCCGCGCCTTCTTGGACATGCTGGCCTCTCATCCCGACGAGGCCCAGACCCTCCTGGTCGAGATCCTGGGCGCGGGCGAGCGCGGCGCCCAGCGTCGCGACACCGTCATGGCCGCTTTCGCCGCGGCGGTCGACGCCGAGAATGCCGCCGCGGCCCGCAACGGCGCGCTCTCGCGCTTTGCCTCGCCCGACGACGTCTTCGCCGTCGTCGGAGCGGTCACCGAGCTGGCCTCGCGCCAGCTGCGGCTGGGCGTTCCCGCAGACGTGCGCGACCTCGAGCTGGTGATCGAGCGCCTGATGGTCGGCCTGCTGGCGCCGGCCGCTGTCACTTGACCCGCAACGACGCTGCGCTGGCCGAGCTCGAGGCCCAGGTCGTCGACTGCCGCCTGTGCCCCCGGCTGGTGGAGTGGCGCGAGCGCGTGGCCCACGAGAAGCGCGCCGCCTTCGCCGACTGGGACTACTGGGGGCGCCCGCTGCCCGGCCTCGGCGACCCGCGCGCCCGCGTGGTCGTGCTCGGGCTCGCCCCCGCTGCCCACGGCGGAAACCGCACCGGTCGCTTCTTCACGGGCGACCGCTCGGGCGACTTCCTCTTCGCCTCGCTGTGGCGCTGCGGCTTCGCCAGCCAGCCCGGCTCCCATCGGCGCGGCGACGGCCTGACGCTGCGCGACTGCTGGATCACCGCCGCCGTGCGCTGCCCGCCGCCCGCCAATCGCCCCACACCGCAGGAGCGCGACCGCTGCCTGCCCTACGCCGCCCGCGAGCTCGAGCTGCTCGACGAGGCGAGGGTCATCGTCTGCCTCGGCGGCTTCGCCTGGGACGCCGCCCTGCGCCTGCGGGCGCTGCTGGGCGAGCCGGCTTCGACGCCGCGTCCCCGCTTTGGGCACGGTGCCGAGCTGAGAGAGGGCGGGCGGACGCTGCTCGGCTGCTTCCACCCCTCCCAGCAGAACACCTTCACCGGCAAGCTGACCGACGAGATGGCCGACGCGGTCTTCGGCCGGGCGCGGGAGCTGGCGGGGCTGGAAGCGGCGGGCGAGCCGGGCCACTCGGGCGGCTGAGCGGCGCCGAGGCTCGGCCCTGAAGCCGCGCCCGAGCGCTCCGCAGCGCCCGCGTATCCTCGACCCAATGCCCCTCTCCTCCTTTTCCCCGCGCGTGCGCGAGTGGTTCGAGGGCGCCTTCGAGCAGCCGACGCCAGCTCAGCGGCAGGCCTGGCCGGCCATCGCCACGGGCGACAACGTGCTCATCTCCGCTCCCACCGGCTCGGGCAAGACACTGGCCGCGTTCCTGTGGGGGCTTGATCGCCTGGCCGCGGAGCCGGTGTCGGCGCCAGCGGACGCCGACCGGCGCACCCGCCTGGTCTACGTCTCGCCGCTCAAAGCGCTCTCCTACGACGTCGAGCGCAATCTGCGCGCACCGCTGCGGGGGATCGGCGCCGACATCCGCGTGGGCATCCGCACGGGCGACACCGCTCAGCGCGACCGCGCGGCCATGCGCCGCTATCCGCCCGACGTGCTGATCACCACGCCCGAGTCGCTCTACCTGATGCTCACCTCGCAGGCCCGCGAGGTCCTCACCCATGTCGAGGCGGTCATCGTGGACGAGATCCACGCCGTGGCCTCGACGAAGCGCGGGAGCCACCTCGCCCTGACCCTCGAGCGCCTCGAGGCGCTGGCGGGCCGGCCGTTCCAGCGCATCGGCCTCAGCGCCACCCAGCGCCCGCTCGAGGAGGTCGGGCGCTTCCTCGTCGGCCCGCGGCGCGGGTGCACCATCATCGACGTCGGCGTGCACAAGCCGCTCGAGGTGCAGATCCGCGTGCCCGTGGAGTCGATGGTCCAGCCCGACGCCGACGCGGGCGCCGAGCTCGATCCCTTCACCGGCGGCGAGGCCACCCGCCGCTCGATCTGGCCGGCCATCTATCCCCAGATCCTCGAAGCCGTGCGCCGGCACCGCTCGACCATCGTCTTCGTCAACAACCGCCGCGGCGCCGAGCGGCTCGCCCTGCGCCTCAACGAGCTGGCCGAGGCGGATGGGGAAGCCCAGGTCGCCGGGCGCGGCGGCGCGGATGGGGAAGCCCAGGTCGCCGGGCGCGGCGGCGCGAACGGCTCGCCCCCGGCCCGGCAGATCGCCCGCGCCCACCACGGGTCGCTGGCCCGCGAGGAGCGCCTGGTCGTGGAGGAGCTGCTGAAGTCCGGCGAGCTGCCGTGCCTCGTCGCCACCTCGAGCCTAGAGCTGGGCATCGACATGGGGGCGGTGGACCTCGTCATTCAGGTCGAGTCGCCCAAATCGGTGGCGCGCGGCCTCCAGCGCATCGGCCGGGCCGGCCACCGCATCGACGACGTCTCGCGCGGCATCGTCTTCCCGAAGTTCCGCGCCGACCTGCTCGAGTGCGCGGTGGTGGTCAGCCGCATGCGCGCCGGCGAGATCGAGGCCACCGTCGTGCCCCGCAACGCGCTCGACGTCCTGGCCCAGCAGGTAGTGGCCATCGCGGCCTCGGCGCCCGAGCCCGTGCCCGTCGTCGAGCTCCACGCCCTGGTCACCCGGACCCACTCCTACGCCGACCTCTCCCGCTCCCAGCTCGAGAACGTGCTCGACATGCTCGACGGGCGCTACCCCTCGTCGGAGTTCGGCGACCTGCGCCCCCGCATCGTCTGGGACCGGGTCGCGGGCACGATCCGCGCTCGCCCGGGCGCGCGCCAGCTCGCGGTCACCAACGCCGGGACGATCCCCGATCGCGGGCTGTTCTCGGTCACGCTGCCCGATGGTCGCCGGGTCGGCGAGCTCGACGAGGAGATGGTCTACGAGGCTCGCCCTGGCCAGACGTTCCTGCTGGGCGCGTCGAGCTGGCGCATCGAGGAGATCGGCCGCGACCGGGTCGTCGTGTCGCCCGCCCCCGGCGCGCCCGGCGCCGTGCCCTTCTGGCGCGGCGACGGCGTGGGGCGACCCAAGGAGCTGGGCCGGGCGATCGGAGAGTTCTCGCGCTGGGCGGTCGACCAGCCGGCCGAGACCCTGGAGCGCGACCACGACCTCGACCGCCGCGCCGCCGCCATTCTTCTCGACTTCCTGCGCGAGCAGCAGGCGGCGACGCGAGTGCTGCCCTCGGATCGCACGGTGGTCATCGAGCGCTTCCGCGACGAGATCGGGGATTGGCGCCTGTGCGTCCTCTCTCCCTTCGGCGGCCGCGTCCACGCCGCGTGGGGACTGGCCCTATCGGCGCGCATCCGCGACCAGTTCGGCCTCGAGTCAGACGCCATCTGGTCTGACGACGGGATCATCGTCCACCTCCCCGACGCCGACGAGCCGCCCGGCGCCGAGCTGGTCATGGTCGACCCCGACGAGCTCGAGGACCTCGTGGTCGGCGAACTCGGAGCCTCGGCGCTGTTCGGCGCGCGCTTTCGCGAGAACGCCGCCCGCGCGCTGCTGATCCCGCGCGCGTACCCCGGACGACGCACACCGCTCTGGCAGCAGCGTCTGAAGGCGCAGACGCTGCTCGAGGTCGCCCGCCGCTACGGCGAGTTCCCGGTGGTGCTCGAGACCTACCGTGAGTGCCTGCGCGACGTGCTCGACCTACCCGGCCTGCAGGAGCTCCTGCGCGCGCTGCACCGCCGCGAGCTCTCGCTCGTGGAGGTCGAGACCGCGACGGCGTCGCCGTTCGCCTCGTCGCT
>JBBPZM010000036.1:0-31592 GCA_038199035.1 Solirubrobacterales bacterium | reverse complement strand
TGCTCGTCGGCGTCGTGGTCTACGGTCCCCATGCGGTCCTCCTGTCCTCGCGGACTTGGTTGGCGCCTGTCACGCTCGCAACGCGAGCGGACGAGGCGGGAGGACCGCCACCTCAACTTCTACGAACTACGGGACAACCTCAGCTCGCGAATGGAGTGGGAGCTGAGTGCTAACTTCAGTTCATCTCGCACACATGAAGCGTGGATCGGCGCTGCGCTTCCTGCAGCGCCGACTCTCGGTTGACGGGCTCGCCTACTCGGAGGCACTGACTCTCGCACCGCTCAGCCCGCGCGCACTCCCCGCCCCTAAGCTGGGAGCAGTCGGGCTGCTCGCCACTTGGCGTGACGCGCGCGCTCGATGCCTTCCAGGCTGAGCACCCCGTTGCGGCGTCGCTCGCCGAGGGCTACTCCGCGCGGCTTGAGCCGATCCGTGCCGTCGGCGGTTGGCGTACCGTCGGCGTTTGGCCCCAGACGGGAGAGCTCCCCGGCGGCGACGCTCTTCATACCGAAGCGCCGGTTGCGGTGCTCACGATCAGCCAATTGCGATTGCGCCGCGCGATCGACTTCCTCCGCGCGAGCGCAGCTGCCGAGAAAGCGGTGCTGCAGAGCCCCGCGCTCGTCTTGAGCACCGCCATGGCACGGTTTCCAGGGCTCGTCTGCACCTTCTCCGTCTGGAGCGACGTGAACGCGATGCGCTCAGTCGTCGTCAATGGCGGGCACCGCACCGCGACTCAGACCAACACCGCCAAGCCGTTTTTCCACGCATCGGCGTTCATCCGCTACCGCTTCCTCGATCAGAGAGGCACATGGCCATGACTCAGACGGACGCACGCGGACCGATCTGACAGAACGCTGAGGAGGATCAGCTCGCCGTGAAGCGCGTGTCGTATTCCTTCGCCACGCTGGTGATCATGTCGTCGTAGACGAAGATCTCGCGGGGGGCTGGGCCGGGTGATCGTCGCTGTTCCTGAGGGCCAGCGGGCTGCGCTCATGCCGCCAACCCGTAGCTCTCGACACAACCCGCCCCCCGTCGCCCCGGGAGACGAAGCGGGCCCCCGCTATTAGGAATCAGCTGGAATCGGGCCTCCCAGAGATCGGAGGTTTCGTCGTTTAAGCGGAACGTCACGCCCACGTGCATGCCCACAACACGGACACCCGCGCCGACGAGAACCTCGACGCTGAGGTAGACCGGCTGCTCGAACAGACCCGGGCGCAGGCCGTCCGTGAGGTCCTCGCCGAGCTCGATGCTCTGAGCCCAGACGAGGCGCGCCGCGAACTAGACCCGTACGCCCATCGTCCTTCAACACTGGGGAAAGTTTTCCCCAGTGTTACCGTCAGACCCTCGCGCTCCCCGGCGTCGATGTCGTGCTGTTTGTTCCACTTCCGCAGCGACTCGATCGCGACGCCCAGCTCGCCAGCGACGACCTGCAGCGACTTGCCGCTACGGCGATACAGCTCGACCGCCTCACGCCTGAACTCAGGCGGATAGGGCCGCCTCCCCCGATGATTGGACATGATGGACATCCTCCGGCCAAGTCCCGACGGACCCAGCGCTCAAGTGTCCGAGAAACCGGGGGCACTCCACGACTGCGTCTTATCCCGCAGGTTGGCGAACCAACACCGGGGGCGGGGCTCAAATGTCTCGTCGGGTCCCCGGCCCTCCGCCCATGTCTCCCCCCCCACCGGTCAGGCTGAGCAGCAGTTGGACCACGAGGATGATGCAAACGACCGCCACCACGATCCAGACGACGGTCGCGATGACCGGTGGCGCACCCGCAACCCCGACAAGCCACGACACGACTACGCCGACGATGAGCGCAATGGCGATCGCAACTACTACACCCACCCAGCCTCTGCTAGCGAGGTTCATCCTCGACCTCCCGGTAGACGCGAATACGCTGCTCTTTGGCTTCCTGTCCTTCCTTCGGCAACGCGCAGACCTCGTCTCGGGGTCCGCTCGTACCGGCCCATCTCTCTCCCATTGGGCAACCCTACCCCGATGCTGCCCGGGCGAGTCGCAACTCGCAGCGCCCGAGCCGTCTTCCTCCCAGTGAGCCGCGACACCGCTGGGAAACCGCCCGGGGCTCGACCCCCCTTACACTCGCCGGCCATATGACCTACATCATCACCGGCAGCTGCATCAAGGACGACTCGTGCATCGAGGTGTGCCCCGTCGACTGCATCCACCCCAAGCCCGGGGCGCCCGACTTCGAGACCGCCGAGCAGCTCTACATCGACCCTGACGTCTGCATCGACTGCGACGCGTGCGTGGAGGCGTGCCCGGTCGACGCGATCTTCGCCCAGTTCGAGGTGCCGGAGAAGTTCGCCTACGCGCTCGACCTCAACGCGGAGTTCTTCGCCGAGCAGGGCACGGCCGAGCGCACCGCCGTCTGATGGCCGGCGCCCGAGCGCGAGTCGCCATCGTCGGCGCCGCCCCGGCCGGCGCCTTCGCGGCCGCCTGCCTGCGGCGCTCGAGCGGTGAGGTGGAGATCGACCTCTTCGAGCGCCTGCCGACCCCGTGGGGCCTGCTGCGAGGCGGGGTCGCGCCCGACCACCAGGAGATCAAGCGCCTGGAGGACACCTTCGACCGCGAGACGCTTCGATCCGGCTGCCGCCTGCTGGCCAACGTCGACGTCGGCGCCGATGTCTCGCACTCCGAGCTGATGCGCCACTACACGGCGGTCGTCTACGCCACCGGCGCGCAGACCGACAAGTCGCTGGGGGTCCCTGGCGAGGACCTCCCGGGCAGCTGGCCGGCCACCGAGTTCGTGGCCTGGTACAACGGCCACCCCGACTACCGAGAGCTCGACTTCGACCTGTCGGCGAAGCGGGCCGTGGTGATCGGCAACGGCAACGTGGCGGCGGACGTGACCCGCATGCTCATGCTCAGCCCCGCCGAGCTGGAGCGCACCGACACCGCCGACCACGCGCTCGAGGCGCTGCGCGAAAGCGCGATCGAGGAGGTCGTCGTGCTGGGCCGCCGCGGACCCGCCCAGGCCGCGTTCACCAGCGCCGAGCTGCGGGAGCTGGGCCGGCTGGAGGGAGTCGACCTCCACGTCGACCCCGCCGAGGTCGAGCTCGACCCCGTGTCGCGCGACTGGCTGGCCGAGGAGGGAACTTTCACCGCGCGCAAGAACGTGGCGCTCCTGCGCGAGTTCGCCGCCCAGGCCGACCGACCACAGCCGGCGGGCCGGAGGATCCTCCTGCGCTTCCTGCGCTCGCCGGCGGAGATCCGCGGCGCCGGAAGGGTCGAGGCGATCGAAATCCGCCGCAACGAGATCGTGCGCGCGCAGGACGGCACGCTGAGGGCCCGCAGCGTGGACGAGCCCGTGGAGACCATCGAGTGCGGGCTGGTCCTGCGCTCGGTCGGGTACCGGGCGGTGCCCCTGCCCGACGTTCCCTTCGACGAGCGCCACTTCGTCCTGCCCAACGAGCGCGGGCGCGTACTGGCAACCGACGGCGAGCGCCTCCCCGGCGTCTACGCGGTGGGGTGGATCAAGCGCGGGCCCACCGGGATCCTCGGCACCAACAAGCGCGACGCCCAGGAGACCGTGGACTGCCTCGTCGAGGACCTGCGCTCCGGTCGGCTGCCGGCGCCGCCGGCCCCCGGTCGCGACGAGATCGACGCTCTGCTCGCCCAGCGCCGGCCGGACCTGGTCGGCACCGAGGGATGGCGGGCGATCGCCGCCGTGGAGCTGGAGCGCGGGCGGGAGTCGCGCCGCCCTCGCGTCAAGCTCACGTCACGCGACGAGCTGCTGGCCGCCGCGGGGCGCACCTGAGCCGGCCGCGCCGCGCCGCCCCTCGATAGAATTCGGGGTGCGTTCCGGGCGAGCGGAGCGCCCGAACAGGAGGCGACCGCCATGACCGAGCACGAGATTGCCAGCCGCGAGGAATGGCAGGTGGCGCGTGAGGAGCTGCTGGCACGCGAGAAGGAGCACACCCGGATTGGCGACGAGCTGGCCCGCCAGCGCCGCGAGCTGCCGTGGGTGCGGATCGATAAGGAGTACCGCTTCGAGACCGACGAGGGGACGCGGACGCTGGAGGAGCTGTTCGACGGGCGCTCTCAGCTGCTCGTCTACCACTTCATGTTCGGCCCCAGCTACGAGGCGGGCTGCCCGGTCTGCTCGTCGAGCGCCGACGCCGTCAACGGCGTCCTCCCCCACCTCAACGCCCGGGGCGTGACCATGCTCTACGTCTCGCGCGCGCCGCTCGACCGCCTCCAGGCCTACAAGCGGAGGATGGGCTGGAAGTTCCCGTGGGTCTCCTCGGCCGGCAGCGACTTCAACTTCGACTTCGGGTTCTCCTACACCGAGGCGCAGGTGCGAGAGCACATGGGTCCCATGCTCGAGGGCGAGCCGCCGCCCATCCTGCGACACCTGGCGGACTCCACGGGGACCGAGGTGGGCGGCTACGTCTCCGAGGGCCCGGGGTTCAGCGCGTTCATCATGGCCGCCGGCGCCGTCCACCACACCTACACGACCACCGCGCGGGGCCTGGAGTTCCTGATGG
This sequence comes from Solirubrobacterales bacterium, assembly GCA_038199035.1. Classification (GTDB taxonomy): domain Bacteria; phylum Actinomycetota; class Thermoleophilia; order Solirubrobacterales; family Solirubrobacteraceae; genus DATAEY01. The sequence continues at coordinate 27,084 of JBBPZM010000036.1, read as the reverse complement.
CCTACTACCCGATCCTCGACCGTGCGCCGAAGGGCCGCGACGAAGGCGACGGCTCGCAGTTATGGCTGCGACGCCACGACGACTATGACTCGGGAGACGGGCGCTGACCGAGCTGGTAGCAGCGGCTCACCGCTCGCCGACTTCGCCGCTGAGCACGGGCTTGACGTCGACGATCGGCGTTCCGTCCACCGCTTCGAGGTTGCGCACGCGGAGCCGGCCGCGGGCCTCGATCGCCGCGATCTCCACCCCGGGGCCGACACCGGATCAGTCAAGGCAGACTCGACCCATCCGATCGGCCACAGCTCGAAGGCCGGCTGGTTCACGTCGCCACCCGGGGTGATCCTTCCAGCTGCGCCCGCCGCCGCTCGAGGAAGCGCCGCTCGGCGTCGGAGTGGACCAGGGCGAGCGCGCTGTCGTAGGCCGCCCGGGCGGCCGGGGTGCGATCGAGCCGCCGCAGCAGCTCCGCTCGCGCCGCGTGCAGGTAGTGGTAGCGGTCGAGCTCGAGGCGCTCGACCAGGGCGAGGCCGCCCTCGACGTCGCCGGCCTCGGCGACGGCGGCTGCCTGGTTGAGCTCTGCGACCGGTGAGCCGGTCAGGCGGGCCAGCTCGCCGTACAGCGCCGCGATCTGCGGCCAGTCCTGCGGCTCATCCACGTGCAGGGCCGCGATCGCCGCCTGAAGCACGTAGGCACCGCGGCCGCCGAGGGCGAGCGCGCGATCGAGCGAGGCCTGGCCCTTGGCGATCTGGTCGAGGTCCCACAGCGATCGATTCTGGTCGCGCAGGAGCACGACCGTGCCGTGGGCGAATCGCGCGTCGCGGCGGGCATCGTTGAGCAGCATCAGCGCCAGCAGCCCGTGGACCTCGCGCTCGTCGGGCATGAGCTCGGCCAGCGCGCGCCCAAGCCGGATGGCCTCGGCGGCCAGGTCACCACGGCCGCCGTAGCCCTCGTTGAAGATCAGGTAGACGACCGGGAGCACGGCGGCGAGGCGGTCGGGCAGCAGGTGAGCCGGCGGCACCCGAAACGGGATTCCCGCCGCCTTGATCTTGACCTTCGCGCGGACGAGGCGCTTGGCCAATGGTCTCGTCCGAAACCAGAAAGGCGCGGGCGATCTCATCGGTCTTGAGCCCGCCCAGCGTGCGCAGTGTGAGCGCGACCTGGGCATCGAGCGCGAGCGCGGGGTGGGAGCACGTGAAGAGCAGCTCGAGGCGCTCGTCGGGGATCGTCGTCTCGTCCACGTCGTCCTCCATGTCTTGCGGCGTGGCGAGCAGGGCGGCCTTTGCGGCGAGCGTGCGATCCCGGCGGATCCGGTCGATCGCGCGGTTGCGCGCGGTGGCCACCAGCCAGGCGCGCGGATTGGCCGGCGTCCCGTCGCGCGGCCAGCGATCGGCGGCGATCGCGAACGCCTCCTGGCCGGCTTCCTCGGCGAGGTCGAAGTCGCCGAAGAAGCCGATCAGGCTGGCGAGGACGCGGCCCCACTCGTCGCGGAAGACCTGGTCGAGGATCGCTACCGCTCCACGACCGGGCGCACCTCCACCGCACCGCCCAAGCGAGCCGCCGGGATCCGCGACGCGAGCTCGATCGCCGCGTCGAGGTTGTCGGCCTCGAATGTCAAGTAGCCGCCGAGCGCTTCCTTGACGGCGACGAACGGGCCGTCGGTGGTCAGCGTCCTGCCGTCCTGCACGCGAACGGTGGTGGCGGTCTCGGGAGGCTGCATCTGGACGTCGGACGGGGTGACGCCGGGGGTCTGGCCGATCGCCTGGTAGTCCGAGTAGACGGCCTTCTGCTCCTCCGCCGAAAGGCGCTCCCACTCGTCGGACCCGGGCAGCGGGGTGGAGCCCTGATGGATCAGCAGTACGTACTTCATGGCTTCCTCCTTTGGGGGATGGTCGCCTCTGAGACGAACGGTGGACGGAAAAATGGACACCCTGCGCGATCACCTCCAAGGTAATCGAGGGATGCGGGCGGAGCGACTAGAGTCGGCCAGCGCGAGATGGCGACCGTAAGCTGCCAGAGGTAGGGTCGGCGCTTCGCGACCAGGTGCGGCGCTCCAGGCAGCGCGACCACGAAACGGCGAGCGAAGCTCAGGCTCGGAACCAGCGGAGCGACGAGGGACGAGATGGCTGTAGCGGAGCTTGCCAAGACCGCACCCGGTGTGCGAACGGCACGCCCGGCCGACGTGCCGCGGCTCGCCCAAGCGCTCGCCGCCTCCTTCTACGAGGACCCGGTGTTCAGGTGGCTCATGCCGGTCGATCGACGGCGGCGCCCCGCCCTGGAGCGCTTCTTCGACATCGAGCTGCGCGCCGTCGGGCTCGCCCGCGGCAGCGTCTGGACCACGGACGAGCTCCAAGGTGCGGCGCTGTCGACGCCGCCGGGCAAGTGGCAGCTGCCGTGGCCGGCGGCCCTGCGGCACGGCCTGGGGTTCACGCGGGCGTTCGGCCTCCGGCTCCCCCGCGCCACTTCCCTGCTCGGGGCGATGGAGCGACGCCATCTGCGCGAGCCCCACCACTACTTCCCCTACATCGGCGTCGCGCCCGCGGCCCAGGGCCAGGGCCTGGGAACCAGGCTGATGCAACCGACGCTCGAGCGCTGCGACGAGGCGCAGCTCCCGGCCTACCTCGAAGCCACCTGCGAGCGCAACGCCGCGCTCTACGAGCGCCTCGGCTTCAACCGCATCGACGAGCTCCGGCTCGGCGACAGCCCGCCGCTGGTGCTCATGCTGCGCCCCCCGAGCGCTCCGAGGCGAGCAGCCGAGGGGTGACGACGCGGCTGGCGCCGGTCCAGCCGCAACCGTCCGAACCCCCTCCGCGACACGAGCAGAAGGATTGCGAACACACTCGTTCGCAAACTGTTACCCTGCGGCCATGCGAAGCGCCCCGGATCGGCCTCGACGTACGGCGCCTCGCCGGAGCTCGGCGCCGGGGGGATGCCGGCCCAGGTGAGCGCATGATGGCGGGACGCAGGCGGGCCGTCGGGATCGTCGTCGCGGCGGCGCTGGCCGGCGCCGCCGTCCTCGCGCCCTCCGCGCAGGCCGAGCAGGTCCGCAAGGACATGCGGTTCACCGCCTCCGACGGGGTCTCGCTTCAGACGACGCTGACCGGAGAGGCTCCGCTGGCGGCCCGCCCGGTGATCGTCGAGTTCAGCCCCTACGGCCGAAGCAGCGGGACGGTCGATGCCGGCAACCGCTTCAACTACCTGCTCGTCCAGATACGGGGGACCGGCGATAGCAACGGGCGCTTCGACGCCCTCGGGCCCCGCACGCAGGCCGATGTCGGCGAGGTCCTGCGGTGGGCCTGCCACAAGCCCTGGAGCACCGGCAAGCTCGGCCTCAACGGCTTCTCGGCGAGCGCGATCACGGTCTACAACTCGCTGCACCTCAAGCTCCCGTGCGTCAAGACCGCGGTCCTCAAGTCCGGCACGTTCGAGCTCTACCGCGACCTGCTCTACCCCGGCGGGATCAGCAACTTCATCCCCGGCCTCGGAGTGCTCGCCCTGATCGGCGCACCGGCCTTCGCCCAGTCGCCGGATCGGGTCGCCAGCGACCCGGCGTCCGCCGTGGACGTCCTCCAGGGGCTGTTCAGCGCCGGGCTCAACGGCGGGTTGCTGCACCCGACGCTCGACTCGTGGTGGCGAAAGCGCGGGTTCCGCGGCGACGTCAACCACCTGCCCATCCTCATGATCGACGGCTTCTTCGACGTCGAGTCGCGCGGTGCCTTCCAGGCCTTCCAGCGGCTGCGCAAGGACGGGGCCCATCTCGTGGTGATCGGCGCCCACGACGGCGCGCCCGCCGGCACCGACGGGGGCGGCCGCGACACCAAGGCGTGGTTCACCCACTTCCTTGCGGGCGGCGGCAAGCGGGTGCTGCGCCAACCCAGGGTGCAGCTGTGGATGTCCGATGGTGATCGCGAAGACCTGCTCGCCGGCGACTTCGTGCGCTACAACGGGTCGACTTGGCCGATCCGCGGCACGCGGTGGGAGTCGCTGGCGCTCGACCCCGCTCGCAGCGGGACGGCGCGCTCCACCAACGACGGCTCCCTGGGCTTCAAGACCCCACGGGGCGAAACCAGCCAGTCCTATCCGGCGGTTCCGTTCCTGCCCACCAACGGCGACCCGCCGAACACGGCGATCATCGGTCCGAACGGCATCAACGCGCTGGCCAACGCCTTCCCGGTGGTGACCGACATGACGCTCACCGAGCCCCTGGGCCTCTCCTACACCACCGCGCCGTTCGCGACCAACGTCCTCTCCGCCGGGCCGGCCACCCTCGACGTGCGCCTTTCCACCACCGCGCCGGAGACGAACATCTGGGCGGTGATCTCGGACGTCTCCCCCGACGGGACCCCGCATCCGGTGGCCAGCGGGCGGCTGCTCAGCTCCTTTCCGAAGATCGACCGCAGCGAATCGCTCAAGGACAAGAGCGGCGACGTGGTCCAGCCCTACGGCGTCTACAGCCGCAAGGCCTCGACGCCGATCGGTCGCGATCGCCTCTACCACATCGAGTTCTGGCCGATCGGCAACCGCTTCCGGGCCGGCCATCGGCTGCGCCTCCACGTGCTCGGTGAGTCGGCCGCTTCGAAGCCCACCGCCCCGGCGCTGAACACCGTCCGCGTCGGCGGCGGCTCGGGATCGCGCCTGCGGCTTCCGGTCCTGCCCGGCAGCGACCTGCACAAAGCGCTGCGATAAGTGGCAGTCGAGCTCCAGCCGCTGCCGCCCGGTCGGCACGGGTTGTCGCGCGACGAGGTCGTCGGCTCGCAGCGGATGCGGCTACTGCGCGCGATGGCCGAGGCGATGGCCGAGCAGGGCTACGCGCGGACATCGGTGGCCGACATCCTGCGCCGGGCGCGGGTCTCGCGCGAGACGTTCTACGAGCTCTTCTCCTCCAAGGAGGACTGCTTCATGGGGGCCTTCGAGGAGGCATACGGGCACGTTCTTGCGGCGCTGTCCTCCTCTTCCTCAGGTGAGGAGCGAACCGGCATAGACGACCTCGCTCGGGTGCTGGAGGACTACCTCTGCGCCCTGGCCAGCGATCCGGTCTCCGCCCGCGTGTTCCTGATCGAGGTCTACGCCGCCGGGCGGGCCGCGCTCGAGCGACGGCTCGCGCTCCAGCGCCAGCTCGTCGACACGCTCGCCCGACTACTCGGAGCGTCTACCGAAGAGGACCGCTTCGCCGTCGAGGCGCTCGTCGCGACGATCGTCTCGATGGTCACTGCCCGCCTGGCCGCCGGCGACGTCGCCGGCCTGCGTGAGCTGGGCGAGCCGGTCCTCGCGCTCGCCGGGCGCCTGCAATTGGGCACCGCAGGCTGAGCTCGAGGCGCGCGCCGAGCCGCGCCGATCTCAGCGGCTTGGCGAGGGCTCCGAGCGCTCCGGCACGACCGCCGCCACGAGATCCGCGGCAAAGCCCGCCAGGCGCCGTGGCGGGAAGCGGCGGGGGCTGGTGAGGGTGAGCCGGATGGCGTTCTCGAAAAGGGCGAGGATCGTGTGCGCGGTCAGCTCGGGGTCCAGCCGCGGCAGCCCCATTTCCTCGAGGCCCCACGTCACCATCGGCTGGATCTGCGTCAACAGGCGCCGGCGATGGCGATCGACGCCCGTGCGCACGGCGCGAGGAGCGCCGTCGGCGGGCAGCAGGATCAGCCTCCACGTGTCGGGGTGGCGGCGCACGGCCGACAGCGCGGTGGTCAGGCTCTCGACGAGGATGGCGTGGGGGTCTCCCGCCAGGGGCACGGCGGGGATGGCGGCGGCGACGTCCACCAGCGCGCGCTCCTGCTCGCGCTCGAGCAGCGCCGCCAGCAGCGCCTGCTGGTTGGGGAACAGGTCGTAGACGACGGTCTTGGCGATGTCGGCCTCACGCGCCACGCCCTCCATCGAGAGGCCCGCGAAGCCGTGAGCGGTGACCAGGCGCAGCGCGACGTCCAGGACCTGCTCGCGGCGCTCTTCGCGCGGCAGGCGGCGGGCGTAGCGGCGGGGGGTCCCGGCGGTCACCCCCCTGAGCTTGACAATCTCGCCGGCGGCTTGTAGAGGTACGGCATCAAACATACGGCACCGTATCTTTCTCAGCCGGCCCGCGGCGGTCGCCGCCGACCGGCTGACCGGGCGACAGGAGAGCCGTGATCGCCTCGACGCTCATCCCGTTCGCCGGCGCCGCCCCGGCGGGCGGAGCGCCCGTGGGGCAGTTCGCGGTGCTCGCCGCCGTCTACTGGGGCGGGACGGGCGCCGTGCTCTGGCTCGTCCACGCCCATCGCCACGGGCGTACCCGAGTGCTCGCTCGGGCCGCGGCGCTCGCCGGCTGGGTCTTTGGGCTGCCAGGGTGGGCGGCGCTGCCGATCCTCGTCGCCGTGGTGTCGCTGCTGGCCCTGATGTTCGGCGGCTACTGGGACATCGGCTACCACATCGACCACGGCCGCGACCCCGGGCCGCTGGGCAACCCCGGCCACTACCCCATGCTCGCCGGCTTCTTCGGCGCGTTCGCCGCCGGCATCCTCTGCCTCGGGCTCGCCGACCAGCGCGACGCCACCCCCGCCTGGCTGCGCATCGCGCGAGGCTGGCGGGTGCCGGTCGGGGGCGTGCTGCTGCTGGGCTGCGCGACCTTTGGGCTGGCCGCCCTGCCGCTCGACGACGGGTGGCACCGGATCTTCGGGCAGGACGTGACCCTGTGGTCGCCGACCCACTTCATGCTGCTCGGCGGCGCGACCATGTCGGTGATCGGGATGGTCGTCCTGGTCGCCGAGGGTACGCGGGCTCGTCGGCTCACGAAGGCTCCCGTCCCGGTCGGCGACGACCGCTCCCCATGGGCCCGGCTCGAGCTGCTGACGGGCGGGCGGGTCCGCGTCCGGCTCGAGCTGTCCGCGGGTCGAACGCTGGCCCGACGGCTCGCTCAGCTGTGGGGCAGCGTGCAGCGCGTCGCGCTCCTGGGCGGGATGCTCGGTGCGCTCGAGGCCTTCCTGGCCGAGTACGACTGGGGCGTCCCACTCTATCGCCAGGTCTGGCAGCCGCTGCTGCTCGCCGCCTTCGCCGCCGTCGTCTTCACGACCGCGCGCGCGTGGGGAGGTCGTGGTGGCGCGCTGGGGGCGTGGGCGATCTACCTGGCGGTCAGGCTCGCCGCGACCCTGATGCCCGTCCTAGCCGGCGAGTCGCCTTCGATGCTGCCGCTGTTCCTCGCCGAGGCGGTCTGCGTCGAGCTAGCCGCGCTCGCCCTCCTCCCGCGCCGGCGGCCGCTGGCCTTCGGCGCGGCCGGCGGCCTGCTGTGCGGGACCGTCGGGTTCGCCGCCGAGTACGGCTGGTCCCAGCTCGTCATGCCGCTGCCGTGGACGCCGTCCCTGGTGCCCGAAGGCCTGCCCTCGGCCGCCCTGGCCGGTGTGGCCGGAGGCGTGCTGGGTGGGCTCCTGGCCGCCGCGCTGCGCGGCCAGCTGCCGCGACCGCGAACCGCGCGGGCGGCCTGCGTCGGCGCCTTCGCCGTGCTCGTGGCCGTCGGCATCAACGCCGGGATCAGGCACCTGCCCGCTGCGCGCGCCCACGTGACGCTGACCGACGTGCGAGGCGCGCCGCACCGCCAGGTTATGGCGACCGTGCGGCTCGACCCGCCCGGCGCGGCGCAGGGCGCGAACTGGCTGTACGTGCTCGCGTGGCAGGGCCACGCCGACCGCGTCGTCGACCGCCTCCAGCCCATCGGCGGCGGCACCTACCGGTCCACCAAGCCGATCCCGGTCTCCGGGACGTGGAAGGTCGGCCTGCGCCTCCAGCGCGGCCGCGAGCGCGGCGCGGTACCGATCCGGCTTCCCGCCGATGCGGGCATCGGCAAGGCGGGCAGCGCCGGCCTGCCCGGCTCGTTCTCCCGCGGCCAGGCCGCACGGACGCTGCGCGGCGATGGCGCCGGCGCCGAGCTGGCCGCCCCGGCCTCGTTCACCCGACCGTTCCTCGACGACAGCCTGATCGTCCTGCGCGAGGAGAAGGGCGGGGTGTCGCGCTGGCTGTGGGCGGTGGCGATTTCGCTGATCGGCGCCGTCTACGTGCTGTTCGTGACCGCCCTCGCGCTAGGTGTCGCGCGCCTTGCCCGCCGCGGCGCGGCTGCCGGACCGTCGCAGGCAGCGTCGGGGCGGCCCACGGTCAGCGGGGCGGAGGCGGAGGCGGACGAAGCAGCGGCCCGACGACCGCAGACTGCGCCCGCGCTGCGATGACGGTCAGGATCCTCAGCCGCCTCGGCGCCGGCGGCCTGGTGGCGGCGATGATCGCCTGCTGCCTGCTGATGTGGATCGGGATCCCGCTGGCCTGGCTGTACATCGGATCCCAGGTCGCGCACTCGACTCAGCCCTCCATGGGCCCTACCTGGTGGTCGCGGCGGGGAGCGCGGGGCTGTGGTTCGTCCTGATGGCCGGCTCGCCGCTCCCGCACGGCTGATCGCCCGTGTGCAAGGCTGGCGACTGAGATGGACTACCTGGGCGTCGCGGACCGTTCGTGGCCGGTGCTCCGCCGGCTCATGACGGGCCATGCCACGGTGTACCGGGCGAGCGGCGGCCTGATCGGCCATCGCCTCCCCGGCTTGCCCCCGATGCTCCTGCTCGACCACGTCGGAGCCAAGAGCGCGACCAAGCGCACCACTCCCCTGGTCTACGTGCCCGACGGCGAGGACGTGGTGATCGTCGCCTCCAAGGGCGGCTATCCCAAGCACCCGGCGTGGTTCCACAACCTCCGCGCCAACCCCGACACCACGATCCAGATCGGCCGTGAGCGCCGGCGCGTCTGGGCGCGCGTGGCCAGCGCCGAGGAGCGCCCGCGGCTTTGGGACAGGGCGGTGGCGACCTACGGCGGCTACCGGGACTACCAGCAGCGCACCGCGCGAGAGATCCCGCTCGTGGTGCTGGAGCCGGTGGCCGGCCCATAGGCGCCAGCCAGCGGGAACCATCCCCTCGGTGCGCGGGTGTTCGCGCTGCGGGTCCGCGCCTTCTCCCCGCGCCCAGCACCGGTCACGGTCGAGGTCGACGGCGAGTGGTGGTTCTCGGCGAGGTGGCGACGTCGCGGGTGCCTTGGCGAGCTAGGACAGCGCGATGGCCGCCACGACGTAGGCGACGTAGAGGGCGACGAGCGCCGCGCCGGCCAGGCGACCGAGCCTGCGGCGGACGGTGAGCACCAGGCACAGCAGGACGGTCGCGCCCACCGCGACCGGGAGGTGGAGGACCCGGGTGGCGTGGTCGAGCGGGAGCGGCTTGACCAGCGCGATGACTCCGGCGTTGAAGGCGATGAAGTGCACCACCGTGCCGGCGATGTTGGCCAGGGCCAGCTCGGGTCGCCCTCGCCGGGTCGGCACGGCCACGCGGCCCAGCTCCTCGGCCTCGACGCTCGCGGCCACGGCGGTGTTCCCGAGCAGGGTGTCGGAGAGCCCCAGCTGGGTGACGAAATGGCGCAGCCCGTCGCTCAGGAGGATGCCGCCGCCGGCGAGCACGGCCAGCCCTGCGATCAGCCGCAGGAGCGGATGACGGATGCGCGGGGCCGCCTCGGGCTCGAGCACGCCTCGGCCCGATCGCGCGACGCCGGTGAGCGTCACGGCGAACCACAGGACGAGCAGCGCGCCGTCGAGCCGAGAGAGCCGCCCATCGAGCCCCAGGATCACGACGGCAAGCGGCGAGATCGCCGTCCAGAGCAGGAAGCGGCGCGGGAGCCGGCTCTCGATCGGCGCGATGAGCGCGCCCAGCCCCGCCACGCCGAGCGCGAGGAACGTCACCCCGCCGAAGACCGTCCCCGCCGCCGCGCCGGCCAGGCCGCGGGCGTTGGCGCCAATCCCCGCCGCCAGGTTCTCCAGCTCGAACCCCGACAGGACCACCGTCAGCGCGAAGGGAGACAGGCGCAGGCGCTGACCCGCGCCGACCAGGCCGTCGACCAGGGCCTCCGCACCGCCGATGACCAGCCCGACCCCGACCACCAGCGCGCCGATGGTGATGGCCAGTTGCATTGGTGCCAGGGGTCGATACCGGTCGAAGCCGCTCGGCCGATCCGACCGCAGCGGTCAGGGCCTGCACGGGCCCGGGCAGGAAAAGTTAAGGGAAGTCCGGCCGAGGGCCGATCACTGCCCCATGGTCAGGCGATGGGGTGTGGCGCTGTGGACTCGAGCGCCCGGCATGGGGGCCACCGCCTCGTTCGTCGCGCGCGTCGTCGGGACCCTCTACCTGTCGGGAGCGGCGTTGATCGCGCTCTCGTTGGCCCTCCCTCACCCCGCGGGCAGCAACGACGCGGCCCTGTACGCGATCGTCGGCCTCGCCGCCGCGACGGGCGGCGCCTTCGTCCTCGGCTCCGCTCGCATTCCGGTGTGGCTGATCCACATCGTCATCGCCCTCGGGTCGACGCTGATCTCCCTGTGCGTCTACTTCAGCGGCAACCCGGGCGGGGTGTATCCGGCGATGTTCCTCTGGGCGATCCTGGCCAGCGCCTGCTTCTTCCCCGGCTTGCCGGCCGGCGCACAGCTCACCTACATGGTCGTGGCCTACGCGGTGACCCTGGCCCGCCTGCCGACGGCGGGAGGGTTCTCGTCGGTCACCCGCTGGGTCATCTACTCCTTCGCCCTGACGGTCGCCTGGGTGGTGATCACGTGGATCGTCAGACGGAGCGAGGAAGTGGAGCGGGAGCGACTGGACCTGGCGAGGATCGTCGAGGAGTCCCACGACGCGGTCATCGGCAAGACCCTCGACGGGAAAATCACCAGCTGGAATCGCAGCGCCCAGGAGCTGTACGGCTACAGCCCGGCGGAGATTTGCGGCAGCAACATCTCGGTCCTCGTGCCCGACGACCGGCCCGACGAGCTGCCCTCCATCCTCGCCCGCATCAGGCGGGGCGAGGTCGTCGCGCAGCACGAGACCGTGCGCCGAGCGCGCGACGGGCGCCTGATCGACGTCTCGATCACGGTCTCGCCGATCCGTGACCAGACGGGTCAGGTGACCGGCGCCTCCTCGGTGACGCGCGACATCACCGAGCGCCGTCGTCTCGAGGCCGAGCAGCAGCGCCTGCTGCGTCAGCTCGAGCAGCTCTCGCGCACCGACTCCCTCACCGGGCTGGCCAACCGCCGCTCGTTCGACGAGCACCTCGACCGCGAGATGGCGCGCGCTCGCCGGCACCGATCGACCCTCTGCCTGGCCCTCGTCGACCTCGACCACTTCAAGGCGTTCAACGACGAGCACGGGCACGTCGAGGGCGACGAGCTGCTGCGCCAGGCCGCCCGGGCATGGAGATCGGTGCTGCGGGTCACCGACCAGCTCGCGCGCTTCGGTGGCGACGAGTTCGCGGTGCTCCTGCCCGAGTGCCCGCTTTCGGAGGCCGAGGAGATCGTCCAGCGGCTCGAGGCCATGACGCCCGGCGACCAGACGTGCTCGCTCGGGTTGACGTGCTGGGACCTCGAGGCCTCGGCGCAGGAGCTCCTGCGGCGGGCCGACCTCGCCCTCTACGGTGCCAAGCGAGCCGGCCGCGACCGCATGGTGGTGGCCGACCCGTCGCGCTCGTAGTCGGCCGGCGCCCGGGCTAAGGTCGCGCGATCCGCCCGACCCGCTCGCGCCCTTCGCCGCCGGGGGGGCCGTTTGGGCGGGCGCGCCCGAGCCGCCGGCGCTGGCGCCCGTGCTCGCCCCGCCCGCGCCCCCGCCGCCGCCGCCGAAGGCTAGGGCGGCCGCCCCGACGGCCATCGGGACGGGTCAGCTGCCGGGGAGGGGGGTGAAGGCGTCGCGCATGCTCGAGCTCCTACGAAGAGGGAGGGGGCGGTCAGGCTCCCAGCAAGGAGACCCCCTGCCTATTGGACCTTGGTCCTAGGACCCCTGACGACTCGCCGCGGCCGCCTTCGAGGCGGTGTGGCCCGAGGCCGCGGGCTGAGGCCCGCTCGGCGCGGCGGGGAGCTGGTCGAGCAGCCAGGCGGCGTGGTCGAGCAGGCGCTGCGCGGGATAGCGCTGGGGATCGGTCAGCAGCAGCCTGGCCGCCTCGTCGGCCACGGCGGAGAGGGTGCGGGCCGTCAGCTCCGGGTCGGGCGAGTTGCGCCCCGCGACGAAGCCTGGCCGGATCGCCCGGGCCAGCTGCGTCACGACCGCCGAGCGGCCCTCGGCGATGCGCTCGCGCAGCAGGTCGGGCGCGCCCTCGGGCGGCATGAGCACGAGCTGCCACGTCGCCGGGTCGGCCTGGACGGCCTCGAGGTAGCCGCGAAGGCCGGCCATGAGCTGCTCGGCGGGATCGCCGTCCCCGAGATCGCGCGGGAGGAAGCTCGCGAGCTGCGCAAGCGCGCGGCTGCCCTCGCGCTCGACGAGGGCCTCGAGCAGCCCGGGAAGGTCGTGGAAGTGGCCGTAGACCACGGGCCGGGTGATGCCCGCCTCGCGAGCCACGGCTTCGATCGACACCGCGTGGAACCCGTGGCGCCCGACGATGGCCTTGGTGACGTCGAGGAGCTGCTCGTGGCGCTGCGCACCCGACATCCTGGCTGCGCTGGGAGCTCGGTCGGACATGGCTTGACATGGCATGTTACATCACCGTAAGCTTCGGGTACGTAAGCTACGCTTCTGTAAGTCGTCCATCCGAGGAAGAGGCCATGACCGCCACCGCCGAGCCCACCACCGAGCCCACCCGCGACACGCTTCCCCCCGAGGTGGACCTCGCGATCATCGGCGGCGGCTTCTCCGGCCTGGGGATGGCCATCCGCCTCAAGCAGGAGGGCGTAGAGGACTTCGTCGTGCTCGAGCGAGGCGAGGACGTCGGGGGCACCTGGCACTTCAACACCTACCCGGGCTGCGCGTGCGATGTGCCCTCCCACCTCTACTCCTTCTCGTTCGCTCCCAACCCGAACTGGAGCCAGACCTACTCGCGTCAGCCCGAGATCAGGGCCTACCTGCGCCGCTGCGCCGACGACTTCGGCGTCCGCCCCCACATCGAGCTCGGCTGCCGGGCCACGGCCGCCGCGTGGGACGAGGCCAACGCCCGCTGGACGATAGAGACCACCCGCGGCACCGTGCGGGCGCGCGTGCTGGTGGCCGGCCCGGGGCCGCTGTTCGAGCCCAAGGTCCCCGACCTCCCGGGCCTCGAGCGCTTCGAGGGCCGCGTGTTCCACTCGGCCCGGTGGGACCACGACTACGACCTCGCGGGCAAGCGCGTCGCGGCCATCGGCACCGGCGCCTCGGCGATCCAGTTCGTCCCCTCCATCCGGCCGCAGGTCAAGCAGGTGCACGTCTTCCAGCGCACCGCGCCGTGGATCTTCCCTCACTCCACCCGCCCGATCACCAGCTTCGAGCGGCGGCTCTACCGCCGTTTCCCCGCCCTCCAGCGCCTGGTCCGCGGCGGGATCTACGCCGCCCGCGAGACGGCCGTCCTGGGGTTCGTGAAGAACCCCAAGCTCATGGGCATCGCCGAGCGCATGGCCCGGCGCCACATGCGCAAGCACATCTCCGACCCGGCGCTGCTCGAGAAGGTGACCCCCAACTACACCATCGGCTGCAAGCGGATCCTCCCGTCCAACCGCTGGTACCCGGCGCTCGCCAAGGACAACGTCGAGCTGGTGACCGACGGGATCGCCGAGGTGCGCCCGCACTCAATCGTCACCCAAGACGGCGTCGAGCGCGAGGTGGACGCGATCATCTTCGGGACCGGCTTCCACGTCACCGACATGCCGGCGGCCAAGGTGATGCGCGGCCGCGACGGGCGCACGCTCGAGGAGGCGTGGGCCGGCAGCGCCCGCGCCCACCTGGGCAGCACGGTGCCCGGGTTCCCGAACCTGTTCCTGCTCCTGGGGCCCAACACCGGCCTCGGGCACTCGTCGATGGTCTACATGATCGAGTCGCAGGTGGCCTACGTCCTCGACGCCCTGCGCACCATGCGCGAGCGCGGCGCGCACGCGGTCGAGCCTCGGCCCGAGGCGGTCGAGCGCTACAACGCCGCCATCGACCGCCACCTCGAGGGCACGGTCTGGAACACCGGCTGCGCGAGCTGGTATCTCGACGACACCGGGCGCAACGCCACGCTGTGGCCGGACTGGACGTGGCGCTTCCGCCAGCGCACCGCGAGCTTCGACGTCGGCAGCTACGAGCTGCACCCCGCGCCCGCTGCGGCGGGCGGGACCGACAGCGCCTCCCCCGCGCCGGCGCGCGTGCCCGCCACGGCATGAGCGCGCGGGTGATCGTCACCGGCGCGGCCAGCGGCATCGGAGCTGCCGCGGCCGATGCCCTGCGTGCCCGCGGCGCCCAGGTGGTGGGGCTCGACCTGCGCGCCCAGGGCGACGACGTGCTCGAGTGCGACGTCCGCGACCAGGCGTCGGTGGACCGCGCGGTGGCCGCGGCCGTCGAGCGCCTGGACGGGCTCGACGTGCTCGTCAACAACGCGGGCATCGGCATCCCGCAGAGCGCGGGACAGGCGCCCGACGAGCAGGCGCTGGCCGTCCTCGATGTCAACCTGCTGGGGCCCTGGCGCGTGACGGCGGCGGCCCTGCCGGCGCTGCGGGCCAGCGGCGGGCGGGTAGTCAACGTCGCGTCGGGCCTCGCGCACCTTGCCCTGCCGTTCGCCACCGCCTACTGCATGAGCAAACGGGGCCTGGTCGCCTACTCCGATGCCCTTCGCCACGAGCACGGTGACGCCATCACCGTGACCACCGTCTACCCCGGCTACATCCGCACGCCGATCCACGACGCCTCCCAGGAGGACGGCTTCTCGCTCGAGGGACTCGTGCCCGCCGAGCCGTTGAAGGCGGCCGCCGCCACGCTGGTGCGTGCCGCGCTCGGGCCCCGTCGGCGCGACCTGGCGACCACCCGCCGGGGCACCGCCTCCTACGCGCTGGCTCGCCTCTCTCCGCCCGGGGTGGTCGATCGAGTGGTCAGGGCGTCGGTGCGCCACGGCGTCCGGCGAGGTCGCTTCGATCGCTCGGCGATGGCGCGCGACTTCGTGGCGCGCACGCGGGCGTAGGCCGGCAACGGGAAGCGGCGTGAGCCGCCTCCCGGGCCGTACGGTGGCCACGACGCTGACGCTGGCCGGCCGCCCCCGTCGGGGCCGCGCTGTTCGGCTACTGGGCCGACAAGGCCGGCCGGCGCATCCCGCTGATCTCCGACGTCCTCTTCTATTCCCTCGTCGAGTTCGCCACCGCGTTCTCGACCTCGCTGACCATGCTGCTGGTCCTGCGCGCCCTCTACGGGCTGGGCGGTCCTGCAGCAGGGCTACCCGCTCGGCTACATGTTCGCGGCGCTGGCCTTCTTCCTGGTGACGCCGACGTTCGGGTGGCCCGTGGCGCCGCTGTTCTCCTACGCGCCGACGCTGGCCACGATAACCATTGGGGGGTCCTCATGCAGGTGCTGGTCCAGGGGGCCTGGGGAGTTATCCCCGCCCACCTGACCGAGCTCTCACCCGACGAGATCCGTGGGTTCTACCCCGGGGTGACCTATCAGCTCGGCAACCTCCTCGCCGCCCTCAACCTTCCGCTGCAGACCTCCCTGGCCGCCTCGCACACCGGGTCGTTCGCCCTTCTGGTGGCCATCGTTTCGGTTCTGCTGGCGGTGGTCCTCACCGCGCTGGGCGGCGAGGCCAAGGGGATCCACTTCGGCGCCCCCCGGGCGGCGGCCGGCACGGCCGGGCCGCCGGCGGGATAGGCCAGCGCGCCCGCGGCGGCCGGCTGGCGATCATCGACCGGGGGCGGCCTAGAGTCTGGTCAGGGCGCGGCGTAGGCCAGCTGGAGCACGTCCCCGCTCGAGAAGAAGCTGCGCTTCTTGACCGAGCAGAACACCACCACGCGAACCTCGCCCGTGCCGGGCGCGACGAAGCGGGCGAGGGCGCCCGAGGGGGAGCGCGACACCGGCGTCTCGATGGGGCCGACGCTGCGCGAGTCCAGCGTCACCCAGGCGCCCGCGCCGGAGTTGGCCGTCCAGTCGAGCAGGGAGATCGTCTGGCCGCACGACTGCGAGTTGGCCCCGCGGTAGCCCACGGTGAGGCGGCTCAGGCCGGTGGGGACGCCGAGGAAGCGCGCGTACCAGGCCGATGAGCGCTTCCTGCCCGACGTGGTCGAGTTGACCTGGAAGAAGACGTTGTCGTCGGCGTCGAGGCGCGGCGGGGTCGTGGCGCTGGTCGCCCGGGCCGTGCCGGTGTAGATGCCGGTGCCGTCGGCCAGGTCGGTCGAGGTGAAGCTCGACTGGGCCTGCTGGGCCAGCCGGTTCGCGGCAAGGTCCTGCGCGGCCGTAGTCACCGTGGCCGTGTAGCGAGCGCCCTGGGCCAGTGCGTCGGTCGGATCGAAGGTCATGGTGTTCCCGCTCCAGCTGAACGTCCCGCTCACCGGCGTGGCGTCGCCCGCCTTCACCAGCGAG
This sequence comes from Solirubrobacterales bacterium, assembly GCA_038199035.1. Classification (GTDB taxonomy): domain Bacteria; phylum Actinomycetota; class Thermoleophilia; order Solirubrobacterales; family Solirubrobacteraceae; genus DATAEY01. The sequence continues at coordinate 10,804 of JBBPZM010000036.1, read as the reverse complement.
AACGCGCTCTGGGTGGACGCGTGGTCCATCGCCTCGCTGAAGGTCACCGACACGTTGGTCCCCGGCTGAACGCCGATCGCCGCGTCGGCCGGGGAGAACGAGCTGACCGTGGGCGCCGTGGTGTCGCTTCCCCGCTGGGTCAGGCCGACCCAGTCGAGGTAGCCGAAGTACTTGCCGCTGACGGGATGGGACGGGTCGCCGGTGAACCCGTAGCCGGGGGTGGCCGTAGTGTGGGCCTGGGCGTCAGAGCGCATCTTCTGGACGATCTGGGCGGGCGTCATGCCGGCGCAGGGACCGCCCACCCCTCCCTCGTCGAGGCACAGGGCGACCGCCCCCGTCAAGTGGGGCGTGGCCATGCTCGTGCCCGAGATCGTGTTGTAGCCGCCGTTGAGCCAGGTGGAGTGGATGCACACGCCGGGCGCCGCGATGGTGTGGGCCTGTCCGGCGGAGGTGGCGGCGTAGTTGGAGAAGGTCGCGTACCGGTCGTCGGCCTGGCCGCTGAAGCAGCTCGGCGCCCCGCCGCTCGCGCCGGGCGAGCCGTCGCTGTCGGACTCGGCGGTCACGGTCAGGACCTCGGGAAAGGCGGCCGGGGTGTCGGGCGACGGGGCGTAGTCGAAGTCCTGACTGTCGTTGCCGGCGGCGACGACGTAGGTCACTCCGGCGGCCGTGGAGTTGCAGATCGCCTTGTGCTCGGCGTCGGTCGTGGTGGCGCAGCTCGAGACCGGGGAGCCGCCCCCGCCGAGGCTCATGTTGGCCACCTTGATGTTCAGCGCCGCGGCGTTGGCGGTGACCCAGTCGATGCCGCAGATCTCGCTCGACAGGGTGCCGTTGCCGTTGGGGTCGAGCACCCGCACCGCGTAGAGCTTGGTCCCGGGAGCCACGCCGACGACGCCCGACCCGTTGTTGGCGGCGGCGATCGTCCCGGCCACGTGGGTGCCGTGGCCGTTCTCGTCCTGGGCGTCGGTTCCCGGGTCGATGCAGTCGGTCCCGCTGGTCGCGTTGAGGTCGGGGTGGTCGAGGGCGATCCCGGTGTCGATGACCGCGACGTTGACCCCGCTGGCGGGATGCACGGCGGTCGAGGAGGCCGCCTGGATGCGGCGCACGCCGGTGGGCGGCAGCGGCTCCCCGGCGGCCAGTGGAGTGGTGTCGGTCGCCTCGATCTTGCGATCGGGGGTGACGAAGGCGACCTCGGGATCGGCCTCGAGGCCGCGCACCTGATCCTTGGAGAGGTCCGCCACGAAGCCCTTGAGCGCCTTCTTGAAGCGGCGCCGGCTCTTGAAGCCCTTCTCCCGCTCGCGCTTCTTGGTCTGGGCACCCGGGTCGGAAACCGAGTTCTTGTAGACCACGATGTAGCGGCCGGGGATCCGCTGCTCGCGGGGCGCCGGCGGCGGGACCACGGGCTCATCGCTCGAGCCGGTGCCGTCGCTGCCCTGAGTATCGGTCGAGCCGGTGCCGTCGCTGCCCTGAGTATCGGTCGAGCCGGTGCCGTCGCCGCCCTGGGTGTCGCTCGAGCCGCCGCCGCCGCCCTGGTCACCGGCGGTGTCGGGGCCCTGGTCGCCGGTTCCCTGGTCGCCTGACGTGCCGGTGCCCTGGTCGCCAGAGGTGTCCCCGCCCTGGCCGTCGCTGGCGGCGGGCGCGCCCGAGGCCTGCTGCTCGGAGGTCGCGGGGTCCGAGGCCGGTGGGGGGTCGGAGTCGGCCGCCACGGCCAGGGACGCGCAGCTGCACAGCGTCACGAGGACGACAAGGGCCAGCAGGACAATCGGTCGGGAGGTCAGCGGTCGCAGTCTCATATGTGCGGATGGGCGCCGGTCCAGTACCCCGCCTGGACGCATGGCAAGCGGCCCATACGTCCAGACGCCTGCACCCATCCAAGGTCACGGCCACCATCGGCGCCTGGGCTGAGACCAACTATGAGGCGACGGCAGGACCGGACGGGTGCTCGAGAGTGGCAAACGTCCGTACGGGTAAGCAGAATCAAGAACGCTCACCGACTGAGGAGGTCGCAGTATGGGAATCATCGGGTGGATCATCCTGGGGCTGATCGCCGGCGCCATCGCCAAGCTCGTGCTCCCGGGGGATGATCCCGGCGGGATCATCGTGACCACGATCATCGGCATCGTCGGTGCGGTGATCGGGGGCTTCATCGCCACCGCGCTGCACTTCGGCGGCCTTGGCCACTTCTTCGACATCCGTACCTGGGTGATCGCCATCGCCGGGGCGCTGATCCTGCTGGTGCTCTACCGGCTGTTCACCAGCAGCCGGGCGGCTGGAGGCCGTAGGGCCTAGCCCTCGCCGTCAGGACGAAACGGGGCGCCACGGCGACTTGCGCCGTGGCGCCACTTCGTCCGCGCCGGCAGCCCGGGGGCGGCGGTAGGGCTTACGACTCGGTGACGGGCCCGAAGTCGGGGTCGTCCGAGTCGGGCGGCGGCTGGTCGCCGTCGCGCTGCTCGGGCAATGCGTCGGGCTCGGGCTCGGGCGGGTCCTGCCCCGGCTCCGTGCCGGCCGAGGCGACCTCCTCGGCCTCGCGGGCCATCATCTCCCGCACGCGGTCGACATCGGGATCGGGACGCGGCATGGGCGGGTGCTACCCCGCGGCCGGTGGGAGAAACCGCCGGCCCGGCGGGGACGGACGCGTCAGCGCGTCAGCGCGATCACCAGGAGGACCACGATCACCACGGCCAGGCCGGCGGCGACCAGGCTGACCGGCCGCTGACTCCGCCAGAAGTCCGGCTTGGCGCGATCGCGGCTGTAGCGGCCCTCGGGCGGAGTCCCGACCCAGTCGTCCTCGTCGTCGAAGCGGTTCACGTCCCCCCACCCTACGCCAGCGCGCGCAACCCTTCCTCCCCGAGCCGGGTTAAGGCGGCACACCATCACCCCGCAAACCGCGGCTGCGCGCTGTGCCCGCCGGCCGCTCGAGGAGGACCATCCACATGCTCGGAAAGCTCGGCCGTCACATGCGCCACCACGTCGTCGGCTACATCGCCCTGTTCGTCGCGCTCGGCGGGACGGCCTCTGCGCTGGCCGCCAACAGCGTCGGGACCCTCCAGCTGCGCCCGTTCGCGGTGCAGAACAGCGATCTGGGAACACTCGCCGTCTCCTACAGCAAGCTCGGCAACGCGGCCGTGGGGCGACGCAACCTGCGCACGGTCAGCGTGCGCGAGAGCAGCATCGGCGTGCCTCCGGGCAACGCCGCCTCCCAGCAGGCCTTCTGCGCGCGCGGGGAGCAGGTGCTGGCCGGCGGGACCCGCTGGCTCAACCCGGCCAACAAGGCCTACGAGGGCCCGGGCACGTCGATCGCCTTCACCCGGCTCGTGCCGCTGGCCGGCTCCGACGGCGTGCGCGCCCGCGGCAACAACGCCACCACGCAGGAGCTGCGCCTCGTGGTCCAGGCGCTCTGCCTGGCGCCGTAGGCCCGAGCCGGCGGCGGCTCATTCGCCGCTCTGCCTCGCGTCGTAGCCGCGAGCGGCGCGGCGATCTTTCCGGCGGTTCCCCGTTCCTGCGGGGAGCCGCCGGCCCGCAGGGTCGACAGGCGCCGCTCAAGTTCGGGACGAGATCGTCCGAACCGGAGAAGGTGGCCTCGCTAGATTCCGTCGCCAGCATGCAGCACCGCTCCGAGCGCGTGCTCCTCGAGACCGCGCGCTACCGCATCAGTGGACTACTGACCCTTCCGCGCGACGGCTATCGCAGCCGCGTCTCGGACTTCCTCAACTCGTCCGAGCGCGACTTCGTCTCGCTGACCGATGCGAGCATCCAGGCGCTGAGCGACCAGGGCCTCCCCGGTGAGACGGTCCGGCGCGAGTTCATCGCCGTGGCCCGTCAGCACATCGTGCTGGCCACGACGCTGGACGCCGAAGCCGAGTAGCGCGCCGGCTGGGCGCGTCAGCGCCGCCGGCCGTGGACGGCCCGCAGCCCGAGCAGGACGACGACCACCCCGATCACCGCCCCCGGCAGCCCGCCGATGTCGAAGACGCCGGCGTCCCCGATGTGCAGCAGCTCGGTGAAGATGAAGTAGCCGACCAGCGAGCCGAGGAACCCGAGCGCGGTCGTGGGGATGCAGCCCGTCGGCCCCCGGCCGGGCGTGATCGCCCGTCCGATGTAGCCGGCTAGCAGGCCGAGGATGATCGCACCGAGCACTCGCTCACCCTACGTCGATTACTCGCCCGAAGCGCTCAATTGCGCGTCGGGCGACGGTCTACAGGTGCAGTATCCATTCGCGGGGAGCTCGCGTCCCGCCGCCAGAGAGGAGACAGCGCCATGCCGACCAGGATCACCCCCAACCTGTGGTTCGACACCGAGGCCGAGGAGGCCGCGGACTTCTACACCTCGGTCTTCAATAGCTCGCGGATCGTCAACGTCACCCCCTACACCGACGCAGGCCCGCGACCGGCCGGCATGGTCATGACCGTGGAGTACGAGCTGGACGGGCAGCGGTTCGTCGCCATCAACGGCGGCCCGCAGTTCACATTCGACGAGGCCGTCTCCTTCCAGATCGACTGCGAGACCCAGGAGGAGGTCGACTACTACTGGGAACGGCTGTCCGAGGGCGGCGAAGAAGGGCCGTGCGGCTGGCTCAAGGACAGATACGGCCTGTCCTGGCAGGTCGTACCGACCGGGATGGACGAGCTGTTCGCCGACCCGGACCCCGAGCGGGCCCGGCGCGCGATGGAGGCGATGCTGAAGATGGGCAAGCTCGAGATCGCCGCCTTGCACCGTGCGGCCGACGGCGTCCCAGCGAGCTGACAGCGGCAGACGGCGAGGGCGGCTGGCATCCGATCCGCCGCTACCCTTCGCCGACCGCGCCGCGGCCTGACGTACCCGGAGAGGTGCCGGAGCGGTTGAACGGGCGCGACTGGAAATCGCGTAACGGGGGTCAACCTCGTTCGAGGGTTCGAATCCCTCCCTCTCCGCTAGAGAGTCAGAAAGCCCCGCTAGAGTCGGCTTGTATAGCCGTCCCCCTAGCGCGCGGCCGATCCGGGCACTCGCCCGCCGGTCGAGGCGCAGGCTCCGCCAGGCCCGCCGCAAGGCGCACACGGATCCCCGCACGATCGATCTCGTCTGAAGGGTTCAGACGGTCCAGCCGATGACCGCTCAGCTCAGGTACGTCGACCCCAACCGCCCGCGCAGCTTGTTCAGCCGCGCCTTTGCCTGGTTCTCCAGCACCCGCCTGGGGAGGTTCATCTCGGTCAACGTCGTCTGGAAGCTCGATCCGTATCTGCTGCGGGCGACCCGGGGGCGCGTCGGCATGGGGATCGTCCTCCCGACCGCCCTGCTCGAGACCCGGGGCGCGAAGAGCGGCGCGGTGCGGCGCAACGGAGTCATCTACTTCCACGACGGGGACCGGGTCACGATCATCGCCTCGAAGGCCGGCGACGCGAAGCACCCGGCGTGGTTTCACAACCTTCGGGCCCACCCCGACGTCACGCTCGGGGGCATCCCCATGAGGGCGGCGGTGGTCAGCGACGAAGCTGAGCGCCACCGCCTCTGGACGCTAGCCGACCGTGTCTTCGCGCCCTACGCGACGTACCGTCGAGACGCGGCGAAGGCGAACCGGACGATCCCGATCGTCCAGCTCAACGCGCGCGAGTCAGACGCCGGCGCGTAAGGCGTTCCCTGCTCGAGCAAGCGAGCGCTGGGGGCCGCCGCGCGGTGCTTAGCCAAATTCGGCCTGGAGCTCATCGGTCGACGGCACCTCGATCGGCCCGTCCGGCGGCTGGGTGAAGCGGATCGGGTTCCCGAACGGATCGCGCAGTCCGCAGTCGGTCCCATAGAAGCGCTCGGTCGGCTCCTGTGTAAACTCGACTCCCGCCGCTCGCAGGCTCTCGTAGGTGCCCCGGCAGTCGTCGGTCTCGAAGATCACGCCGCCGCCCGCGCCACCCTTGGCGACGAGCTCGCGGATCTCCGCAGCCGTGGAGTCGTCGTACGCGGGTGGTCCCGGCACCGTCAGGACGAGCTGGACGTCGGGCTGGTTCGGAAGCGTCACCGTCAGGAAGCGCATGACGCCCAGGTCGGCGTCGGTGTGTACGACCATCCCCAGCTTGCCGACGTAGAAGTCGAGCGCCTCGTCCTGGTCGAGGACGTGGATGAAGGTGTGGGTTATTCGCTTGAGCATGCCGCCACGCTAGAGGACCGGGCCGCGGCCGGCTTCTCGGAAACTGCTCTTCCTCATGCCGGGCGCGTCCATGCCATGGCCCAGCAGGCCGGCACGCGTCCGCGCGCGCCGTCAGCGATGAAGCGCCGGCGGTAGCTCGACGGCGACTACGGGCCCGGCAACATGCGGCGGTTGCGGTCCTCCACGGCGAGTGACATCGGCGTCAGATCAGCCAGCGACCGCGGGCGAGCACCGGCACCCGCTCGCCCGCCTCGGTCAAGCCGGTGACCGTGACGTCGTCGCTCCCGATCATGAAGTCGACGTGGATGGCGCTCATGTTCGCGCGCTGGCGGTCGGCCGGGTCGTCGACCGTGAACTCGTACGCTCGGCCTAGCGCGATGTGGCTGGCGGCGTTCTCGTCCAGCAGCGTGTCGTAGAAGACGGTGTCCAGGGGGCCGATCCGGCCCTCGCCGTCGACCAGCGCGACCTCGCCCAGGCGGCTCGCGCCTTCGTCGCGGGCGCAGGTCGCGCGGAGGGTCTCGGCCCCCGACTCGGCCTCGATGCCCACCGCGCGCCCGGCCTCGAAGCGCACGCTGAGCCCGCGGACGATCGTCCCGGGCAGGGCCAGCGGCTTGGTGGCCCTGACCACTCCGTCCACGCGGGCGGGGTCGGGTGTGGTGAACGTCTCCTCGGTCGGGAGGTTGGGGACGTGGACGATGCCGTTGACCGTCTCGAACGACGCCGCCATCCACGCCGAGCTGGAGAGCAACCCGACGCGCAGGTCGGTTCCCGGCCCTTCGAAGTGCAGGGCGTCGAAGCGGCGCGAGGTGAGCTTGGCGGCGGCCTCGACCAGGGTGTCGAGGCGCTCGCGCCAGGCTGCCACCGGGTCGGCCTCGTCGAGGCGGCAGACGTGCGCCACCTGCTCCCACAGGCGCGCGAGCGCGGCCGCCGGCTCCAGGTCGGGATGCACGAGCGCCGCCCACTCGGGGTTGGGGCACGGCGAGACCGTCCAGTTGGTGGTGCGCTCGTTGACCACCTGGCCGACCTCGGGCAGGAACGGAAGCTGGTCGCGGCCCACGCGGACCGGATCGAGATCGTCGAGGAGGCCCGGAGCGATCGGGCCCGACAGGGCCACGCGGGCGCTGCGCTGCTCACCGAGGGCCAGCACGCGCTCGCCGTACCACGAGGGCACGAAGTCGAGCGTGTCGTCGGCCGCGTGCTCGAGCCGCGCCCGCTTGACGTGCAGGTCGAACGACGAGACGTCGACGAACTTCGCTCCCCGGCGATATGCGACGGCCGCGATCGCCCGCGTCAGCTCCTCCTTGCCGGGCTCGGTCGAGAGCGAGACCACCTGGCCGGGCTGGACGTTGGCCCCGAACCCGACGATCAGCTGCGCGAAGCGCTCGAGGCCGGCGTCATCCATGGCCCCCAGCATAGGTGCGCGCCGGCGACGGGCGCAGCTACGGCGGCCCCAACGGGCCGGGCAATGCCCGCGGCCGGTGCGGACCGAGGTAGCCCCGAAGGGCGGGCCGGGAGCGAGGGGCGGCGTGTGGCCGCGAGCGCGCGGCCGGCGGCGCCTCAGGCGGCGCGCCGGTGAGCTGGAGCGGGCAGGCGTTGAAGTAGGCCAGCGGGTTGCGGCTCAGGCGCCCCAGCACCCGCTCGAAGACCGCCACCGAGAAGCTCTCCGACCGGGCCGAGAAGCAGCCCCGCGGATCGATCCTGACGTGGTAGAAGGCGACGCCCTTGGAGCCGGCGCGCGAGTCGTAGGCGATGCGGCAGGTCCAGGTCCACACCTGCTGGCCGGCCGGGAGCGGCTCCAGCGGGCGGCAGCGCGAGCGGGCCTCCCGGATGAGCTTCTCGGTGGCGATCGACGTGGTCATGCTGTGCCACGCGTCGTAGGCGCGCTTGAACGAGCGCGAGGTCTCGCGGTCGACCATGCCGGCGGAGGGCCGGATGGGACGGCTTGCGCACCCGGCCAGCCCGGCGACCATGGCCACCGCGGCCACCGCGAGCCGCAGGCGCACGGAGCGGGTCGAGCGAGGCACGGTCGGGGCGCGAGTCGAGCCAGGCACGGCCGGCCGACCCATCAGCTGAGCACCGGCACCTGACGCACCAGGATCACGAACAGCGTCATGCCGACGGCCGCCAGCCGGAGCGCGCGGCCGCGGGCCAGCGCGGCCAGCGGCACCAGCCACACGATGTACCAGGCCAGCAGCCATGAGCTGGCGACCATCAGCGACAGCTCCGCCCAGCCGGCGGACTCGATCCAGTCGGCTCCGCGCCACGCGCGCACGACGAAGAGGGCGATGGCCGCCACGCCCAGCGTCGAGGCGACGATCCGCACCGAGGTGGGCGAGCCCGTCCAGCCAAACCAACCCCCTAGCTGCGCGGGGACGCTCGAGCCGGAGTTGAGCTTCTGCTGGGTCCCCAGCACGTTGATGAAGTCGAACGCCTCGCGCCCGAACACCGCCAGCGCGACGAGCAGGACGGCGGCGCCGGTGCCCACGGCGACGAGCAGGGCGCGCCGGCGGTCACGGGCGCCGAGGACGAGGAAGGGGACCATCAGCCCGGCCGACGACTTGACGGCCACGGCCAGCGCCGCCGTCAGCGCTCCGGTGGCCTCGCGGGCGGTGACCATCAGGTACACCGCCAGCAGCACGGCCAGCATCATGATCGCGTCGTTGTGGAAGCCGCCCACGGTGTACACGAGCACCGCCGGGTTGAGGCCGTAGAGCAGGATCGCCGCCTGCGGCGAGCGCCCGAGCGCCCGCGCGCAGTGCCACAGCAGGCCGACGCATCCCAGGCTCGAGAGCGTGACGGCGGCCTTGAGCGCCCACAGCGACGCCGGCAGCCCGAGGGGGACGAGCGCGTAGGTGCCGAGGGTGAACAGCGGCCCGTAGGGCGAGGTGAGCATGTGCCAGCGCACGAACCCGTAGACCGGGTCCGACACCACCGCCCCCGACTGGGTGGCGTAGGGGTTGAGGCCGTGCAGAACCCCCATGCGGGCCCAGTCCAGGTATCCGAACGAGTCGGAGGAGATGAGCGGCGGCCCGAGCAGGAGGATGAGGTGAGCCGCCACGATCGCCGTGGCCGCCCAGCGCGCCCGCAGCGCGGGAGCACAAACCAGAGCGACCAGGTAGCAGCCAGTCATGATCAGGATCCAGATCGCGAAGTCGCTCTCGGTGAGCAGCGAGCCGGTGCCGCTCAGCGGTCCGCGCAGCCAGCCCGGGAAGCCGCCCAGCCGAGCGGGAACCGCCTCGATCGGATAGGAGGCGGCGGCCGAGACGAGCACCAGCGTGGCGGCGACGAGCCCAGCCAGCGAGGCGACGCCGAGGACGCGACGGACCACCCCGACGGCATCGGTCGAGCGGGCGCCGAGCGCGGGCAGCGGTAGGGCGGGGCTTCGGCCGACGGATGCCATGGACGCAGGAGGGTTACGCGGCGGGGACGGCGAGGCGTGCAGCGGCCACGACCGGCGCGGCTCAAGGATGCCAGATGAGGCGCGCAGTCCCGCCCGGCCGGTCGGCCACCACCGTCAGGCCGCCGAAGCTCTAGGTGGGCCGGCGCTGCTGGAGCACCCGGCGGATCTCCTCCACCGCCTGGGGGATGTTGCGCTCCAGCCGCTTCATGTCCCAGCCCGTGAGCGTGACCAGGCGCATGGGGCTCTTGGCCGTCACGGTCGCGGTGCGCAGCTCGGTCTCGAGCAGCCCGATCTCGCCGAAGAAGTCGCCGGGGCCGAGGTCGGCGACGCGCTGGCCCTCGCGCGTGACCTCGGCCTCGCCCTCCTCGATGGCCATGAAGTCGTAGGAGAACTGGCCCTCCTTGACCAGGGCCTGGCCTTGGGCGACCGACGTCTCCTCGGCGAACGGCGCGATCGTGCGCAGCTCGTCGTCGGAGACCTCGGCGAACAGGGGTATCGCTTTGAGGCGGGCGACGTCCATCTTGCCTTTCCGGGGTCGGATTCGAGCCTACAGGGAAAGCAGCCGGGTGCGCGACGCCGGCCCAAGCCCCTGCCTGGGATCATCGGCCGATGAGCGACGGGCGCGTGCTCGATCCACTTCGCCCGGCATCCCAGCGGCGATCGACGATGCTCGACCGGGCGCTGCGGCGCCCGGTGGTCATGGTCTACCACGGGGTCAACGACACCGCCGACGAGGACGACCCGAACCAGATCGTCGTACCGCCGCGCCACTTCCGGGCCCATGTCGAGCTGCTGCGACGGCGCGGCTACCGCTTCCTGTCGGTCGAGGGCCTGCTCGACCGGGGTGCCAGCGAGCCTCCCCCGCCCCGGACCGCCGTCCTCACGTTCGACGACGGCTGGCGCGACGGGCTCACCGTGGTGGCGCCGCTGCTGGGTCGACTCGAGATCCCGGCGACGTTCTACGTATGTCCGGGCCAGTGGGCCGCCCAGCACGTCGACGTCACCGGCCCCGCCGGACGGCTGCTCGACGAGCGCGAGGCCCACTCGCTGGTGCAAGCCGGCATGGAGCTGGGCTCGCACACCATGTCCCACCCCGACCTGCGCCTCCTCGACGACGACGCGCTGGCCGCTGAGCTGTCCGACTCCAAGGCCGCGATCGAGCGCCTGACCGGCCGGCCCTGCCGCACGCTCGCCTATCCCTTCGGCCTCTTCGATGAGCGCGTTCAGGCCGCGGTGGCCCATGCCGGCTACGAGCTCGCGTTGGCGTGGCAGCCCGGCCCGTGGCATCGGCTCGC
>JBBPZM010000035.1:0-66454 GCA_038199035.1 Solirubrobacterales bacterium | reverse complement strand
TCCATGTACTCGGACATGTCAACGCGGACCATCGCGTCCTCGTCGCCGAACAGGAACTCGGCGAGCGTGCGCGCCAGCTCGGTCTTGCCCACGCCGCTCGGGCCGAGGAAGACGAACGAGCCGGTCGGGCGCTTGGGGTCCTTGAGGCCGGCGCGCGAGCGGCGGATGGCCTTGGAGACCACCTCGATCGCCTGGTGCTGGCCGATCACCCGCTTGTGGAGCTCGTCCTCCATGCGCATCAGCTTCTGGGTCTCGGCCTCGGTGAGCTTGAACACCGGGATGCCGGTCCACATCGAGACGATGTCGGCGATCTCCTCCTCGCCGATGGCCGGGCGCTCGGCGCCCTCACCGGACTCCCACTGTGACTCGAGGTCGCGCTTGCGCTCGGTCAGCCGGCGCTCCTTGTCACGCAGGTTGGCCGCCTTCTCGAACTCCTGGTCCTCGATCGCCTGCTCCTTCTGGCGCCGGGTCTCCTCGATCTCGTCCTCGAGCTCGCGGTAGACCGGCGGCGAGGTCATCGACTTGATGCGCATGCGCGCCGCGGCCTCGTCGATGAGGTCGATCGCCTTGTCGGGCAGGAAGCGGTCGGAGATGTAGCGGTCGGCCAGCTCGCCGGCGGCCTCGAGGGCCTCGTCGGTGATGTCGATCTTGTGGTGCTGCTCGTAGCGGTCGCGCAGGCCCTTGAGGATCTGGACCGTCTCCTCGGTCGAGGGCTCGTCGACGCGGATCTGCTGGAAGCGGCGTTCCAGGGCGGCGTCGCGCTCCAGGTACTTGCGGTACTCATCGAGCGTGGTCGCGCCGATGGTCTGGAGCTCGCCGCGGGCCAGCGCCGGCTTGAGGATCGAGGCCGCGTCGATCGCGCCCTCGGCGGCGCCGGCGCCGACGAGGTTGTGGAGCTCGTCGATGAACAGGAGGATGTCCCCGCGCTGGGTGATCTCCTTCATCACCTTCTTGAGGCGCTCCTCGAACTCGCCGCGGTACTTGGAGCCGGCGACGAGGGCGGCCAGGTCGAGCGTGTAGATCTGCTTGCCCTTGAGCAGCTCGGGCACGTCGGCGGCGTTGATGCGCTGGGCCAGGCCCTCGACCACCGCGGTCTTGCCCACGCCGGGCTCGCCGATCAGGACCGGGTTGTTCTTCTGGCGCCGCGAGAGGATCTGCATGATCCGCTCGATCTCGGTCTCGCGCCCGACGACGGGGTCGAGCTTGCCGTCGGCGGCGAGCTTGGTCAGGTTGCGGCCGAACTGGTCGAGCAGCTTGGAGGACTTCTTTCCCTCGCCCTGCGCGCCGGCGCCCCCACCGCCGCCGCCTCCCTGGCCCTGACGGCGACCACCGGGGCCCGAGAGCATGCGGATGACCTCGTTGCGGATCTTCTCGGAGTCGGCGTCGAAGTCGAGCAGGATGCGCGCCGCCACGCCCTCGTTCTCGCGCACCAGGCCGAGCAGGATGTGCTCGGTGCCGATGTAGTTGTGGCCCAGGCTCAGCGCCTCGCGCAACGCCAGCTCGAGGACCTTCTTCGCGCGCGGGGTGAAGGGAATCTGCCCCGACGTCACCTCCTCACCGGAGCCGACGATGCGCACGACCTGCGCGCGCACGCGCTCGACGGTGATGTCCAGCGACTCCAGCACCCGGGCGGCCAGGCCTTCCTCCTCGCGCAGCAGCCCGAGGAGTATGTGCTCGGTGCCGATGTAGTTGTGCTTGAGGGTGCGCGCCTCCTCCTGGGCGAGGACGACGACCTGACGGGCGCGCTCTGTGAATCGCTCGAACATGGGCGAGTGCTCCAGGAGCCTCGGTTCTAGGGGCGAAAAAACCCGACTGCCCTGGGTCCCTGTTCGGCCCGTAAGCCGAGAGGGATGAGCCGTCGGGTTCGGTTGCCGGGCATGGCTCAGTCTAGCAACGGGGTCCCCAGCCCCCAGAGGGCCTGCCGGCGCCCGCCCGCACCCTGCGCGATTCGGCGCGGGCACGGTATCGCCGGCCCCGCCACCGGCCCTGGTCGACCCGCGTCAGGGCTCCGCGACCCGCGTCAGGGCTCGCGCATCGCCGGGAAGAGGATCACCTCGCGGATCGAGCGCTGCCCGGTGAGGAGCATGACCAGGCGGTCGATGCCGATGCCGATCCCCCCGGTCGGGGGCATGCCGTGCTCCAGCGCGCGCACGAACGACTCGTCGTAGGGCTGGGACTCCTCGTCACCCGCGCGGGCTTGCTCGCGCTGAGCCTCGAATCGGGCACGCTGCTCGTCGGGGTCGTTGAGCTCGCTGAACGCGTTGGCGAACTCGATCCCGCCGGCGAAGGCCTCGAAGCGCTCCACCAGCCCGGGCTGCGAGCGGTGGGCCTTGGCGAAGGGCGACAGCTCGACCGGGTAGTCGAAGAGGAACGTGGGCTGCTGAAGCGTGGGCTCGACGTGCTTGGAGATCAGCTCGAGGTCGACCAGCTGGGCCCAGCTGTCGGCTCCCGGCGCATCCAGGCCTCTATGCTCCATCGCCCCCGCCAGGGCACCGCGATCGCGGTTGGCCAGGATGTCCACGCCGGTGCGGTCGAGGATGGCGCCGTGGACGGTCTCGCGGCGCCACGGCTGGTCGAAAGCCAGCTCGCCGTGGTAGCCGATCGTGCGCGCGACCTCCCCGACGAGGCGCTCGCAGCGCCCGGCCACGTCGCGGTAGTCGGAGTAGGCCTCGTACCACTCGACCATGGTGAACTCCGGGTTGTGCTTGGGCGACAGCCCCTCGTTTCGGAAGTCCTTGCCCAGCTCGTAGACCCGCTCCAGCCCCCCGACGATGCAGCGCTTGAGGTAGAGCTCGGTGGCGATACGCAGGTAGAGCCGCCGGCTCAGCGCGTTATGGTGGGTGGTGAAGGGCCGAGCCAGCGCGCCGCCGTAGAGCGGCTGGAGGACGGGTGTCTCGACCTCAAAGAACCCCTCGTCGTCGAGGACGCGCCGCACCGCGCCGACGATGCGCGCCCGGGTGATGAAGAGGTCGCGGGCCTCCTCGTTGGCTATGAGGTCGAGCTCGCGCTGGCGCAGGCGCGTCTCGACGTCGCGCAGGCCGTGGTGCTTCTCGGGTGGCGGCCGCAGGGACTTGGCCAGCAGCCTGAAGGAGTCGACTGACAGCGACAGCTCGCCGGTGCGTGACGCCACAACGGTCCCGTCCGCGCCGACCAGGTCCCCCAGGTCCAGGGAGAGCAGCCGGGCGTAGGCGTCGTCGCCCAGGACGTCGACCCGGGCCAGCAGCTGGAGCCGCCCCGAGCGGTCGACCAGATCCAGGAAGGCCGCGCGCCCGCCCGTGCGCCGGGCCGCCAGCCGGCCGGCGACGCGCCGGAGCTGACCCGTCTCCTCCCCCGAGGCGAGGCCGGCGAACTGGGCGCGCACGTCGCCGATGGGAACGACCCCCTCGAAGGCGTGAGGGAAGGGCTCGACCCCCTCGGCCCGCAGCCGCTCGAGCTTCTGGCGCCGTGCGGCGAGCAGGTCGGGGAACGGCTCGCCGGCGGCGGAGTCGGCGTCGCCGCTCATCGCTGGGACCCTATTGCGGGCATCCTGCCCGGCCCTATTTCAGGCCCGGCTCGATCTTGGTGATCTTGAGCTTGCGCTTGGGGCCGCGGGGCACGGAGACCTCGACCTGCTCGTTGCGCCGGTGCCCGAGCAACGCCTTGCCCACGGGGGACTCGTTGGAGAGCTTGTTGAGGCTAAGGTCGGACTCCGCGGAGCCGACGATCGTGTACTTGACCGACTTGCCGGTCTTCTCGTCCTTCACGTGGACGACCGAGCCGATGCGCACCTCGTCGGTTGAGAGGTCGGAGGAGTCGATGACGGTGGCCGAGCGCAGCTTCTCCTCGACCTGGGCGATGCGCGCCTCGAGCATGGCCTGCTCGTTCTTGGCGTCGTCGTACTCCGAGTTCTCGGTGATGTCGCCGAACTCGCGCGCCTCCTTGATGCGATCGGCGACCTCGAGCCGCTTGGTGGTCGAGAGGTGCTCGAGCTCGGACTTGAGCTTCTCGAGTCCGTCGGGGGTGAGGATCACGTCCCTGGGCATGGTCTCCTGAACCGGTGAGGAAGAGCCGCTCCGACCAACGAAAACCCGCCATGGAGGCGGGAGCTGGACCGGCGCGGCGGGGGTCGAAGGGCGGGCAAGTATAGCGACGGACGGGCGCCTTTCCCCGGCGCCTTTCCGCCGGTCCGTCAGGCGGCTCGGGGCAGCTCGAGGCCGGCCACGATGCGCCGGGCCTCGTCGATCGTCGCGCTGCGCTGGAGCGCGTCCTGCATGGCCCGCCCCGCGCCCAGGCGCTCGACGTACCACGGGTAGAACTTGCGCAGGTAGCGCGCGGCGCGCTCCGCGCCCAGGTGCTCGACGGCACGGTCCATCACCCAGTGCAGCTCGTCGAGGACCTCCTCGGGACTCGGCCCCGTGTCACGCCGCCCGAGCACCTGGCCGAAGAGCCAGGGGTTGCCGAGCGATCCCCGGGCCAGCATGACCGCCGCCGCGCCGCTGCGCTCGAAGGCCCGATGCACCGCTTCGGGCGTATGCAGGCCGCCGGAGACGATCACCGGCGTGGGCGCCACCGCCTCCACCAGCTCGTGCGTGAGCTCGTAGTCGGGTCGGCCGCGATGGCGCTGGGCAGCGGCCCGCGGATGGAAGGTGATGCCGGCCACCCCGGCGTCGGCGACCAGCCGGCGGGCGACCTCGAAGCCCTCGCGCTCCCCGGGCCGGCGGCTCGAGCGCAGCTTGACGGTGACCGGGAGCCCGCTTCCCTCCCGAGCCGCGACGGCCAGGGCGACGGCGAGCTCGGGGTCCTCGAGCAGGGCGGCGCCGGCGCCGGTCTTGCAGACCTTCGGCACCGGGCAGCCCATGTTGATGTCGATGAGGTCGGCGCCCGCCTCGGCGACCCACGAGGCCGCGGAGCGCATGACCGCGGGATCGTGGCCGAAGAGCTGGACCGCCACCGGGTGCTCGTCGGGATGGACGCGCAGCATCTCCCGGCACGTCTTCTCGTTGCGGTGGTGGACCCCGAAGCTCGAGACCATCTCCGAGACCACGAGGCCCGCGCCGTGGCGCTTGGCCTGGAGGCGCACGAACCAGTTGCCGATTCCCGCGAGCGGGGCGAGCACGACGCGGTTGGCGATGCGCAGGCCGCCGAGCGTCCACGGGTCGGTCAGGGCGGGCATGCCGCTGAGGTTAGACGCCGTTGCGCTCGTGGATGAGCCGCAGGCCGGTGAGGGTCAGCAGGTCGTCGGCGACCTCGATCGTCTCGGTGAAGGGGAAGACCGCCCCCGCCAGGCCGCCCGTGGCGACCACCGGGCAGTGGCCCAGCTCCTCGTGCATGCGGCGGACGATCCCGTCCACCAGCCCGGCGAAGCCGTAGACCATGCCCGCCCGGATGGCGTCGATCGTGGACTTGCCGATCAGCGTGCGGGGCTCGGCGAGGTCGATCTGCGGCAGCTTCTCGGCGCGCTCGATCAGCGCCTCCAGCGAGATCTCCGCCCCGGGGGCGGAGATGCCGCCGATGTACTCGCCGTCGGCGGACACCGCGTCGAAGGTGATCGCCGTGCCGAAATCCACGACGATGCAGGTGTCTGCGAAGCGATCGTAGGCGGCGATCGCGTTGACCAGGCGGTCGGCGCCGAGCTCGCGTGGATTGTCGATCCGGATCGGCATGCCGGTGCGCAGCCCCGGCCCGACGACTGGCATGACGTGGCCCAGGTAGCGAGTGGCCACGCCCGACCACTCCTGGGCGAGGCGCGGGACGGTCGACGAGACGATTGAGCCGTCGAGGTCCTCGAAGCTGAGCCGGCGCAGGGCGAGCAGGTTGCGCAAGGCGGCACCCAGCTCGTCGGCCGTCGACTCGCGCACGGTGGCGAAGCGCCAGTGCTCGATCAGCTCTGCGTCGCGAAACGCTCCCAGGTGCGTCTGCGTGTTGCCCACGTCCACGGCCAGGAGCATGCGCGCGACAGTATCGGTCGAGCGCGACCGGGCGCTCGGGTGCGCGAGAGCGCCAGTCGGTCCATCGGGGAGGCGGTCAGCCGCGGGTGGTCAGCGGCGGCCCGGCGCGCGTGACCCGCTGTCCAGGCGCCAGGCTTGCGAGGGCGTCGGCCGCCCGCGCCCCGCCGGGCAGGCGCAGGCCCGGCTCCAACTCGAGCAGGGGCACGAGGACGAAGCGTCGCGTCGTCAACTCCGCATGGGGAAGGCGCAGCCGGGGCGACTCGTGGACCAGGTCGCCGACGAGCAGGAGGTCCACGTCTATGGGACGCGGCCCGTGACGCGGGCCCCCGGCGGCGCGCCCCAGCTCCCGCTCGACCTCCTTGGCCGCGTCCAGCAGGGCCTCGGGGTCCAGGGCGGTGCTCACCTTCACACAGGCGTTGAAAAAGTCGTCCTGGTCGAGCATTTCCCCCACCGGCTCGGTCTCGTAGACCGAGGATGAGGCCAGCACCTCCACCCCACGCTCCTCCAGCGCGCGCACCGCTGCCTGGAGGTGCCTGCGACGCTCGCCGACATTGGAGCCCAGCCCGAGGTAGCCGGTGCGGGCGCCCACCGCTGCGTTTTCCCTATCCGGACGCGGCGGTCAGGCGGGGGGCGACCGACTCGGCCAGCGCCACCAGCCCGCTGAGCGGGCGAACCATGACCGTGAGCTCCTCGATCTGTCCGTCCGCGTCGAAGCGCAGGAGGTCGAGGCCCTCGACCTCGCGCTCGCCGACGCGCGCCGAGAAGATGAGGGCGCGCACGCCGTCCGAGACGAGCTCGTCGGTGTAGTGGAAGTCCTCGAAGGTGGCGAGCACGATCTCGAGCAGGCGGCCCACCTCGTCGCGGCCACGGAAGGGCTTGAACGAGACGGGGCTGCGCAGGACCCCATCCGCAGCGAAGCAGCCGACGATCGCCTCGAGGTCGCGGGCCTCGACCGCCTGACGAAAGGCGGCGGCGCAGTCGCGGCTCACCCCGGCTCCCGGAAGAGCTCGACCGACACGTCCTCGACGGGGAGCGGGATCGGCGGCTCTGGCTTGCTGGCCTTGACCCAGACGCTCTCGGCCTCGTAGTCGGCAAGCAGGCGGTCGGCCACCGCGGCGCACAGGCGCTCGAGCGTCCGGTAAGAGCGCTGCTGGGCGACGAGCGCGACCGTCTGGCAGACCTGGCCGTAGTCCACCGTGTCCTCGAGGCGATCGGTCAGCGTCGCGTCGCATTCGCCGACGTCGAGGCGCAGGTCGAAGACTAGTCGCTGGCCGACCTCGCGCTCGGCCTCGCCGACCCCGTGGTGCGTGTAGAGGGACAGGCCCGAGACCTCGACCGTGACAAAGGTCTCGGCCCCCTCGCCTTCGTCCTCGCCTAGGTCGTCGCCCAGCTCGTCGTCGCGCTCGAGGTCGTCCGGCGCCATCGGCCGCTGACCGTAGCAGCCGCCATCGCCAGGCCATCGTGGACCTCGGCGACGTCGTGGACGCGAAAGAGACGCGCGCCCCGCTCGTAGGCCAGGACGTTGGTGGCGACGGTTGCCGCCACGCGACCCTCCACGTCACGGCCAGTCAGCTTGCCCAGGAACGACTTGCGCGAGGTCCCGACGAGCACGGGCTGTCCGATGGCCACGATCTCGTCCAGCCGCCGCAGCAGCTCCAGGTTGTGCTCGACGGTCTTCCCGAACCCGATCCCGGGGTCGAGCACGATCCGCTCCTCGGCGATCCCCCGGCCCAAGGCAAAGGTCAGGCGCTCCTCCAGAAAGGCCCTGACGTCGTCGACCACGTCGTCGTAGCGTGGATCGTCCTGCATCGTCCGGGGCTCGCCGAGCATGTGCATGAGGCAGCAGTCCAGGCCCCGCTCGGCGACGAGCGGGGCCATTGCGGGATCGGCCCGCAGGGCGGTGACGTCGTTGACGCAGGTCGCGCCGGCGTCGGCGGCCGCTGCCGCCACCGACGCCTTGTGGGTGTCCACCGAGAGCTGGGCGCCCGTGCCGGCGGCCGCCACCGCTTCGATCACCCCGACGACGCGCCCGCGCTCCTCCTGCGCGCTGACCGGCTCGGCCCCGGGCCGGGTCGACTCGCCTCCGAAGTCGAGGATCGCCGCGCCCTGGGCGGCGAGCTCGAGCGCATGGGCCACCGCGGCGCCCGGCTCGAGGAAGCGACCGCCGTCCGAGAACGAGTCGGGCGTGACGTTGACCACGCCCATGATCCGAAAGCCCGCGTCCACCCGCCCATCTTTCCAGTCTCCGCCCCGAGCCCGGGAGCGATCGGGAGCGGTCGGTCCAGAGCGCCGGTCGTTCAGGTCACGGCTGCTGCGCCTCGCCGGACGCCCGCCGGTCGGTCGGGGCTCAGCTGGCCATCGGGTCGGGCGCGCCGAGCTGGCCGTTCTGGGTGGGCTCGTAGGGCTTCCCGGGCACGCCGCCCAGCGCCAGCACCCGCGCGCCCTCGGGGCCCGTGCGGATCTTGCGCATGGTCCCCGATCCCACGCGGACCATCGTCTCGGGGTCGAGCTTCACCGTCTCGCCTTCGATGTCGATCTCCGCCGCGCCGCGGAGGACGACGAACACCTCCTCCTGACCGCTGTCGGCCTCGTCGTGCTCGGGGTACTGGTCGAGGTCGGGCGGCAGGTCCATGACCTGCATCCCGAACGAGGTCACGCCGAGCTCTGCGCGCGCCCGCTTGAACGCCCCGCGGAAGATCGCCTCCATCTCGTCGATGCGCTTCACCGTGTAGTCGGCCATGTCCTGCCTTTCTGGTGGTTGTGGTCGAAGTCAGCGTGCGGCGCCAGCTCGCGCACGAAGGAGGCGATCAGCTCGGCGGTGCGCCCCGGCTGATCCTCGGGCACGAAGGTGTAGGAGTCGTCGATGTGCTCGAGCCTGGCATGCGGGAAGGCCGCGGCCATCCGCTGGGCGTACTCGAGCTTGAAGGCCCGGTCCTCGGGCGCCCAGGCCAGCAGCACGGGCTTGTCGAAGGCGCCGAAGCGGGCCGCCGCGTCGAGCGTATAGCGGTTCGAGATGCCGCGCAGGAAGCGCTCGACGTCGCGGCGCACGTCGCGGCGAGCCAGCACCGGCGCCAGGTAGGCGTCGGTGACGGCGTCCTCGATCGGGCGCTTGGCGACCATCCCGAAGCCGATCGGCAGCCGCCGCGGGGCGCGCAGCCGCATCGGGCGGGTGAGGAGGTAGATCAGCCCCGGAACGCGCGCCGCCCACTGGAGCGGGCGGAACATCGGGGGGAGGAAGTTCTCGTAGGCGTCGCACGGAGTGAGCACGAGCCTGCCCAGGCGCTGGGGGTGGGCGGTGGCCACGAGCTGGCAGATCGCGCCGCCCGTGTCGTTGCCGACCAGCGTGACGTCGTCGAGCTCCAGCGCGTCCATGAAGTCGGCGACGATCCGGGCGACGCCCGGTGGCGAGAGGTCGGCGTCGGGCACCGCCACCTCGTGGGAGCCCAGCGGCCAGTCAGGCACGATGCAGCGGAAGTCGTCGCTCAGCTGCGGGACGACCTTGCGCCACAGCAGCCCGTTGACCAGCAGTCCGTGCACGAAGAGGATCGTCGGGCCGGACCCAACCTCGCGATAGCGGATCGTCGCTGCGGGGAGCCGCAGGTCGCGCGTGTCGTTCCATCCCTGGGGCTGCGTCATGGCAGTCTCCTGTCGTCGGGGTCTCGGGCCTCGGTGGTCAGCCGAGCTTGTAGGTGACGAGCGCCTGCGCGACTGGCTCGCCCTCGGCGGGGGCGACCACCACCTCGCAGAAGCACAGGCTGCGCCCGCTTGACCACGCGGGCGGTGGCGACGAGGTCGCAGCCGCGGGCCGCCGAGAGAAAGGAGACGCTGAGGCCCACGGTGGTGCCGCGCAGGGCGTCGGGCACGTCGTCGGTGGACCAGGCGGCGGCCATGGCCGCGGTGTCGGCCAGGGCGCAGATCGCCCCGCCGTGGATCACGTCCCCGACGGTGGCGAGGGAGGGATCGAAGGGCAGCACAAGCCGCGCCTTCTCGGGCTCGATCGCCTCCAGCCACATCCCGAGGTGGCCGACCAGCGGCGAGGAGGGCACGAACTCGCGCATGATCTGGGCCCCCCGAGAGGCCTGGGCCGGGGAGGCGCTCATCTCCGCCCCCTGCTCGCGGCGGCGCTCGTCTGGCTCATGGTCGAGACTCCCGGGAACGGGGAGAGGGGCGAATGTCGCTCATTTACATACAAGCGGTACGTATCTAACATACAGACAGTATGGATGTCAAGGACGAGGCCGAGCGACCCAGCCGCCAGGCCGAGCGCTCCGAGGCCACCCGGCGAGCGTTGATCGAGGCGGCCCGCGCCCTGTTCGCCGAGCGGGGGTACGGGGCCGTCCCCGCCGAGGAGATCGTCAAGCGCGCCGGGGTCACCCGCGGTGCCCTCTACCACCACTTCGGGGGGAAGGAGGAGCTCTTTGGCGCGGTCTTCGAAGTGGTCGAGGCCGAGCTGACGCAGGCGATCGCCAGCCAGGCCATGACCGCCTCGGATCCCTGGGAGGCCATGCGGGCCGGCGCCCAGGCCTTCCTGGACGCCTGCCTCGACCCCGCCGTCCAGCAGATCACGGTCCTCGACGCCCCGTCCGTGCTCGGGTGGGCGCGGTGGCGCGAGCTCGGCCAGAAGTACGGGCTCGGCCTCGTGCAGGCCTCCCTACAGGCCGCCATGGACGCCGGCCGGCTCGAGCCCCAGCCGGTCAGGCCCCTTTCCCATCTCCTCCTGGGCGCCATGGACGAGGCCGCGATGCTCATCGCCCAGGCCGACGACGTCCAATCAGCCCGCCGCGAGGTCGGCGAGGCGCTCGACCGTTATCTCACAGCGCTGCGACTCGACAGCCCAGCAGACTCCTGACTAACCGCTTGGCGGCCCTGCCAGGAGCAGGGGGAATGGTCTGCGCGGTACCGGCGCCGGATGGCGACGAGGCCCCCAGCGAACCACCACCCACCCCCTGACGAGCGGCTGGGCGTGGCTGGCCAGGACGCAGGGAGCGTGGCGTGCTTTGCACGCGAGCGACCGGGGACGTCGCCAGCGGCGTCCCCGACGCCGTCAGCTCTCGCTGCCGGCTAGGCCGGGGCGGGGCAATGGCCGCGGCCCCTGCGGCACCGGCCGGTCGGCCGGCACGGGCGGGGCCGGGAGGGTCGGGCCGGGCGCCTCGTCGGGCCCGAAGACGTCGTGCTCGGCCTTGCCGGCCAGAAGCGCCTCGAACTCCTCGCGCTCGATGGTCTCCCGCCGCACGAGGATGTCGCTGATCGTCTGAAGGCTCTCGCGGTGGCTGGTGAGGATGTCCTTGGCCTCCTGGTGGGCCGACTCGACGATGCGGCGGATCTCGTCATCGATCTCGCGGGCGATCTCGTCGCTGTAGTCGGGCTCGGCGGAGAACTCCCGCCCCAGGAAGGGCTGACCGTGGTCGTGGCCGAAGACCCGCGGCCCCAGCTTCTCGCTCATGCCGAAGCGCATGACCATCTGCTTCGCCGTGGCCGTCACCTTCTCGAGGTCGTTGGAGGCACCGGTGGTGATCTCGCCGAAGACAATCTCCTCCGCCGCCCGGCCGCCCAGGGTCATCGACATGTTGTCGGTCAGCTCGGCCCGCGTGGTCAGGAACTTGTCCTCCGAGGGCAGGGAGATGGTGTAGCCGAGCGCCTGGCCGCGGCCGATGACCGAGATCTTGTGCACGGGATCGGCGTGCTCGAGGTAGTGCCCGACGATCGCGTGGCCCATCTCGTGGAAGGCGGTGATCAGACGCTCCTTCTCGCTCATCACCCGGGTCTTCTTCTCCGGCCCGGCGATCACTCGCATGATCCCCTCTTCGAGCTCGACCTGGGTGATCTCGCGCTTGCCGTTGCGGGCGGCCAGCAGCGCCGCCTCGTTGACCAGGTTCGACAGGTCCGCGCCGGTGAAGCCGGGCGTCTGGCCGGCCAGCGCGTCGACGTCGATCTCGCGGGCGAGCGGCTTGCCGCGGGTGTGGACTTCGAGGATCTTCTGGCGCCCCTTGCGGTCGGGGCGGTCGACGACGATCTGGCGATCGAAGCGGCCGGGGCGCAGGAGGGCCGGGTCGAGGATGTCGGGCCGGTTGGTGGCGGCGATGAGGATGATGTTGTCCTTCATCTCGAAGCCGTCCATCTCGACGAGCAGCTGGTTGAGCGTCTGCTCTCGCTCGTCGTGGCCGCCGCCCAGCCCGGCGCCGCGGTGGCGCCCGACGGCGTCGATCTCGTCCATGAAGATGATGCAGGGGGAGTTCTGCTTGGCCTGCTCGAACAGGTCGCGCACGCGCGAGGCGCCGACGCCTACGAACATCTCGACGAAGTCGGAGCCGGAGATCGAGAAGAACGGCACGCCGGCCTCTCCGGCGACCGCCCGGGCGAGCAGGGTCTTGCCGGTGCCCGGCGGCCCGTAGAGGAGCACGCCCTTGGGGATGCGGGCGCCCAGGGCCTGGAACTTCTTGGGGTTCTCGAGGAACTCCTTGATCTCGTGCAGCTCCTCGACCGCCTCGTCGACCCCGGCCACGTCGCGGAAGGTGATCTTGGGCGAGTCGACCGACAGGCGCTTGGCACGTGACTTGCCGAACGACATGACCTTCGAGCCGCCACCCTGCACCTGGTTCATGAGGAAGACCCAGAAGCCCAGGAAGAGCAGGAAGGGCAGGACGTAGGTCAGCAGCGACAGCCAGCCGCTGGACTTGCGCCCCTCGACGTCGAAGTCGATCTTCTTGGCCTGGAGCATGTTTACGAGCTCCTGGCCGGCGTCGGGCTCGTAGCCGACCTCGTACTTCTGGTTGTCGGTCCGGGTGACGTCGACCGTGTTGTCCTTGGTCTTGACGACCGCGCTCTTGACCTGGCCCTGGTTGACCTGGGTCACGAACTCCGAGTACGTCGTCTTGGGACGGTCGGCGTCGGGGCTGATGAGCTTCTGGGCGAAGAACGCCAGCACGATCACGATGAGGATCGGGAAGGCGGCGCTCTTGAAGAAGCGGCTCATGGGCGTCTCCGGGCGGGGCCGAGGCCACGGAGGGGCCCGGCGCGGCGGGCGCTCAAGCCTACCACGGGGTCTGTGACCCTCCTTCCGCTTGACACAGCCGCTGCGACGGTCCTCGGGAGCCCTACATCTACCCATTGACCCGCGCGCGGAGCACTAGGCGTGTCTCCAAGGCGTGTCTCCACCGTGACCGGGGCCCCGGGGTCCGGTGCCGCCGCCCGCGCGCCGGCCGGCCTGCCCCGCCGCTCAGGACCGGTCGAGCGCGGCGACGTAGGGAAGGTTGCGGTAGCGCTCGGCGTGGTCGAGCCCGTAGCCGATGGCGAAGCGGTCGGGTATCTCGAAGCCCACGTAGCGCGTCGGCAGGTCGACCTTGCGGCGCTCGGGCTTGGTCAGCAGCGCGCACACCTCGAGCGAGCCAGGGTCGCGTGCCCCGAGGTTGCGCAACAGGTACTGGAGGGTCAGCCCGGAGTCGACGATGTCCTCGACGATCAGCACGTCGCGGTCCTCGATGACGGCGTCGAGGTCCTTGAGGATGCGCACGACACCGGATGAGTCGGTGGCCGAGCCATAGGACGCGACGGCCATGAAGTCGACCTCGCAGGGAATGTCGATCTCCCGCATGAGGTCGGAGAGGAAGAACACCGCTCCCTTGAGCACTCCGACCAGCAGCGGATTGCGCCCGGCGTAGTCTCGGCTCACCTGGCGGCCGAGCTCGCGGACGCGCGCCTGGAGCTCGTCGGGTCCGACCAGCACCTCCCCGATCGCGCCGTCGCCGGCAGCGCCGGCGCTCGAGCTCGGCGCGGTCGGCCGGCCCGGTGGCAGGCTCACCCGGGGACGGGCTCGCGCCGGCCGCCGCGCGAGGCGTAGTCCCGGAAGGCCCGTTCGTCGTTGGGCCCCCAGACGATGTCGGGCCCGTCACCACTGCCGCCGTGGTCCCCGGAGTCGGGGTCGCGGCCGTCGCCGCCTCCCCCGCCGTCGTCGTCCTCCCCGCCCAGGCCGCGGCCCAGCCAGGCCACCACCGACAGGGTCTCGACCCCCACCCCGACCAGGGCGGCGCTGATCGCCGCCTCGTCGAGCAGGAGAGCGCCGCAGCCTGCCCCGTAGCAGATGGCGCCCGCGCCGGCCAAGCGGCGCCAGGTGGCCGGGCGCGGACGGCGGCGAGGAGGACGACCCCAGAAGGCCAGCGCCATCGTGGCGAGGAGGACGGCGACGAACGAGCAGCGCAGCCACAGGGGCACGTGCGTCATGGCGGGACCGTAGCGCGCACGCGGCCCGTCGCCAACCCTCCTGGCCAGAGCTCTCAGGCGACCACGCGGGCGGCCAGGCAGACGGCCTCGCGCGTCGCCTCCGTGACCCGAAACGGCTCCGCCGTGGCCACCTGCGGGACCCACGCGATTCGCCCCCTCGACGCGACGACCGGAAGCTCGTGGCGCCGCTCGCGCGGGATGCGGCGGTCGGTGAAGAGGTCTTGGAGGCTGCGGGTGCCGCCCAGCCCGACCGGCGCCATCCGGTCCCCGGGCCGCCAGGGCCGCACGGTCAGCGGAGGCGAAAGGGTGCGGGCGTCGAGCATGCCGTCGCGGCGCTCGGGGGGCGCCCACCCGCACGTGACCAGGTAGGCCCCGAAGCGCACGCTGCCGGGCACGCCAAGGGCCGCCGGCTCGGCGACCTCCGAGGAGGCCTGGCCGGTGGCGAAGCGCAGCCGGCCGTACTCCACCACCGCCCTCAGGCCGGCGCCCACGTCGAGCGACGCGGTCCCGCTGTGCCCGGCCAGGGCGACGATCTCCTCCATCCTGGCAGCCGCCTGGGGCGCCGGGCGCCCTGCGGAGTCCTCGGCCAGGCGTCGCAGCACGAGCCGCCGCAGGGCCGCGGGCAGCGCGCCCAGGGCACCGACGTCGATGCTGCGCGCGCCGCCGAGCACGGCGTCGACGGCGGCGTCGAGCACCTCGGCCTCCTCGCGCAGCAGCTGGGCGGTGCGCACGACGTTGGCCTGTGCCGACGGGTGCAGGGAGCGAAGGGCCGCCAGCAGGTCGTCGCGCACGCGCGTGCGCGCGAAGACCGGCCATGCATTGGACGGGTCGTCGCGCCATTCCAGGCCGCGGAGCCGGCAGTGGGCGGCCGTCTGCTCGCGGGTGACCCCGAGCAGGGGCCGCACGAGGACGCCCTCCCGAGGTGCCATGCCCAACAGGGCCCGACGCCCAGGGGAGGCGGCCAGGCGGTAGAGCACGGTCTCGGCCTGGTCGGAGGCGGTGTGCCCCGCGGCGCCGTCGCCGCCGGCGGCCAAACGGCGGGCTGCCTCGTAGCGGAGCTCGCGCGCCCAGGCCTGGAGGTTGCCCTGGGCCGGCCGCGCCGACCGCCCCGCCCGCTCGACCGCGAGCGGCACCCCCAGGCGCCGGCACAGCCGCCGGCAATGGCGCTGGTCGTCGTCGGCCTCTGGGCGCAGGCCGTAGTTGACGTGGAGGGCCCGGACCGCGCCCGGGCCGGCGATGGCGACCGCGACGTCGAGCAGGCAAACCGAGTCGCGCCCACCCGAGAGCATGACCATCACCGGCCGTCCGGGCTCGAGCAGGCCGCCGGCTCGCACCGCCTCGACCACCGCGTCCGCCGGGGCGCAGTCGCGCGCGGGGGTCATCGTGATCCCCTCCTCCCCATCAACGCCTCAGTCCTCCGCCGCACGAGCCAGGAACAGCTCTGTAACCCGCGCGAAGCCCTTGAGGCGGACCTGCCCGATGGCCTCGAACTCCAGGTGGGAGCCGGCGGCCTCGACGACCGGCCGAGTCACCAGCACCTCTCCCCCGGCGGCGCGAGCGGCGACCCGAGCCGCCTGGTTGACCTCGCGACCGTAGTAGTCGCCGTCGCGGTAGAGCGTCTGCCCGTAGTGGATGCCGATTCGCGGCAGGGGCCGCTGCGACTGGAGCTCCTGGAAGCCGACCGCCCAGTCGGTCAGGGCCGCGGGGTCCGAGCCCACGATCATCACCTCGTCGCCGATCGTCTTGATCACCCGGGCGTCGTCGGGGAGGGTCTGCTCGACCCCGTCGACGAAGCGCTCGACGGCGTCGACCGCCTGCTCCTCCCCCTCCTCCTCGGTCAACCGCGTGTAGCCCGCCAGATCGGCGAAGGCGATGGCCACCCGCAGGCGACCGAGGTCGAGCTGGTGGTCCTCGAAATCGGCCTCCATGTGGCCGATCACGTCCTGCTCGACGAAATGGGAGAGGAAGCGCTGGTGGATGTGGTCCATGATCGGCGAGGCCAGGGGAAGCAGCTCCCGGGCCAGGCCCTCCATCTCCTCGGCCATCTCGAGCCCGGGCACGCCGTCGCGCATCAGCGGCTCGTGCACGTAGAGGTGGAAGAGCCGGACCTCGGCGTCGGCCAGCTGGGCCACTCCCTGCCCGTAGACGCGCAGGAGCTGGAGGAAGGCCACGAGGGGGAAGCCGGCGGCGAGGACCGCCGCGACGTAGCGCAGCAGCTGCATGTCGTCCTCGGAGATGCGCTGCACCGACTGGAGGCTGAAGCCGACCGTCGCGTAGATGCGCTCGATCAGCGCCGGCTCGAGCCCGGTGTCGCGCGCTGCCTCCTCGAGCGTGTACTCGGGGCCTTCGACCGGGAAGAGGTCCTCGATGTACCCGAAGGCCAGGCGTCCGCTCTCCCCGGCCCGCCGGATCTCGGCCAGGGGGTGACCGCGCTCGCGCAGGCGAGCGACGATGCGCGCATGGGCCGCCGCGGCGGGCGACCAGCTTCCGTCGTACTGGGGGATGACGCCGTCGCGCGCCCACCGGCGCAGGGTGGCGGGGGTCACCCCGGCACGGTCGGCGGCCTCTCGGAGGGTCATGGCGCGACAGCCTCCCGGTCGGGGAGCCGGCGCTGCGGGCTCATCGCCGCCACGCCCGCTCCATCCCGTCGCGGATCGTCAGCCGGGCCTCCAAAGGCGACGGCGGAGCCGCCGTTTCGGGGACCCCGCCGCCTGCGGGCGAAACGGCCCGCCGCGTAGGCCGTCGGCGCTCGTCTCGATTCCGGCGGCGCCTCGCAAGCGATGTGTCGCTCACTGCTCGGCCTCTGCTGTCTTCTCCGGACTGCTAGGTCTAGCCGCTGTGCGCCTTCGTGTCAACGGCCGCCGGTGTGCCGGCGCGGCCTTCAGGCCACCAGGTGGGGATAGTCGCGCTCGACGAGCGAGCGGTAGCGCGCGTAGATCGGCTTCGTGATGGGGATCAGGGCCAAGGCGGCCCGGACGTCGCCCCCGGTCCTTATGCGACGTCGGGCGATGGCCATGGCCACGTTCTCCTTGCCCTGGAAGTAGCGGTTCGCCGTCTCGGCGCCCATCCTCATCCGCACGCGCGGCTCCCAGTCGACGTCGTCTGACCATTCCCAGTGCAGGTTGCCCTCCTCGCCCGGGCCGGCTGCCCGGATGTTGACCACCAGCCCCATGTCCTCGAACTCGAACCGTTGGGGCACGTCGGCGTCGCGCAAGCGGGGACCCATCTCGGGGTCGTCGCTCATCATGGCGAAGACCTGGTCCATCACCTCCCGCAGCTCCTCCCCTGACGCGAACGGCGAGGCCACTCACCCGCCTCCGCCGGTCACGCCTGGGGGTCGCCCACGCGCAGGCGCTCCTGGACGCGGGCGACCGGCTCAGCCGGCTCGGGGAGGGCGTCGTGGACGGCCTCGAGCTGGCCCGTCAGCGTGGACAGCTCGCGCTCGATGCGGTCGAGGCGCTCGGTGAGCGCCGAGCCGGCGGCGAGCGAGCGCATGGACTCGTCGAGGCGGTCGACCCCGTCCTCGATGCCCTCGAGCCGCTGTGAGACCGAGCGCACGCGGCGCGTCAGCCGCTCGATGTCCGCGGCGGACGGGATGTTCAGAGCGCCCAGTGCCACCTCCTGCGCCTGGGCGGCCTTCTGCCCCGCCTCGAAGGCGCGCGAGATCGCCCCGTTGACCAGCGGGTTCTCGAGCAGGTCCTGGGCGATCCGGCCGAGGGCGTCCTCGCCCTGGCGGGTCAGGCGGCCGCGCAGGCTATCGCTGGTGGTCTCGTCACTCAAGGCAGTCGCCGCCCTTCGAGTCGGCGGGTCACCCTAGCGCACGCGCCGATGGGCCGGCCGAGCCTATCCGGGGCACGGCCGGGCCACTGGACGAGCGACTCAGTCTAACCCTATAGTCGACGGTATGTCTTTGCTCCGAGCCGCCGATCGGCGCAACCCTGAAGGGGCACACGGTTTGTCAGCCTCAAGCGACCGTGCCGAACGACCGATCCAACCCTCCACGCGGCCCCTTTGCGGGCTCTGGCGCGAAGCGGTCGAGCAGTCGGCGGCATGGCATGACTCTGGCAGGCACGGTTCCTCGTTGAAAAGGTCATGGGCACCAAGTAGCGTCTCCGTCTCCGGGCGCTTGGCCGCTCGGGTCAGGGCTGGCTGATCCGCTGGAAAGCCCTGGATCTGGGAGCACAAGAGCGCCACGGATGAACACTCGCAAGCTGATCACCAGCCTCGTCGCGGCCGGCGCCCTGTCCGTCGGCCTGGGCACGAGCCTGTCCCCCGCGTCGGCAGGTGGCGGCTGCCGCAAGAGCGACAATTCCTGCAAGGACTCCAACTCCAACGACGTCGGCAAGGTTGTCGACAACGTGGTCGACAAGACCAAGGACACGGTCAACAGCGTGACCGGGGGTGGCGGCAACGACTCCGGGTCGGGCGACACCACGTCCGGTCAGAGCAACCCCCCGCCCCCGGCCAACAACGGCCAGGGCTCGCCCTCCAACGACAGCAGCAACCAGAGCACCCAGACGACACCCACGACCACGACGAGCGGACCGGCCACGACGTCGGTTCCGGCGCCAGCCCCCAGGCCACCCGCTCGCCGTCCGGCCAACGCCCGGCCGCGCAAGGCCGCGGCCAAGCCCAAGACGGTCGAGAGCGTCGGCTCGCAGGCCCCCGACAAGCCCGCCCGTCACGACGGCGGGGCGCCCACCCCCAGCAATCCGAGCTTCTCGCTGTCGATCCCCGGACCTGCCCCGGTCGGGGTCCCCAACTTCTTCATCGAGAAGTTCCGCATCCCGCCGTTCCTGCTCCCGATCTACCAGGCCGCCGGCACGGAGTACGGCGTGCCGTGGCAGGTCCTCGCCTCGATCAACGAGATCGAGACCGACTACGGGCGCAACCTCAACGTCTCGTCCGCCGGCGCCATGGGCTGGATGCAGTTCATTCCCTCCTCGTGGCAGACCTACGGGGTCGACGGCAACGACGACGGCCGCAAGGACCCCTACAACCCCGTCGACGCGATCTTCGCGGCGGCGCGCTACCTCAAGGCCGCGGGGGCCGACAAGGACCTGCGCGGTGCGATCTTCGCCTACAACCACGCCAACTGGTACGTCGACTCGGTGATGCTGCGGGCCAAGCTGATCGGCGGCCTGCCTGACGACCTGGTCGGGGCGCTGACCGGCCTCACCCAGGGCCACTTCCCGGTGGCAGCTCGGTCCACCTACGCCGACGACATCTCCCAGCGCGACGCGCTGAAGCGGGCGCACGGCGCGAGCGCGACGATCGCCGACGAAAGCTCGCCCACCCGCCGCGGGATCAACATCTACTCGAGCAAGGGCGCCCCGGTCGTGGCCGTCAATGACGGGGTCGTCAAGCAGGTGGGGACGACCAAGGCCCTCGGGCACTACGTCGTCCTCCAGGACGTGTACGGCAACCAGTACACCTACTCCGACCTCGGGAAGGTCGCCCCCTCCTATCCCTCCCCCAAGCCCCAGCCGGTCAGCCCCGCCGACATCCGCCAGGAGCTGGCGCTACCGCCCAAGGACGCCAAGCCCTCCCAGCCGGCCAGCGCCGGCCGCCAGCCCGCCGCGCCTCCCAAGCAGGCCAAGGGCGTGCGCACCCCCAAGGCCGCGCCGGTGACGCTGGCCAAGGAGCGGCTGTTCGCGCACCCCGCGCGGGCCGCCTCCTATCGCGCGGGCGGTGAGCAGCAGCTGCTGGAGTCGGGCAAGCCGGTGGCCGGCTTCACCACCTTCCAGGCCTACTTCAAGCAGGTCCTCGGGCTCGACCGCAAGGACGTCGTGTTGCGCAAGCTGCGGCCCGGCTCCCAGGTCATCGCCGGGACCATCCTCGGCCGGATCGACAAGACGAGCGCCACCCAGGCCCCCCACCTCCACTTCATCGTCCGCCCGGCCGGCAAGGGCACCCCGGCCATCGACCCCAAGCCTATCCTCGACGGCTGGAAGCTGCTCGAGTCGACCGCCATCTACCGGGCCACCGGCAAGAACCCGTTCTTCGGACCGGACGCCCGCAACCCGTCGATCGGCCAGATCCTGCTCCTCCCCAAGGAAGCCCTCGAGCGCCGCCTGCTGGCCGACCCGCGCGTCCAGATGTACAGCTGCGGTCGCCGCGACGTCCAGGCCGGCCAGATCGACCGCCGGGTCCTGGCCACGATCGAGTTCCTCGTCTCCTCCGGCCTCAAGCCCACGATCACCTCGTTCAAGTGCGGCCACTCCTTCTACACCACCGCCGGCACCGTCTCAGAGCACTCGTCGGGTGACGCGGTCGACCTCGCCGCCATCAACGGGATCCCGATCATCGGCCATCAGGGCCCGGGCTCGATCACCGAGCTGACGATCCGTCGCCTGCTGACCCTTCAGGGCATCATGAAGCCCCACCAGATCATCTCGCTGATGACCTTCCCGGGGACCGACAACACGCTTTCCCTGCCCGACCACGCCGATCACATCCACGTCGGCTTCCAGCCGCTGTTCGGGGCCAACGGCAAGCTCGGGCAGCAGTTCAACGCCGTGCTCAAGCCCGACCAGTGGGTGAAGCTGATCGGTCGCCTCAACGAGATCGACAACCCCGTGGTCCCGGTGCGGCCCTCCAAGGCCTCGATACCGGACAACGCCCCCAAGACGGGCAGCGGGGCGCACCGCGGCGAGTAGCCGCCCCCGGAGGACACGCCGCCGCATGGCCGAGGCGGACCGGCGGTTCCGCTTCGTGCAGCTGGAGTTCCCGTGGGCGTTGGGGCCCGACGACGGGCGCTACGTCCTGCGCGAGCCCGACAGCTCCGAGCCCAGTCACGTGCTCGTCCTGCGCACGCTCGGCGCCCCGCAGCGGCGGCTGCTGGGCCGGCGTCGCCCGCGGTCCGCGGAGCCCGAGCCCGAGCCGTCGCCGGTGGCCACCACCCGCGCGACGGTCGTGGGAGCTGAGTCGATGGGCGCCGAAGAGGCGGAGGCCTGGCTGTCGGGCCTCGACCCGGGAAGCTCGGCCGCCGCGATCGCCGAGGCCCTGCGGGCGGTCAATCGCGCCCTGCGCGCCCACCGTTCGGCCGCCGCGGACTCCTCGGTCAACGACGTCAGCGCCGACCAGGCACTCATCGCCCGCCTCGGCTACGGCAGCGGCGAGCAGGTGGCCGAAGGCCGCTGGGACCGCGCGGTGGAGGTCTCGCTCGAGGACCGCCGCCGCCAGCGTCGCACGGCGGCCCTTCGCCCCCAGGAGCGCCTGGCGGCGATGCTGGGCGGGCGCGACGCCGCCCTGGCCTGCGAGGAGCTCACGCTGCGGGCCCGCGGCGACATGGCCGCCGGGCGCGAGCGCGAGGCCGCGCTCCAGCTGAGGGTCGCGCTGGAGGCCGCGATCGCCGAGCTGGGTCGTTTCGACGACGGCGGCGACCTCGATGAGCGGGTGGAGGAGCTGCGCGCCCAGCGCTCCTCGGTCGCCGCCGCGGCCAACGAGGCGCTCGACGGGCCGCTCTCGCCGGCGTCGGTCAATGCGGTGGAGCACGTCCTCGGGCGCCTCGAGGCTGCCCTGCGCGCCCGTGCCGCCGCGGGAAAGCGGGCTACGGGCCGAAACTGACGCTCAGGTCGACGGTCAGAGACCCGCTCGGACAAGCCCCTGAAGCTCGTCGACCACGTCGCCGTCGAGCTTCACCTCGGCCACGCCGTCCAGGGGCGTCGGGCCCTGGGTGACGATGGCCACCCGGCCGCCGCACTCATGGGTCATCCACGGCAGCCCGGCCACGGGGTGGACCTCGAGCGACGAGCCCACGCACAGGAGCAGGTCGGCGTTGGCGGCCAGCCGCGCCGCCGCGGTCATGGCCTCCTCGGGGAGCATCTCACCGAAGAGCACCACGTCGGGCTTGAGCGGGCCGCCACACTCGCAGCGGGGGACTCCGTCCCGGTCGGCGGCCAGCCGGGCGTGGGCCTCCTCGAGCTCGACCCGGCGGCCGCATCGCGGACACGAGCAGGTGGCGATCGAGCCGTGGACCTCGATCAGCTCGCGCGTGCCCGCCCGGCGGTGGAGCATGTCGACGTTCTGGGTGATGACCGCATCGAGCCGTCCGGCTCGCTCGAGCTCGACCAGCGCGGTGTGGGCGGCGTTGGGCCGCTTGGTGCGAAGGGTGGCAAAGCGGTCGCCGTAGAAGCGCCAGAACCGCTGCGGATCGCGGTGGAAGACCTCGATGTGCGCGACGGCCATGGGATCGACCTTCTCCCACAGGCCCGTGCCGGGCGAGCGGAAGTCAGGGATCCCCGACGGGACGGAGATGCCCGCGCCGGTGAGGGCGACGACCGAGCGAGCGCCGACGATCAGCTCGGCCAGCCGGCGCGTGCCCTCGCCGGCTCGCGGGGTCGTCCGCTCGGCGGGGGCCCCGCCGAGGACTAGCGGCCCTTCCACGCCGGCGATCGCTTCTCGATGAAGGCGCCGATGCCCTCGCGGGCGTCCTCGGAGGCGAAGACCGCTCCGAAGCCCGCCTTCTCGGCGGCGATCCCCTCGTCGAGGTCGCCCTGGTGGGAGACCCGCTTGATCTGCTCGACCGCCACCGGCGCCTGGCCGGCGAGCTTGCGCGCCCAGGCCAGCACGGTGTCGAACAGCTCGTGGTCGGGGACCACGCGGTTGACCAGGCCGTGGTCGTAGGCGTCCTGAGCCGAGATGGCCTCGCCCACGAGGTTCATCTCCAGCGCCTTGGCCGGCCCGACCAGGCGCGGCAGCCGCTGGGTGCCGCCGAAGCCCGGGATGATGCCCAGGTTGACCTCGGGCTGGCCGAACGTCGCCGAGTCGGCGGCGAGGCGGACGTCGCAGGCCATCGCCAGCTCGCACCCTCCGCCCAGCGCCAGGCCGTTGACCGCGGCGATGGTCACGGTGCGCGAGCGCCCGAACGAGCGCAGGAGGCCGTGGGCGCGATCCAGCAGCTCGCGCCCGCCGGCCTCGTCCATCTTGGTGAACGACTTGATGTCGGCCCCGGCGCAGTAGAGCATCGGGTTGCCCGACGCGATGACCAGGGCGCGCACCTCGTCCGCCGCCTCGACGTGCTCCCACACGCGGCCCAGCTCCTGCACGAGCTGGGGCGAGATCGAGTTGGCGGGAGGGTTGCTCAGCCAGGCGACCGCGACCTCCCCGCGGGTCTCCAGCTTGACCGCGTCGCCCTGGTCGAAGCCCTCGTCGGGCCGGGGATAGGGGAAGAAGCCCTGCCCGCTCTTCTGGCCCAGGCGGCCCTGGGCCACCAACCGGCGCAGGATCAGCGGCGGCTCGAAGGCCTCGCCCCACTGCGACTGGGCCCGCTCGAGCGACGAGAGGACCTCGTCGAGGCCGGTGGCGTCGGCGCGCGCGAAGGGCGGCGGAATGATGCCGAAGCCGGTCATCATCGCCAGGTCGATGTCGCGGATCGTCGCGATCCCCTCCTCGAGGACCAGGCACGACTCGATGAAGGCCTTGAGCGAGAAGCGCTCGACCAGGTGCTCGGCCCCTCCCTCCCGAGCCGCGCCCGACGCCTGCTCAGCCGTGCTCATAGAAGCCCTTTCCGGTCTTGGCGCCGAGGTCGCCGGCCTTCACCAGCTCCTCCATGCCGCGGTGTACGTAGAAGCGCTCGCCGTAGGAGTCGCGCAGGTGCTTGGCCACGTGCAGGACGGTGTCCAGGCCGAGCATGTCGGTGAGGAAGAAGGGGCCCATCGGCATGGCCTTGGACTCCGAGACCAGCTTGTCGATCTCCTCGGTGGAGATCCCCTCCTCCTCCTGGAAGCGCCAGACCTCCGAGATCGCCGAGTTGGCGATCCGGTTGCCGACGAAGCCCGGGCACTCGGCGCAGCGGATCGGCATCTTGCGGATCGTCTGGGCGAAGTTGGCGGCCGCCTGCATGGTCTCCTGCGAGGTCTCGTCGCCTTCGATCACCTCGATCAGGCGCATCATCGACGCCGGGTAGAAGAAGTGGAAGCCGACGACCTGCTCGGGGCGGCTGGTGGCCTCGCCCATCTGGGAGATCGACAGCGACGAGGTGTTGGAGGCCAGGATGGCGTGGCCGGGGATGACGGCGTCCAGCTCGCCCAGCACCGCCTGCTTGACCTCCATGCGCTCGGGCACGGCCTCGACCACGAAGTCGACGTCGCCGAAGGCGTCGTAGTCGGTGGTCCCGTGGATGCGCCCCACCACCTCCTCGAGCTGGGCGTCAGCCTGCTCCTGGGTGAGCTTCTCCTTCTTGACCAGCCGGCCGAGCTGGCCCTGCGTGACCTCGCGCGCCTTGGTCAGGCCCTGGTCGACGAACTTCTGGTCGACGTCCTTGAGCACGACGGGGACGTCGGCGCTGGCGATGACCTGCGAGATCTCGCCCCCCATCGTGCCGGCGCCGACGACCGCGGCTTTGAACACGAACATGCTGGCCTTCCGGGTCGCTTGCGGTGTGGTGGGCAGGCGCGCTGGCGGCCGGCCCGGGAAGGGCGGAGGCTATCGACTACCGGCGCGGCGGGGACCTCGGGTCAGGCGCCGAGCTCGAGGTCGGCGCTCAGCTCGCGCGAGAAGCGCACCAGCGTGCGCTGGAGGGAGTCGCGCAGCGCCCGGCGGATGAACAGGAGATCGGTGAGCCTGCGGACGGGGCCACCCTGCTTGAGGTCGTACTCGAGGCCCAGCGCGATCGCAGCCCCGTCGGCCAGCTCCTCGAAGCGCACGCTCTGGGTGCCGCGCAGGCGCGGATCCTCCACCTCGAGGGTCTGACCGGCCCGGGGCGCCTGCTCGATCACCCGCTCGACCACGCGACCGCGCCCCGCGGGCGTTGACTGCCACACCAGGCGTGCGCCGGCCGCCGGCCAGTCGCCCTCGAGCTTGACCACGTGGGCGAAGCCGTCGACGAACGCCGGCCAGCGGGAGAGGTCGAACCACAGCCGCTCCACAGCGGCCAGCGGGGCCCTGACGTCCCGGGTGGCGGTGACCCGAGCCATCAGGGCCCGTTCGGCCTGCTCAGGCCGCCGCGACGGCCGTCGGCGCCTGCGCCCGGTGGGGCAGCAGCGTCTCGCGGGCGATGACCAGCCGCTGGATCTGGGAGGTGCCCTCGTAGAGCTGCATGATCTTGGCGTCGCGCATGAGCTTCTCCACCGGGTACTCCTTGATGAAGCCGTAGCCGCCGTAGACCTGGACGGCGTCGGTGGCGGTCTTCATCGCGGTGTCGGCGGCGAAGCGCTTGGCGTGCGAGGAGGCCAGCGTGTTGCGCTTGCCCTGGTCGAGCAGGACGGCCGACTGCCACACGAGCAGGCGGGCGGCCTCGATCTCGGTGGCCATGTCGGCGATCATGAACTGGATCGCCTGGTGCATGGCAATGGGAACGCCGAACTGCACGCGCTCCTTGGAGTAGTCGGTGGCGAACTCGAAGGCGGCGCGGGCGATGCCCACGGCCATCGAGGCGACCCCCGGGCGGGTCCGGTCGAGGGTCATCATGGCCAGCTTGAAGCCCTTGTTCTCCTCGCCGAGGAGGTGGTCGGCCGGGACCTCGCAGTCGTTGAAGGTGATGGTCGCGGTGTTGGACGCCCGCTGGCCCATCTTGTCCTCCTTCTTGTCCACCACCACACCGGCCTCCTTGGGCACGACGAAGGCCGAGATGCCGCGGTGGCCGGCGTCCTTGTCGGTCTTGGCGTAGACGGTGAAGAAGTCGGCGTAGCCGCCGTTGGTGATGAAGCACTTGGAGCCGTTGATGACGTACTTGTCGCGCTGCTTGACCGCCGTGGTGCGCAGGCCCGAGACGTCCGAGCCCGCGTCGGGCTCGGTCAGGCAGAACGAGGCGAGGCCGTACTCCTCGGTGAGGCGCCCGAGGTAGCGCTTCTTGAGCTCCTCGGAGCCGCCGATGTTGATCGGCGCGGTGGCCAGGCCGTTGCAGGCGATCGAGGTGCCGATGCCCGAGCACCCCCAGCCCAGCTCCTCCTCGATGAGAGCGCCCCCGAAGAAGTCGATCCCGGGGCCCCCGTACTCCTCGGCAATGTGGGAGTTGAGGATCCCCAGCTCCCACGCCTTGTGCAGGATCTCCTCGGGCCATGTGCCGTCGCGGTCGTACTCCCAGGCGACGGGGCGCATCTCGTTGGCGGCGAAGTCGTGCGCCATCTCGCGCAGCGCCTTGTGCTCGTCAGACAGCGTGAAGTCGACCACTTGCCTCGTTCTCCTTGCCGAAGGTCTCGAAGATTGCGCGGACGGGGAAGGACGGCAGTCCGCACGGCATAGATTGACTAGTCAGTCAACTACTGAGGGTAGCGAAGGATGAAGTCGCGCTCAAACCCCGAGGCGGAACGGTCGGCCCTAGCGGGCGAGGCCGAGGGCCAGCGCGATG
This sequence comes from Solirubrobacterales bacterium, assembly GCA_038199035.1. Classification (GTDB taxonomy): domain Bacteria; phylum Actinomycetota; class Thermoleophilia; order Solirubrobacterales; family Solirubrobacteraceae; genus DATAEY01. The sequence continues at coordinate 40,018 of JBBPZM010000035.1, read as the reverse complement.
CCTCCCAGAAGCAGCACCGCGGTGGCGAGCGCCAGCCCCCACTGCTCCATGAAGAGGAGCGGACGGCGGGGAGCGAAGGTCTTTCGCATCAGCCGGCGCCACATGGGGGACAATCTAGGCCAGTGCCCGCGACACCACCACTCGAGCCGACCGTCGGGCAGCCGACGTACTCCGGACGCTGACTGAAGGTGCAGGACGCCTTTGGCATCGTCATCGTCGCGGTCGTGGTCGGCGGGGCGATCGTGGCCCTGATCACCTTCCTGGGCACGGGCAAGCTCTACGACCAGATCGGCCGCGGCGGCCTGTCGATCGACGAGGAGAAGGGCCGCGGGCGCCCGCAGCACAGCGCGGGCGGCAGCTCAGGTGGTGGAGGAAGCGCCGTCGAGCGCGACGCGGAGATCCGTCAGCTCCTGGCCGCCCGCAACGAGCGCAGGGCCCGCCGCGGCGAGGCGCCGCTGGACGTGGAGTCCGAGCTCTCCCGGCTCACCGCGCCGTCCATCGATCCCGCGCTGCGCGCCGAGATCCGCCAGCTGGTGATCGCTCGCAACGAGCGGCGCGTGCGAGCCGGCAAGGAGCCCCTCGACGTCGACTCCGAGGTCGAGCGCCAGGTCCGCGACCTGGGCTGAGCCCGCGGGCGGCGACGATGGGCGGTTAGGACCGGCCACCTCCGGGGGTAGTCTGGCGCCCATGGCCGACCTGCGCAGCTTCGAGATCGACGAGGTCCTCAACCGTCCGGGCACCTACTTCAACCCCCAGACCGAGGTCTTGGTGGTGGTCGACGACTCCCCCGAGATGGACGCGGAGATCTTCAACATGGAGGAGTTCGAGGGCGCGGACTGGGTCCTGATCTCAGACGAGTCGCCGGTGGACGAGCACCAGCGCGACGAGCTGCTCGAGGCCTTCCAGGTGCGCTACCACCCGGGCACGTCGACCTCCATCACCGAGGAGGACGACGACGAGCCCGACGAGCTCGAGGCCGACGACCAGGAGGTCGGGCGCGAGTAGGCGCTCGCCCGGCGCCGCCGGGGATGCCCGGCGCCCGCCCGCGGTCGCCGGGCATCGCGGCCCCTCACGGGCACACCGCGCATCGCGGCGCCCGCCGCCCGCCGCCCGCCGACCGGATCCGCTCAGGCCACCAGGAAGGCCGCGACCAGCACCCCGTAGACGGCGAGCAGCTGGACCCCCTCGACCCACGTCGACTCGCCCTCGTTGGTGACGTGGTTGGCGATCAGGACTGCCAGCAGCACGGCTGCCAGCTCGAACCCGTTGAGGACGAAGGCCATCGGCTCGGGCCCTATGACGAAGGAGGCGAGCACGAGCATGGGAGCCACGAAGAGGGCGATCTGGGCGCTCGAGCCGATCGCGATGTTGACCGCGAGGTCCATCTTGTCCTTGGCCGCGACGAGCACGGCGACCCAGTGCTCGGCGGCGTTGCCGACGATGGCCACCACGATCGCGCCGATGAAGAACTCGCTCAGGCCGACCGACTTGGCGGCCTCGGAGATCGAGCCGACGAGGATCTCCGACATGACCCCCACCGCCGCCCCGGCCAGGGCGAGCATGACCACGGAGAGCCGCACGCTCCAGGGCTGGCGGTCGGCCTCCTCGGGCTCGCCTGGCGGGTTGAACAGGTCGCGATGGGTGCGCAGAGAGAAGAGCAGGCCGGCGACGTAGGACAGGATCAGCAGCACCGCCACCGCGACCGACAGGCCCTCGACAGCGGCGCCGAAGTTCACGCGCTCTGCGCCGGGAGCGGGCAGGCCGCGACCCTCGACGAGCTCGAACACGGCAGGCATGACCAGCGCGGCGGCGGCCAGGAGCAGCATCGAGGACTGCGAGCTGGCGGCGGTGCGGTTGAAGCGCTGGTGGTCGCGCCCCAGGCCGCCGACCAGCATCGCCGCTCCGAGCACGAGCAGGACATTGCCCAGGATCGACCCGATCAGCGAGGCCTTGACCACCTCGTGGAGCCCGCTGCCCAGCGCGAAGAGGGCGATTATCAGCTCAGGCGCGTTGCCGAAGGTCACGTTGAGCAGCCCGCCGATGCCGGGGCCAGAGCGCTCGGCGAGCTCCTCCGTCGCCCGGCCCATGAGCGCGGCAGGGGGGATCACTCCCAGCGCCGAGGAGAAGAACACGAAGGCCGCGGGCGCATGGAGGATCTCCAGCACGATGGCCAGCGGGATGAAGACCGTCAGGAGGTATGGCCAGCCGTCGCCGCTGAACAGGAACCTTCCCGGACTGCGATGCCGGGCGCGGGTGGTGCTCATGCGCCCAGACAATACGCGGGCCCTCTCGACGGGCCGCCGGCCTGCCAGGGGACAGGCGGCGGCATGGCGGCGGGCCACGGGCGGGCCCTCGCAGGGCGCCAACTAGACTGTGCCCGTGCGCTTGCGGCGCTTCGGGGACACCGACCTGCAGACCTCGGCCATCGGCTTCGGGACCTGGGCGCTGGGCTCTGACTGGTGGGGCGATCACGAGGATCCCGACCGACTGGTCGCCCGTGCGCTCGAGCTGGGCGTCACCTTCTTCGACACCGGCGACACCTACGGCCAGGGGCTCAACGAGGAGCTGGTCGGCACCGCCCTCCAGCGCGCCGGGGCCCGCCGCGACTCGATCCAGATCGCGACCAAGTTCGGGTACGTCCTGGACTCCGAGCGCCAGGGCCACGCCGAGGGCGAGCGGCCCCACGACTGGTCGCCGCAGCGCACGCGCAGTGCGCTCGAGGCCAGCCTGCGGCGCCTGCGCACCGACTACGTCGACCTCTACCAACTGCACAACCCGCGCATGGATGCGCTGGACGAGGAAGCCCTGTGGGCTGAGCTCGAGGCCCTGCGCGCCGAGGGCAAGATCCGCCACTACGGCGTCGCCCTGGGGCCGAAGATCGGCTGGCGCGACGAGGGGGTGCGCGCGCTCGACGAGCGGCCCATCACGTCGCTGCAGACGGTCTACAACCTGCTCGAGCAGGAGCCCGGCGCCGAGCTGGGCGAGGTGGCGCAGCGCCGCGGCGCCGGCCTCATCGCCCGGGTGCCCACCTCCAGCGGCCTGCTCGAGGGCCACCTCACGCCCCAGAGCACCTTCACCGGGTCAGACCACCGCCGCCATCGTCCCCGGGAATGGCTGATCGACGGCCTGCGCAAGGTCGACCAGCTCGACTTCCTCATCCGCGAGGGCGAGCGCACGATGGCCCAGGCCGCCATGAAGTGGCTGCTCGCCCAGCCGGCGATGGCCACGGTCGTCCATACGGTCAACACCACGGCGCAGCTTGAGGAGTGGGCGCCGGCGGGCGGCGACGAGGTTCCCGACCTCGACGCCGACGAGCTCGCCCGCGTGGACGAGCTCTACCGCAGCCGCTTCGGGCTCACGGCCGGCGCGACCAGCGCCTGAGCAGCGACCCGGCCCGGGGGCCGCGGTGGGGCGTGGACCGGCCCGCGCGGTCAGGGGGTCGTGGACCCGCTGGGCGGCGGGGCGAAGCTCGGCGGAGCGGCGCTGGGCGGGGCCGCCCCGTTGGGGGACTGCCCGGTGATCCCGCCCACGCCGAGCGAGCCCAGCGCCGACGTCAGGTCGGTGAACGGCCGCGGGTTGGCCGGGGCGGAGATCGTCTGCGGCTGGTTGAGCTCGGCTAGCTGGAGGGAGAACGCCAGCTGTCCCGAGGTCACGCCGCGCGCCGAGGCGCGCTCGGCCTGGGGCACCTCGAAGTCGACCTTGACCTGCATCTTGCGCAGGATCTTGTCGTCGGTCCCCGTCCAGAAGTCGAAGGTGGCGTTCTTGACCGCGTCGGCGACCTTCTTCTGCTGGGCCGGGGTGATGGCGCTCGGCAGCTGGCCCGCCTGGGGAAGTCCCTGGGAGCGCACCTTGGCCAGGGCGCCGTTGACGTCGGTTAGGAGCTTGGGCACGTCGATCTTGGCCGAGACGTGGGTGGCCTTGGTCCCGGCGACGTCCTCGTCGCCCTCGTTGCTGGCGTCCTTGAGCCAGGCGCGCGGGTCGATGCCCAGCGACGCGGGGGTGAGGCTGCCCTTGCCGCCGTTCTGCGCGTTGGCCTGCGACTGCGCCTGCTGGTAGCCCTGCCTGAAGGCCGCGAAGACCTGGTCGCTGATCTGGTACGCCGTGCCCTGGAGCTTGAGGAAGCCGGCGGCGCCCGTGGAGGTGGCGCCGGCGTTGAAGGTGCGGCCGCTCGTGGTCAGGTTCAGCGCGAAGTCGAACTTCGGCAGGTTGCCCTTGCCCTGGGTCTGGAACGGCCCGCTGAGCCTGAGGTCGACCGGCTGGGAGAGCTGGGGGGACCCCTTGGCCTTGACCATCAGGTCCACCGTCACCTTGCCGCTGTTGACCTGCTTGTTGGCGCTGAACGTCTGGTCGATCAGCTTGTTGACGTCCTCGCCGCCGCACGCGGCCACGGCCACGGCGCAGACAGCCAGCAGGAGCGCGACCAATGCGACCCGCGCCGTGTTGGTCAACGACAGGTGGTTCTTCTCAGGCAAGTGAATCATCCCCGGTTGCAAGAGCGTTTGCAGGGGGCTTCATGCCCCCGGGGCGAGCGTACCATCCGCGCGGTGCGACGGATGAGCCTGGCCCTGGCGGCCGGTCTTCTCCTCCTGCTCGCCCCCAGCGCGACGGCCGCGCCCGTCCTGGTCCTCGACCACGGCCGGGTGCGAACGGAGAACGACCGCTTCGTACCGGACACCCCGCTGCCCGCGGCGCTGGCTCGCGCCGCCATCGCGCGTCCGGTGGCCCGCGCCGCCGACGCCACCGTCCGCGCCACGCTCGACCGGCTGCTCGCCTCCCACCAGATCAGCCAGGGCACGCACGACGCCAAGATCGGCGTCTGGGAGGACGCGCTGCGCGTGCGGGGCCGGCTCGGCGGCACCGCGCAGGCCGAGCAGACGGCGGCGATCAACGTCGTGGGCTCGCTGGCCAAGCGGGGCCAGATCACCGCCTCGCGCCTCAACCTCATCTTCGTCCAGCTCCAGCGCAACACCACCTGGTGGGGCACGGCCGACCGCATTCCGGCGGCCGGCGAGCGCGTGCGCAACATCAGCAGCCGGGTCCTCTTCCAGTACGTCCCCGGCCAGGGCCTCCAGTTCCATCCGTTGGCCAACTGGGGGCGCGACCAGTCGCTGCTGCGCTACGGCTACACCGCCCAAGGGCTGGCCATGGCCAACGAGCTCATCCCGCTGGGCTCGCGGCGTGGGTCGGCCCTGGCGTGGGAGTACCTCTTCTACTTCGACGGCGGGGCGCCGCCCTGGACGAGCGGGCTCTCGCAGGGCACGGCCCTGATCGCCCTCACCGCTGCCTATCGCCGCTCGCACAACGCCCGCTACGCCAACGTCGCGCGCGAGGCGCTGCGCCTCTACGACCTGCGGGCTCCGCTGGGGGTGCGAGTGCCCTCCCGCTACGGCGCCTACTACGCCGAGTACTCCTTCGCGCCCAGCTACCGCATCATCAACGGCTTCATCCAGGCGCTCAACGGGCTGTGGGACACGTGGCACGGGCTCGGCGACCCCCACGCCGCCCAGCTCTTTGGCAGCGGCGAGGCCGACGCCCGGCGTGCGCTGCCCTACTTCGACCTCGGACACTGGTCGCGCTACAGCAACCGCGGCGAGATCTCCGACCTCAACTACCACGTGCTGCTGCGCGACTTCCTCTCGGGCCTGTGCCAGCGCAGCCACATCGCGATCTACTGCACCAAGGCGTCGCGCTTCTCCTACTACCTGCGGCACTTCGGCGGGCCAGGCAAGCTGCCCCCCGGCACGCGCCTCGTCTAGGCGGGCGCGCGACGAGGAGGTCGCCGCGGGCGGCCTCCCGCCGGCCGCTTCGCCGGCCGTAGACTGCGGCGATGGCGCCCCGGACCATCCTCTACACCGGCAAGGGCGGCGTGGGCAAGACCTCGGTGGCCGCGGCCACCGCGCGGCGCTGCGCGGCGAGCGGGCTGCGCACGCTGGTGCTCTCCACCGACCCGGCCCACTCGCTCTCGGAGGCGCTGGAGGCGCCGCTCGGCAGCGAGCCGACCGCTGCCGGCGAGCGCCTGTGGGGCCAGGAGGTGGCGGCGCAGGAGGAGATGGAGCGCCACTGGTCGGCGGTGTCGGACTGGCTGGGGGAGCTGCTGATCGAGCACGGCGTCAACCGAATCACCGCCGAGGAGCTCACCGTCCCGCCCGGGATGGACGAGCTCTTCTCGCTGCTTCAGCTCAAGCGCCACTACGGCGCGGGCGAGTGGGACGCGATCGTCGTGGACTGCGCGCCGACCGGAGAGACCCTGCGCCTGCTCTCGTTCCCCGACGTCGCCCGCTGGTGGCTGGAGAAGGTCTTCCCGCGCGAGCGCCAGCTGCTGGCCGCCGCCCGTCCCATCGCACGCACCATGCTCGACATCTCGCTGCCCAGCGAGGCGGTGTTCGCCGAGGTCCAGCGCCTGATGGACAACCTCATCGCGATGAACGACATCCTGCGTGACCGCTCGCGCTGCACGATCCGCCTGGTCATGAACCCCGACCGCATGGTCATCGGCGAGGCCATGCGCACGTTCACCTACCTCAACCTCTACGGCTACCTGACCGACGCGGTCGTGGTCAACCGGGTCTTCCCCGACGCGGTGGAGGGGACGTACTTCGGCGCGTGGCGCGAGCGCCAGCAGGCCGAGCTCGACCACGTCCAGTCGGCCTTCGCCCCGGTCCCCGTGCTGCGCGCCACCTACTTCGAGCACGAGGTCATCGGCCCCGCGATGCTCGACCGTCTCGGCGACGCGGTCTTCGGCGAGCGCGACGCCGCCGACGTGCTGCACGGCTCGCTCTCGCAGGAGCTCGAGCTCGACGAGGCGCAGGCCCGGCTGCGCCTCGAGCTGCCCTTCGCCGAGCGCGGCGACATCTCGCTCAAGAAGATCGGCCCCGAGCTGGTGGTGCGCGTCGACGGCCAGAAGCGCACGATCATGCTGCCTCCCGGCCTTGCCGAGTATCACCCGACCGCGGCGACGTTCGCCGACGGGGCCCTTCAGGTCACCCTCGACGATGTCGCCGCCGGCCGATAGCCCTCCCAGCGGCGCGCCGCCGGCCGGCGGCCCCGATCCCCTCGACGAGCTCAGCCAGCGCGTCCGCGCCGCCCAAGCGGCGGCCGAGCAGGTCATGGCCCAGGCCCGCGCCGCCGGCCCGGGAGCGGGACCGGCGCAGCGACCGCCGCCCAGCGGCTATGCCACGCCCCACGAGCCGGCGGGCCGCGGGGGCGCCGAGGCCCAGGCCGTGGCGGCCCTGCTCGAGCTCGCGCGGGGCCTGGTCCCCCCCGATCTGCGGCAGGCGCTCGCCGACCTCCTGCGGGAGCTGCTGCTGCTGGCCCGGACGCTGATCGACTGGTACCTCGAGCGCCTCGAGCAGCGCCGCCGCAACCCGCCAGAGGTCCAGGACATCCCGATCAGCTGAGCCGCGTCGCGACCGCCCGCCCGGCCGGCCGGGCGACGTGCCGGCCCTCCGTACACTCGGCGCCATGGCGCCCCAGAGTCCGAGGACGTGGATCCTGACCGGCTCCGCGGAGAACTACGCCGCCACCCGCGAGCACGACTTCGGGGTGATCGGCCTCAAGGAACGCCGTCGCTCGTTCGCCCTGGAGATCGAGCGCGGCGACCGAATCGTCCTCTACCTGACCAAGCGGATGGCCTTCGCCGCCTCGATCCGCGTCACCGGCGAGCTCTTCGAGGATCGCACGCCGGTGTGGCCCGGAAAGCCGGGCAAGGCCGATCCCTATCCCTGGCGCTTTCCCACCGAGCCCGAGCTCGTCCTCGACGAGGAGGACTGGCTGCCCGCCGAGTCGCTCAGGGACGAGCTCGAGCACATCGCCAAGTGGCCGCCCGAGCACTGGAAGCTGGCCTTCCAGGGCCAGATCCGTCAGGTGTCCGAGCACGACGCGGCCCTGCTGACGCAGCGGATGGCCGCGCGCGCCGGCGCGCGCACGTAGCGACGATGGCGATCCGGCGGGCGGGCGCGCGCCACCGGGTGGGCGCCGGGGCGCGCCGACTCGCGCGAGCCTGGCGGCGGCTGGCCGCCGAGCAGCGGGTGGCCGCGGCGGCCGCCCTCGCCCTGCTGGTCACCATGTTCCTGCCCTGGTACTCGACGAGCTCGCCGGTCAGCCGCGTGGTCAACGGACGCCTCCAGGCCGCCGACGCCGCCGGGACGAAGACCGCGCTGTTCGTGTTCTCGTGGGTCGAGGCCGCGGTCCTCGTGGTCTGCGTCGCCGTCCTGGCCATGCTGTTCGCCCGCGGGGAGCGCCGAGCATTTCACCTCCCCAAGGGCGACGGGTGGGTGCTGACGGCGGCCGGCGCGTGGACGTGCGTGCTCATCGCCTGGCGCCTCTTCGACCGCCCCGACCTCGGCCGCGGCATCGCGGTCGGCATCCACTGGGGGATCTTCGTGGCCCTAGGCGCCGCGGCGGCCCTGGCCTACGCCGGCAACCGCGTGCGCGCCCGGCACGTCCCCGAGCCGCCGCTGCGGCGCCGACGGGCCGCCGGGGAGGGCTCGGGCGACGGGTGGCCAGGCCGCGGCGCTCCCAGAGGCGGCGAGCCGGGGCACGGAGGCGACGTTCAGCTGTCCGACGAGCGGCCCCACCTGGCCGACACCGAGGTGCTGGGGGCAGACCCGACCGAGCGGATGGACCCGCCGATCGACGACGCCGAGCGCCCGCCACCCCCCGCCTGAGGGCGGAGTAGGCGCGGCCGCAGATCAAGCACCTAGCTGCGCAGGCCCACGTCGAAGGTGTACGTCGCTCCGCCGTGGCCGGCGAAGAGGAAGGGTGGGGCGGCCACTATCCCGATGCCGACGTTCTCGAAGCGGGCGCCGAGGAGCTTGGCCCGGTGCAGGGGGCTGCTGAGGAGCTGCAAGATCATGCGCGCCGGCGTGACCTTGTCGTCGTAGTTGTAGCCGAGCGCCTCCCCGAGCTCGTAGCGCTGGCTCCCGCGCGCGTACCCGCTCGATAGCAGGCGGGCGATGACGCCCAGGCCGTGGAGCGTGTCGTGCTGGAAGTAGTGGCGCGCCACCATGTCGCGCGAGTGAGTCTGGGCCACGCGGAGCAGCGCGGCGCTGACGACCAGCGGGCGCATGCCGTGCGCGGCGCGCTCGCGGTTGAGCAGGCACGACGTCGCCGCCCGGGCGAGGGCCACGTTCGCCGTGGTGGGCGCGAGGTCGGCGTTTGGGCATGAGGAGAGCAAGGCGCGAGCGGGCGCCCGGGCCGCGGTGACCGCGCCGGCGCTCGCCGGGCCGACTGCGGCGACCGCCAGGCAAGCGGCCAGCGCGAGCCAACGACGGCGGGCGGGTGAGGGCGGGCGGCGCATCGGACTCCACCGTATTTCTCGGCTCCCTCGGCCCTCAACCCAAGTGCGCGGGCTTTGCCCGGGATGACCGTCCATCCCGGCCGGAGATGGCCGAGGCGCGGGTCCTTGGACATCAGTACCTGGCCATGCGCGCCGGCCGGGAGCTCGGCCCGTCAGTCCTCGAAGAGGGCGTAACCGTACTCGCCGCGCTTGTAGGCCAGCCGGGCGATCGAGTGCATGCGGTCGTCGTCGTTAGCCTCGACCTTGCGCAGCTCGGCCTCCACGCGCCGTCCGGCGCGCTCGCAGAACGTCTGGGCGATGAACCGCTCCTGGCCCGAGGGGTCGATGCCCTGGTCCTCGAAGATCGAGGTCACCCGGGAGAGCACGGCGATCTGGGCGTAGATGTCGCTCACCGCCGCGGCCAGCCGCTTGTGGGTCATCCCCTGTCGCGTGATCGCCTTGCCGTGCTTGCGGAGCGTCGACTCCCCCACTTCGCGCAGGCGCTTGACCTGGTCCCCGACGCTGTCTGCCAGGTCCGAGAGCTCGTCGTGGGCCAGCGATATCGAGTCGGGCCGCACGCCGCGCTTGACCCGCCCGCCGACATAGCTCGCCCACGCACCCACGAGCCGCCCGGGGTCGGACAGGTCGACGTCGGTCAGCAGCTTGAGCTCGTCGCCCAGCGGCTTGAGCACCGAGAGGGCGATGAACGAGCGCAACACGTCGTTGGCCCCCTCGAAGATCGGGAAGATGCGGATGTCGCGCATGATCTGCTCGTAGGGCTGGTCGCGCATGTAGCCGGCGCCCCCCTTGAGCTGCATGGCGCGGTTCGCCTGGTACCAGACGAACTCCGTGCCGGTGACCTTGGCCACCGCCGACTCGACCGAGTAGTCCTGCACCCCCGCGTCAACCAGCCCAGTGGTCAGGTAGGCCGTGGACTCGAGGCCGAACAGGTAGGAGACCATCCAGCCGATCTTGTCCTCGACCATGTCGAAGTCGGCCAGGGGCTGGTCGAACTGCCGGCGCTCGGTGACGTGCTCGATGGCCAGGTCGAGCAGGCGCTTGGCCAGGCCCACCGAGCCGGTGCCGAGCCCCAGCCGCCCGTTGTTGAGGACCTCCATGGCGATGCCGAACCCCTGGCCCGGGTCGCCGAGGACGTTCTCGGGCGGCACCCGCACGTCCTTGAAGTAGAGCGGGCAGAGGTTGTTGCCCCGCAGCCCCATGGTCTCGTAGGGCTCGCCGGCCTCGAAGCCCTCCATCCCCTTCTCGAGGATCAGCGCGATGTGGCTGTCCTTGCCGTCCTCGAGCTCGGCGCGGGCGAAGACCGTGAAGACGTCGCCGCGCCCGCCGTTGCCGATCCAGCGCTTCTCGCCGTTGAGCTTCCACGAGCCGTCGGGCTGGCGAACCGCGCGCGAGCGCACGTGGTAGGCGTCCGAGCCGGCCTCGGGCTCGGTCAGGGCGAAGCCGGCGAGCTTTCGACCGGCGGACAGGTCGGGCAGGAAGCGCTCCTTCTGCTCGTCGGAGCCGAACAGCGCGATGCCCTTGAAGCCGATCGACTGATGGACGCCCATGCCGATGGTCAGCGACCCGTCGACCTGGCCGATGGCCTCGAAGACCCGGGCGTACCCGGTCTGGGAGAGCCCCTGGCCGCCGTACTCCTCCTTGACGTAGAGGCCCATGAGCCCGCGCTCCCCCAGGTCCCGGTAGACCTGGTCGGGGATCCAGCCCTCGTCGTCGATGCGCCGCGAGTCGATGTGCTGCGCGGCGTAGTCGCGAAACGCGCTGATCAGGCCGCGCACCTTGTCCGCCTCGCCCTCGTCGGGCAGCGGGTAGGGGAACACCATCTCCTCGTGGACCTCGCCCAGCATCAGCGCCTTGGAGAACGAGGTGACGGCGGTGGCGGTCTGCGGCATCGGCGGCTCCTGTGCTGGATTCCCCGGGGCGCGGAGGGCAATCATCGCACCGCACGACCAGCGGACGGGCGCGGGCCGCGCGCCGCTCGGTCAGGAGGACTGGGAGAGGAAGAGCACGAGCGGGAGGAGCAGGGTAGCCATGAAGACGGCCAGCACCCCCACCACCACCATGACGCGCGAGCTGAACAGGTGGCCGAGCATCCCGATGACGAAGCCGGCGAGCATGAGGACGAGGAAGAACGTCGGGTCGGGGCCGACGGCGTCGGCGCTGGGCCGCGGGTCGGGCGAGAAGCTGGCGAGCACGGCCGGCAGGGACATCGTCCGAGTATGCCCACGGGGTGGGCATAATGGGTCGGTGAGCGTGCAGCCGGAATCGGTGGCGGAGGTCTCCTCGGGCCTGCGCGGAGCCGGCTACCTCCCCGGGGAGAGCACCGCGCTGGTCTCGTTCCTGGCGGCCAAGCTCGGCAAGCCGGTGCTGGTCGAGGGGCCGGCGGGCGTGGGCAAGACCGAGCTGGCCAAGGCGCTGGCTCGCTACCTCGAGCGACGGCTCGTGCGCCTCCAGTGCTACGAGGGCCTCGACGAGGCCAAGGCCCTCTACGAGTGGAACTACCGCAAGCAGCTGCTGCGCATCCAGTCGTCGGGGGACGGCGAGGGCGTGCGCGGCTGGGACGCCGTGCAGGACGACATCTTCTCGGCCGACTTCCTGCTCGAGCGCCCGCTGATGAGCGCGATTGCCTCCTCGGAGCCGGTGGTCCTGCTGATCGACGAGATCGACAAGACCGACCAGGAGTTCGAAGCCATGCTCCTCGAGCTGCTCTCGGACTTCCAGATCTCGATCCCCGAGCTGGGGCGCATCGACGCCCGCACCCAGCCCGTCGTCGTCCTCACCTCCAACAACTCGCGCGAGCTGACCGAGGCGCTCAAGCGCCGCTGCCTGTACCTGTGGCTGGACTATCCCGAGCTCGAGCTCGAGCTGGAGATCGTGCGTCTGCACACCCCGGAGCTGGACGACACCGTGGGGCGAAAGCTCGTCGAGGTAATCCACCAGGTCCGGGCGCTCGACCTCAAGAAGCCGCCGTCGATTGCCGAGTCGATCGACTGGGCGCGGGCGCTGCTGCTGCTCGGGGCGCGCGACATCGATGCCGCCACCTTCCGCGAGACGATGAGCATCATCGTCAAGCACCGCACCGACCTCGACACGGTGGCCGAGCGGGTGGGCGTCAAGCTGGCCGGCGCCGAGAGCGTGCCCTTCGGCGCGCCGCGTGCCGGCTAGGGCTGCCGGTGGCGTCCGGTACCGGCGACCCGGCCGCCCCGCTGCCCCAGGCCGGACTGCCCGGGCAGATCCTGGCCTTCGCCGACGAGCTGCGCAGCGAGGGCGTGGCCATCGGGACCTCGGAGCTGCTTGACGCCTTCGCCGCGTTGGGCGAGGTGCCGTGGACGGTGCGCGACGACCTGCGCGAGGCCCTGGCGGCGACCCTGGCCAAGTCCCAGGAGGACCGCCGGATCTTCGAGCTGATCTTCGAGCGCTTCCTCTTCCGCGCCGCCGAAGGCGAGGCGGTGGCCCGCGACGTGCGCGAGGACGGTGGGCTGGAGGGCGGCGACGAGATCAACCTCGACACGCTGCGCCAGCAGATCGCCGCGGCGCTGCGCGACGGCTCGGACGCGGCCATGCGCGACCTGGCGCGACTGGCCATCGCCGCCTTCGGACGCCAGGCCGAGGGCTCCGGGGTGATCGGGGTCGACGTTCAGCGCATCCGCCGTGCCCTGGGACTGCGCTCGGAGCCCCAGCCCGAGCTGCCCCCCGAGGACCCGCGCCGCGACGGCCTGCCCCGGGAGGCCCTGCGCCGCTTCGAGGGCCACCTGCGGCGCGAGCTCGAGCGGGCGATGATCGAGCGCACGCGCAAGCTGCCGCCCTCGCGGCCGCTGAGCGAGCTCGACCGGGCGCTGCCCTCCGGGCCGCTCCAGGACCTGGCGGCCGTCCACCGCATCGTCGCCCAGCTCAAGCGCCGGCTGGCCACCCAGGGCCACGAGGCCCGCGGCCGACGGCGCCATGCCCACGTCGACGTGCGCCGCACGATGCGCGCGTCGCTGGAGACCGGCGGGGTGCCGGTCAAGCTCAAGTACCGCCCGCGACGTCCGCGGCGGCCCGAGATCTACGTGCTCTGCGACGTGTCCACCAGCGTCACGTCGGCCTCGGTCTTCTTCCTCTCGGTCCTGCACGCCCTGCACGACGCCTTCAGCAAGCTGCGCTCGTTCGTGTTCATCGAGCGGATCTCGTAGGTGACAGACATCTTCGAGCGCGAGCGCTCGTTCAAGGCGGTCTCCGAGGCGATCGGACGCGACGCCGGCGTGGCCGACATCTCCGGCTACACCGACTACGGGCGGGTGTGGTCGGAGTTCCTGGCCAAGGTCGAGGACGACCTGCATCCCCGGGCCACGGTCATCGTGCTCGGCGACGCGCGCACCAACGGCCGCGAGCCGCGCGACGACCTGTTCTCGCTGGTCACCGAGAAGGCCGGCCGGACGTTCTGGCTCAACCCGGAGCCACGCCTGTACTGGAACTACGGCGACTCGGTGATCGCCGCCTACGAGCGTCACTGCGAGGCCTTCGAGTGCTGGACGACCAACCAGCTCGAGGACTTCGTCAAGGCCCTGACGCGGCCGGTGGCCAGCGGGAGCGCTTGAGGCCGGCTCGCGCCGGCACGTGATCGCCCTGGGGCGGTCGAGGCAGCCGCGCGCTGCCCCTGCGCTACGATGGCCCCACTGAGTAATCAGGGGGGCTGGCGGGACCCAAGCCGGCTGAGATAGCGCCTCTGGAGAAAGCTTCACCCGGCGCTGACCCTTCGAACCTGTGGGGTAATGCCCGCGAAGGGAGCGATGACAGTCCGCCCCGAGGCTCCTGTACGGGAGCCTCGAACCGTCAAAGGCCGGGAGCCTCGTCCGGTCGGCGCGCACGCCGACGCGGTCCGGGTCGTCGCGGTCAGTCGCGCCTACGCGACGCGACGCGGACCGGTCCGCGCGCTGGGGGGCATGTCACTCCGCGCCAGAGCGGGCGAGGTCGTCGCCGTCGTGGGCCCGAGCGGCTGTGGCAAGTCGACCCTGCTTGAGCTCATCTGCCGACTCCAGGCGCCCGACGCGGGCAGCGTGGAGGGCGCGCCCGCCGTCCTCATGGCCCAGCGCGACCTACTGTTGCCGTGGGCGAGCGCGCTGGACAACGCGGCTCTGCCCCTCCTCGTCGCCGGCGCGCGCCGCGCCCGCGCCCGCGAACGGGCTCGTCCCCTCTTCGCGCAGCTGGGGCTGGGCGGCTTCGAGACGGCCATGCCGCACGAGCTGTCGGGCGGGATGCGCCAGCGCGTGGCCGTCCTGCGCACGCTGCTGGCCGGCAAGCCCGTGCTGGCTCTCGATGAGCCGTTCGCCTCGCTCGACGCCCTCACCCGCGCCCAGACGCAGGAGTGGCTCGCCCAGGCGCTGGCGCGCGAGTCGCGCACCGTCGTGCTGGTCACCCACGACGTCGAGGAGGCCGTCGTGCTCGCCGACCGCGTGGTGGTCATGTCGCCGCGGCCCGGCCGCGACGTCGCCTCGCTGCCCGTCGAGATCGCCCGTCCCCGCCGGCGCACGGACCCGGCCGTGGTGGCGCTGCGCGAGCGCACGCTGGAGGCGCTGGGGGCCCAGACGTGAGGCCCCTGGTCAGAGGGGCGACCGGCGGGGCGGGAGTGCTGCGTGCGATCGTCCTGGCCACCGCCCTGCTCGGCGGCTGGCAGGCCTACGCCCAGCTCAGCGGGATCGACGACTTCCTCCTCCCCGCCCCCACCGAGGTCGCACGCGCCCTCTACCACGACCGCTCGCTGCTGTGGCAGCAGCTCACGGTGACCGCGGGGGAGGTGCTGCTGGGCATAGTCGTCGCCCTGGTGGCCGGGCTGGCGTGCGCCCTGACGCTGCACCTGTGGCGGGCCGTCCGGCGCACGGCCTATCCGCTGCTGGTCGCCTCGCAGACCGTCCCGATCGTCATCGTCGCTCCGCTGCTCGTCGCCTGGTGGGGATTCGACCTCGCCCCCAAGCTGGCCATCGTGGGGCTCGTGTGCTTCTTCCCGGTGACCGTGACGACGCTCGACGGCCTGGGCAGCGTCGACCCCGAGCTGCGCAAGCTCATGCGCACGCTCGACGCCTCGCGCTGGCAGACCCTGCGCCGCGTCGAGGCTCCGGCCGCCCTGCCCGCGCTGTTCAGCGGGGCGCGGATCGCCGTGGCCGTGGCGGTCATCGGCGCCGTGCTGGCCGAGCAGGCTGGCTCCTCAGACGGCCTCGGGCACCTCATCATCCAGTCCATCCCCCAGTTCGAGACCGCGCGCGCCTATGCCGCCGTCGCGGTCCTCTCGGCCTTCGCCATCGCGCTCTTTGGCGCGCTCACCCTGGCCGAGCGGCAGCTGCTGCCCTGGGCCCACCGACCGACAGGAGGCACGCCGTGAAGCGGATCACCCTGGCCCTCGCCGTCACCATCGTGACCGCGGTGGCCGCCGTCGCCGCCGGCTGCGGCTCCAAGACCGAGACGACCGCCCCGCCGCGGCCGCAGCCCTTCGACCTGGTCCTCGACTTCTTCCCCAATGCCGACCACGTCGGGATATACGCGGGCCTGGCCGACGGCGCGTTCCGCCGCGAGGGGCTGGACGTGCGCCCGCGTGCGCCCTCGGACCCATCGGCGCCGCTGAAGCTCCTGGCCGCCGGGCGGGCCGACCTGGCCATCTCGTACGAGCCCGAGCTCCTACTCGCCCGCGACCGCGGCCTCAAGCTCGTGGCCGTCGGGGCGATCGTGCAGCGACCGCTGACCTCGGTGATCGCGCTGGGGCCGGCCCGCGTGCATACCACCGCCGATCTGAGCGGCAAGCGCGTGGGCACGGCGGGCATCCCCTACCAGTCGGCCTACCTGCGGACGATCCTCGATCGGGCCAAGGTCAACCCGAGCTCGGTGCGCGAGATCAACGTCGGGTTCAACCTCGTCCCCGCCATGCTCGCCAAGAAGGTCGACGCCACCCTCGGCGGCTTCTGGAACTACGAGGGCATCCAGCTGCGCCAGCAGCACCGCAGCCCGACGGTGATCCCGGTCGACCGGGCCGGGGTGCCGACCTACGACGAGCTCATCCTCGTCGCCCGCGAGCAGGACGTGCGCGAGCACGGGGCGCGGATCCGCCGCTTCGTGCGCGCCCTGGCCCAGGGGTACCGCAGCGCGCGCCGCGATCCCGGCCTCGCGGTGGCCCAGCTCGTGCGGGCCAACCGAGACCTCGAGCCGCGCCTCCAGCTGGCCAGCGTCCGCGCCACCCTGCCCGCCTTCTTCCCGCGAGCGGGCCGCCCCTTCGGCTACCAGGACCCCCACCAGTGGGCGGCCTACGGAGATTGGATGCTGCGCAACCAGCTGGTCAAGCGCCCGCCGAACACCGCGCGGGCCTTCACCAACGAGTTCCTGCCGGGGGAGGGAATCTAGGGCGCCAGCCGGCCGAGGCAGTCGGGCCCTCGAGGGGCTGGAGACGACTACCCCCGGGCGCCGTCTTGGCCGAAGGCCTCAGCCCGTGGGCGCTCGGTCGAAGCTCTCCGTCAGTGGCATGGGCGGCGTGGCGTTCTCCCCCGACCCGAGTCGCGACTCCCGTGAGCCCCAACCCCGTGACCCCGGTGTGCCCCGTCGTCCACGACGTACAACGGGGCCGGCGCGATCTTCAGGATCACGTGTCCCCCGCAGGCGGTGAGCCTGCGGGGGACTCCGAGATACCCGACGACCGTCACGCGCCGCGCCTTCACGGGAAGCGACAACCGCAGGCGCTTACGTGAGGCCGACCCATTCCGTGACCGGGAGCCCTGCGCGTCCGAGGCCGACTCGCTGGCCAGCCACAAGGCGGTTATGCGGGTGGCGCCGCGACGGTACTCGAGGGCGAAGCCGCGCCCGCCGGCCAGCGGCTTGCCCGACGGCAAGCCGAGAGCGTGGGCGCGATCGGCATGGAAGCGGGCGCCGCGGAACACGCGCGTGAAGGTCCGCAGGGCCTTGAGCGAGGGCTTGGCCGACCCGTCGGCACGGAAGAAGCCGAACGAGGACTCCTGGTCGAACCCCGAGGGATCGGGGTAGTCGCCGTAGGTGAACCACGTGAGCACCGGGACCCGGTCAGCGAACGTCGCCGCCTGCATTCGGGCCACGTACTCTGCCTGCTTGGACTCCGGCACTCCGTAGCTGCGGTCGTTTGTCGGCCACCCGACTTCGGTGATCCACAGCGCCTTGGCGCCGTCGCCGTGGCGCGCGAGGATCGCGCGCAGCTGCTGGGCCGCGGAGAGCACGGACCCCCGGCCCGGCACGTCGACCTCGGGCGACGTGAACGGGTAGGCGTACGGGTGGTAGGCCAGCGCGTCGAAGCAACGCCCGAGTCGTGGATCGGCGTCGTAGGTGGCCTTCAGGAAGGCGGGCCCGGACGTGCCGGCTAGAGGAGCCGGGGCGCCCGGGAAGAACAGGCCGCCGTAGAGCACCGGCGTGGCCGGGTCGGGCTTCTTCACCGCACGGTAGGCGTCGCACAGCAGTCGCGCGTAGGCCGGCGGGTCCTCGCGCGGAGGCCAGAAGCGCGCGCCGGCGTTCTCCTCGTTGTAGATCTCCCAGGCGATCACCTCGCGTCCGTAGTGGGCGGCGGTCGCGCGCGCGTAGCGTGCGAAGTCGGCCGGATCGTCGGCCGGGAAGTACGATGCGGCGCCCAGGTAGAGCGGCGGGACCCCATCCCGCGCAGGCGTCCGGAAAACCAGGCCGCCGAGCGTCGAGTGGTCGGGATGGCCGTAGGCCAGCAGCCCGATCACCCGCAGGCCCGCGGCCCTGATCGCATGGACCTCTCGATCGCGCTCACGGAAGTCGAAGTCCCACTTCGGCTCGCCCACCGGCTCGACCTGCGCCCAGTTGATGTCGAGCCGGATGGCGCGGACCCCCGCCTTGTAGAGGCGGCGGTAGCTCGCGGTGCGCTGCTCGACCGTGGCGCCGGGAACGTGATTGGCGTTGAACGCCACGAGCCCATAGGAGGCCGAGGAGCGAGGCGACGCAGCGCCCGCCGCGGGCGACCCGGCGATCAGCCCAACCGCGACCGTTAGCCCTGCCAGCCAGCCATGCGCCCCCAGGCCCGCTCGCCCGCGCAGGCGCCCACCGTCGATGGTCTGAGAGCTTGACGTAGCGATCACCACGTAGTATTCACTATGTAGTAGTGGCTGGCAAGGTTTCCG
The DNA here is from genome assembly GCA_038199035.1 of Solirubrobacterales bacterium. GTDB lineage: Bacteria > Actinomycetota > Thermoleophilia > Solirubrobacterales > Solirubrobacteraceae > DATAEY01. The sequence continues at coordinate 21,601 of JBBPZM010000035.1, read as the reverse complement.
CTCTACCGCCTGGCCCTCGGGCTCCCCGCGCGCTGCAGACCTATCTCTGGTTGACGCAGCCCACACGCGTCTTCGACCACTGCGCACGGCGCTACGGCGACACTTTCACTCTGCGGCTCCTGCTGGCGGGCGACATGGTCTACGTCGCCGATCCCGCGGTCGTCAAGGAGGTGTTCACCGGCGACCCGCGCAAGTTCCGTGCCGGCGAGGCCTACACGCTGATGGAGCCGACCGGGGGCCGCAGCTCGCTCTTCCTGCTCGACGAGCGCAAGCACCTGCGCATGCGCAAGCTCCTGCTGGCGCCGCTGCATGGAGAGCGCCTCAAGCGGTGGCGCTCGGTGATCGCCGAGCTGACCGAGCGGGAGGTGCGCCACTGGCCGGTTGGGCGGCCATTCGCCCTGCGCCCGATCACCGAGGCGATCACGCTCGACGTGATCATGCGAATCGTCTTCGGGATCCGGGAGCCCGAGCGTGCCGGCGAGCTGCGCCGGCTGCTCCCGGGACTCTTCCACGTGAGTCTGGCCCAGGCGCCGTCCTTTGTGGTGCCCCGGCTGCGCAGGGACCTTGGTCCCCGCAGCCCCTGGGGACGCTACGTTCGCCTGCGCGCCCGGATCGACGCGCTGCTCTTCGACGAGATCGCCCGGCGCCGCGTCGAGCTGTCGGCGCCACTCGCCGACGGCGCGCCCCAGCGGGACGACGTGCTCTCGCTCCTCGTGTCGGCGCGCGACGAACATGGTCAGGCGCTCAGCGACCGCGAGCTGCGTGACCAGCTCGTGACCATGCTCCTCGCCGGCCACGAGACGACGGCGAGCTCCCTGGCCTGGGCGTTCGAGCGACTGGTGCACACCCGCGAGGTGATGCGTCGGCTGCTCGCCGAGCTCGACCAGCCGACGACGGAGTACCTCGACGCGGTGATCAAGGAGACGCTGCGCAGTCGGCCGGTCGGTCCCCACGTCGCGCGCAAGATCACCGCTCCCATGCGCGTGAACGGCTACGAGCTGCCGGCCGGGACGATCGTCGCCGTCGGCATCTATCTCCTCCACCACGCCCCCGACATCTACCCCCAGCCGCACGCCTTCCGGCCCGAACGCTTTCTTGACGAGGAAGCGGACATGCCCGAGTCCTATACCTGGATCCCCTTCGGCGGCGGTGTGCGCCGGTGCATCGGCTCGGGGCTCGCGACGATGGAGATGCAGGAGGTGATCGCCACCGTCCTTCGCCTCGTGCGGCTACGCGCCGCCCGCCCCGAGGCCGAGCGCTTCGGCGTGCTGGGCGTGACGCTCGTGCCGTCGCGCGGTGGCGAGGTCATCGTCGAGGGCCGCCTCCCCCACCGGCGCCCGGCAGCGGCTCCGCAGGTGGCCGTCGCATGAGCCCCAGCTCCATCGCACAACTGCGGATCGACGAGCTCGCCCAGCGCTCCGGCATCCCGAGCGGCACGATCCGCTTCTATCAGCGCGAGGGCCTCATCCCGCCACCCCGGCGTGAGGGCCGCGTCGCCTATTACTCCGAGGAGCATCTCGAGCGCCTGCAGCGTGTGCGTGGCCTGCAGGCACAGGGGCTCCCGCTGAGCCTCGTCGGCGACCTCATAGCGCGCGAGGACGCCGGGGAGGACGTCGCGGGCTGGCTCGCGCTCGACACCGCGGTGCTCGGCTCGCACGGCGGCGGCGAGCCGGTGGACGAGGCAGCGCTCGAGGCGCTGGGCCTGGCCCCTGACGACGTGGCCGCGCTCGAGCGTGCTGGCGTCATGCGGCGCGATGAGGAGGGCGCCCTGGTCGCCCTGCCGGGCATGCTCGAGCTCACCGCCCGCCTCCTGGACGGCGGTGTGGCACCGGAGGCGATCAGAGCCGGAGCGGAGCTCGTCACCTCGCGTCTGGGGGATATCGCCGAGACCATGGCCACGCTCGGCTGGGAGACGTTCGCGCCCGAGCGGCGACGGATCTCGTCCCGCGAGCCGGTGGCGGACGAGGTGCTCGACAAGTTCGAGCATCTGCGGTCGCTCGCGCAGCGGATCGTCGGCACGCTGTTTCGGGAGCAGCTGGACGAGGCGATCAAGGCGCGCTCCGAGCCGTTCGCGGTCGAGACCGTGCAACGAAGCGGCGGCGGCCGCAGGCGGCAGCGGTGAGGGTCGCGGTCACCGGAGCGGGGGGCTATCTCGGCGCGCCGCTCGTCGATGCGCTCGCCGCCGACGAGCGCATCGAGGAGGTCGTCGCCATCGACGCGCGACCGTCGCGCGCCATTCCGGCCGGTGTCCGTGCCGTGATGCGCGACGTGCGCGACCCCGAATTGCGTCGGGACCTCGAGGGCTGCGACGCGCTCATGCACCTCGCCTTCCGCGTGCTCGGCCGCGGCGTCGACGCCGTCAGCGTCAACGTGGGGGGCTCCCGCAATGCGTTCGACGCAGCGGTCGGCGCACGGGTGGGCACGATCGTCCACGCAAGCTCCGCCGCCGCCTACGGCAGCGCGCCGGACACACCGGTGCCGGTGGCCGAGGACCATCCCTTGCGATCCCTGCCCCCGTTCTACTACCCCCAGACGAAGGTGGCGGTCGAGCACATGCTCGACCAGCTCGAGGCCCGCCACGGCGAGCTGCGCGTCGTGCGGATGCGCCCGGTGAGCACGGTGGGGCCGGGTGCCCCGACCCTGCTCGGCGGCCGCGCGTTCCTGACCCTCTCGGACTTCGACCCGCTGATGCAGTTCACCTGGCTCGACGACGTCGTCGCCGCCTTCGAGGCCGCCCTGCACGCTCCGTCGGCCTCCGGCGCCTACAACGTAGGTGCACCAGGTCCGGTGCGGGCGTCCGAGGTGGCTGGCCTGATGGGCGTCCGGCGCCTGCGGGCGCCGCACGCCGTGCTGCGGGCAGCGGCGAGCGTGGCGTGCCGGGCTCGCTTGCCCGGTGCGCTGCATCCCGCCTGGGTCGACACGGCGCGTCACCCGATCGTCGTCGACACCCGCAGAGCCGAGTCTCGGCTGGGCTGGCGTGCGAGTGGCGACTCCGCGGCGGCGCTGCGCCGCTACGGCAAGCTGCAGCGCGCGCGACCCGCCCCATGGCCCCGGCCGACGATCGCGACCACCAGGGAGGCTTCGTGAGGTTCGATCTCTTCTACGAGTCTCGCCGTCCCCGACTTCGCCGGCGTGACCGAGCGCGACGTCTACCGCCACTCGCTGGACGAGATCGCGCTCGCCGACCAGGCCGGATTCGACGGTGTCTGGCTGGTCGAGCACCACTTCTTCCGCGAGTACTCCCACTGCCCTGCGCCGGAGGTGATCTTCGGCGCCATCAGCCAGCGCACCCACCGCATGCGCATCGGCCATTGGCGTCGTCCTGCTCCCGTTCAAGCACCCGGTCTTCGTCGCCGAGCGGATCGCCGCCCTCGACCTGCTCTCCGACGGACGCATGGATGTCGGGGTCGGCCGTGGGGTTTCGCCGCTCGAGTACGACGTGTTCGGCGGCTCCATGAGTGAGAGCCGGGCGCGCGTCGACGAGGGCCTGGAGATCATGCGCCGCTGCTGGGGCGACGAGCCCTTCTCGTTTGACGGGGAGTTCTGGAGCTTCCCCGAGATAGACGTCGTCCCCAAGCCTCTCGAACAGCCGCATCCGCCGATCTGGACCGCGGCGGTCAGCCCGGAGACCTTCCCGCTGGCCGCCGAGCGCGGCCTGGGCGTGCTGGCCGGCCCGTTCAAGCCCCTGTTCATGGTGATGGAGGATCGCGAGCGGTTCGCCGTCCGGTGCGCGGAGCTCGGCCGCGACCCCCAGGAGCTCGGCTTTGGGATGACCGTCGGTGTCATCGTGCTTGACGACCACGACCGCGCGCGGGAGGTCGCCGCGCGCAACATCCGCTGGTTCTACGGTTACCCCAGAGCTGCTGTTCAAGAGCATGCCGCTGGCGTTCCGGCGCGACCGGGCCGATGGCCTGCGCGCGCTCTACCGCGTGCGCCTGGCGGGCGACGGCGGCGGAACGTGGTGGATCCGGGTGGCCGACGGGACCTGCGAGGTGCTCGACCAGGACCCGGGCGAGGAGCCCGACGTGCGCATCGGCTCAGACGTCGACACCTGGGTGGGGCTGGCCAAGGGCACCCGGAGGCGGGCGCCCGCGGCGCTGCGGCGGCGGCTGCGCGTCAGCGGCGACCGCCGCAAGGCGGCGATGTTCGACAGGCTGTTCTCGTGAGCCGGCCGGGGAGAGGCACGTGAGCGACCTGGAGCTCACCCGCCGGCGTCTGCTCGCCGCCGCCGGCGGCGGCGCGATGGGGCTCTTGGGGATGGTCCAGGCCGCCGAGGCGCTGGCCCGCTCGGCGGCCGTGATCGAACAGGCGGCCCCGGTGGGGCCGGGGCTTTCGCCGGACGATCCCGCCGTGCGAGCGACGATGGCGGCGTTCGCGGACACCATCGTGCCGGGCCCCGCAGGCGGCGCCGACGACGAGCCCGGGGCCCTCGAGGCCGGCGTGCTCAAGGAGATCTACCGACCGTTCTACGGCGCCAAGGAGACCTATCCAACCCTGCATCAGGACCTCCAGCTCACCACCCCCCGGGTCCTGGGCCGCCCGGCGAGGTTCTCCTTGGACCTGCCCTACGCCGATCGAGAGCGCGTGCTCGATACTCGCATCGTCCCGCCGCCGCGCGGGGGCGAGAACCCCTACGCGCTCCTCTACGGGGCCGCCGGCGTGCTCGTCTACCTCGCCTACTACGGCGCGACGACCACCGACCGGGGAATGCGGGTGATCGGCTTCCCGCCGCACTCCGACGGCTACTACCCCCACCACACCTACGACCTGCGCTTCCGCTCGATGACGCGGACGTCGAACCCACGCTGATGGCCGAGCGCTGCGACGTGTGCATCGTTGGGTCCGGATTTGGAGGATCGATCCTCGCCTACTACCTCGCGCGCGCCGGCCAGCGTGTGGTCGTGCTCGAGCGGGGCGCCCGCCACCGGACCGAGGATCTCCAGGTCGACGTGAACCCGCGCAAGCTTCTCGGCATCACCCACCAGTTCCTGGGCAACGGGATCGCGATTCTCGTCGGTCAGGGCGTCGGCGGATCGTCGCTCGTGTACTCGGGCGCCAGCCTGCGCGCCCCGACGTTCGTCTTCGAGCAGCGCCACAACGGACGGCGCCTGTGGCCCAAGGAGCTCTCGCGGCGCAAGCTCGATCACTGGTACCGCCGCGCAGAGCATGGCCTGGGCACACACCGGCTGGGGTTCGACGAGGTGGGAAAGCGCGGCGGCGTCTGGGGCGTGCGCATGAACGAGCTCGGCTACCGCGTCGAGCCGATGCGTCAGGCCACCACCCGCTGCATCCACTGCGGCTTCTGCAACACCGGGTGCCGCTTCGCACGCAAGAACGTGCTCACCTTCAACTACCTCCACGGGGCGGAGCAGGCCGGCGCTGAGGTGCGACCCGGTCGCGAAGCGGTGCTGGTGGCGCCCGCAGATCGCGGCTACCGCGTCCTGCACGGTCCGACCGACAACTCGAGCCTGGTCCGCCCCCGCGCGCCCGCCCTGTCGCGGTCGCAGGAGCTGCAGGCGCGCCGCGTGATCGTCGCCGGCGGCACGATCGGCACCGCTGGGCTCCTGCTGCGCTCGCGCCCGTTCTTGCCCGGCCTGTCACAGCAGCTCGGTCACAATCTGTCGGGCAACGGGGACCTCGCGCTGGCGGCCATCCTGCCCGAGGACCGGCACCTGCCCGGGGACGGACGGGTACGCCAATACCAGGGCGTGGCGATGGACACCGTGTGCTTCGAGTTCCTCGAGAGCCACGGGTTCATCATCATCACCCAGCACCAGCTGTCGCCGGCCACGCTTGTCAACGGTGGCGGGGACGGCCGGTGGTGGGGCAAGAAGAAGAAGCACCTGATGAAGTCCTACGGGGAGCGGATGCTCGGGCTGGCGGTCATCGGCGTCGACGGATCGCCCGGCCGCGTCGAGTCCTCGCTCGGCGTCGGCGACGAGACCTCCGCGACGCCCGCGTTCGGTGTCTCGAACATCGACTTCCCGCTCGATGACAAGACCCGCCGACTGTTCGACGACGCGCGGCGGATCGTCGGCCGGCTCGTGGAGCGCATGGACGGCACGCTGCTCGACGTCGACCTGACGCTGTCGCCGACCTACGACCAGATGGCGTTCTCCGCCCATCCGATCGGCACGGCGAGAATGGGCGACTCCCCGGACACCGGCGTGGTCGACGCCGACGGCGAGGTGTTCGGCCACCCTGGGCTGTTCGTCACCGACGGCGCGGCGATCCCGACGGCGCTCGGCGTCAACCCGTCGCTGACCATCGCCGCCGTCGCGGAGCGCATGGCGGCACGAATGGTCTCGGGACTGGGCACAAAGCATGCGCCGCCGCCCGTCGCCAATCCCCACGTGAGCCGCCGCCACGGCGAAGGCAAGCGGCCGCGAGCGCACAACCACTCGTCGACGGGAGGACACTCATGAAAGTTCGCGCTCTCCTCGCGCTGGCGTCGCTGGCGCTCGCTCTGACCCTTGCCGCGGCCACGCCGGCCAGCGCGTTGAAGGTGGTCGGCTACGGCGGCGGCAGCCCGTTTCGCTGCAAGCTCCAGCAGGCGGGCCGTGGCACAGACATTCCGCGACCCCATGCCGATCCGCTCTGCGTGGAGTACGACAAGACCAATCAGAACATCGACCAGCTGGGCTTCGTGCGCTTCCTGAGCGGCGAGCCCACCCGCTTCGCGCTCGCCGGCGACAAGTGCTTCTATCTCCAGCGCGACCACTGGCGGGGATCGGTGCAGCAGGACGTGGAGCAGACCGAGACCTACCACTGGGACGGCTGGTACTTCTTCGACCGGGCACGGGGGGTCGCGGGGGCGTATGTCGAGAACTTCACGATCAACAACAAGTCCGGCGACCCGACCACGTTTCCCGGCTTCCCGCCGCAGTACAAGCCGTTCTTCTCCTACGGTCGCGGCGGAGCGCAGGCAACCGACTCCGTGCCGATCGATCCCAGCTGCGTCCAGAAGGCCAAGCGCGACCACGTCTACGCCCCGCCACCGCGTCTGCGGCTGGCACTGGCCTATCGCCGAGGTCGAAACGCGGCGGACCACCGGTGCGCGCACGGGCGCGTGGGAGCGCGTGTCGTCGGGCGCGACGCCCGCCACGCCCTCCGGGTCGGCTTCCGGGCGGCCGGCCAACCGATCGCCGAGGACGAGCGGGCGCCGTTCACCGCGCGCATCGAGCACAGCCGCCTTCGCGGCCGCGGTGTCACCCGGCTCGTCGCCCGTGTCCTCATGCGCGACGGCCGGCGCGTATCGCTGGACCGTAGTTTGCGACGCTGCCACTGATCCCGGGCGGGACAGGAGATCTAGCGGTGCGTCGGTCAGGCCAAGACGCGCGTGATGACCGCCCGCGCGCGGCACGGACGGTGCAGCGTCACGGCGGAGTGAGCTCCCAGGCAGAAGGAGCGCAGCGCCAGCTCGTGGATCACCGGCAGGGGGGTGTCGAATGTCGTCTCGGTTCGTGGGTCGAAGCCACAGCCGATGCAGCCGACCGGGTTCACGGTGGTCCACTCCACCTGGACGTAGTAGGCGTGAAGCGACTCGCGCAGCCTCACGGTGATCCGCGTGCGTTGATGCGCGTAGCGGTCGGCGCGAACCTGAGCGGCGGCCATCGCCGATCGATACGTGAGGGTATGGGCGTCAGCCGACGCGGCGCCGATCCCGACCGTGCCAGTCGCCGCGATCAGCAGGGCGCATGCCGTCTTGCGCACGCGACCGACGGTACCCCATGTCGCGACGTCTGACCAGCGCCAGGTGAACCCCGCAGCCAGCCGCGGTCACCCCGTTCCCACCGAGCTCGACGCCGGCCGACCAGCCGCTCCACCCTGGTCGCCAAGTCGATCCGTGAGACGCGCATCACGGCGGTCGACGGGGAGGGCCTTGTCGTAGAGGCGTTGCACGAAGAGACCGACTCGGCGGCGAACAGGAGCGTCGCGAGGTCATCGGCCGGGGCGGGGAGGGGACTTCCCGCTTCGGTCGCGCCGACGCCAGGTCGGCGGCGAAGTGCTTGCGCGCGGCGGCGAGGTACCCCTTCACCAGCGGACTAAGCCGGCGGGATCGCGCGGCTTGGGAGACGATCTCGAGCCGGAAGAGGACCGGCCAGTCCTATGGACGCCGAGCCCTTTGACGCGCTGCGCCGCCAGCGCCACCGCGAGCCGGCGGCCGATTACAGCGGGTCAGGGGTCGCCAGCGAAGGCGAAGATCGGGTCTGACCCGCACCTCGTTGAGCGCTTCGCGGGCGTCACCGCCACCGTCGCGCTTAGCCGGGCTCGTCGCCGAGCGGGTGGATCTCGACGAGGTCGTCGATGATCGCGAGATCGGCCGTATCCGCGGTGAGGAGCGGGACCTTATGGGCGTTGGCTGTGGCCGCGATGGCCAGGTCGATGGCGCGGCGGCGTGGGCGTCCGCCGCGCTGAGCGACCGCTGCCGCCAGTCGTCCCCAGTCGCGCGCGACCGGAGCATCAACCGCCAGGGCGTCGAACGTCGCCTCCACCACCCCCAGCCGCTGGGCGCGTAGTGCACGCTCGTCGTCATCTCGGGCGACGAGCGCGCCGAAGTGCAGCTCGGCTAGAGAAGCCACGCTGATCGCCCCCTCGACATCGGCCGGACGCTGAGCGCCGATCAGAACCGAGGTGTCGATCACGACGCGGCTCACGCGAACGGATCCATCAGGCCCACGGGGAATCGCTCGAGGTCCTTGGCCAGGCTCTGCGGGGAGGGAGTCTCGAAGATCGCGTCGAGCGCGGGGGCGGGCACCCATTGGCGCTTGGTCGCCGGACCGAGCTTGGCCACTGGCCTGCCCGCAACGGTGATCGTGAACTCCTCGCCCCCTTCGGCGCGGCGAAGCACCTCGCCCACGTTGTTACGGAGCTCCTTTTGGGGAATCGTGGCCAGAGCGGCAAGGTAGCAGTTCTGCTACCGCCTTATGCCGCGAGCGCGATCCGCCCCCGATGCCGCCACGCCGACCTGAGCAGGTGCTCGCCGGCCAGGCCCGCCCAGGGTTGATAGGGAGCGAACAGCTGGCGCACCTCCTCCTCGGTTGCCCGGCCGAACGGGTTGCCGGTGCGCAGGCGGCCGACGAGCTTGAGGTAGCCAACATCCCCCGCGGGAACCTGGTCGAAGCGCCCCTGGCCATGCAGCGCCAACATCTCGACCGTCCAGCGGCCAATGCCCGGCAGCGCGCGCAGCCGCCGCCACGTGCGCTCGAGGTCGGTGCAGCGCAGGTCGATGCGTCCCGCCGCCACCTCGCCCGCCGCTGCGACCAACGTCCGCGCCCGGCCGCCGGCCAGGTCGAAGGACTCCAGCAGCGCCGGGGACACGCCGGCCAGCGCCGAGGCGCAGGGAGCGTCGCGCAGGTTGGTGGCGGGACAGCGGCGACCCAGCCGCCGCACGATCCGGCGCTCGATCTCCACCGCGCGGTCGAACTCGATCAGCTGCTCGCAGATCGCCCAGGCCAGTGCCTCGAACGGCTCGGGACGCCGGCGCACCCGCAGCCATGGCGCGGCGCGAACCGCGCGGCCGATCAGCGGGTCCCAGCGGAAGCGCTCGTAGAAGGGCCGCAGGTCGTCGTCGACGCCCAGGGCGAAGCGCAGGCGCGAGATGGCGTACCGGGCCGCCGCGGCCGTCGGGCGACCGCCGGCCTCGCTGACTCCGAAGACGACGCGGTCATGCGCGGGCTGGCGCGCCCACACCACCACCGGCTCGCCCTCGACGTGGAGCAGCCGCGTGAGCGCCCCGCCGCGCATGCGGGCCACGCCATCGGGACCGCCCGAGCGCGGGAGCCGGAACGGCCACCGCGGGCGGACCTCCACCCTGGCCGGCTTCAACGGCGGGGATCGAGCAGGTGAACGTCGACCAGGAACGAGCGCGTGGTGACGATCGGAGCCGCCTTGCGCCAGCGCCGCGTGCGGCGAGACGACGGCAGCCCCCTCGTGCGCACCCGGCGCACCGCCGCCACCGTGGCCGCGCCGGCCATCAGGCCGGTGGCCGCCACCGCGGCGGCTTGCACGGCGGGCGAGGCCGGCGCGACCGGCCGTGGCGACTCCAGGGCGCCGCCCGAGGACACCGCCGGAAGCACCGACGGCTCGGGCTCGAGCTCGACCACCCCGGCGACCTCCTCGATCTCCTCCTGCGACTCCTCCGACTCGGTCACCGACCGCAGTCTAGCCCCGCCCCGGACGCCCGGGCCACAGCTCCCGCTCATAGACGCGGTAGCGCTTGACCACCCGCCCCCCCATGGCCTCCATGCCCCGGTTCATCGCCTCGTTGGTCTCCAGGATCCAGCCCATCTCGCCGCCGGTCTGCGGCGTCACGGCCGCCATGTCGAAGTGCTCGACGTAGAAGCGCGCGGCCACACCGGTGTGCTGGAACTCGGGCTTGACGCCCAGGAAGCCGACCCGCACGCGGTCGATGCGCCGGCGCTCGCGCAGGAAGGTCAACCACCCCAGCGGCAGCAGGCGGCCGTCCATGTGGCGCAGAACCCGATTGACGTCGGGGACGCTGATCGCCACGCCCACGGTCTCCTCCCCGCGCTCGGCGACCATGAACCAGTGGCGGTCGAAGACCAGCTGGAGCTCCTGGGCGTAGTGGTCGAGGTCGGCTTTGGAGTAGGGCACGAAGCCCCAGTTGCCGGACCAGGCGGCGTTGTAGACCTCGGCAAAGCGGTCGAGGTCGCGACGCAGGTGCCGGCGCGTCATCTTGCGCAAGGTGATGCCGTGCTTGGGCTCCACCTGGTCGGAGAGCTCGAAGATCACCGGGAGGACCTTCGAGCGATCGGCGACCTCGAGGTTCCACATCAGCAGATCGACGGCCTTGGTCAGGCCCGACTCCTCGCACAGGCGCTGGTAGTAGGGAGGGTGCCACGGCTGCTTGATCATCGGGTCGAGGTCGAAGCCCTCGATGAGCACGCCCGCCTCGTCGTTCATCGTGAAGTCCATCGGGCCGACCATGCGGTCGCGCCCGCGTCCGCGCAGCCAGGCGGCGGCGGCGTCGGTCAGCCCGTCGATGACCTCGGGGTCGTCCTCGGTCTCGAGGAAGCCGAACATCCCCCAGGCGTTGCCGTGGTGGGCGTTTAAGGCGTGGTCGACGTGGGCGCTGATCCGCCCGACGACCCGTCCGCCGCGCCGCGCGAGGAGGTACTGCGCCTCGCCGTGGGTGAAGAAGGCGTTGAGCCGGCGGTTGAGGAACAGCCGCCGCTCGAGGCGCAGCGGAGGAACCCAGTGCGGCTGGCTAGAGTGCAGGCGAAAGGGAAGCTCGACGAACTCCCGCAGGTCTCGCCGCGACACGACTGGCGCGACGTCCACGCTCACGCGGGCGCACCCTACATGCCGACCACCATCGACGTCTTCGCCAAGGTCCGCGGCCACGAGCGCGAGGAGATCCTGCGCGCCGCCCGCGAGGCCGACGTCGTGCCCTACTTCCGCGCGCTGGACTCGGCCGCCGGCCCGGTGGTCGAGATGGAGGGCCAGCGGCGGATCATGCTGGGCTCCAACAACTACCTCGGCCTCACCGGCGACGAGCGCGTCAAGCAGGGGGCGCGCGACGCGCTGGAGCGCTACGGCACTGGCCTGACCGGCTCGCGCTTCCTCAACGGGACGATCGACCTGCACCTCGAGCTCGAGGAAGAGCTGGCGGCGTGGATGGGAACCGAGGCGGCGATCGTCTTCACCACCGGCCACCAGGCCAACCTCGGGGCGATCGGCACGCTACTCGAGCCGGGCGACACCGTCGTCGTCGACTCGGGCGATCACGCCTCGATCCTCGACGGGGCGATCCTCTCGCGGGCCAAGCTGCGGCCCTTCCGCCACAACCGGCTCGACCGGCTCCAGCGCACGCTGGAGCGAGCGGCCGGCGACGGCGGCGGGGTGCTCACCGTGGTCGACGGCGTCTTCTCGATGGAGGGCGACCTCGCCCCGCTGCCCGAGATCGCCGACCTGTGCGCCCACCACGGCGCGCGCCTCATGGTCGACGAGGCCCACGCCGTGGGCGTCCTCGGGGCGCGCGGAGCGGGAACGGCGGAGTTGCTGGGCGTCGAGGACCAGGTCGACCTGCGGATGGGCACCTTCTCCAAGTCGCTGGCCTCCTGCGGCGGGTTCATCGCCGGGCCGGCCGACGTCATCGAGTACCTGCGGATCTCCTCGCGTCCCTTCCTGTTCACCGCCGCCGCGGTCCCGGCGGCGGTGGGCGCGGCGCTGGCCGCGACGCGGATCTGCCGCTCCGAGGAGGGGCCCGAGCGCTTCGCCGCAGTCCTGACCAACGCCCGTCACCTGCACTCCGGTCTGCGCGAGCTGGGACTGCACGTCGTCGAGCCGGTGACGCTGCCGAGCGGCGAGCGCCTGGTCACCCCGATCGTCCCCGTCCTCGTAGGCGACGACTGGAAGGCCGCCCTGCTCTGGCGCGCCCTCTACGACGCCGGGGTGTACGTCAACGTCGCCCTGCATCCGGCCGTGCCCCCAGGCGGAGCGCTGCTTCGCACCAGCGTCATGGCCACCCACGAGCCTGCGGTGCTCGACCGGGCGCTCGAGACCTTCGAAGCCGTCAAGCGGACCTTCGAGGCCGAGCACGGACCGCTCCCGAGCGCCTGACGAGCCGCTCGAGCGCCCGCCCAACAGGCGCCCTCGAGGGTGCCTGACATTGTCCGAAATCGAACAAGGGCGGGCCCGGAGGAAAAGCCCGCTCGGAGCGCACGACTTGGACGTTTGTCGGTTGACCCCTCCAAGGCCGAAGGCTTAGCTTCCCTGCGTCTCGCAAGCCGGCGCCGCGTCGGGCGAGGGGGGATCTGGAGCGCGAACGAGGTGAGAGCGGGCCGCGCGCCCGTGGACGCCTCGACCCGTGCTGCGCGTTCCTGCCCGCAGCGGTGGACGGCCGGCGGGCACGATCAAGCAAACCAGCGACGTGTTCGCCACGGGGGCGAGCAGGGAGGACAGGATGGACGCCACTTCTATGGTCGAGAGGCCCGCTCAGCACATGCGGGCGCTGCAGCGCGCGAACCGTGTCCGGCTCGCACGCTCCGAGCTCAAGCAGCGGATCGCACGGGGGGAGGTCGATCCCGCCGAGGTGATCGCCGCGTGCCCGTGGGAGGCCGAGACCATGGAGATCGCCGAGCTCCTCAGAAGCCAGCGGCGGTGGGGAGACACCCGCTGCCGGCGGTTCCTGGAGCGGCTCGGCATGCCGGAGACCAAGGAGCTCGGCTCGCTGACCGACCGTCAGAGGGATGAGACGGTCAGGATGCTGTCGGCGCCGGAGGGTTGCGACGACGTCGCGATCACTCCGCTGTGGGCGGCGACGGCCGCTTAGCGCCCATGCCGTCTCGGCCGCGCCGGCGTCCGCCGGCGCGGCCCGCCGGCGCTCACCTCGCAGGGGCGCTGAAGCCCGGCCCCCGCGTGGCGATCTCGAGGATGTGGCCGCCGTCGGGATCGCGCAGGTAGACCGAGCGGAACTCGCCCCGGTCGAAGACCTCGGTGCACTCGGTCCCGTGCGCGCGCAGATAGTCGCGCCAGGCCGAGAGCTCGTCGGCGGACTCGACCTCGAGCGCCACGTGATGGGTCGAGCCCGCGCCCACCACCGCGGCGGCCAACGTCGGGTACTCGAGGAACGAGAGCAGGGTTCCCGGAGCGCCATCCTCGTCGCCCAACCAGAAGTGGCGGGCGCTCGGGTCGTCGGGATTGGTCGACTCCCCGACCAGCGAGAGGCCGAGCACGTCGCGGTAGAGGCCGTGGTGCGGACGAGGTCGCGAGCGATCGGTGTGACGTGATGCAGGCCGGCGATGCGCATGCGGCGCTGACCGCCGGTCGGGGGCTGGCTCACTCCGTCAGCCCGACAGCAGCGGGAAGAGGCTCGCCCCGGAGAAGAGGAAGAACCAGGCGCTGAAGACGGCGAGCGCCAGCCCGGCGCTGGTCACCATGACGATCTCCAGCGCCAGGTTCCCGGTGTCGTCGAGCCCGCGGGCAATGCGCTGCCGGCGGTAGGTCCGCGACAGCCACGACAGCAGCGGGATCGTGGCGGCGATCGTCACCAGCACGCCGACGAAGGCGGCGCCCATGGCCGCTCCGAGCGAGCTCGTCGCCGCCTGGATGCGCGACGCGATCCACAGCCAGGCGACCGGCACCCCGATCCACAGCCCGAGCGAGCCGACGAACATCATCGCCAGCAGCAGGAGCGCACTGGCTCCGAGCCGCACCAGGCCGCGCATCGCCGGCGAGGATACCGGCGCAGGTCAGCGAAATCCCAGGCCGCCGGACCGGCGCTTGAACAGCTCGCGCAGAGCGAGGAACATCGCGGCGAAGACGGCGGCGCCGATGCCCAGCATCAGGCCCCGGGCGACCTGGAGGAAGAAGAGCACGGCGAGGGTGATGACCCCGACCGTCGCCGCCAGCAGGGTGGTGTGCGAGCGGTAGCCCGCGAGATGCTCGCGGATCGACAGCTCCAGGCTGGCCAGCGATGCCAGGGCCACGCCGGCGACCACCATCACGTGACCGCGGCGAGCTCCCAGGACGAAGCCCAGCACGGCGAGGACCAGGCCGAGGAAGATGCACAGCTCGACGAGCGGGAAGCCTCCCCACGGCGCCGGCGGCGGCTCGCCGGTGGCACGGCGGCGGCGCGGCGTCGACACCGTCGCGCCATGGCCGGTACGCGCCGCCGCAGGGCCCGCGTCGGCTGAGTCGCGAGCCGAGTCGCCGCGGAGATCAGGCGGCCGCCGCGCGCGCTTGCGGCTTCGCCGGCCCACGCGCTCAGTCTCCGTTCTGCGGGTCCGGGGCCGCGGGGATCACCCCGCCGCCCCCCGGCTAACGGACAGCCGGAGGAGAGCTTGACCTGCCACCAGCCCATCAGCATGCCGATGAGCCCCAGCCGCGGGCGAACCTCCCAGTGGCCGCAGCCGCGCTCGCCGATGTCCTCGCGCGCGACGCGTACGAACTTGTAGCGGGCCGGCTCGAGCATCATCCGCTCGATCAGCTGGCGGTTGGACTCCTCGATCGCCGTGCGCTCGCCGAGGGCGGCTCGCGCGCCGCGGAGGCGCTGGGCCAGGTCGTCGCGCAGCTGCTCTAGCTCCCCCAGGGACAGCAGCCGCGGGCCGCCCCACGACGGCACCGAGACTTCGATGCCCGAGCGGGGAAAGGCGGAGGCGAAGACGTCGCCGAGCTCGCGCTCCAGCTTGGCGATCTGCTCGCGCAGCGAACGTCGCGCGGCCCGCTCGTCGACCTCGACTTCGACCGACCTGAACGGACTCTGGGGAAGCGCTGCGACCTGCTGTTCGAGTAGCTCCACCGTGCCTCCTCCGGTCGGGCGAGTCTAGCACCGGAAGATGGGGCTGGCGACGGCCGACACGGCCGCCTTCAGCGCGTCGTCAGCATGTCGACGCAGGTGAAGAGCGCCTCCTCGACGTGGATCTGCGGCACGCCGGCGACCTGGATTGTGAACAGCGTCATGCGGGTCGTCTTCGACGTCACGCCATGGCCCGGCGCGAGCTCGCCGAAGAGGACGGCCAGCGGAGACCGCTCGTCGGCGACCACGAGGCGACCGCTCGGCACGGCAGACCCCGCCGGGTCACGGCCCAGCGTCTCACCCGGTCCGGCCAGGCGCAGCCCGAGCGCGCCCTCCACCGTGTTGGCGTCGAGCGCCCAGATCGGCACCCCGGTCTCGACCAGCGAGACGGTCAGGGCATCGTCGAGCAGGTTGCGCGACTGGAAGGCGCCGGCGATCAGGCGCTGGAGCGCCGCCGCCTCGACCGGCGTGCGGTCGGCGTCGGGGTCGAGTCCGATGTGGCGGTAGAAGACGCGATAGGCCCAGGGCACCGGCGTCTGGCGCATGGTCACGGCGTGCGAGCCACGGAAGCGATCGGACATGTCGCGCAGACGCTGCTTGACGCCGCGGGGACTGCGGCCCGACGACGCCTGCACGGTCAGGCTGAGGAGGCGCAGCTCGGGGAACTCCTCGCGGATCTCCTCGGCCACCCATCCGGTGACCGCCTCGATCTCGGGGTCCGGCTCGCCTATCCCTGAGCCGGGGGCGTCCATCCGCGCCGCCTCGAAGCCGCGGTCAGCCGGGTCAGGGCCGCGATGAGCTGAGGACCGGACAGCGGCTCGACCGTGGTGCGCATCGCGACGCCGTCAGGATAGGCGAAGGTGATGGTCGGGCAGTCGACGATCCCGTAGCGAGCGAACACCGCGCGGTCGCGGTCGTAGCCGATCGGGAAGCTCCACCCCCGGCGCCGGATCAGCTGGCGCAGGGAGCCACGGTCGCTCCCGGCGACGACGGCGGCGAAGCGCACTCCCGCGAACCGGCCGCGCGCCTCCTGGAGACTGTCGAGCTGGTCGGCGCAGCGGCGCTCGCCGGTGGCCACGAAGGCCAGGACGGCCGGGGCGCCCTGGGTCAGCTGGCAGGAGTTGAGGATCTGAGGCCCGCGCACGGAGCACGCCGGACGGCTCCCCCGCTGGCCCTGGCCGCGGCCCGTCGCCACGTTGGCGTCGCCGGCGAGGTGGCCGAGCGCCAAGGGGACGGCGAACGGGGCCAGGCGCTGGCCGGAAGCCAAGCCCCGTGAGACAGACCCGGCGTTGCGCAGCGTGTTGAGGCCGATGTAGACCAGTATCAGGGCGACCACGATGCCGAACAGCCAGCTGTGGGCGTTGCGGGGCCGCGGCGGGTCGGGATAGCGGTCGGGCTCCGTCCCGGAGCCCGGCTCGAGGTCAGGATCCTGGCGATGAGCCCAGCGTCGCGTCTGCCCCTCGGCCGTATCGGGCTCGAAGTCCAGCGGTCCGCGCGCGGCGGTTTCGCCGTCCGGCCGGTCGTCCGACCTGGGCGGCCCCGAGCCCTCGCTCATGCCGCGGGCGGGCGCGCCTGGCGCGCCTGGCGCGCCGCGCGTGGGCGACGCAACCGCGGCCGCCGCAGGCCCACCCGGCCGCCTCGCGAGCGCCCCGGCCCCGGCCGGCGAACCAAGCCCGACGCCCGCACGCGCGGCCGGGGAAGGCGCAGGCGCATACGGCCGAAGCCCGGACGTCTCAAGGCATGGGAGCCGAGCCGCGGCCGTCGCAGCCCGCCCAGGCGCTGGCGAAGCCAGTCGATGGCGCGCCCCGGCATCTGCGCGAGCTCGCCGCGCTCGTCGGCCACCAGGACCGCCGGAAGCACCACCATCACCCCGAGCAGCGAGACCACCATGTCGACCACCGCGACGGCCCCGAACTCACGCAGCATGCGAATGCTCGAGAAGATCAGCACCCCGAAGCCGGCGATGGCGGTGATCCCCGAGGCCATCACCGCCTTGCCCGTCGACTCGTAGGTACGCGTGAGCGCCCGCCCGACCTCGTGGCCCGCCCTGCGCTCCTGGCGATAGCGCTCGGCCAGGAGCACGCTGAACTCGGTCGAGATGGCGATGACCAGGGCCCCGAGCGTCACCGACATGGGGTTGAGGGGAATCCGGATGAGGAAGAGGACCAGAGCCGACCAGCCCCCGGCCATGGCGATCGGGATGAGCGGCACGAGGGCGCGATCGGCCCGCCGGTAGGCGGCCATCAGGACCAGGGCGACCAGCCCCAGCGACACCACCACGGTGGCCAGGCGTCGCCAGTCCGACGAGACCGCACGGTTGGCCTCGGCGGCGAGCACGGGCAACCCGACCAGCGACGCCTGCACGCCCGGCGGCGGGTCCAGACGGCGGCGCATCTCGTCGATCACCTCCTGCTGGCGATCCAGCGGCATGAGCCGGATGCCGAAGGCCATGGTGGCCAGGCGCCGATCCGGCGTGATCACCGCCTGAGAGAAGTACGACGGCACGGCGTCGAGCAGGGCGCGGATCTTCTGCTGATCCTGCGTGCCGCTCGGCTTGAAGAGGTCGGGCAGCGAAAGCGCCGGGCACAGCTCGGCCTTGCCGCACCCCCGCGCGGCGTTGTAGTGGTAGCGGCGCAGCAGCGAGCCCTGGTAGCGGGTCATCCAGTTGATCACCCGCGGGTCCGTGAGGTCGCGTCCGGCCACCGTCACGTCGATCTCGCCCGAGACGCCCGTCGTGCGCTGAAGCGTGGTCAGGTCGCGCACCGCCGGAAGGTCGCCGGGTACGAGCCGGGTGATGTCCGAGACGACGCGCGTCTGCGTGTCCACGGCGAAGCCCAGGACGGCGAGGGCCAAGCCGATGCCCACGACGCGCCCCGGGTGGCTCGTGGCCTCGCGTAGGGCTCGTCCCCACCCCGCGAGCGCGCGATCGCGAGCGCTGGCCCCGCTCGATCTCGTCCGAGCCGCGAGGCCGAAGCCCCGGCCGGGCCGGAGCCGGGCGTGAGCTCGATCGCTGGCACGAACCACGGTCGCGCCGGCTCTGCGGCCCGCGGCGGCGAGGATGTCGCCGGCGTCCCGGCTCGCCTTGCCCAGCGCTCGTGCTGCCGGCCGCAGCCTGGCGGGAACGGGGTGGCGGCCATCGCGGGCGAGCGTCAGGGCCGCGAAGCCGGCGGTCGCTGCGCAGGCGAAGGCCAGCCCCACCCCGATCACCAGCAGCAGGCCGAAGCCGCGGACCATCGGCACCGGCGAGAGCAGGAGCACGAGGAAGCCCGCGGCGGTGGCGCCGCAGGCCGTCGCGATGATCGGGCCGCCGAGGGCCGCGGCCCGGGGGGAGGCTCGCTCGGCCGTCAGCCCGCCGCGCGAGACCTCGTCCAGGCGCGCCTGGAGCTGAATGGCGTAGTCGACCCCCAAACCGACGAGGATCGGCAGCACCGCGATCGAGGCCATGGTCAGGGAGCCGCCGACCAGCGCCATCCCGCCGAACAGCACGCCGACGGTGGCCAGGGCAAGCGCGAGCGGCAGCAGCCGGGGACGGCTGCGGAAGACCAGCATCAGCGTGATGGCCATCACCACCAGCGCGGCGACGAGCAAGCCCACGATCGAGCGCGAGATGGTCGCGGCCACATCGCTCACCACCACCGGCGCCCCCGTGACGGTGTAGGTCCCGCCGCCCTTGAGGTCGAAGACCGCCAGCCGCGTGGCCTGGCGGATGAGGGCGATCGCCCGCGTGCGCTCGGCATCGCTGAGATCGGGGCGCAGGCGAACCTGGACGAGGGCACTGTTCTTGGTCGGCAGGATGTAGGCGAAGCGCGCCTTGGGCGTGGTGGCGCCGCGCGCGGGGTCGAACACGAGCTGGGAGACGAAGCCCGGATCGTCGATCCGGGGCACGGACCGAATGCCGTAGCGCAGCGCGAGCTGGAGCGTGTTGCGCACGAACTCGGCACGGACCAGCGTGCGCGCCTGCTGGGCCAGCCGAGCCTGGGCCGCCGGGCTGAAGCCCCGCGCCTTGGCCAGGCCCTGGGCCGCCGCGACGGCGCGCGCCTCCCGCTGCGCCTCGTCGCGCTGCTTGGCGACGAACTCGCCCGAGATCTCCTCGGCCGCCTGGTGGATGAAGGTCCCCGGCCCGTAGACGACCTGCGCTGGCTTGTCGCGTCCGAACGCCGCACACGGCCCCTTGGGGCCCCCCGGCGGCTTGGCGCCCGGCGGGATGTTGCCCGAGATGCATCCCTCGAGCGCAAGCAGACGCCCTAGGTCGGCGGTCAGGAGGAGGTGACCGAGGTCCTCGCGGACGAGGATGAGGACGGCGTCGTCGCCGAAGCGCTCGTGGTAGCGCTGGGTGGCCTGGTAGCTCGAGGAGCTGCGATCGACCAGCGTCCCGGTGTCGGCGCTGGGCCGCAGGCCGAGGGCCAGGATGCCGCCCGCGATGGCGAGCAGGGCCACGACGCCCACCACCGCGACCGGACGGCGCACCGCCCCAGCGGCGATCCGCTCGAGCCAGCGGGAGAGGGTGGGCATGGGCTCAGGCTAGCGTCGCAGCCGCGCCCTCGCGCCAGATGGCGCGCCCGATCCGGGCCGCTGCGGCAGCGGTGCCGTTACTCCATCCCCAGCGGTCCGTGGGACTCGCCGGAGAGGAACTGCCTGACGAAGGCGTTGTCGGAGTTGAACAGCTCCTCGGCCGGCCCCGACTCGACGATCCGGCCCTTCCACAGCACCGAGATGTGCTCGGCCACCCGGCGCGCGGACGAGATGTCGTGGGTGACGACGGTGTAGCAGCCGCCGTTCTCGGCGTGCACCTCCTGGATCAGCTCACACAGCAGGGCCGTGCGCACCGGGTCGAGCCCGGAGTCGGGCTCGTCGAAGAGCACGATGTCGGGGTCGAGCACCAGCGCGCGGGCGAAGCCGGCGCGCTTGCGCATGCCGCCCGAGAGCTCGTTGGGCATCTTGTCGCCGGCTTCGGCCAGGCCGACCTCGCGCAGGCGGCGGTTGACGATCTCGAGGATCTCCTCCTCGCTCTTGTCAGTGTGCTGGCGCAGCGGGAAGGCCACGTTGTCGACCAGGTTCATCGAGCCGAAGAGCGCGCCGTCCTGGAAGAGGACGCCGAACTTCTTGCGCATCTCGAAGAGGTCGTCGTCGGCCATGCTCGGGACCGACTCGCCGTGCACCAGGACATCGCCTTCGTCGGGATAGAGCAGGCCGACCATGTGCTTGATGCACACCGACTTGCCGGTGCCCGAGGGCCCCAGGATCATCGAGATCATGCCCTCGGGCAGGCCCATATTCAGCCCGCGCAGGATCCGGTTGCGCCCGAACGACTTGTGGACGTCGATGAACTCGACCGCGTCCTCGCGGCCGGTCGGCCGCCTGACCCCGGTGTGCCACTGGTACTCGTCGTCGCCGTCACGGCGCTGCTCGGACACCACGGCCACGCGCGACTCCTGCGTGCGCTGGTCGCTGGCGTCCTCGTCGCGCTCCTCCTCGTGCTCGTGGTGCTCGTGCGCGAGCGCCGCGCCACCGGCCGCGCCCGCCGCTGCGGCCGCCACCTCGTGGTGCTCGTGGCCACCGTCGTCTGCCCGGTCGTGGCCGTCGTCATCGGTCCGGTCGTGGCCGCCGTCATGGGGACCGCCCTGATCGCCGAGATCCTGGTCATGGCGCCCCGAAGCCACCGCCCCGCCGGCGCCACCGGTGGCCTCAGGGGCCTCGCCCCCGGCCTCACCGTCTCCGCCGGGCACCCAGGAGCGCTCGCCCTGGACCGAAGAGGCGGGCTCGGCCTGCCCGTGCCCCGAGGACTCCGACGGCGTCCAGGACTGCGGCGCTTCGGCCTGCGGCTCGCGCACCGACTGGCGCTCGGCGCCGGCCGGCACCCACGAGGCCGGAGTACCGGGCGCCTGCGGGCCCATCGCCGGCTCGGTGCCCGACCGGCCGGGAGCCGGCGAGTCGCCCTGAGGGGCCTGCTCGCCGTCAGCCTGGGGCGCCTGTCCCTCGGCCACCTGAGGCTGATCCTGCGGGACGTGGGCTTGCGCGGGCGGCTGAGCGCCGGGCGCCTCTCCGGCCGCCTGGGGCTGCTCCGCGGGGGCCTGTGGAGTCTGCTGCCCGCCGCCCTGCGGAGGCGACGGAGCGGCCTGGGCGTTGGTGGCCTCGTCGCCCGCTGCGGCTGACTGGCCGTCGTTGCGCTTGCGACCGATTCCGAAAGGCGTCATTCCTAACCTCCGATGGGGGCGCGTGGGTTGGCGCCCCAGAAGACTTGGGTGCCGAGCATGCCGATGAGGTGGATGAGGACGAGGTTGAGGACCATGGACTTCGCGGTCGCGGTGCCGACCCCGACGGGGCCGCCCCCGGCGTTGT
>JBBPZM010000034.1:0-18598 GCA_038199035.1 Solirubrobacterales bacterium | reverse complement strand
GGCGGGGGGTGAGCGCGACGCCGCCGCCGTCGCCGCCGCCGCGCGGGCGGCGATGGCCCCCTACGACGTGCAACCGGAGTACCTGGAGCTCGTGTCGCCGGAAACCCTCGCGCCGGTCTCGGCGATCGAGGGCGAGGCCCTGGTGGCGGTGGCCGCCCGGGTCGGGCGGGCCAGGCTGATCGACAACACCACCGTGCGCGATGAGCGCACGTCATCCAACGGGAGAAGCGCCAGCTGATGCAACGCGTGATGCTCAAGTCCAAGATCCACCGCGCCACGGTCACCGACTGCGACCTCCACTACGTGGGCTCGGTCACCGTCGACCCGGAGCTGCTCGAGGCCGCCGACATCCTCGAGAACGAGCAGGTGCAGGTGCTGGACATCGACAACGGTGCCCGCTTCGAGACCTACGCCCTCGTCGGGGAGCGGGGAAGCGGCGAGGTCAAGGTCAACGGGGCGGCCGCCCGCCTCGTGCAGCGCGGGGACACGGTGATCGTCGTCTCCTACGCCTCCTACGACGAGCTTGAGCTGGCCGACTACCGGGCCCAGGTCGTCCACGTCACCGCGGCCAACGAGATCGTCTCCATCGACCACGAGGTGGCGACCCTGGCGTCGTCGTAGACGACGCGGGCGCCAACCGAGAACAAGGAGCAACCGCCATGTCCACCGCACCGCTGACCGCCGCCGATCCCACGATCGACCGGCTCCCAATGACCCTGCCCCGCCTGGCCGACAAGAAGCGCTTGGGCGAGCCGATCGTCATGGTCACCGCCTACGACTACCCCTCGGCCCGGGTGGCCGAGGAGGCCGGCGTCGATGTCGTGCTGGTCGGCGACTCGGGCGCGATGACCGTGCTCGGGTACCCGTCGACCGTGCCCGTGTCGGTCGACGAGATGCTGATGCTCGCCGCCGCCGCGCGCCGCGGCCGGCGCACCCCGCTGCTCGTCGGAGACCTCCCCTTCGGCTCGTATGAGGCCAGCGACGAGCTGGCCGTGGCCACCGCCCAGCGCTTCGTCAAGGAGGCCGGCTGCGACGCGGTCAAGCTCGAGCGCGGCGGCAGCTCGGTCCAGCGGGCCCGGGCCATCGTCGAGGCGGGCATCCCGGTCATGGGGCACGTCGGGCTGACCCCGCAGACCGCGACCGCGCTCGGCGGGTACCGTGCCCAGGGCCGCACGCGCGAGCGCGCCCTCCAGGTGGCGCGCGACGCCCGCGCCCTGCAGGAGGCGGGGTGCTTCTCGCTGGTCTTCGAGGCCATCCCCTCCGCCGTGGCGGTCGAGCTCATGCCGACGCTCGACGTTGTGGTCATCGGCATCGGCGCGGGCCCGGCCACCGACGGCCAGGTCCTGGTCTTCCACGACCTGCTGGGCATCCACGACGGACTGGCGCCGCGCTTCGTCAAGCGCTACGCCGCTGTCAAGGCCGAGATGGTCGCGGGGGTGCGGGCCTTTGGCGCCGACGTGCGCGCCGGGCGCTTCCCGGGGGCCGAGCACACCTACTCGATCGATCCCGAGGAGCTTGAGGGCCTGCGCAGGCAGCTGGCGGCGGAGGTCTGAGGCAGCCGGCCGCGGGGGAGCGCCGCTCAGCCTATCTCCTCGGCCAGGAGCACGGTGGCCAGCCGCCACACGTAGTAGCGGCTCATCGTGTCCAGGGCGCTCGGCGGGCGGGCCAGCAGCTCGTCGACGCGGGGCCGGTCCAGCACCTCCCAGGCCGGGTGGTCCGCGCGGCTCGCCGCCGCGGCACCGACCAGCTCCTGTACACGCGCGAAGGGATCGCCCTCGGCGGACGGCGGCCGCGGGCGGCGCGCCCGTCGCCGGGCCTCGGCCAGCCCCGTGGCGGCCAGCGCCCGGGCGCGCCGGGCCTGCCAGCGCACCCCCGACCGCCGCGCGGTCCAGCTGAACCCGTCGGCGAAGGGCACTGCCACCAGCTCGGGAGCCAGCTCGCGCAGGACCCGCAGATGGAAGTGCTCGCGCGCCCGCTCGCCCGCGGTCAGGCCGAGCTCGTAGGGCAGCATCCGGCGCGACCACAGCGGCGATGTCGTGTCGCGCACCCACTCGACGGCGCCGTGGGTGGGGCCGGCCCACGTGCCCATGCGCTTGAGCAGGTAGAAGAGGTCGGGCACATCGACCGGGTCGGCGCCCGCGGAGAGCTGGTCGTCGACCCACTCTGCCAGCTGTCGCTCGACCAGCTCGCGACCCTGGGCGGAGAGAGGCTCGACCCGGCCCGGGCGCCGCCCGACGAAGCGGCGGTAGAGCTGGGCGGTCAGGGCGTCACGGCCCTCTCCCGCCGCGCCGTAGTAGCCGCGGGCGACCTCGCCGCCCTGGCCGCTGTGCCACAGCGGCAGCGGACCCTCGCCGGGGCCCATGGGAAAGCCGGTGGCGTCGGCCAGCGAGGCCGTGCCCCCGGCGCTCAGGGCGAGCAGCTCCGCGGCGCGACGGGGATCGGAGAAGAGGTCGCCGTGAGAATCGGCCGGAAGCAGCGAGTGGGCGATCCCGGCGGCCTGGCTCAGGCGGGCGGCGGCCACCACGTCGGGGCTCTCGGGCGCTCCCCCGGTGGCGGTCTCGAAGTCAAGGCCGGCGGCGAGCGCGGCGGCGAGGACCAGGCGCGAGTCGCGCCCTCCGGTGACCGGCACCAGGCTGGGACGCCCAGGCCAGTCCGCGAGCGCGCGCGTGAGCTCGACGAGGGTGCGGCCCGCGGCTACCGGGTCGAGCCCGGCGCCGAGCATCGGCACTAGCTCGCCCAGGCCGAGCTGGGTCACCGACTCGGGCTCGCGCCCGTGGCTCAAGCGCAGGATCGCTCCCCGCGGCACGCGGCGCACGCCGTTCCACACCGGGTGGCCGTCCAGCGGCCAGCCTCCCCCCAGCAGCCCGGCCAGCGCGACCGGGTCGAGGTCCCGGCCTCCGTGCAGCCCGCGCAGCAGCGCGGCGTTGTTGCTCAGCCAGGTCATGTCGCCCGCCTGCGCGCGGAACAGCGGGTAGGCGCCGAGTGGATCGGTCCATACCTCGAGCGTGCGCTCGGAGGCCTGGTAGCGCGCGACGACGCAGCGACCGTCCAGGCGGCCCGCCCAGCTCCGGCACGGAGCCTGGAAGGTCGTCGCGTGTAGCGGCGAGCGCCCGTCCGCAGCGCCACCCGTCCCCCACAGCACCGGTCGCCCGGCGAAGAGCGCGAGCCGATCGGCCGCCACGGAGACGTAGCTGGCTCCTCCCACCCGCTCGCGCGGATGGGACATCCAGGCCGCCGTGACGTCTCCCCTGGGAGAGCGCCAGCCTTCGGTCGGGCAGCCGCCGAGGAAGGGCAGCCGCCTGCCCGTGCTGCGCACGGCCGCCTCGAGGGGCGCAGGCTCGAGCCCGCCCGCCCGCCTCCACGCGAGCACGAAGAGGATCACGCGGGAGCGCCGGGCCCGGGCACAATTCCATTCTGAACGTCGCCCGGGCTAGGAGCGCGCCGGCCGGGCGAGCCGCCTCGCGGGCTCGCCCGGGCGCCGCGTCGGTGCCGGCGTCGGTCGGCACGGGGGCCTGCGCGGCGAGGAGCTCTACGGTGACCTCGCCGAGGGGCAGGGCGCCCGGACGGTGCGGCGGATGGACCTCGAGCACGAGCCGGCGCGGGATGGCCGCGCAGGCGGCTGGCGATCTCCCGCCAGGGAACCGAGCCGTTGCCGGGCGCGAGGTGGAGGTCGAGGCGCAGCGGGTCCAGCGCGCCGCCCGCAGGGCCGCCGAGACGCAGCCCGAGATTGTCGTGGAGGTGGAAGAGGACCACCTCGTCGAGGACGACGTCCAGCGCCCGCGGGACTCCAGTGGTGATGTTGGCGTGCCCGACGTCGAGCAGCATGCCGACCCGTGGCGAGTCGAGGCGCTGCACTAGAGCCCGCACGATCTCCGGGCTGTGGCAGAGCCGAGGCGGCCCCGGGAAGACCGGGGCGAGGTTCTCGACGGCCAACGTGAAGCCCAGCGACTCGATCCGTCGGGCACGCGCCCGCAGCGCCTCCTCTTCCGCCGACGCCCGCTGGCGCGTCTGGGCCGCGGCGCGGCTGCCGTCGGCCACCGCGAAGTTCGCCCCGTGGTAGACCACGTACTCGGCGTCCGCCTCCGCGGCATAGTCGAGCAAGCCGTCCAGCGCTTGATCGTGCTCGGAGGATCCGGCGCTGAGGTCGTCGGGCCCATGGAGCACGAGCCTCAGGCCGCAAACCTGAAGGGCACCGCGTAGTGCCGCGGCGTGGCGCATGCAGTCGCGGTGCTCGCACAGCGTCCCGCGTGGCGGCGAGTGCACCTGCACCCAACCGAACCCGGCGGCCTCGAACCCCTTGAGCATCGGCGCCGTTGGCCACCATTGCGCGGGAACGTTGAGCCCGAGCCGGGCCAGGAGCTCTTGCCGGTCCTCCGGCGCCCGCGCAGCCGGCCCGACCAGCGGCTCGTCGTATCGATCCATGTCGGCGACCGTAGAGCCTGCCCGCAAACTGCGTGTTTCCGAGCTGTTGGCGTGCGGTGAACAGACGGTGAACGCGACGCTCGGGCGCGGGCGTCCGGCAGGTTGTAGGAGACGGTGATGGCCCCCAGGGCGATCGGGACGTTGAGCGGCGTGCCCTTCTTCATGGCCGCGGCGACCTCCTCCGGCTTCATCGGCGGGTCGGTCGCGCCGAAGTCGACCGTGCCGGCGGTGAACTGAGCGATCCCCGCGCCCGAGCCGGACGGGTTGTAGTTGATGGAGACGCCCTGCCCCTTGAGATTGCTGCCCCACTGCTGGTAGATCGGGGCCGCGAACGTGGATCCGGCGCCGTTGAGCGTGGCCGACGTCGAGCCGCCTCCCGAGCCCGAGCCGCTGCCCGAGCTGCTCCCGCCGCAGGCCGCCAGCCACGAGCGCGCAGGCGCCAAGCGCGATCCATCTAGTTGATTTCAACTGCGTCTCCTTGCCTTGGGTTCATGGGTGGCGCCGAGCCTTCCAGGCCCCTCGGGGGAGCCTGTTACCGAGTTGTGGCGCGCGTGTGAAAAGGGTGTGAAGGCTCGGAGGAGAAGCGGTAGCCGAAGCCGACGTGGGTGTGGATGAAGCGCCAGTCCGGCAGGGCGTCCTCGAGCTTGATCCGCAGCTTGTGGACATAGACGTCCACCGATCGATCGCCCGGCCGCAGGGAGCCGTCCCAGACCAGCGCGAAGAGCTCCTCGCGCGCGACGATCCGTCCCGAGCGACGGGCCAGCGCGACCAGGACCGAGTACTCGCGCACCGACAGCGTCATCACGCGACCGGCGGCCAGGGCTAGCGACTGGGCCGGACGGATCTCCAGCGGCCCGGCTCGCATGACCTCCTCCGCACGACGGTGAGTGGCCTCCATGGCCCAAGGCTCCCGGGTCCGCACGCGGGGCGGTTATGAGCGCGTGAACGCCCTGTGAAAGGGTCGTGAAGCGAAGCGGTGGCCGCGAGGGCCTTCCGAGCGCCTCTGTCCTCGCCCACCGGCGGCCGGGCCAGCCAATACACTGCCGGCGTTCCGGGCCGAGGGCTCACCCCCGCCGCGGCCCCCGGCCCCGTCCGAGAGATCAGAAGGGACTAGCGAATGCCGCGCCTGTCACAGGTCTTCGTTCCGCGCGAGCGCGAGTTCTTCGACCTCTTCGAGGAGGCGGCGACCAACATCGTCCGGGCCGCCGACCTGCTCGACCAGATGCTGCGCTCCTACCCCGAGCGCGCGGACCTGGCTCGCGACATCCTCATCTGCGAGCAGGAGGGCGACCGGATCACCCACGACATCATCCACCGGCTCAACCAGACCTTCGTCACGCCGATCGACCGGGAGGACATCTACGAGATCGCCTCGGCGCTGGACGACATCGTCGACTACACCGAGGAGGTCGCCGACTACCTGGGCCTCTACAAGATCGAGGCGCCGATGGAGCAGTCCCAGCGCCTGGCGCACATCCTCCTGCAGGCGTGCCGCCAGATCGCCGAGGCCATGCCCCGCCTGCGCTCGTTCAAGGACATCTCGCACTACACGGTGGAGATCAACCGGCTCGAGAACGACGGCGACCGCGTGGTCCGCGAGGCGATCGCCTCGCTGTTCGACGACGGGATCGATCCGATGGTCGTGTTGCGCTGGAAGGACATCTTCGAGCGTCTGGAGTCGGCCATCGACTCGACCGAGCGGGTGGCGAACATCCTCGAGGGCATCGTCATCCGCAACTCGTAGTCGAGGCGCCGGCATGGGCAAGGACCTCATCCTCGTCATCGTCGTGGGCACCGCGCTGGCCTTCGACTTCACCAACGGCTTCCACGACACCGCCAACGCGGTGGCCACGATGATCTCGACCCGGGCGATGTCCCCCCGGCTGGCCGTGGGCTTGGCCGCGGTGCTCAACTTCGTCGGCGCCTTCGTCTCGATCAAGGTGGCGACCACCGTGGGCAAGGGGATCGTCGACGCCGGGGCCTCCTCGACGACGATCGTCTTCGCCGGCCTGATCGGAGCCATCGCGTGGAACCTCGTGACGTGGTACTTCGGGCTGCCCTCGAGCTCGTCGCACGCCCTGATCGGCGGCGTCGTGGGGGCAACCCTGGCCGCCGAGGGATGGGGCGCCGTCCAGGGCTCGGGCCTGGTCGAGAAGGTGGTCGTCCCGGGCTTCATCGCGCCAATCCTCGCCCTGATCGTCGGCGCGACGGCGATCGTCATCGCCTACCGGATCGTCGGGCGCCTGCGACCCGGGCCGGTGAACCGCGGCTTCCGGCTGGGCCAGCTCATCACCGGCAGCCTGTTCTCGTTCTCCCACGGGACCAACGACGCGCAGAAGACGATGGGGATCATCGTGCTCGCCCTGATCGCGCACGGGGATATCAGCGCCCAGAACTTCTTCGTTCCCGTCTGGGTCAAGGTCTCGGCGGCCACGGCGATCGCGCTGGGTACCTACGTGGGCGGCTGGCGCATCATCCGGACGATGGGGACCCGGATCATCAAGATGGACCCGGCCCAGGGGTTCGCGGCCCAGGGCGCCGGGGCGGCGGTGATCCTGGCCTCCTCGCACTTCGGCTATCCCCTCTCGACCACGCACGTCATCTCCGGCGGGGTGATGGGCGCCGGCGCGGGCAAGCGGCTGTCGGCCGTGCGCTGGGGAGTGGCCGGCAACATCGTCGCGGCCTGGGTGCTCACCCTGCCCGCGGCCGCCGCGGGCGGCGCGCTGATCTACGGCCT
Organism: Solirubrobacterales bacterium; assembly: GCA_038199035.1. Taxonomy (GTDB): domain Bacteria; phylum Actinomycetota; class Thermoleophilia; order Solirubrobacterales; family Solirubrobacteraceae; genus DATAEY01. The sequence continues at coordinate 11,439 of JBBPZM010000034.1, read as the reverse complement.
GACCAGGATCTTCGGGACCGGAGCGGCCGGCCCGCTCGTGGTCGCCGCGCTGGCCCTGGCCCTCCTCGCCGCGATCTTCGGGCGCCGCGCCGTCGAGGGCCGCGCCCTCACCGCGGAGGGGTGAGAGTGGGCCGATGACCTTGGCCGCGATCGTGGACGGCGGGGTGCTGTGGAGGCTCGTGGTGGCCGCGCTGGGCGGCGGGATCGGCGTTACGCTGGCCTTCTCGCTGGTGATCCTGGGCAGCACGCGGTCACTCGAGCTGCGCCGCGACGGGCGCATGGTCGGCGCTGGCGCGTTCGCGCTGCTGGCCGCGGTCGCCCTGCTCGCCGTGGCCGTCGGCGTGGTCTACGGCGTCTCGCTGCTGGCGCAGAAGACCTGACCCGGCGCTCAACCCGACCCGTACTCGACCTGGCGCAGCACCTTGGCGGGCACGCCGGCCGCGATCGAGAACGGCGGCAGGTCGTCGGTGACCACGCTATTTGCCCCGATCACGCAGCGCTCGCCCACGCTCACGCCGCTGGTGATGACCACGTTGGCCCCGCACCAGGTGTTGTCGCCAATCCGCGTCGGGCCCTTGGTCGAGAACCCCTGCCAGGTGATCGGCTTGTCGGGGTCGTCGAAGCGGTGGTTGCCGTCGGTCACGAAGCAGCCGTTGGCGAACATGCAGTGGGAGCCGATCTCCACCAACGAGACCGAGGCGACCATCACGCCGAGGTTGAGGAACGATCCCTCGCCGATGCGCACGCGGGCGTCACCGGGGGCGGTGATCCACACCCCGGGCTCCAGCAGCGTCCCCTCGCCGATGGTCAGCCGCCCGGACCGCAGCGTTTGCAGCACGTTCCCGTGCACCGGCCAGCGCACGAACGCCCCCCGCCGGGCGAACTCCCAGTGGATCCTCGCCCGGTTCCAGGGCAGCGAGTTGCGCTCATACCAGCGCCACTTCTGGGTCCAGAGCTTGAGATAAGCGCGTTGCTTCGGGCTCATGGCGCGGGCTAGTCGATGGGTAGGAGCTCGAAGCTGCCGCCCTGCAACGGCGTAACCGCACGGAAATGGCGCTGGTCGAAGGTCGCCAGCGACCGGGTTCGGCGCCTCTGGGCGAGGACGACCATCGAAGCGTCAGCCAGACCCAGTTCGAGGTCGCGATAGCGGGCGCACAGCTCGGTGGCCGCCTCGATCTCCGGAGATGCGAGGGCCTCGAGAATGAAACTGCGGGCGAGATCCCGGAGGAAGAGAAGCTCCGCGTCGACGCCAAGGCGCCTCAGAATCAGGTGGTCGGCCTCCGCGGCCGTGAACGGCGAGACCACAAGGTCTCCATCCCATCCCCTCAGGGCCTCGACAACCGGCCGGTGCTCTGGATCAGACGAGTCGATCGCCGCGAACAAAGGTCCGGCGTCGACGATCAGCGGTCGTCGCGTGGAAACTCCCGGCGCAGGATCTCGTCGGCGTGGCGAGCGACGGGGGTGCCGTCACCCCGACCCGCGCCGAAGGACAGGAACTCCCTCGGCGCGGCCCGGGCTGTGACCGCCGCCACAGCTTGCCGGATGATCTCGGCCTGGGAGCGGCCGGTCTGGGTGGATAGGCGCCGCAGCGCCGCGACCTCGTGGTCGGGGAGGTAGACGGTGGTCTTTACCATGCCATATACGGTACCACCCGTTGACCCTTCTACGCGGAAAACGCCGTACGCCGCCACGCCACGCCGCACCAGATTCGCGGATCGGCGGCGGCCTCGAACAACTCTCCCTCGTGAGCAGGCCCAAGTCGCTCGAGCACGACCAGCTCGCCAGCTCGAGCACGACCAGCTCGCCAGGGAGCCGCGAAGCGATCTCCTCCCAGTTCGCTCGGGTCAAGCCACTCGCGTGCTGCTGTGACGCGAAGGCGACGAAAACACGGAGCCGCGCCCCCTCAGGCGGCCGCGGCCGCGGCCACGCGCCCGCGCCCGCCCCGCCCCCGTGCCGCCGGCCTGGCCGCCGGCTCCACCATCTCGCGCAGGAAGCGGCCCGTGTGCGAGTCGGGATGGGCGGCCACCTGCTCGGGCGTTCCCGTGGCCTCGACGTAGCCGCCCTCGTCGCCGCCCTCCGGACCCATGTCGATCAGCTGGTCGGCGGTCTTGATGACGTCGAGGTTGTGCTCGATGACCACGACGCTGTTGCCCTCCTCGACCAGGCGCTGGAGCACCTCGAGCAGCCGCTGGATGTCGGCGAAGTGGAGACCGGTGGTGGGCTCGTCGAGGATGTAGAGGGTCCGGCCGGTGGCCACCTTGCACAGCTCGGAGGCGAGCTTGACCCGCTGGGCCTCGCCGCCCGACAGCGTGGTCGCGGGCTGGCCGAGGCGGATGTAGCCGAGCCCGACGTCGTCGAGCGCCTGGAGGCGGCGCTTGATCTTGGGGACGTGGGCGAAGAAGCCGACGGCCTCGGCCACCGGCATCTCGAGCACGTCGGCGATCGTCTTGCCCTTGAAGCGGACCTCGAGCGTCTCGCGGTTGTAGCGCTTGCCCTGGCACTGCTCGCACGGCACGTAGACGTCGGGCAGGAAGTGCATCTCGATCTTGATCTGCCCGTCCCCGCGGCAGACCTCGCAGCGGCCGCCCTTGACGTTGAACGAGAAGCGCCCGGGCTTGTAGCCCCGCGCGCGGGCCTCCTGCGTGCGCGAGTAGAGGTCGCGGATCTGGTCGAACAGCCCGATGTAGGTGGCCGGGTTGGAGCGGGGCGTGCGCCCGATCGGTGACTGGTCGACCGAGATGATCTTGTCCAGGGCCTCGAGCCCCCCGATGCGCTTGTGGGCGCCCGGCCGCTGCTTGGCCCGGTGCAACCGGTTGGCCACCGCCTTGTAGAGGACCTCGTTGACCAGCGTGGACTTGCCCGAGCCCGACACGCCGGTCACGCAGCAGAACACTCCGAGCGGGACCTTGACGTCGACGCGCTTGAGGTTGTGCTGGGTGGCGCCCTCGATCGTCACGTGGCCGCTCGGCCGCCGTCGGCGCCGCGGGACCGCGATCGTCCGCGTGCCCGCCAGGAACTGGCCGGTGAGTGACTCGGGGACCCGCTCGACCTCGGCAGCGGTGCCCTCGGCGACGACGTGGCCCCCGTGCTCGCCGGCGCCCGGCCCGAGGTCGACGAGGTGGTCGGCGGCGCGCATCGTGCTCTCGTCGTGCTCGACCACGATCACCGTATTGCCGAGGTCGCGCAGACGCTCCAGCGTGGCGATCAAGCGGGAGTTGTCGCGCTGGTGCAGACCGATCGAGGGCTCGTCGAGGATGTAGAGCACGCCGACCAGCGACGAACCGATCTGGGTGGCCAGGCGGATGCGCTGGGCCTCGCCGCCCGACAGCGTCGCCGCCGCGCGCTCCATCGACAGGTAGCCCACGCCGACCGACTCCAGGAAGCCCAGTCGCTCCTCGATCTCACGCAGGACGAGGCGGGCGATCTGGCGGTCGACGTCGGAGAGCTCGAGCTCGCGGACCCAGGCCAGGGCCGCCCGCGCCGACAGCTGGGTGAAGGCCGGCAGCGACACCCCGGCGACGGTGACGGCGCGCGACTCGGGCCGCAGGCGTGCGCCGCCGCAGTCGGGGCACGGCCGCACCGACATGTACTCCTCGATCTTCTCGCGCGAGTACTCGGAGTCGGTCTCGCGGTAGCGGCGCTCGAGGTTGTGGACGATGCCCTCGAAGCTGGTGGTGTAGGAGCGCTTGCGCCCGTAGCGGTTGCGGTAGGAGATGTAGACGCGGTCGCCGTTGGTCCCGTAGAGGAACAGCTCGCGCTCGGCCTCCGGCAGGTCCTCCCACGGAACGTCGAGGTCGACCTCGTAGCGCTCGGCGATGGCCTGCGTGATCTCCTCGTAGTAGTTGGAGGAGGAGCTCGACCAGGGCAGGATCGCGCCCTCGCCGATCGACAGCGACGGGTCGGGGACGATCAGCTCCGGGTCGATCTCCATCTGCGACCCGAGCCCCGTGCAGCGCGGGCAGGCGCCGTGGGGCGAGTTGAACGAGAAGATCCGAGGCTCGAGCTCGGCGATCGAGGGGCCGTGGACGGGGCAGGCGAACTTCTCGGAGAAGGTGAGGATTCTCGGCGGCTCGTGGCTGCCGCCCGGGTGGTCCACGAGCTCCACCTCGACCAGGCCGTCGGCCACGGCCACGGCGGTCTCCACCGAGTCGGCCAGCCGCTTGCGCACGTCGGGGCGCATGACCAGCCGGTCGACCACGACCGCGATGTCGTGCTTGAACTTCTTGTCGAGCGTGATCTCCTCGTCGAGCAGCCGCAGCTCGCCGTCGACCTTGACCCGCGCGAAGCCCTCTCCGCGCAACTCGTCGAGCAGCTTGCCGTACTCCCCCTTGCGCCCGCGGACCACGGGGCCCAGCACCATGAACCGGGTCCCGTCCTCCAGGGTCATCACCTGGTCGATGATCTGCTCGGCCGACTGGCCGGCGATCGCGCGCCCGCACACGTGGCAGTGGGGCTTGCCGATGCGCGCCCACAGCAGGCGCAGGTAGTCGTAGATCTCGGTGACCGTACCCACGGTCGAGCGCGGGTTGCGCGAGGTGGTCTTCTGGTCGATCGAGATGGCGGGCGACAGGCCCTCGATCGAGTCGACGTCGGGCTTGTCCATCTGCCCCAGGAACTGGCGGGCGTAGGCCGAGAGCGACTCGACGTAGCGCCGCTGCCCCTCGGCGTAGATGGTGTCGAAGGCCAGCGAGGACTTGCCCGACCCCGACAGCCCGGTGATGACGACCAGGGCCTCCCGGGGCAGGGCGAGCGTGACGTCCTTGAGGTTGTGCTCGCGGGCGCCGGAGATTCGCAGCTCGTCGCTGGGGGACATAAGCGCGTCCGATTGTAGGAGCGCGAACGGGCGTTCCGACCGGCGGATCGGCCCAGGGCCCGCTCCTATACTGCCGCCCATCGTGCGGCGCCTGAGCCCAGTCGCCGCTCTGGTCCTCCTCGCGACGTTCGCCACCGGCTGCGGCTCGACCGGCGGCGATCCGGCGGTGGAGATCTCCGCACGCTGCCCCGCGCGCTACGTCGGCTCGCCCACTCCGCCCAGCGAGCAGAAGGTGCGCGACGCCCTGCGCGGCTACTTCACGATCAAGTTCAAGTCGCAGGGCTCCGCCATCCGGCTCGTGCCCCCGGTCGACTGGAAGCAGGACCCCTACCAGAGCAAGTCGTGGCGCACGCGCCTGCACACGCTGGGCTTCCTCAACCCGCTGCTCTACGCCTACGCCCGCCGCCACGAGGTCGAAGCGCTCGAGCGCGCCCGCGACCTCATGCTCGACTGGATCCGCGCCAACCCGCTCCCCGATAGGCCCCGCCGCGGGCGGCCTCCCTGGGGCAACAAGATCTCGGGCGATCGGGCGGCGATCCTCGGGTACGTCACCGTCGCCTCCCGCTGCGCCGGCCTCCTCGACCCCGCCCAGGAGCGGACCCTCCGCGACTCCGCGGTCACCCACGGGCGCTACCTGGCGGATGCGCGCAACTACGACCCGGGCAACCACGGGCTGTTCATGAACCAGGGGCTGCTGGAGCTGAGCTCCTACCTCCCCCACCTCCCCCACGCGGGCGACTGGCATCGCCTCGCCGTGGAGCGCTTCAAGAGCAGCCTGCCGGTCGATGCCCGGGAAGGAGTCGACCTCGAGCACTCGCCGCAGTACCAGTTCCTGGTGCTGGGACTGATCGAGCGCTTCATCGCGCTCCCGGGCGGCCACAGCCCCGAGCTCCTCGACGCCGGGCGGCGGATGCGGGCCGCGGCGGGCTGGTTCGTCATGCCGGACGGGTCGGTGACGCGGCTGGGCGACACGCAGACCAAGCAGGCCCCGGCGTGGGCGCGCCGGGAGGCCAGCTCCTACCGGGGGATCGCGCCCACCACGAGATCGGGCTTCGGAATCGTGAGGGCGGGCGGCAGCTACCTCTCGGTGGCCGACGGCTACCACTCGACCGGCCACAAGCAGGCCGACGAGCTGACCTTCGAGCTCTACGACCGCGGTCGCCACATCGTCACCGACACCGGCCGCCTGACCGGGACCGACACGGCCGCGACCGAAGCGTTCGTGCGGTCCAGCCAAGCGCACAGCAGCCTCCTGGTCGACGACCGCTCCTTTCCCTACGCCGACTACAAGCCCTATGGCAGCGGGATCGCAGCCACTGGCGGCGGGGCCGGGTGGTACGCCATCGAGGCGACCAACCCGCTCGTCGCCCACCAGGGCGTCCGCCACGGCCGCCTGTTCCTCTACCGGCCGGGCTCGGCGCTGGTCATCGTCGATCGCGTCGGCTCGGCGGCCGCCCACACCTACACCCGCTTCGTCCAGTTCGACCCGGCGATCTCCGTTCGAGGCGCGGGCCGGGCGTTCCGGCTCACGGCGCCGGGGTTCGCGGGCTCGCTCTACACCGCCCCCGCGCCCGGAGACGCCGGCAGCGCCCTGGTCAGGGGACGGCGTGGCGCGCTGGCGGGCTTCACCCGGTCGCCGCTGCTCGGCTTCACCGCGCCCTCGAGCAAGCTCGCGAGCCTGGTCCCGCGAGCGGCGGTGGTCTTTCGCGGCCGGGCGCGATCGGTGGACTACGTGACCACCCTCGGCCTCGGCGCGGCAGCGCGGGCGACGCTCGTCAGCCGCACACCCGACACGGTGACCGTGCGCGTGACGGGGAAGGGCGCCGGCCCGAGCACCGTGACAGTCACGCGCCGGGGAAGCCGGCTGACGGTCAGCCGGGGCTCCTGACCGACAGACACATGGACGCTCCGCCGCCCGGCCGCCGCGAGATCGCCTGCGCCGCCGCCCGCTCAGGAGCGGGAGCGCAGGCGGGTGAGCAGACCGGCGCGCCTCGCCGGCCCGGCGGCCGAGGGCCTGGCGTCGCGGTCGCCGTCGGCCCCGTAGCCGCGCCCTTCCTCCCGCGCCATTCCCTCCATCAGCCGCTGCACCCGCGCGTCGACCTCCCATAGCGCATCCGCCGACTCGGCCAGGACCGCCGAGTCGCCAAGCGCCTCGGCGAGGTCGAGGCGGCCCGAGAGCCGCTGGGCGCGCTCGGCGGCGAAGCGCAGGTCATTGCGGAAGATGACCATGCGCACCGCGGCCGACAGCCGGCGGTCTTGCGGGCTGTCGCCGAGCGCGTTCTGGATCTCCAGCCAGCTGTGGCGGACGGTCTGGAGCTTCTTGACGGCGGCCACGTTGGACAGTCGCAGCGGCTCGTCGAAGGCCGGCGAGCGCTCGAGCGCCCCGGCCACGTGCAGCTCGAGCATCGTGCGCAGGCACTTCTCGCAGTGGCCGCAGTTGCGGTCTCCCTCGAGGTGGTCGTAGCGGCAGACCCGGATCGTGTCCAGCGCCGCCTCCGAGCGGGCCAGGCGCTCGACCTTCTGGAGACGGCTGGCGTCGCCGTAGTGGAGAATCTCGGTGCGCTCGGTGGAGAAGCGCGGATCGAGGTGGGGATGGGTCCCCTGGCGCACGATCTCCCCTCGCATATTGCCCGAGGGGATGAGCATGTTGGCGAAGCCGAGGGCCAGCGCCGCGCCGAACAGCCCGCGCCCGAACTCGTCTGAGATGTTGGAGTCGAGTCGGATCAGCTCGAGGCCGACCCGCGCCGCCGCCTCGCGGGTGGCCTCGGTCTTGGCGTCGCGCAGCTCGTCGCTCCAGGCCCGGGAGTTGAAGCCCGGGGCGTAGACGGCGTGGGTCAGCGGCGGGGCGAGGGTGGGGTCGTCGAGCGCCGTGAGCACGCCGAACCACGAGTCGACCCCGCGGGTGAAGAAGCTGGCGGTGAGCTCAGAGCCCGCGGAGGGCTCGCACGGCTGCGCCTCGACCGCCACCGGCCCGGAGATCGCGCCGGGGAAGAAAGACCGGTAGACGCCCATGATCTCGTCGAGCTCTCCGAGGAGCCGCGGAGAGACGGGGCCCTCGATGACCAGGCGCTCGCCCCGGCGCAGGCACCACGCCAGCGCCGGGGGCAGGAAGGGGGATGCGTCCAGGTCGCCAGGCGGCGCGAACCGCTCGGGGAAGCGAAACCAGAGCCGCAGCTCCTGAGCGTCGGCGCCCTCCGGGCGCATGCGCGCCGAGATCTCGTAGGCGCCCGCCTCCACCTCGCGCCGGAAGCGGTCGACGATCATCGGCGTGCGAGGGCCGGCGGAGTGGGCGCGCCGCTGGGCACCCGACGGCAGTATAGGAACGGGCCGGGAGCGCTCAGGCCCGCCGGCGGGTCAGCCGACGCGCGCGTAGACCTCGTCGAGCAGCCCGTCGCGATCGTCGAGGTCGAAGTTCTCGGCCAGGTAGCGATCGGTCTCCTCGCGGGGCGTGCCGTTGAGCGCCATGTTGAGCGCGATGAGGCGGGCGCCCTCGGCGTCCCCCGAGGCACCCGCCGGGGCGGTCCGGCGCTCGCGGGGAGCGTCGGCGAAGTCGGCGGCCTCCCCGTCCTCGGGCTCGAGCTCCTCGTAGTCGAGGTCCTCGTCCTCCGCCGCCTCCAGGTCAGCCAGGTCGGCCTCCTCGGTCGGCTGGTCGAGGATCCCGGCGGGCCGCGAGACCGCGGGCTCGTCCGCCGCCCGCAGATCGTCGCGGGCGGGCTCCGCCGCCTGGCCGGAGGCGGCGCGCAGCTCGCCCATGTTGCCCTGGAGCAGGGTGAGGTCGGCCGTGAGGCGGTTGGCGCCGGTGCGCAGGCTCTCGATGAGGGCGCCCAGCTCGGTCTCCATGGCGTCGACGCGCTGGAGCATCACCTGAGTCGCCTCCGAGACGTTGGCCACGTGGTCGCGGGCCTGGGCGGCCGCCTCGTCGCGCGCCCGCTGGGCGTCGCTGGCCGCCTCGTCGCGGATGGTCCGCGCCTCGGCCTCGGCCTGGCGCTGGATGTCCGCCGACGTGGTCTCGGCCGCCTCGACGATCGCCCGCACCTGCTCGGAGGCGGCGGAGGCCAGGCTCTCGGTGCCGCGCTGGGAGCGCCGGGCCTGCTCGAGCTCGTCGGCCAGCCGGCGCAGGTGGGCGTCGACCGCCTCGGTCTCGTAGCCGCGCCGGCTGATCGGGAAGTCTCTGCGTTGGATGTCCTGACGGTCGAGGGGCAAGGCAGATCCTCCGGTCGATTGGGCGGTCGAGCGGCGCTAGCGTACCGAAGCGGTTGGGGAGGCGGGTCAGCCGCGCCCGGCGGCCGGGCCGCGTCTGTCAGCCGCCCCCAGCCGCCGGAGCCACCCCGGCGCGGGCGTCCTCGAGCTCGCGGCGCAGGTCGCGGATCTCGTCGCGCAGCTTGGCCGCGTACTCGAAGCGCAGGTCGTCGGCGGCGGCCAGCATCTCCTCCTCGAGCTCGACGATCAGCTTCTCGACCTCGTCCGCTGACATCTCCGTGCGGCGCTGGCGCTGCGAGCGCCGCCGGCCCTTGGGCACCTTGGAGTCGGCCTGGAGGAACTCGGTGATGTCGGAGATGCCCTTGACGATGCTCTCGGGCGTGATCCCGTTATCGAGGTTATGTCGCTTTTGAATGTCTCTCCGGCGGTCGGTCTCGCCGATGGCCGCACGCATGGCCGCCGTCTCCTTGTCGGCGTACATGAGCACGGTGCCGCGGACGTTGCGGGCGGCGCGCCCGATCGTCTGGATGAGCGAGGTCTCCCCCCGCAGGAAGCCCTCCTTGTCGGCGTCGAGGATGGCCACGAGCGAGACCTCCGGCAGATCCAGGCCCTCGCGCAGCAGGTTGACCCCGACGAGGACGTCGTACTCGCCCAGGCGCAGCTCCCGGATGATCTGGATGCGCTCCAGGGTGTCGACCTCTGAGTGCAGGTAGCGCACCTTGAAGCCCATCTCGAGCAGGTAGTCGGTGAGGTCCTCGCTCATCTTCTTGGTCAGCGTGGTCACGAGCACGCGCTCGTTGACCTCGGTGCCGGCGCGGATCTCGTTCATCAGGTCGTCGATCTGGTTGCGGGTGGCCCGCACCTCGACCTCGGGGTCGACCACGCCGGTGGGACGCACGATCTGCTCGACCACGCGGTTCGAGCGGGTGCGCTCATACTCGCCCGGCGTGGCCGAGACGAAGCAGATCTGCGGGGTGATCTGCATGAACTCGTCGAAGGTCTGCGGGCGGTTGTCGAGCGCCGACGGCAGGCGGAACCCGTAGTCGACGAGCGTTTGCTTGCGTGAGCGGTCACCCTCGTACATGCCGCCGATCTGCGGCACGGTCTGGTGGGACTCGTCGATGAAGCAGACGAAGTCGTCGGGGAAGTAGTCGACCAGGCAGTAGGGCCGGTCACCGGGCCTGCGCCCGTCGAGGATGCGCGAGTAGTTCTCGATCCCCGAGCAGAAGCCCATCTCGCGCAGCATCTCCATGTCGTACTGCGTGCGCTGGCGCAGGCGATGGGACTCGAGCAGCTTGCCCTGGGACTCCAGCTCGGCGGTGCGGGCGTTGAGCTCGCGGCCGATCTCCTGCACCGCACGCTCCATCGTGCCCTCCTTGACGTTGTAGTGCGTCGCCGGCCAGATGGCGACGTGCTCGAGGTCGTCAACGATCAGCTCGCCGGTCAGCGGGTCGAAGTGCTGGAGGCGCTCGACCTCGTCCCCGAACAGCGTCGCCCGGAACGCGGTCTCGGCGTAGGCCGGGAAGACCTCGAGCGTCTCGCCGCGCACGCGGAAGGTGCCTCGCCCCAGCGCGGTGTCGTTGCGCGTGTACTGGATCGAGACCAGCTTGCGCAGGAGGGCGTCGCGGTCGATCATCTCCCCCTTGCGCAGGATCTGCATGTTCTCGTCGTAGGTCTCGGGCGAGCCCATGCCGAAGATGCACGACACCGAGGCGACGATGACCACGTCGCGGCGGGCGAAGAGGGCGGCGGTGGCGGCGTGGCGCAGGCGGTCGATCTCCTCGTTGATCGAGGAGTCCTTCTCGATGTAGAGGTCGCGCGAGGGGACGTAGGCCTCGGGCTGGTAGTAGTCGTAGTAGGAGACGAAGTACTCGACGGCGTTGCGCGGGAAGTAGGTGCGGAACTCGTTGCACAGCTGCGCGGCCAGGGTCTTGTTGTGGGCGATGACCAGCGCGGGCTTCTGCGCTCGCTCCATCACTCCGGCCATGGTCATCGTCTTGCCCGTGCCGGTCGCGCCCAGCAGCGTGGTGTAGCGCTCGCCCGCCGCGATCCCGGCGGCCAGCTCGTCGATCGCCTTGGGCTGGTCGGCGGTGGGCGTGAAGGCGTGGTCGAGCTCGAGCCTGGGCATGGGGGTGGTCCAACGGTAGCGGGGCCAGCTCAGCGAATCGGCTGGGCCCAGAGGAGCGTCTCATCCCCGGCGGCGTCGCCGACACGTGCGCGTCCGCCACGCGAAGCGGGGCCGCCTTCGAAGCAGCTCGCAGTCGAGACGAACAGCCTGTACAAATACGTACAGCTATGGGTATGCGGCTTGGGAGGCGACAGACCCGGCGGGTGCGGCTGGTCCGCGCGCTGGCGGCAGCCGCCTGGTCGATGGCCGCCGCGCCCGCGCCCGCCGCCGGGGCGTCGACCGTTCGCGCGGGCTCGCT
>JBBPZM010000033.1:0-26975 GCA_038199035.1 Solirubrobacterales bacterium | reverse complement strand
CCCCCGCTGACTGAGACGCGCGCGCGGCGAGCGCCGCTCCAGCTCGCCCTACGGGCTCGCCTCCGCAACGCTCGCCGCACACCCACCAGGGGGTCAGTTTTCGCCCGGCGCTACGGGGTCACTTTTCCAGCGGCCTTGACAGATCTTTTCAGCCAACGTACGCCGAGGTAAACCGGCTGGACCGTCTCTGGGGCCGTCTGACGAACCGCGTGCGGTCCCGTGACCGGCGCAGCGGCGGGTTTCGATCGGGGCGGAGCCTCGGTGTCCCGCAAGACCCGCCCAATGAAATGCCCGATGAGCGTGCCCTATACGGACGCGGATCCTCGGGCGCCTTGGTGGGCCGTCACGCTCCGACGAGCGACGGCGAACCCTCAACCAGCCTCAGGTTTTGGACTCGTTTAGGACTCGAAGGTCGCGAGCTGGCGCACAACCGCTATCCGAGGCACCGAGTCAGAAGCAAGAAAACCTGGCCGATAGCAGGACCTTCTAGAGATGGCGAGACCCGGAATCGAACCGGGGACACCACGATTTTCAGTCGTGTGCTCTACCAACTGAGCTATCTCGCCCTCGCCGGCGATGCTAGCGAGGAGGGGCTGGGCCGGGCAGCGGCGGCGGCGGCGGCGAGGCCTGGGTCCCGCCCGTCGGCCAGCCGCGCCGGCGCCGTGAGCGGCGCTACGTGAGCTGCCGGACCGGCGCCGACTCCCCGCGCAGCTGCCGCACGGCGACGAGCGTAAGCAGCGCCGCTGCGGCCATCGGCGCCGCCACCAGCGCCCACGACACCGCATTGGGCGAGAAGGCGGAGTAGGGATCGCTGAAGACGCCCCAGCTCGGAGCGAGGTGGATCAGGGCGAAGCCGGCGATCGTGCTCAGCCCGACGGCGACGCTCACGGGCGCAGCGAGGGCGCTGCGGCGCAGCGCCATGGCGAGGGCCAAGGCCGTGACCACGAAGCCGGCGATCCCCGGCGCGGTCAGCGCCAGCCCGTAGTGGCGCGGAGGCTGGTTGAAGGCATGGTCGGCGGTGTGACCGGCCAGCAGCACGAGCAGCAGGAGGTTGGCTCGGGCCAGGCCGTTCACGAGGCCAGCGAGGCTAGCGGCTCGCCTGCGCCGGGCGCAGCGTCTCGCCGGGCGGGCGGCCCTACCGCTGAGCCAGCGCCGCGTACTCGGTGCGCGGGTCAGACACGGCGCCGCGCACGTGGCTGACCGGGCTGACGCCGGCCGCCTGCCCCCGGGGACGGACGTCGTACTCGCCCGCGCGGGCGAGGACGTGTCCTCGCTGCACTAGGGACTCGATCACGCCGGGGGCGACGCGGGCGTCCTCGACGGTCATGGTGCCCATCGGGTCGTCGATGCGCTCGGCGTCGACGGCGTGCGCGAGGTCGTAGTCGAAGTCCAGGACGTTGATCACGGTGTCGAGGACGCCCGTGATGATGCGGGCGCCCCCGGCGCCGCCCACGACCAGCAGGGGAGCGCCCCGGCGCACGACGATCGTGGGCGCGATCGAGGAGCGCGGGCGCTTGCCCGGGCCGGGCTGGTTGGCCGTTCCCGGATCGCCGAAGTCGGTGAGCTCGTTGTTGAGGAGGAAGCCGGTGCCGGGGGCGACGACCGCGCTCCCGGACTCCTGCTCGATCGTGCACGTCAGGGCGACGGCGTTGCCCGCCCGGTCGACGATCGAGAGGTGGGGGCTTGGCGTCCGCCGGCTGACCAGGCGGCCGCGTCACCTCTCGCTGCGAAAAAGGGCGAGCTGGCGGGCCGCCTCCTCGCTCGGGCTCCCAGCGTCCCGGGACGCTCGCGCGATCTCCTCGAGCAGGGAGATGAGCTGCGCTGCCATCAGCGGGTCGGGCGCCGCGTGGCGCACCTGCTCGAAGCCCAGATGGACGAGCTCGTCGAGCGACGTGGGACGAGCGTGGAGGCGCGGGGTCTGCCCGGCGTCGACCCGCACGGCGCTGACGGGCTCGTCGCCGGCCACGCGGACCACCGTGTCGGCCAGCGATCCCATGGCGTTCTCGGCGGTGGTCGGGTCGTTGACCCCGGGTGAGAGGGCCCGCAGCGCGATATCGGCCAGCTGGCGTACGGGGAAGGCCACGTCGGCGGCGAGCGTGCGCTCTTGGCCGAGCCTGAAGGTGGCGCAGAGCTCGTTCAGCGGGGGAGTGTCATCGCCCTCGCCGATCACCTCGGCCAGGAGCTGGCCGGTCACGAGCAGGTCGCCCACGGCGACCCGCTGAACGACGAGAACGCCGGCCTGTGCGGCCCGCTCGACCAGTGAGGCGTCGACATGGGTGAGATACCCGGCGCGCCTGGTGCGCAGCTCCCATCGTCGGCCCGCTGCGATCCGCTCCCGCACCTGCCGTTCGGCCTTGCCGGGATCGTCGGGCGGGGCGCCGACCGTCCTCGGGTGCCGTCCGTCGATCGCCTGGTGCGCATCGGCCGCGATCCGTCTGATCACCGTCGAGGCCTGCACCGCCTTGACGATGTCTCCGATGAAGGCGACGAAGCCCCCGAAGGCGGCCAGGGCGAAGACGATGGCCAGGCCGACCGACAGCTCGGGGACCCTAGGCCCGGTGATCTGACCGAGCCGCGCGAGCACGACGAGCGAGTAGGCGAACGTGCCCAGGAAGCCGGCCAGCGTGACCTGCGCGATGCGATCGCTGCGAAACGTCCTCAGCACTCGGGGGGAGAGCTGCTGTGCCGCGAGCGTCAAGGCCACGAGCGTCACCGAGAACGACAGCCCGGCGACCGACACCGTCGCGGTGGCGATCGTCTGCAGCACTGCGCGGGCGGATGCCTGGTCCGACAGGCCGAACAGGCCGAGATCGAGCTTTGTGCCTCTCTCGAGCGCGGTCAGCCCGAAGGCGAGCACGATGGCCAGCGGCACTACGATCGCCGAGGCGAGCCAGAACGAGCTGCGCAGCGCCTCGCGCCGAACCCTCATCGTCTCGAGGCGCTACGCGGGCTGCTCGACCGCCGCCGAGCCGCCGCGCAGCTCCCGTGCCGCCACGGAGGTCACCAGCCCCGCCGCCGCCATCGGGAGCGTGTTGGGCGAGAAGGCGGAGTAGGGATCGCTGAAGACCCCCCGCGGGGAGCGAGGTGGATCAGGGCGAAGCCGGCGATCGTGCTCAGGCCGACCGCGACGCTCACCGGCGCGGCGAGCGCGCTTCGCCGCACGGCCAACGCCAACGCGAACGCGGTGACGGCGAAGCCGGCGATTCCCGGCGCCGTCAGCGCGAGCCCGTAGTGCCGCGGGGACTGGTTGAAGGCGTGGTCGGCCGTGTGGCCGGCGAGCAGGGCGAGCAGCAGGAGGTTGGCGGCGGCCAGGCGGTTCACGAGGACAGCGAGGCTACCGGCGCGGCCGCTGCCTCGAGCATCCGTCCCAGCAGCGCGCGGGCGCCGGCCTTCGACAGGGGCTCGTTGAGGTTGCCGCACTTGGGCGACTGGACGCACGACGGGCAGCCGTCGTGGCACGGGCACTCGGCGATCAGGCGGTGGGCGTCGGCGGCCAAGGTCTCGAACTGGCGAAAGCCCTGGCGGGTGATGCCCACGCCGCCGGGGTGGCCGTCGTAGATGAAGATCGTGGGGCGGCCGGTCTGGAGGTGGAAGTTGGTCGACAGCCCGCCGATGTCCCAGCGGTCGCACATGGCCAGCAGCGGGAGGACGGCGATCTGCGCGTGCTCGGCGGCGTGCAGCGAACCCAGCAGGCGCTCGAGCGGCACGGCGTCGGCGAGGACCTCGTCGGGCAGCTCGAACCACAGCGCCTGGGTGGAGAACGTGGTCTCGGGGAGGTCGAGGGCGTTGAAGTCGATCAGCTCCTGGTCGGCCAGGCGCTTGCGCTGGTAGCCGAGCACCTGCTCGGTGACCGCGACGTTCCCGAACGAGAGCGTCACGCCGAGCGCCTCGCGGCGGTCGAGCAGGCGCTCGATGTCGGTCGACGTCTCCTTCTTGGATTGGGTGAACCAGTCGCCGTCGAAGGGCTCGACCAGGGCCTGGCGCGCTTCGAGGTCGAGCGCGGCGACGTGGTAGGAGCGCCCCATGTGCAGGTAGACGGCGCCCTGGTGGGCGGTGCCGAACGCGCGGGCGGCCTCGATCGTGCCGATCACCTCGCCTGAGGAGACGTCGATGGCCGCGAAGGAGTCCGCCGCCGAGGAGCGCAGCGAGACCTCGCCCGCCGGGTAGTCCTGCGGGCGCCGCGGGACGTAGGTGCCCTGACGCTCGCGCAGCGCGCCGGCGCTGACCAGCCGGTCGGCGTAGGCCTGCCAGCGCGGGCCGAGGACCTCCGCGTCGGCGCTCGACAGCGGGCCCTCGTGCGCTGCGCAGCGCAGGTGGCCCATGTGGATCTGCTCGGACTCGTGGTCGAGGATCGCCGCCTCGACCGGGCGGTCGAGGAACTCGTCGGGATGGCGACAGAAGAACTGGTCGAGCGCGTCCGCGCCGGCGACGTAGACGGCCAAGCCGCGGCCGCGGCGCCCGGCGCGCCCCCACATCTGGCGCAGCGAGGCGACGGTCCCCGGGAAGGTGACGCACACGGCGGCGTCGAGGGCGCCGATGTCGATTCCCAGCTCGAGCGCGTCGGTGGTCACCACCGCACGCAGCTCGCCCTGGGTGAGCTGGCGCTCGAGCTCGCGCCGCTGGGCCGGCGTGTACCCGGCGCGGTACGGCGCCACCGCATCGGCCAGCTCGGGGGCGGTCTCGCCGAGGCGCAGCCGGGTGTAGCGGGCGATCAGCTCGACGGCCTTGCGCGACTTGATGAAGCAGATGGCCCGGGCGCCGCCCGCCACCAGATCGGCCAGCAGGTCGGCCGCCTCGACCAGCGCCGAGCGCCGCGTCCCCAGCGCCTCGTCGAGCAGCGGCGGGTTCCACATCACGGTGCGCCGGGCGGCCTCGGGTGAGCCGTCGCGGTCGACCAGCGAGAAGCCCTCGAGGCCGGTCAGGCGCTCGGCCAGCTCAAGCGGGTTGGCGATCGTGGCCGAGGCCAGCAGGAAGCGCGGCTCGGTGCCGTAGGCGGCGGCGATGCGCCGCAGCCGACGCAGCACGTTGCCCACGTGGGAGCCGAACACGCCGCGGTAGACGTGGGCCTCGTCGACCACCACCGCGGCCAGGTTGGCGAACAGATCGGCCCACGCCGTGTGGTGGGGGAGGATCCCGACGTGGAGCATGTCGGGGTTGGTGAGCACCAGGTTGGCGCGGCGGCGGATGGCGGCGCGCTCGGCGCGCGGGGTGTCGCCGTCGTAGATGGCCGGTCGCAGCTTCGGCAGCCCCAGCTCGTGCAGGGCGCGCGCCTGGTCCTGGGCCAGCGCCTTGGTGGGATAGAGGTAGAGCGCGCGGGCGCGCGGGTCGGCGCACAGCACGTCGAGGGTCGGGAGGTTGAAGCCGAGCGACTTGCCCGAGGCCGTGCCCGTGGTGATCATCACGGGCCCGTGCTCGGCGGCGGACAGCGCCTGGGCCTGGTGGGCGTAGAGGGAGTCGATCCCCGTGCGCCGCAGAGCGGCCAGGAGGTGCGGGTGCAGGTCGTCGGGCAGCGGCTCCGGCTCCGCGCGCCGGGCCCCGCGGCGGGACTCGGCGACCAGGCGGCCGTCGGCGGTGGCGACGTCGAGCAGCCCGGTCCAGGGCTCGATCTCGCGCGTGACGGCCACCGGTTGCCATAGTAGGCGCCGTCCTGGCGCGCCACATGCGGGTGATCCGCTCCTTCCACCACTCCGAGTTCCCGGCCGGGCGGCTGGCGGTCGAGCGGGAAGCGACCGCCTCGGTCTGCGTCCCCGCCCGCGAGACCGCACAGGCCATCGGCGCGATCGTCGACACGCTGGTCGGGCTGCGCGACCGGGGTGCGATCGACCAGGTCGTGGTGGTCGATGCGGGGTCGGCCGACGGGACGGCCGACGTGGCCGCGCGCCATGGCGCCGAGGTCCACCAGGAGGCCGACCTGCTGGCCTGGGCGGGGCCGGTGCTGGGCAAGGGAGACGCCATGTGGCGCGCCCTCTCGGTCCTCACCGGCGACGTGGTCTGCTACCTCGACGGGGACACCGACGGCTTCGACGAGCGCTTCGCCTGCGGGGTGCTGGGGCCGCTCCTGTGCGAGCCGCGGGTCCGCTTCGTCAAGGCCTCGTTCCGGCGCCCCTTCCGGGTTGGCGACATCGAGCTGCCCGATGGTGGCGGCCGGGTCAACGAGCTCACCGCCCGGCCGCTGCTCCACCGCTTCTAGCCCGAGCTCGCCTCGATTCGTCAGCCGCTGGCCGGGGAGGTCGCCGCGCGACGTGATCTGCTGGAGGCCCTGCCCATCGCCACCGGCTATGCCGTGGAGATCGCCATGCTCATCGACGCCTACCGCGAGGTCGGCACCGGCGGCCTCGCCCAGGTCGACCTCGACGAGCGCCGCAACCGCCACCAGCCGCTCAGCGCCCTGGCCCCGATGGCCGGCGCTGTGCTGGGGGCGGTGACCGAGCGCTTGGAGGCGGAGGGCCGCCTCCAAGCCGAGCCGGGCCGCTCGTCGCCGGTGCAGCGCCCACCGCTGCGCTCGGCGCTCCAGCACCGCTGAGCCTTCGCTCTCGCCGCGTCGTCCCCGGGAGGTGATGCACATCCTTCATCTATGTCGGGAAGATGCGCATCGGGTCTCGCCCGAGCGGCGGGGTGCCGGGGCTCAGTGCGCGCTCCGGGCGGCGGCGTGCCGAGTCTCGGCACGCGCCTAGACTCGCCAGCCGTGCGCTGCCTCTACTGCGACCTCGACGGCACGCTGCTGGGCCTGGGCGCTTCGCTCCTGCGCGACGGCGAGGGCGCGTTCTCCCTGCTGGGGGTCCGGGCGCTGGAGGCGTGCCACCGGGCCGGCGCCGAGGTCGTCATCTACTCGGGCCGCCGCAAGGCCCAGGTCTTCGAGGACGCGCGCCTGATCGGGTCCTCGGCCTACATCTACGAGGTCGGCTGCGGGCTGGTGATCGACGGCGAGGAGGAGTTCCTGACCGACGAGCTGGTTCCCGGCGAGAAGACGATCCACGACCAGATCACCGCCTCGGGCGCGCCCGACCTGCTGCTAGAGCGCTTCGCCGGGCGCCTCGAGTACCACTCGCCCTGGCACCTGGACCGTGAGGTGTCTCACCTATTCCGCGGCGCGGTCGCGCCCGAGGAGGTTGCGGCCGTGCTGACCGAGCAGGGGCTCGACCACCTGCGTCTCGTCGACAACGGCGCCATCCGCCGGCGCTCGCCGACCCTCGAGGTCGACGGGCTGCACGCCTACCACCTGATGCCGGCGGGCGCGTCGAAGTCGCGGGCCGTCGCCCGCCACATGCAGGCGCGCGGCTACGACCCCCAGGACTGCATCGCGGTGGGCGACTCGCGCGAGGACATGGAGGCGGCTGGCGTGGTCGGCGCCTTCTGGCTGGTCGCCAACGCGCTCGAGCGCGACCCGTCGCTGGCCGAGCAGATCGCCGGACGCGAGAACGTGCGCGTGGCCGAGGCGGGCCATGGCGCCGGCGTCTACGAGGCGGTGGTGACGACGCTGGCCGAGCGGCGAGCGAGGGCATAGGGTCGGGGGCGGCCGTGGGGGTGAACATCAACCAGCCGGAGTTCGACGAGCCGCGCGAGTGGCCCGGCTTCACCTGCCAGCGTGCCCGGATCGGGCGGCAGGCCGGCGCGGTGCGCCTCGGCGCGAGCCTGTTCGAGGTGCCGCCGGGCGAGGCGGCATACCCCTTCCACTACCACCTGGCCGAGGAGGAGTTGGTGGTTGTCCTGGCCGGCCGTCCGAGCCTGCGCACGCCGTCGGGGTGGCGGGAGCTGGAGGAGGGCGAGGTGCTGTCCTTCTCCGAGGGCGAGGAGGGGGCGCACCAGGTCGTCAACCGCAGCGACGAGCGGGTGCGCCTGCTGGCCATCAGCACGGCCGGGCAGCCCGACGTGGTGGTCCAGCCGGACTCCGGCAAGGTCGGCGCCTTCGAGCGCCGGCCGGACGGGGGTGGGATGCGGCTGTGGTTTCGCGACGCCGACGCCGTCGGCTACATCGACGGCGAGCGCCCGCCCGAGACGTGAGCGATCTGCGCTCGCCGCCGGCGGCCGGCGGGCAGCACGCCGCGCAGGCGTCTCCAGACCCGCCGCCAGAAGCCCTCGCGACCGAAGCGCGCCGGAGGAGGAACGGTCGTGCGCACGAGGGCGACCCAGTCGTCGAGCGGCAGCTCGCCGGAGATCAGCCGTCCCAGCGCGGCGGTGACGGGGGCGTTGACGCCGGCGGCCACCAGCGCGCGCGCCAGCAGCGGCACGGACTCGAGCGCCTCGACCGCCTGGCCCACCCGCGCCGGGATCTCGGCGCTGGGCACGCCGGCGGCCAGCAGCTCGCCGGCCCGGCGGTTGCGGCTCTGGGGCGCCAGCGCGGTGGCCACCAGGTCACCGGTGCCGGCCAGGCCGATCAGCGACTCCGCGCGCCCACCTCGCAGGGCGGCGAAGCGCCAGACCTCGGCGAAGATGTGACCGGCGGCGGCGCCGGCGGCGTTTAGCCCCTGCGACTCGGTGGCGCCGGCGGCCAGGGCGGCCGCGTTCTTGGCGGCGCCCGCGAGCTCGACTCCCACCGGGTCGTCGGAGACCTCGCACACGACCCCCGCCCGCGTGAAGACCTGGGCCAGGGCGCCGGCCAGCTGCTCGTCGCTCGAGGCGGCAACGAGCGCCGCGCCGTCGTGCACCATCTCCCGGGCGTGCGCCGGCCCGCCCACGCAGGCAACGCGCGCGGGCCCCAGGCGCTGGCGCAGGAGCTCGGTGGGTGCGATGCCGTCGGGCGGGACCAGGCCCTTGGCCAGCGAGACGACCGCGGCGCGCGGCGCCAGCCGGGCGCCGTCCAGGCCCGCGATGACCTCGTCGAGCCCCCGCGAGGGCACGCCGAGGAAGACGTAGTCGGCGCGGGCGAGGTCGGCCGAGGCGTCCTCGACGCGCAGGTCCCGCGGCAGCTCGACGCCGGGCAGGTAGCGCTCGTTGACGCGCTCCCGCGCGAGCACCTCGGCCTGCTCGGGGGTCCGCGCCTGGAGCGTGGTGCGAAGGCCGCCGCGGGCCAGGAGGACGGCGACCGCGGTGCCGAACGAGCCCGCGCCGATCACCACCGCCCGTCGCTGGCCGGGGTGGGGGACGCGCAGCGGGGCTCGGGGGCTGGCCACGGCGAGCGAGGCTATCTGTCCGCCGGCTCCGGGCGACTCAGCGGGCGTGTCGTTTGCCACCGCCTGCGTCCCCTGGCCGCAGGCGCTCGCCCAGCTGGACCCCGGCCGCCTCCAGCGCCGCCGGGGTGCCCGCCTCCTGCACCGTCTGGAGGTCGAGGATGCGCTGCTCGAAGCGGTCCAGGCGGTTGGCGCCCACGACGGCGTGGCAGGGCACTCCGGCCTGTCGACAGCGTACGGCCACCTCGCCCACGGCCTTGCCCTGGAGCGACTGGGAGTCGAGCCGGCCCTCGCCGGTGACCACCGCGCGCGAGGCGCGCGCCCGCGTGTCGAATCCGGCCGCATCGAGCACGAAGGCCGCGCCGGGCACCAGGCGGGCGTCGAAGGCCGCCCACAGCCCGCCGGACAGACCCCCGGCGCAGCCGGTCATGGCCAGGCCGCGCGGGTCACGGGGCAGGCGCCCCGCAACCCGGGCCAGGCGCCGCGTGAGCCGGCGCACCATCTCGGGGTCCGCCCCCTTCTGGGGGGCAAAGACCTCGGCCGCGCGCTCGAACGGCGTGCGCACGTCGCACAGGACGGTGAGGCGAGCGCGACCCAGCCCACCGGCGGCCGAGATGGCGGCGATCGCGCCGGCTCCCCCGTCGGTCGTGGCGCTGCCTCCGACCCCGACCACGACCTCTTCCGCCCCGCTGGCCGCCGCGGCGGCGATCAGCTCTCCGGTCCCGCCGGTCGAGGCCGCCCAGGGATCTCGCTCCTGCGCGGCCAGGAGCGAGAGGCCGCTGGCCGCGGCCGTCTCCACGATCGCCGTGCGGCCGCCGTCGGTCAGGCCGTACCGCGCCACCAGCGGGCGGCCGAGCGGGTCGTGGACGTCGACCTCGACCACCTCGCCGCCACGCGCGGCCAGGAGCGCCTCGAGCGTGCCCTCGCCCCCGTCGGCCACCGGGCAGAGGTCGCATGCCCACCCGGCGCGCCGCAGGCCGGCGGCCAGCGCGTCGGCGACTAGCGGCGCGCTCAGCGTGCCCTTGAACGAATCGGGCGCGACGACCACCGGCGGGCGGGCGGGCACGAGGCGCATCCTGTCACCCTGCGTCGGTGGCCAGAGCCGACCACACGATGCTCGAGATCGCGGGGCGCGAGGTCCGGCTGTCCAATCCGGGCAAGGTCTACTTCCCCAAGCCCGGCTGGACGAAGCTCGACCTCGTCTCCTACTACCTGGCCGCGGCCGACGCCGCGCTCGTCCACCTGCGCGAGCGCCCGACGGTGATGAAGCGCTTCGTCGACGGCATCGAGGAGGAGCCGATCTGGCAGAAGCGGGTGCCGCGCACGACGCCCGAGTGGCTGGAGACCGCCACTGTCACCTTCCCCTCGGGGCGCACGGCGACCGAGCTGGTGGCCGAGGACGCCGCCCACCTGGCCTGGGCCGTCAACCTCGGGGTGATCGACTTCAACCCCTGGCCCGCGCGCCGGCACGACCTCGACCATCCCGACGAGCTGCGGGTCGACCTCGACCCCACGCCCGAGGCCTCGTGGGACGACGTGCGCCGGGTGGCCATGGTCGTGCGCGACGTCCTGGCCGACCACGGGCTGCGCGGCTATCCCAAGACATCGGGCTCGCGCGGCATCCACGTCAACGTGCGCGTCGCTCCCGAGCACGACTTCCTCGGCGTGCGCCGCGCGGCCCTGGCGCTGGCGCGCGAGGTCGAGCGCCGCGTCCCCCAGCTCGCCACCTCCAAGTGGTGGAAGGAGGAGCGCCACGGGGTGTTCGTCGACTACAACCAGAACGCCCGCGACCGCACCGTGGCCTCCGCCTACTCGGTCCGCCCCACGCCCGACGCCCGGGTCTCCTGCCCGCTGGCCTGGGAGGAGGTGCCCGACGTCGAGGCCGCCGAGCTGCGCCTGGACACGGTGCCCGACCGTCTGCGCGATCGCGGCGACCCCGCCGCCGACATCGACGCCGACCCGGGCTCGCTGGAGGGACTGCTGGAGCTGGCCGCGCGCGACGAGGCCGAGGGCCTGGGCGACGCGCCCTGGCCGCCCCACTTCGCCAAGCAGCGGGGCGAGCCCAAGCGGGTGCAGCCCAGCCGCGACCGCGACCGGCCGCCCTCGGGGCGGGTGGGCGACCCGCAGCCCCCCGGCCGGGGAGGCCGCCAGCCCGCACCCCAACGCCGACAGGGCCGCACGCCGCGCACGGGCCAGGGGCGCCCGGAGGAGTTCGGCGGCTGAGCGGGCGTATTTAGTGCGGAGGGGTGTCGAGCTACCTGGTCCGAGGCCCAGAAAGTCGACACACCCTCCCGGCGCCGAATCGCTCAGGAGGCCAACTGATCGAACGTGCACTCGCGCGGGCGCTTGTCGTCGCGCCAGCGCAGGAGCTTGGAGCCGTGGCGGATGCGCCCGCTCGACGTGTGGTCGAACGAGACCTCGACGACCAGCTCGGCGCGCAGCTCGATCCACTCGAGCTCGCGGTCCGAGGCCCAGCGGCTGGGGTCGCCGCTGCCGCGCTCGCCGGTCTCGTAGGGGCGCAGCTCTTCCACCAGCTCGCGCTTGCGGGCGGCGGTGAGCCCTGAGGTGTGCCCGACGACGCGCAGCTCGTCGCCCTCGTAGAGGCCGAGGATCAGCGATCCGACCGTGCCCTCCGCCTTGCCGGGCCGCCAGCCCACCACCACGCAGTCGATCGTGCGTAGGCGCTTGACCTTGACCATCCCCTTGCGCTCGCCCGGGCGGTAGGGCGCGTCGAGCGCCTTGGCGATGACGCCCTCGGCCTCGCGCAGCCAGGGCTCGGCCTCGGCGCGGCGGGCGGTGGTCGGCGAGAGCGCCACCGAGCCGCGGTCCATGGCCTCGAGCTGCTCGCGGCGCGCTGAGAACGGGCGCCCCAGCCAGGCCTCGTCGTCGCGGGCCAGGAGGTCGAAGGCCACGAACAGGGCCGGCGTCTCCTGGGCCAGGCGCTCGATGCGCGAGACGGCGGGATGGATGCGCTGCTGGAGGGCGTCGAAGTCCTCGCCCCCGGAGCGCCCGGCGATGACGATCTCGCCGTCGAGCACGTAGCGCCCGGCCGGGAAGGCCAGCTCGGGGAAGTAGCGGGTCAGCGGCTTGCCGCCGCGCGACTGGATGTGCACCTCGTCGCCGTCGACGAAGGCGATGGCCCGAAAGCCGTCGTACTTGGGCTCGAAGGCCCAGCCGTCCGCGTCGGGCAGCTCACGCCGCGAGAGGGCGAGCTGGGGCTTGACCGGGGGGGAGAGGGGGAGGGCCACGGCCCCGCAGTATGCCGGTGGGCGAGGTGCGTGCTATCTTGGCGAAACGTCTTCTCCACAAAGCTAGTTGACAAAGGAAGGTTAATGTCCCTGATCCATCGTCTGCTGCTCGGCGCGGTGACCGGCGCCCTCGTGGCCGGGCTGGCCGCCTGCGGCGGCTCCTCCGCCAGCGGCTCCTCGAAGCTGACCCTGGTCGCCTACTCGACTCCCAAGGAGGCCTACGGCCAGCTGATCCCCGCCTTCGAGAAGACGCCCCAAGGCCGCGGCGTCACCTTCAGCCACTCCTACGGCGCCTCGGGCGACCAGAGCCGGGCCGTCCAGTCGGGGCTGCGGGCCGACGTGGTCGCCTTCTCGCTCGCCCCCGACGTGAGCAAGCTGGTCAAGCCCGGCCTTGTCGCCCCCAACTGGGACAGCGGCCGCTACAAGGGCAATGTCACCGACTCGGTCGTGGTGCTGGCCGTCCGCAAGGGCAACCCCAAGCACATCCGCGACTGGGGCGACCTGGTCAAGCCGGGCGTACAGGTCATCACCCCCAACCCGTTCACCTCGGGCGGGGCGCGCTGGAACGTGATGGCCGCGTATGGCTCCCAGGTCAAGCAGGGCACGACCCCCGCCCAGGCGCTTGCCTACCTCCAGCGGCTGTTCAAGAACGTGCCGGTGCAGGACAAGAGCGCCCGCGAGTCGCTCCAGACCTTCACCGCCGGCAAGGGCGACGTGCTCATCTCCTACGAGAACGAGGCGATCACCGCCCAGCGCAAGGGCGAGAAGCTCGACTACGTCATCCCGGACCGGACGATCCTCATCGAGAACCCGGTGGCGGTGACCACGAACGCGAGCAATTCGGCCAAGGCCAGGGCGTTCGTCGATTTCCTGCACACGCCGCAAGCCCAGAGAGTGTTCCAGTCCAAGGGCTATCGGCCGGTCGACGCCGGCGTCCTCGACAAGGCGAAGTTCCCCAGGCCCAAGGGGCTGTTCACCATCGCCGACTTCGGCGGGTGGTCGAAGGTGACCGACCAGTTCTTCGACCCCCAGAAGGGGTCGGTGGCCAAGATCGAGCAGGATCTCGGTGTCTCCACCGCCAAGTAGCCCAGCGGCGGTCGTCGCTCCAGCTCCCGCTCCGCTGCGCCGGCTCGCCGCCCGCCGCGGCGCGCGGGCGACGCTGGGGCGCGGCGCGGTCGCCGTCTACCTCAGCGTGTTCGTGCTGCTGCCGCTGGCCGCGGTGGTGATCCGCTCGGGTGGCGACGGCGCCGCGGCCTTCTGGGCCTCGGTGACCACCCGCGAGGCGGTGAGCGCACTTGAGCTGACGGTCGGCGTCTCGCTAGCCACCGTGGCCATGAACGTCGTCCTGGGAACGGTCATCGCCTGGGTCCTGGTCCGCGACGAGTTCCCGGGCAAGGGCCTGGTCAACGGCCTGATCGACCTTCCCTTCGCCCTGCCCACGATCGTCGCCGGCCTGACCCTGCTCGCGCTCTACGGGCCCAAGGGGCCGTTCGGGCTGAGCGCCTTTGCCTTTACGCGGCTGGGCATCGTGCTGGCGCTGCTGTTCGTGACTCTGCCCTTCGTGGTGCGGGCGGTCCAGCCCGTGCTGATCGAGCTCGACCGCGAGATGGAGCAGGCGGCCACGTCGCTGGGGGCGGGCGGGTTCACGGTCTTCCGCCGCATCGTCCTGCCCAACCTCACGCCCGCCATGCTGTCGGGCGTCGGGCTGGCCTTCGCCCGCTGCATGGGGGAGTTCGGGGCGATCGTCCTGATCTCGGGCAACCTGCCGTTCAAGACCGAGGTTGCCTCGGTGTTCATCTTCAGCCAGATCGAGTCCGACAACGTCACCGGCGCCGCCGCCGTGTCGGTGGTCCTGCTGGTGGTGTCGTTCGTGCTCCTGCTGGCCGTGGCCGCCGCGGGCCGCTTGAGGGCGCGTCATGAGGACTAGCCGGCGCGCACGGCTCGGCCTGCGCACCGTCGCCCTGGCCTACCTCGGCCTCCTGCTCGCCGTGCCGGTGGCCATGGTCTTCTACCGCACCTTCGCTCACGGGATCGCGCCGGCGTGGGCCGCGGTGACCACGCCCGACGCCGTCCACGCCTTTTGGCTGACCGTGGTCATGGTGGCGATCGCCGTCCCGGCCAACACCGCCTTCGGAGTGGCCGGCGCGCTGGTGCTGGTGCGCCGGCGCTTCCCGGGCAAGGCCATCCTCAACGCGCTGATCGACCTGCCCTTCGCGGTGTCGCCGGTGGTCGTCGGCCTGGCCCTGGTCCTGGTCTACGGGCGCACCGGCTGGTTCGGGACCTGGCTGGCGGACCACGGGATCCAGGTCATCTTTGCGCCGGCGGGCATGGTCCTGGCCACGATCTTCGTCTCGCTGCCCTTCGTGGTCCGCGAGGTCGTGCCCGTGCTGCGCGAGGTGGGAGCCGAGCAGGAGGAGGCGGCGGCCACGCTCGGCGCGTCGGGCTGGCAGACCTTCTGGCGCGTCACCCTCCCGGCGATCCGCTGGGGCGTGGCCTACGGCGTGGTCCTGACCACCGCCCGCGCGCTGGGGGAGTTCGGCGCGGTCAGCGTCGTCTCGGGCAAGCTCGCCGGGCAGACCGAGACGCTGCCGGTCTACGTCGAGCAGGCCTTCCAGAACTTCGACCTGGCCGGCGCCTATGCCGCCTCCGTGGTGCTGGCCGCGCTGGCCCTGCTCACCGTGCTCAGCATGAACCTGCTCAAGCGAAAGGAAGTGCGCTGATGGGTATCGAGGTCACCGGAGTGTCCAAGCGGTTCGGGGACTTCGTCGCCCTGGACGACGTGTCCCTGCGCGTTCGGGACGGCTCGCTGACCGCCCTGCTGGGGCCGAGCGGGAGTGGGAAGTCGACGCTGCTGCGCGTCATCGCCGGGCTGGAGTCGCCCGACGCCGGGACGGTGTGCATCCAGGGGCGCGAGGCCACCGACCTGCCGGCCCAGCGCCGCGGCGTGGGCTTCGTCTTCCAGCACTACGCGGCGTTCAAGCACATGACCGTGCGCGACAACGTGGCCTTCGGCCTGAGCATCCGCAAGCGCCCGCGCGCCGAGATCAAGGAGCGCGTTGACCAGCTGCTCGAGCTCGTGCACCTCGACGGATTCGCCCACCGCTATCCGTCCCAGCTCTCCGGCGGGCAGCGCCAGCGCATGGCCCTGGCCCGCGCCCTGGCGGTGGAGCCCAGCGTGCTGCTGCTCGACGAGCCCTTCGGGGCGCTCGACGCCAACGTGCGCAAGGAGCTGCGCGGGTGGCTGCGCGACCTGCACGAGCGCGTCCACGTGACCACGGTGTTCGTCACCCACGACCAGGAGGAGGCCATGGAGGTGGCCGAGCAGATCGTGGTCATGAACCATGCGCGGGCCGAGCAGGCCGGCCCGCCGCGGGACCTCTACGAGAGCCCGGCCAGCGAGTTCGTCATGCGCTTCGTGGGGCCGGTCGCCGAGCTGGGCGACGCGCTCGTTCGCCCGCACGACATCGAGCTGCTTGCGACCCCCGACTGGGCCACCGAGGAGGCGATGGTCAAGCGGGTGATCCACCTCGGCTTCGAGGTCCGCGTGGAGCTCGAAACGGTGGACGGGCGCCGGGTGGCGGTCCAGGTCACGCGGGCGCGGGCCACCGAGCTCGAGCTGGCCGAGGGGCAGATCGTGTGGATGCGACCCGATCGGGCAGGGGCGATGGTCACGACCACGGCCGCGTAGTGACGGCGGCGGTGGGGGAGACCGTGGCGCCGGCCGAGCCGAGCCCGCCGGTCGACAACTGTCCACCGATTCAGTGAGGAATATCGATGAGCGTGGCGGCAGGACCCGGTGGGGCGCCCTGCGCGCCCGACCCGAGACGGTCGATGCGCGCGCCGCCTCAGCGGCGCAGACGGGCATCGGGGTCGCGGGCGATCGCCGTGACCTCGCGGGGGAGCCGTCCCTCGACCACGTCGGCCAGGCTGACGCCCTCTAGGATCGCGCGCACGTTGGCCCGCAGGGCGATCCAGACGTCCTGCACGGGACGCGCGGAGCCGTCGTAGGTCAGCGCCTCGGGGCGCTCGCCGCGCACGCTGGCCAGCGGCCCCTCGGCCGCGCGCATGACGTCGGCCACCGTCACCTCCCCCGCCGGGCGGTCGAGCCAGTAGCCGCCGTCGGGCCCGCGCCGGCTGCCGATCAGCCCGGCCTGCTTGAGGTCGACGAGGATGTTCTCCAGGAAGTTGAGCGGGATCCCCTGGGCCTGGGCGATGCGGTCGCCCTTGACCACGTCGCCGCCGGCCGCGGCGAGCTCGACCGCCGCCCGCACCGCGTAGTCCGCCTTGGCCGAGACGCGCATGCCGGCAGCCTATTGCGGTGCCCCTGGACTACCCTGTCGCCATGGCCGAAGACCAGGCGACCGAGGCCGAGGAGGAGTACCTCCAGTCGCTGTTCTGGCTCCACGAAGCCGGCCTGCCGATGACCGGCGCCAATCTCGCGCGGGCCATGCAGCTCTCGGGCCCCACGGTGCACGAGATGATCGGCCGCCTCGAGCGCGACGGCTACGTCAAGCGCGACGCCGACCGGGCCATCGGCTTCACGTCCCAGGGCCAGCGCCACGCCGAGGAGATCGTCTCGCGCCATCGCCTGATCGAGCGCTTCCTCACCGACGTGGTCGGCGTCCCGTGGGACGACGTGCACGAGGAGGCCGAGCACCTCGAGCACGCCATGTCGCCGCGCTTCGAGGCCTATGTGCGCTCGGCCGTCGGCCAGGCCAAGACCTGCCCGCACGGCCACCCCATCGTGCCCGGCCAGCGCATCGCGGGCGTGCCGCTGGCCGACGCGCAGGAGGGCGCCAAGGTGACCGTCCTGCGCTTCGAGAACGAGGCCGAGGACCTTCTCCACTACCTCATGGACGCCGGCATCGAGCCCGGCCTCGAGGGGACGGTCGCGGCCTCCGACGACGAGGCGGTCGCGGTCGACAGCCCCGGCCGGCGCTGCGAGGTCACGCGCAGCGTGGCCGAGACCGTGTCGGTCCTCGCCGACCCCTCGCCCGCGCCGCGCACCGCGCTGCCCGAGCAGCTGGTCCTGGGCCGCGACCGCTACGGCCGCTAGCGCCCACATGACGGCCGAGTCCCTGGGACGGGCCGCCCAGTCCCGTATCTATCGCAACGGCGCCCTGGGGCTCTCCGTCAAGGTTCCGGTGAACCCGGGGCGCCTCGAGCGCGACGCGCAGGAGGCGATGAGCGCCACGGCATGGGGCTACATCGCCGGCTCGGCCGGGATGGAGACGACCGCATCGGCGAACCGGGCGGCCTTCGCCAGGTGGGAGATCGTGCCCCGGATGCTGCGCGACGTCGAGCGGCGCGACCTCGGCGTCGAGCTGTTCGGTCGCCGGAAGCGGACGCCGTTCCTGCTGTCACCCATCGGCGTGCTCGAGATGATCAGCGACGACGCCGACCTCGCGGTGGCGCGTGCCGCCCGCGCCCTCGAGGCGCCGATGATCATGTCGACCCAGGGCTCGCGCCCGATGGAGCAGATCGCCGCCGAGATGGGTGACGCGGAGCGCTGGTTCCAGCTCTACTGGGGCGACAACGACGAGCTGGTCGCGAGCATGGTGTCGCGCGCCGAGGCGTGTGGGGCGAGCGCGATCGTCGTCACCCTGGACACGCACATCCTCGGCTGGCGCACCCAGGACCTCGACCTCGGCTTCCTGCCCTTTGCGCGCGGACAGGGCATCGCGCAGTACACCAGCGACCCGGTCTTCCTGGAGCTGGTCAGGCGGCGGGCCGAGCAGCCGAGCACGGGCGACAGGCCCAGGCCGACTCTGACTGCGCTCAGGTCACTGGCCTCGATCACCAGCCGTTATCCGGGTGGCAGCTTCCTGCGCAAGCTGCGCTCGCCACTGCCCCGGGCCGCGGTGGAGATCTTCCTCGACGTGTTCTCGCGGTCCTCGCTGACCTGGGAGAACCTGGAGTTCCTGCGTGAGCACACGTCGTTGCCGATCCTGCTCAAGGGGATCCAGCATGTCGAGGATGCCAAGAAGGCGCTCGACTACGGCATGGACGGCGTCTTCGTGTCCAACCACGGCGGGCGGCAGGTCGACGGCGCCATCGGCTCGCTCGACGCCCTGCCGGCCATTGTCGAGGCGGTCGACGGTCGGGTCCCGGTGGTGTTCGACAGCGGCATCCGGTGCGGCGCAGACGCGTTCAAGGCGCTGGCGCTCGGGGCGACCGCGGTCGGCATCGGGCGGCCATGGGCCTACGGGCTCTCGATCGCCGGTGAGCAGGGGGTCGTCGAGGTCATGACCAACCTGATGGCCGAGCTCGACATCACGATGGGCCTCGCGGGCGCCGCCACGACCAGCGAGATCACCCCCGATCTGATCAGGACCGCCGCAGGCTGAAGGCGCGCCGGCAGCCGTGCCGCCCTGCTGTCGCCCAGCTACGCGACGCCGACGGCGCGGGCGGCCTCGGCCAGGCGGCCGATGCCCTCGTCGATCTGCTCGGGCGTAACCCCCGAGTAGGCCAGGCGCAGCGAGCTCTCGCCGCCCTCCTGCACGAAGTCGCTGCCCTTGACGAAGGAGACGCCTCGCTCGGAGGCGGCGTTGGCGAGCGCGGCCACGTCGGTTCCCTCGGGCAGCTCGACCCACAGGAAGTAGCCGCCCTGGGCCGGCGTGAAGCGCGCCTCGGGCAGCTCGCGCTCGAGGGCGGCCGCCAGCGTCCCCGCCCGCTCGCGCAGGGCCTCGCGCACCGTGCTGATCGACTGCTCGATCGCCCCGCTGCGGCAGAAGTCGTTGACGATCGCCTCGGCCACCATGCTCGGCGAGATGTAGGTGTTGGTGGCGCGGCGGCGGACCTCGGCCATGAGCTTCTCCGGCCCGACGAGGTAGCCGACGCGAATGCCGGGACAGATCGTCTTGGAGAACGAGGAGGCGTAGACGACCTGCTCGGAGCCCGAGGAGAGCATCGATGGGAGGGCCTCGCCCTCGAAGCGCAGCTCGACGTAGGGGTCGTCCTCGAAGATCAGGAAACGGTGGCGCTCGGCCAGCGAGACCAGGCGCTCGCGCTTGGGGCCCGAGAGCGTGCACCCCGCCGGGTTCTGGAAGGTGGGGATGATGTGGGCCAGGCGGATGCTCGTGTCGTCCGCGAGGAGCGACTCGACGTCGTCGACGCGCACGCCGTCGTCGTCGACCGCCACGGCGTGGATCTCCGCCCCCCGCTCGCCGAGCGAGAGCAGCGTGCGGTCATAGGTCGGGCGCTCGACGACCACGGCGGTCCCTGGCTCGACCAGCGTGTCGAACAGGAACGCTGCGGCCTGCATCGAGCCGTTGGTCACCATCACGCGGTCGGGCGCCACGTCGTGGCGCTGCGCGATCCACTCGCGCAGCGGCGGGTAGCCGATCGACGTGCCGTAGGACAGCGCCCCGGCGGGATCCTCGGTCAGCGCCCGCTGCGCCGACTCGCGCAGGCCCTCGGCGTCGACGATGTCCAGCGAGGGCGCGCCGCGGGCGAAGGAGATCTGCTGGTCGGGGCTCACCGCGCGCCAAGCTTAGAGGTCGGGGAGGGCGGCTGGGCGACGGCGAGCGAACGGCCGGGCGGCCGGCGCCTCACCGACGCCAGGGGCGCCATCGGCGCCGGCCCTCGGGCCCATCGGTGGCCCGCTCGCGGGGCGGCTCTTGCTCGTAGACCCGCGCCACCAGCTCGCGGATCGAGCTGGGGGGAGCGAGGAGCACGTACGGTCGCAGGGCGGTGTGGGCGCGCAGGGAGACGGACATCCGGTCGGTGAGCACGTCGGACGCGGCGAGGTAGAGCGTCTCCTCGTCGGCCTCGAGCGGCACGCAGCCCAGGTCGCGGACCACACTCTCGGGGATGGCGGCGAGCGCCTCGGCATCGGGCTCGTAGCCCTCGAGCTCGAGGAGGGGGAGGTCGAGCTGCTCGGCGAGGCGGGCGACCAGCTCACGCTCGTCGACCTCCGCTGCGGCCGGCCCACGCCGGCTCGAGGCGCTGGCATCCCCCCGCGCCGGCGCGGCGGGCGGCTCGCGCTCCTCCGCCACGCACTCGGGCGAGGCCTCGAAGACCTCGCGGGCCACGCGCTCGATGTCCTGCGCGGGCGCGACGACGACGCGGACCTGGCGAGCGGTGATGGCCGCCGCGGTCTCGAGGGCGATCCGGTCGCCCGGGTCCGTGACGGCCACCGTGACCACTCCGTCGCGGTAGGCGATGGCCAGGATCCCGAACTGGCGGTGGACGGCGTCGGGCAGCAGCCGGACGGCCAGCGGGTTGACCGGCTCGCGATCGGCCGATGTCGCATCGCCGGGGTTGGCCAGCCTCACGAAGGGGACGTCCGCGGCGGCGGCGACGCGTCGGTAGGACTCGAGGGACTGCGCGGCCGGCTCGGTCAATCGAGGTTGACCGCGACGAACTGGTGACCGACGTCGATCACGCCGAGCGAGAAGGGCAGGAGCCGGCGCATCTCCTCGACGAAGCGGCTGGGACCGTCCAGGCGCACGTCGACCAGCGCGCGGTTGCCCTCGAAGCTGCGCACGTAGACGTCGCGGACCTGGTCGATCTCGCCCAGGGCGCGCTCGAACGCACCCAGGGCCGCGATGTCGAAGAAGGGGCCGGCGTTGACGATGATGCGCCCCTCGAAGGCCTGCTGCTCGTCGGGGGCGGGTGTCGGCGTCAGCGGGGTGGGTGGCGGCGCAGACGAGGCGCCCAGGCCAGGGGACGGCGCGACGTCATCGGCCGGCGCCACGGCCGACGGGCGAGCGGGCGCGGGCGCCACAACGGACGGGCGAGCGGGCTCTGGCGCCACGGCGGACGGGCGAGCGGGTTCCGGCGGCTCGTCCTCGAGCTCGCTGCGCAGCTCGTCCAGCGAGCGATGGAGGGCGAGGCGCAGGGCCTGGAGCTCATCGATCTTTTGGCTGAGCTGGGCCAGGTGGTGCGTGGCCTGCTCCACCAGGCGGACAGCCTCGGCCCGCGGATGCTCGGGCGCGCTCGATGCTTCGGGCGCCGGCTGTCCCTCCGGCGGTGAAGCGGGGGCCGGCTTGCCGGCGCCAGCCGCCGCCCCAGGGGCCGCGCTGACGCCGCCACCCGGCGCCTCGGGCTGCCCCTGGCGCTCGAAGACGCTCGCGAGCTCGCGTTGGAGCTCGACCAGCTTGCGGTCTATGTCGGCGAGGCTTGACTGAGTGTCGTGGGCCCTTGGCATGACCTCTCGTCCGCCCGGTCGCCTGCGCTGCTGGGCGCTTGCACGAGCCGGGCCACAGGCCGGTCGCTGCCGGCGTGCAGCGGGCCGAGCCTACCAACGGGTCGCGCTCCGCTCCTGGCGCTCGGCGTCGCTCCGGCCGGCGTGACGCGGCCTCAGGCCCGCACGGCGCCGAGGACCTCGGCCGCGATGTCCGCGACCTCGGTCGGGGTGCGCCCGACCCGCACGCCCCGAGCCTCGAGCGCCTCGGCCTTGGCGGCCGCCGTTCCCTGCGAGCCCGAGACGATCGCCCCCGCGTGGCCCATGGTCTTGCCCGGGGGCGCGGTGAAGCCGGCGATGTAGCCGATCACCGGCTTGCTCACGTGCTCGGCGATGAAGTCGGCGGTGCGCTCCTCCGCGTCGCCGCCGATCTCGCCGCACATGACGATCAGCTCGGTCTCGGGGTCGGCCTCGTAGAGCGAGACGATGTCGATGAAGTCCGAGCCGACGATCGGGTCGCCGCCTATGCCCACGATCGAGGAGTTGCCGAAGCCGCGCTGGGCGATCTCGTAGCCGATCTGGTAGGTCAGCGTGCCCGAGCGCGAGACCACGCCCACGTTGCCCTCGGAGAAGAAGGAAGCGGGGATGATCCCCACGTTGGCCTTGCCGGGGGAGAGCACGCCCGGGCAGTTCGGCCCGATCAGGCGCGTCGTCCCGCGCTTGAGGTGGGTGTAGACGCGCAGCATGTCGTGGGCGGGGATGCCCTCGGTGATGCAGATGACGGTCTCGACGCCGGCGTCGGCGGCCTCGAGGATCGCGTCGGCCGCGAAGGGTGGGGGGACAAAGACCATCGAGGTGTTGGCCGCGGTCTGGGCCACCGCCTCGTGGACGGTGTCGAAGACCGGCACGCCGTCCACGTCCTGCCCTCCCTTGCCAGGGGTCACGCCGGCCACCACCCGCGTCCCGTAGGCCCGGTTGTTGGCGGCGTGGAACGAGCCCTCGCGGCCGGTGAGGCCGCTCACGCACAGCCGGGTGTCGCGATCGACGATGACGCTCATCGCGTCACCACCGGCCCGCGCTCGTCCCGACCGGTCGGGTCCGGCCTGCGCCGCCCCCCGTCAAGGCAGCACCTCCTCGCCGGCCCCAGCCACGGCGCTGGACTCGCCGGCCGCCCCCATCCCCGCCGAGCTGGGCGCCGGCTCCACCCGCCCGTCGCCTCCGCCGGCCAGCTCCACCACCCGCGCGGCGGCGCCGAGCATCGTGGTCTCGATGTGGACGTTGGGTAGCTTGGCTTCGTCCAGCAGCCGGCGGCCCTCCTCGTCGTTGGTCCCGTCGAGGCGCACCACGAACGGCACCTGGACCTTCACCTGAGCGCGGCCGCGCACGTGCTCGTCCGACGACGCGTCGACCTCCAGGGGCTCCGCGGGCTCGCCCTCCATCCGCCGGAAGGCCTCGATCAGCCCGCGCGCCACCTCGTCGCAGCGGGTGATCCCGCCGAAGATGTTGAACAGCACCGCGGTCACCTTGGGGTCGGAGAGGATCACCTCGATGGCCGAGACGATCGCCTCGGCCTTGGAGCCGCCGCCCGCGTCGAGGAAGTTGGCCGGCGCGCCGCCCGCCTGGGCGACGACGTCGAGGGTGGACATGACCAGCCCGGCCCCGTTGCCGAGGATCCCCACGTTGCCGTCGAGCTTCACGTAGGTCAGGCCGCGGTCACGGGCCATCTGCTCCTGCGGGTCCTCGGCGGAGGGGTCGCGCAGCTGGGCGTTGTCGGGGTGGCGGAAGAGCGAGCTGCCGTCGAGCGTGACCTTGGCGTCCAGCGCGGCGACCTGGCGGTCGGGGGTCACGATCAGGGGGTTGACCTCGAGCAGCATGGCCTCCTCGGCCACGAAGGCCTCGAAGAGCTTGGCCAGCATGGCTCCGAGCGGGCGCACGAGATCGCCGTCCACACCCGCTTCGAAGCCCAGCCTCCGGCCGTGGAAGGCCTGGAAGCCGATCAGGGGGTCGACGTGCAGGCGGGCGATCGCCTCGGGGTCGGTTTCGGCGACCTCCTCGATGTCCATCCCGCCCTTGGTCGAGAGCATGACCAGCGGCGCCTTGGCCGAGCGGTCGAAGACGATCGAGGCGTAGAGCTCGGCCGCGATGTCCGAGGCCTGCTCGACCCACAGCTCCCGGACCGTCAGGCCGCGGATATCCATGCCGAGGATCGCGTCGGCGTGGCGGCGGGCCTCGTCGGCGTCCTTGGCGATCTGGATCCCGCCGGCCTTGCCGCGGCCGCCGATCTGCACCTGGGCCTTGATCACGCACGGAAAGCCCAGCGCCTCGGCGGCGGCCACCGCGGTGTCGGCGTCGGCGGCGTAGCGGCCCTGGGGAACGGGGATCCCGTGGCGGGCGAACAGCTGCTTGCCCTGGTACTCGAGCAGGTCCACGGGCCGGGCACCCTACTCGATGCGCCGCGTGGCTCGTCTCGCGAGGACGGCGCCGGCGGGCGGGCACGCGCCCCAGCGCCCGCCCCTTCATAATGCCGCGTTCCCATGGCCCTCCCCAAGAAGATCGAGTGGGTGACCTTCGACGTCTACGGCACCCTCATCGACTGGGAGGGCGGGGCGTGGGAGGCCTTCGAGCAGGAGGCGTCGCGCGACGGGTTCACGATCGAGCGCGACGAGCTGATCCCGCTCTTCCACTCGATCCAGCGGGAGATCGAGGCGGGGTCCTACGAGCTCTACGCCGAGGTGCTGCGGCGCACTGCGGTGCGCATCTCCAAGGAGCTGGGCTGGCCGCTGGAGCCCTCCCGCTCGGGCTTCCTGCCGGACTCGGTCGCGCGCTGGAAGCCGTTCAAGGAGACCAACGCCCAGCTCGACCGCTTCGCCAAAAAGTTCCAGATCGGGCTCGTCTCGAACATCGACGACAAGCTGCTGGGTCTCACCCGCCGCCACTTCCGCACCGACTTCGACCTGGTGGTCACCGCCCAGCAGGTGCGCTCCTACAAGCCCGACCCGGCCCACTTCACCGAGTGCGAGCGCCGCATCGGCGGCAAGCGGGGCTGGGTCCACGTGGGGGCGTCCTACTACCACGACGTCGAGCCGTGCCTGAAGAAGAAGGTGCCGGTGGTGTGGGTGAACCGCCACCGCGAGAAGCTGGAGAGCGGGCAGAAGGCTCCGACGGCTGAGGTGCCCAATCTGCGGGAGGCGGCGAAGCTGCTGGGGGCGCTTTAGCGGCGGCTGGGGCGTGCGCGGGGCGCCTTGCTTCGCTTTCGCTGTCGAAACCCGGGCGGCCGCGCCCGGGTTTCTCACGAAAACCGCTCCGCAAGGGCCTCGCGCACGCCCTTCATGGCCGCTGGCTTGGTGATGCTGTGAGGGTCGTGGCGGTTTCGGAGGACGTGGTCGTGTGCTGGAGTCGGGTCTGGCAGACGACCTGCACGGCGATTCGGGGCGGTGGGGAGGCGCTGGTGGTGGACTCGCCGGTCTATCCCGACGAGCTGGAGTTGTTGCCGGGGCTGCTGGAGCAGGCTGGCTTTGCGGTGGAGGGGCTGCTGGCCACGCACGGCGACTGGGACCACCTGCTGGGGCGGGCGGCGTTCCCGCAGGCGCCGCTGGGTTGTGGGGAGAGCACCGCGGCTCGGCTGCGGGCGCACCCGGGCGAGGCGCAGCGGGGGCTGCGGGCGTTCGACGAGGAGCACTACGTGGTTCGTCCTGGGCCGCTCTCGCTCCCGGCTCCGCAGGTCCTGCCCGTGCCCGGGTACTGCGGAGTGGGTCAGCGCGAGCTCGAGCTCCATCCCGCCGACGGGCACACTGGGGACGGCATGGCCGTGTGGGACCGGGCGACGGGGGTGCTGGTGTGCGGTGACTACCTCTCGACCGTGGAGATCCCGATGCTGGGCGCCGGCGGCTCGGTAGGGGGCTACATGGCCACCCTGGCCCGGCTGCGTCCGCTCGTGGAGCGGGCGGAGAGGATCGTCGCCGGCCACGGGCCGGTGATGGATCGACGTCAGGCCCTGGCGATCCTCGAGCAGGATGTGGCCTACCTGGAGGCCCTGGCCGGCGAGGGAGAGGGCGCGCCTCTGCCCGCCGGCCGGGTCACCGCGCAGCAGCGGCGCGTCCACGCCGACAACGTCGCCGCACTGGCGGCTTGACCGGGCCGTCACCCGGCCCCTAGGCTCCGCGACCGTATGCGGCGCCGGGGATGCGTGATCAGGACGGCCCTCGCGTCCGTCGTCGTCGCGGCCGTCCTCCTCGTGGCCGGAGAGGCTGTGGCCCAGGCGGCCACGCTGCGGCGCTGCGGCACGTCGACGCGCGTGCTGTGCGGGCACGTGGTCGTGCCCCTGGACCGCAGCGGGACGCTGCCGGGCAGCGTGTCGCTCTCGGTCCGCCTCATCCGGGCGACGCGGGCAAACCGCGGGACGGTGCTGTTCCTCTCGGGCGGCCCGGGCCAGGGCTCGACCCCCTTCACCGCCCTGCTGGCCGACCCCAGGACCTCGCCGCTCGGCCCGCTGGTGGCCACGCACGACATCCTCCTGCTCGACCAGCGGGGAACCGGGGTCTCGGGCCCTCTGCGCTGCCCGGCGCTGGAGGCGGGCAACCTCCTCTATGTCAGCGTGGTCGAGGCCGCGACGTGCGCGGCGCGGCTGGGGCCGGCGCGCGACTTCTACGAGACCCGCGACTCCGCCGACGATCTCGAGGCGGTGAGGACGGCGGTGGGCGCGCCGCCCCTCACCGTCTACGGAGTGTCCTACGGGACGAAGGTGGCGCTCGAGTACGCGCGTCGCCACCCGGCGGGAGTCAGCCGCCTGGTCCTCGACTCCGTCGTCGGGCCCGGCGGGCCGGACACCTACTACCGCGACTCGATCGCCGCCGTGCCGCGCGTGCTCCGTGACCTCTGCTCGGGCGCCTGCCGGTCCTTTGCGCCGGATCCGGTGAGCGACGTCGCGGCGCTGGTGGGACGGATCGGCTCCGCGCCGCTGTCCGGCTACTTCGTGGGCGTCGACGGCCGGCGCCACCCGTCCGAGCTCGACGGGTTCGGCCTACTCAACGTGCTGATCGCCGGCGACCTCTCGCCTCCGCACGTCGACGCGGAGATCCCCGCCGCGCTGCGCTCCGCGGTGAGTGGCGACACGGCTCCGCTCATGCGCCTGGCGCGCATCGCCCGCATCGTCAACGGAGCGCCCGGCCGGCCTCCCGAGTTCAGCCCGGCGCTGAACCTGGCCACGGTCTGCTCGGAGTTCCAGCTGCCGTGGTCGCGCAGCACCCCGGTTACCGACCGGCTGGCGCAGGCGCAGGACCAGGTGGCCAAGCTCGGCCAGGCGGCCTTCGCCCCGTTCGACGAGCAGACCGCGCTCAACTCCGACGTGGTGCGCAGCTGCCTGGGGTGGCCGTCGCCGGCGCGGGCGCCGGACGACTCCCACCAGCCGCTGCCCGACGTCCCCGCCCTGCTCCTGGACGGAGTCGACGACCTGCGTACGCCGCTCGAGGGTGCGCAGGCCACCGCGCGCGACCT
>JBBPZM010000032.1:0-45629 GCA_038199035.1 Solirubrobacterales bacterium | reverse complement strand
TCTCCCGGCTGGGGATCGTCCACGGCGTCAACCCCTACCTTGCCGCGCCGGCGCAGGTGCCGGTGGACCCCTCGTTCGAGTACGCCAGCTGGCGCCACGGCCTCTCGCCCTACGGGCCGCTGTTCACGGTGGCCAGCTACCCGCTGGCCGCGCTCCCCGTGCCGGTCGCCCACTGGGTGCTCAAGGTGCTGACCGCCGTCGCGAGCCTGGGCTGCCTGGCCCTGGTGTGGCGCATCGCGCAGCGGCTGGGCCGCCCGCCCCTGCCCGCGGTGCTGCTGGTCGGGCTCAACCCCTTGGTGCTCGTCTACGGCCTGGGCGGCGTGCACAACGACTTCTTCATGATCGCGCTCGTCCTGGCCGCGGTGGCCGCCTTCGTGGCCGGGCGCTGCGGTTCGGCGGGCGCCGCCATGAGTGCGGCCGCCGGGATCAAGCTCACCGGGGGACTGCTGCTGCCGTACATGCTCGTCCGCGCGCGCCGGCGAGGCGAGCTGATCACCGGGGCGGTGGCCGCGGGAGCCGCGGTGGCCGCCCTCTCGCTGGCCGGGTTCGGGCTGCACCCGCCGGCCGTAGGCATCCAGTCGCGCTTCGTCACGCCGCTCAGCGCGCCCAACCTGCTCGGCCTGGTCCTCGGCCAGGGCGGCGCCACGCCCTTCGTGCGTGCTCTCGTCCAGGTGGCGCTGATCGCCGTCCTGGCGTGGCTGGCGGTCCGCGCCCTGCGGGGGGCCGACTGGCTGAAGACCGGGGGCTGGGCGACAGTGGCGCTGATCCTCTCGCTCTCGTGGGAGATGCCCTGGTACGTGCTGTGGGTGCTGCCCCTGGCCGCTCTGGCCGACAGCC
Source organism: Solirubrobacterales bacterium (assembly GCA_038199035.1). Lineage (GTDB taxonomy): Bacteria > Actinomycetota > Thermoleophilia > Solirubrobacterales > Solirubrobacteraceae > DATAEY01. Next base: position 44,792 of record JBBPZM010000032.1, on the reverse strand, counting down.
GCAGGCTGCGGCACGCCGCGCTGGCCCTTAGCGTCTTCCTCTTCATCGGACTGGCCCCGATCAGCGGCTACCTGCTCGGCCTGTGCCACTGCTCGCCCATCTACACCGACACCGGCAAGCGCAATGACGCCTACATCCTCCAGTTCCTGCGCTGAGGAGCCGCGGCGCCGGCCGGCCCTGTGGACGCTGATCGGGGGGCTGGCCCTGCTCGGCGGCCTGGTCGGCGCCGCGGTGGCGTGGCGCGGGCTCTTCCTGTCGCGGGACTGGCTCTTCGCCTGGGTGCTGATCGCCCTGCTGGCCCTCTCGCTCGGCGACCTGCGCCGCTGGGCGCGGGGGGTGGTCTGCGACTGGCTGCCGCTGATGGCCGTGCTGCTGTTCTACGACCTCTCCAACGGGGTGCGCGGGGTGGTAGGCATCGAGCCCCACGTCCTGCCCCAGCTCGAGGGCGACCGCCTGCTGGCCGGCGGCGAGGTGCCCACCCTGCGCCTCCAGCACGCCCTCTACTCCCCCGGGCATCCGCACTGGTACGACTACGCCGCCTTCGCCGTCTACCTGAGCCACTTCTTCGTCACCCTGGCCGTCGGGGTGGCGCTGTGGCGCTTCGCCCACCAGCGCTTCCGCCGCTATCGCGCGCTGGTCATCGCCCTGGCCACCGCGGGCTTCGCGACCTACGTCCTCTTCCCCGCCGTGCCGCCGTGGCTCGCCGCCTACGACGGCTACCTACCACCGGTCCAGCGGCTGATCGGCGGCATGTGGCACTACGTCGACCTCCAGCCCGCGGCGGCGCTGTTCGAGACCCACAGCGCGTTCTACAACGACGTCGCGGCCATGCCGTCGCTGCACGCCGCCTACCCCGCCCTGCTGCTGCTCTTCTTCTGGGGAGCCGGCCGCTGGGCCCGGCTGGGCCTTGGGGCCTACGTCCTGGCCATGGCCTTCACGCTGGTCTACACCGGCGAGCACTACGTCGTCGACGTCCTGGTGGGCTGGGCCTACGCGGGCGCCTGCTTCGCCGCCGTGAGCGCCGTGGCCGCCTGGGCCGGCCGGCCGCGCTGGCCACGCCCATACCGGCGGGCGCCGTTTCCCGCCCCGGCGTACCTGCGGCTCAGGCGCCGATCAGGGTCACCGGATCTCCGACCGACACCCGGCCGGGCTCGAGCACCCAGCAGTTGAGGGCCAGCCGCCCGCCGTAGCGGGTGCGGATCGAGCGCAGGACGTCGGGGTCCTGCTCGAGCGTGTCGGGCTCGAAGGTGGTCATCACGCAGCGCTCGCACAGGTGCCCGACGGCGATCGAGACCTCGCCGGCGTGGAGCCGCGCCTCGGCCCAATCGCGCTCGGCCAGCCCCTCGACGCCGGCCACCACGACGTTGGGTCGCAGCCGCCGGGCATCGTGGCCGAAGTCGGCCACCGCCCCGTCGGTGGCCACGAGCAGGGGCGACTCGTCGAAGCGCAGGTCGTCGTCGTCGCGGTGCGCCAGGCGCGCCTCGTCGCCGGCGGCGCCGCGCACCGCGGCGGCAGCGGACGGGCCGTCCCAGGGCTCGCCGTCGACCAGGGCGCGGCCCTCCCGGCCGAGGGTGGCGGCCAGCCCCAGCAAGCGGGGCTGGGTGCGGGCGGTCAGCGGGCCGTCGGGACCGCGCACGTGGACCAGGCGGTCCCCGACGATCCCGTCGCGGGCCACCTGCGCGGACTCGAGGGCCTCGCCGCGCATCGACTTGACGGGGTAGCGCCACAGCGCCGCGACGTGCATGGTCACCCGAGCCCGAGCAGCTCTGCCACCAGGGCCAGCGCGACCTCCGCGCGGACGGGCAGGGAGTCTGCCTGGACGTGCTCGTCGGGGGTGTGGGCGCCCCCGCCGCGCGGGCCAAGCCCGTCGACGGTCACGGGGATGGCCGGCGCGAGATGGCTGGCGTCGCTGGCACCGCCGCGCTGGAGCGCGGCCAGGGGGCGGCCGAGGCGGGCGCCGGCGCGGGCCAGCAGGCCGGCGGTGGCCGGGCGACTGTCCATGCCCGGCCAGACGCGGACCAGCTCGGCTCGCAGCGCCGCCCCGCCCACCTCGGCGGGGAGCGAGTCGGCGACGGCCCCGAAGGCCTGCTCGCGATCGGCCCGCAGGTCGCAGAACAGCTCGCCGGCCGCCGGGACGACGTTGAAGGCGTCGCCGCTGCGCAGGATCGTCGGCACCGCGGTCAGCCGCTCGGGGCCGGCGGGATCGTGGCAGCGAGCTACCAGCTGCGCCGCGCCGGCCAGCGCGAGCAGGGCGTTGCTGCCACGGTCGGGCGCCGAGCCGGAGTGGGCGGCGGCCCCGTGAGCGGTGACCCGCAGCGTCCCGGCCGCCTTGCGTCGCACGACGACCCCCTCTTCGCCGTCCGGAGAGCGCTGGCCGGCCTCGAAGCACAGGCAGCCGTCCCAGCCGGCGAAGGTGGCGGCGTGGGCGAACGGGGCGGTGCGCCACTCCTCGTCGACGACGAGCAGCAGCGCGGCCTGGGCGAACGCCTGCGGCATGGCGGCCAGCGCGCGCAGTACCCCGAGCGCCAGCACCACCCCGCCCTTCATGTCGACCGCCCCCGGGCCGAGCAGGCGGCCGTCGGCACGCTGGAGCGGCTGGTGGCTCTCGTGGGCCACGACGGTGTCGAGGTGGCCGAGCAGGAGCAGGCGCCTCGTGCCGGTGCCCTCTAGCCGGGCGATCAGGTCAGGCGCGTGGTCGGGCGAGGAGCAGGGCGGCCGCTCGACCACCGCCTGGGAGGGCAGCAGGGCGGCCGCAACGGCGATGGCCTCCTCGGCGCCGTGGCGGTCGCCCGAGGGCGAGGAGACGGCGACCAGCGCCTCGAGCTCGCGCTCGGCCCGGGCGGCGATGTCAGCCGCGGTCGTGGGAATCCAGGACGCCACGCCGGCCCGGCCGCGGGCTCAGCCCGCGGGCGGGCGGCGGCCGGCCACTATCCCGCGGGCCGCCCGCACCGGCGGCTCGGCCGCGCCGTCGGCGCCCGCGACGCGCCGCGCCGGCGCCGGGACGGGCACGGGCTTGGGGCGGGTCTCGAGCTCCGACTCAGGCTGCCCCTCCGCCTCGGCCCGGCGCGCTGACGCGGTGACCTCGCGCAGGCGCTCCTCGGACAGGGCCAGGCGCTGGGCCAGGACCTTGGACTGGTCCGACAGGCGCGAGACCGCGATCGAGAAGTGCAGCAGCAGGACGAGGACGAACCCGAAGGCGATCGCGAACAGCGCGTTGGTCGCCTGGTTGATGCCCAGCGCGCCCGCGACGAAGTTGAGCAGGCCGCCCCACAGGGACAGGGCGATCAGCGCGATGGCGCTGGCCAGCCACAGGATTGCGTAGCGCTCGAACAGCCGCCGGCGGCGCACGAGCTCGAGTACGACGAGCAGGAGGATCGCGCTGCCCACGAAGGCCACGAGCGTGTGGCTCACACGCCACACCAGGGCCAGGACCGTGATGGTCGCAGCGGGCATCAGATCGAGTGGGTCGCGGTCACCGGGGCCTCGTCGCCGGGCTCGACCACCGGGCGCCGCCGGGCCAGGCCGACGAAGATGGCCAGCAGGACCTTGACCATGTAGTAGGCCGACTTGCCCGAGTTGATCGACGACGCCCCGCCCTCGCGGGGGAACATCTGCACCGGCACCTCGCGCATGCGCAGGCGATGGTGATGGAGCAGCAGGACGGCCTCGACCTCGGGGTAGTCGTGGGGATAGTCGCGGGCGAAGAGGGCGATCGCGCGGCGGTTGTAGAGGCGGAAGCCCGAGGTCGGGTCACTGACCTGCTGGCGCACCAGCGCTGACATCAAAAAGGCGAAGAGGTGGATGCCGGTGCGGCGACTGACGGGCGCCGGGTACTCGTAGTCGTCGCTGAGGAAGCGCGAGCCGCAGACGACGTCGAGCTGGGGGTGCTCGTCCATCTCGGCCACCAGGGTGCGAATCTCACGCGGGTCGTGCTGCCCGTCGGCGTCGACCTGGACCATGTAGTCGTAGCCGTTCTCCAGCGCGTAGACGAACCCGAGCTGGACCGCCCCGCCGATGCCCAGGTTGAACGGCGCCTGGAGGACCCGGGCGCCGGCGCGCTCGGCCAGCTCGGCCGTCTCGTCGGTCGAGCCGTCGTCGATGACCACGGCGTCCCACTCGGGGGCGTGGCGGCGCAGCGACTGGACGACGCCGGCGACGGTCACCGCCTCGTTGTAGGCGGGGATGATGGCCAGCCGGCGCACGCCGTCGCGCACGGCGACCTCGGCGTCGTGATCCCTAGCCCGGGGCCCTGGATATGTCTCTAGGACGCGCATGGCGCTCGCACCTCGCTGCGCGCAGGCCCGAAGGGGACGGCGGAAGGAAACGGCGCCCGCCGCAAGGCATGCCGCGCAACACCCATTGATACACGATCTGCCCGCTTGAACGAACGAGCGACGCCGATGTTGCGGCGCTTGGGAGGGGGAAGCGGGGCAGCTGCGGGCCGGCGTCGCGGGGCGCGGGCCCCGGAACGGCGATCAGCTCCCGGCCACGCCGGCGTAGAGCTCGAGATGGCGCCGCGCGCAGGCCTCCCAGGTGTATCCCGCGGCCAGGGCCGGGCCGGCCGCGGCCAGCCGGGCCCGCAGCTCCTCGTCGCCGACCACTCGCTCGAGGGCGGAGGCGATCGACTCCACCCGCTCGGGATCGAAGGCCAGGGCCGCCGGGCCCGAGACCTCGCCCAGCGCCCCGCGCCCCGAGCTGGCCACCGGGCAGCCGCAGGCCATCGCCTCCAGCGCCGGCAGCCCGAAGCCCTCGTGGAGCGAGGGCAGGACGGTGGCGCGCGCCCGGCGGTAGAGCGCGGCGAGGGTCGGCGGGTCGACGTGGCCGACGTGGCGCACCCGCTCGGCCACCCCCAGCCGGGCGGCCAGCGTGGCCAGGCGCCGGCCGCGGCCGTAGGCCTGGCCGGCCAGTACCAGGGCGACGCCGGGCACCAGCGCGAGCGCCCCCAGCAGGCGCTCGTGGTTCTTGTGCGGCCACAGGTTGGCCGGGTAGAGGACGAAGCGCTCGGGGAGGTCGTAGGCGGCCAGGAGCCGTTCGTCGCGCCCCTGCCGCCCGGGCGCGAAGACGTCGTGGTCGATCCCCAGCGCCACGACGTGGACCCGCTCGGGCGCCGCTCCCATGCCCTCGACGATCCTTCCACGGGCAAAGGCGCTGGTCGCCACCACGGCGCTCGCCCGGCGCGCGGCGCCGTCGTAGGCCCACGCGCGGTAGCGGCGCAGCGGCAGCGAGGCGGGATCGTGGCGCTCGAGGTGGGAGACGTCGTGGATGGTCACCACCGTCGGCAGGTCGAGCTGCGGGATGGGCACGGTCACCGGGTAGTGCAGGACGTCGAGGTCGCGCGGGGCGGCGCGGGCGGCGCGGGCGGGAAGGATTCGAGCGGCGCCCATGGCCACGGCCCGCGAGCCGGCGCGGTCGCCGGCGCGGTAGGAAGACACCTCGTGGAGCGTCACCGGCCCGCGGGCGAAGCCGCCGTAGGCGCTGCGCACGTGGCGGTTGGCCAGCACGGTCACGCGCTGGGGGCCGCAGCCGGCGGCGAACTGGCCGAGCAGCCCCCGCACGTAGGACTCCGAGCCCCCCACTCGGCCCGGGAAGAGGGTGAGCAGGCTGAAGCCGACGTTCACGCCCGCGCCGCAGGCGCGCCGGTGAGCGACCGGGCCAGGACCTGCTCGGCCAAGCCCGCCTCGCGGTAGTGCTCCACCGTCGGGCGCAGGCCCTCGCGCAGCCCGAGCCCGGGCGAGTAGCCCAGCTCCTCGCGCGCCCGGGTGATGTCGGCGCGCGAGTGGCGGATGTCGCCCGCGCGGGGCGGGGCGTGCTGCGCCGCCACCTCGCTGCCGGTGAGCTCGCGCAGCTGCGCGAGCAGCTCGTTGAGCGTGATGCTCTGGCCGGCCGCGACGTTGAACGCCCGGCCCGCCACCCCCGGAGCGTCCACCGCCCGCAGGTTCGCCTCCACGACGTTGTCGACGTAGGTGAAGTCGCGCGACTGCTCGCCGTCCCCGAAGACCCTGGGCGGGCGGTCGAGCAGCAGGGCCGAGATGAAGTTGGGAATGACCGCCGCGTACTGGGAGGTCGGGTCCTGCCGCGGCCCGAAGACGTTGAAGTAGCGCAGGGCCACGGTCTCCAGCCCGTAGACCTCCGAGAAGCTGCGGCAATAGCCCTCCCCGCCCAGCTTGGCCACGGCGTAGGGGGAGATCGGGGCCGGCGGCATGTCTTCTCGCTTGGGCAGGTCGGGGTTGGCGCCGTAGACCGACGAGGAGGAGGCGTAGACGAGGCGGCGCACGCCGGAGTCGCGCGAGGCCAGCAGGAGGTTGAGCGTGCCGGTCAGGTTGGTGGCGTGGCTGGTCAGCGGGTCCTGCAGCGAGCGCGGCACCGAGGGCAGCGCGGCCTGGTGGAAGACGACCTCGCAGCCCGCCACCGCGTTGTGGACGCGCTCGTAGCTCTGGACGTCGCCCTCCACGAGCTCGACGTCGTCGGGCAGGGCGAGCAGGTTCGAGCGCCGGCCGGTGGCGAAGTTGTCGAGCACCCTCACCGTGTGCCCGAGCTCGGCGAGCCGGGCGGCGAGGTGGCCGCCGATGAAGCCGGCGCCCCCGGTGACCAGGGCCTTCATGGCCCCGACTTATACTCGCCGCCGCCATGACGACGGCCGCGCAGCCGCCCGCCCGCGGCATCGAGATCCCGCGCGTCTTCCACCGCATCTGGTTCGGCTCCAAGCTGCCCGAGGAGTACCGCCGCTACGGCGAGACCTGGCGCGAGCACCACCCCGGCTGGGAGATGCGCCTGTGGACGGAGAAGAACCTGCCGGAGCTGGAGGACCCGGGCGCACTCGAGCGCGCGCGTCACCACGCCGAGCGCTCGAACATCCTGCGCTACGCGCTGCTGGCCCGGTTCGGCGGGGTCTACGTCGACACCGACTTCGAGTGCCTGCGCAACATCGAGCCGCTGCTCGGCGGCGTGCAGGCCTTCTCCGCCCTCGTCCGGCCTGGCCGGGTGGCGAACGGCATCCTCGGCGCCGTGCCCGGGCACCCCGCGTTCCGGCGCGCGCTGGAGGAGTCCACCGCGCGGGTCGGCGAGGGCAGGTCCTCGATCCTCGCCACCGGACCGAAGTTCATGAGCGACCTGCTCGAGCAGTTCCCCGACGTGACGATCTTCGGGTCCGAGCGCTTCTACCCCTACGACTGGACCGAGGAGCCGCGGTCGGCGGCCGAGCTGCCCGAGGCCTACGCCATCCACCACTGGCGCAAGACCGGCACCACAGAGCCCGACGACCCCGAGGCCAAGGTCGAGTTCCTCAAGGCCCGCCTGGCTCGTGCGCGGCGCCAGCGCAAGGGCGTGCGGCGCAAGCGCCGGCGCACCAAGGAGCAGTGGCGCGACGAGCGCCGGGCGGCGCGCCGGGCGCAGCGGCGCCTGGCGGCCATCGAGGCCAGCCTGTGGTGGCGGATGAACCCGGGCCGGCTGGTGGCGCGGCTGACGCGCCGGGACGGCCGGTGACGGGCGATCCCGCGCCAGCGCCGGCTCCGGCGCCGGCGGACCTCCCCACCATCACCGTGGTGACGCCGTGCCTGAACGCGGCGGCGACGCTGCCCGAGGCGTTGGAGAGCGTGCGCGAGCAGGGCTATCCTCGGCTCGAGCACGTGGTGGTCGACGGCGGCTCCACCGACGGCACGCTCGAGCTGCTCGAGGCCGCGCCCGGCGTCCGCTACGTCTCCGAGCCCGACCGCGGCCTCTACCACGCCATGAACAAGGGCGTGCGCATGGCCACGGGCGAGGTCATCGGCTGGCTCAACGCCGACGACCGCTACCGGCCCGGAGCGCTGGAGGCGGTGGGCCGCGCCTTTGCCCGCGATCCCGAGGCGCGGTGGGCCACCGGGCGCTGCCGGATCGTCGACGGCGAGGGCCGCGAGATCCGCCGCTGGGTCACGGCCTACAAGAACGCCTTCTTGCGCCGCTGGTCGTTCCCCCTCTACCTGACGCAGAACTTCGTCTCGGCCCCCGCGACCTTCATGCGCCGCGAGGCCTTCGAGGCCGTCGGGCTGTTCGACGAGAGCTACCGGATCTCCGGCGACTACGACCTCTACCTGCGGCTGGGCCGCCGCTTCGACCCGCTGATCGTCGACCGGGAGCTGGCCGACTTCCGCATGGTCGAGGGCACCTTGAGCATGTCGGGCTTCGAGACCCAGTTCCGCGAGCACGCCGAGCAGGCGCGCCGCCACGGCTACGGACACCCGCTGCCCGTCGCGATCAACCGCGTGGCCAGCCGCCTGATCGTGGCCGCGTACCGGGGCATGCGGTCGTCGCGGCGGCGGCGCGAGCGCCGGCCATCGAGGGCACGCTGAGCGACCGGCGCGACCGGTTCCCTAATCTCCCCGCCCGTCCCCTCCCACCGAGGCTCGCCACCGTGCACCGATCAGCTCCCCGCCGTGCCCTGACGCGCCAGCGCTCGCGCACCGTCCTCCTGTTCGCCGTTCTCTGCCTGGCCCTCGCCGCCCCCGCCGCCGCCGCGCCCCTGCCCGGCGCGCCACGTGCGTCCCGCGAGCCCGTCCCGATCCTCCTCTACCACCACGTGGGGCCGCGGCCAGCCGGCAAGGTGAAGGTCGACCTCTACGTGCCCGCGCGCGACTTCGCGAACCAGGTGCGGGCGCTCGCCGCCGCGGGCTACCACGCGGTCACCCTGCAGCGCGTCTGGGACGCCTGGCACCACGGCGCTAGCCTGCCTTCCAAGCCGATCGTCTTCACCTTCGACGACGGCTACCACGACCAGGCCGCCAACGCGGTGCCCGCCCTGCGCGCCCGCCGCTGGCCCGGCGTGCTCTTCCTGACGACGAGCCATGCCAGCGCGCTCGACAACGACATCACGCCCGCCGAGGTGCGGGGCATGATCGCCGCCGGCTGGGAGATCAACGCCCACACGCTCACCCATCCCGATCTCACCACCCTCGCCGCCCCCCAGCTGCAGTCCGAGGTGGCCGGCTCGCGCCAGGCCATCCGCCAGCAGTACGGCCGCGCCGCCAACTTCTTCGCCTACCCCTACGGGCACACCAACGCGGGTGTCGACTCGGCGGTCTCCACCAGCGGCTTCGAGGCGGCCTTCACGACGGCCTACGGCCTGGGCTCGCCCTTCCAGCCCCGCCTGGAGGTGCGCCGCATCAGGGTGGACGACGTCGACGGCATCGCGGGATTGCAGCGCAGCCTGCTCTACGCCCACGCCGGTGGTGCCGCGCAGGCCCGCGGTGGCTCGGCACTGACCCTCGCGACCGGCACCGCCGCAGCGTTCCCGTCGCTCTTGCCGGCGCCACGCATGCCAGCCCGAAGCGTGCGCCCGGTGGAGTCGCTGGCGGGCTTCGTGGCGCGCTACGAGGCGGCTGTCGCCGCCCTTCAGGCCGGGAACTGCGCGGCCGTGAGCGCCTTCAACGCCTCCGCGGGCTATCGCCTGACCTGCGACGACGCCACCCGGGCGGCCTACGCCGGGTTCAGGGTCACGGCATACGCCGGCTTCGGCACCGGCGCCGTGGTCGACGCCGTCGACGCCGGGGCCCCCAAGGGCCTCACGGCGCCGCTGGCCCTCGGCCCCCACCGGCGGTACGTGCTCGCCCAGCCGGCCCCGATCACCCGCCACACCAGCACCGCCACGCGTCCGTCGACGCTGAGTCCGTTCGTCACTGGCGCGCGGCTCTACGTCGCGGCCACGCGGGCGCGCAACTGCAACCTCTTCTTCGCGCACGCCCTGACGCCGCACGACCTCAGCCAGGCCGGCGCCTGCGCGCGCCAGTTCAGCGTCGGGGCGCGCAACGTCGCCGAGCTGGCCGCCGATCGCGGGGCGGCTCTCCGGCGGCTCGGCGGGACGGCCGACTTCCAGTTCTTCGCGCTGGCCACCCGACCCGGCCACTACCGCACGATCGTCGTCGGACGAGTCGGGCCGTCCTACGCGCCCTACCTGACCACCAGCACGCGCGCGTTTTAGCTGCCGCTCGCCGGCGCCCGGTCCGCGAAGCTCGGCCACAGCGCGACGTCGATCTCCGGGCACAGGGCGGCCACGGCCTCGACGTCGGCGCGCAGGCGCTCGACCAGCTCGGCGCGGGCCGGCGCTGAGAGCTCGGGCTTGAAGCGCCAGGGGCGGCTGCGCACCTCGAGCTGCTCGGGCGGTCGGTCGGGCGCTTGGAGCCCCAGAAAGGCGAAGGTGGCCGCCATCTGGCCGGCCGGGTCGGCCCGGCAGCGCTCGTACTGGAGGACGAGCACCCGGTCGCGCGGGACGTACTCGAACAGCCGGCGCAGCTGGGGCTCGTAGACGCCGCGGTAGATGGCGTCGCTGAGCTCCTGCAGGCGCAGGAAGCGGCCCTCCTTCTCGGCGCCGCGGACGTGGCGCGAGAGGCCCGAGAGGTAGCGCTCGACCGGATCGCGCAGGAGGACGAGGAAGCGGGCGTCCGGGGCGGCCGCCGCCAGCAGGGGCGGCGTCCAGAAGTCGTACATGTAGCGCGGGGTCCACTCGCCGCTGATCGCTCCCGGCGGGCGGGGGAAGAGCTCGTGGTAGCGGGCCGCGAAGTCGTCGGGCGGCTCGCCCTGCCAGAAGCGGTCGAAGTAGTGCAGCTCCTTGGGGCGGCGGTCGGGCCGGACGACACGCGGGTGGGACTCGATGACGCTCGACCACCAGCTCGTCCCCGCGCGCTGGACGCCGACCCCGACGAAGTCGGGGGGAGCGGTGCGCCACCCCGGCGGGCAGGTGGGGAGCTCGAGCGGACGCGCCCACGGGGGCAGCTTGGGCGGCTGGGCGTCGATCGTCCGAGCGTAGTAGGTCGCGAGCGCTCGGCTATCCTGGCCGGCCATGCCGCTGGCCAAGCGCCTGGGTCGCTCGGCGCGCCGCGACAGCGCACCGCCCGCCCCCTTCGTCGTCGGGGTCGGCCGCTCGGGGACGACCCTGCTGCGGCTGATGCTGGACGCCCATCCCCTGATGGCCATCCCGCCCGAGACGCAGTTCATGCGCAAGGTCATGCGCCGCGCGCGGCGCGGCCGCAACAGCGCTACCGACATGCTCGCGGTGATCACCGACAACCGCCGCTGGGAGGACTTCGGGCTCGACGAGGCTGTGCTGCGCGCGCGCCTCGAGGAGGCTCAGCCCTTGAGCGCGGGCGACGCCATGCGCGCCTTTTACAGAACCTACGCCGAGAAGGTGGGCAAGCCGCGCTGGGGCGACAAGTCGACGGCCTACCTGACCGAGATGCGCCGCATCGAGGAGGCGCTGCCCGAGGCGCGCTTCCTGCACATCATCCGCGACGCCCGCGACGTCGCCCTCTCGCAGATGGCCGCCTACTTCGGCGCGCAGAGCGCCGAGGAGGCGGCCCAGAAGTGGGTGCGCCGGGTCAATCGCGGGCGCCACGTCGGCGCCAAGCTCCGCCACTACACCGAGGTGCGCTACGAGGACCTGGTCGACGACCCCGAGCCCGTTCTGCGCGAGGTGTGCGACTTCCTCGAGCTGCCGTGGGAGCCGCAGATGCTGGCCTACCACGAGCGCGCCGACGAGCGCCTGCAGGAGCTCAACCACGAGTTCAGCCGCCGCAAGGGCCGCCCGGCGGTCTCCGGTGAGCGCCGGCTGGCCCTGCACGCCCTGACCGCCCGGCCGCCTCAGCCCAGCCGCGCGGGTCGCTGGCGCACCGACATGCCGGTCGACCAGCAGCGCGCGGTCGAGGGGATCGCCGGCGAGCTGCTGGTCGAGCTGGGCTACCCGGTCGGGGAAGCCGCGACCGCCGAGCACTGACCGAGGCCATGGGCGCGAACGGCATGGTCATCCCCAAGCTCATCCACCGCGTCTGGGTGGGGCCCGATCCCATGCCCGAGGCCTTCCAGCGCTACGGGGAGAGCTGGCGCGAGCACCACCCCGACTGGGAGATGCGCCTGTGGACCGACGACAACCTGCCTCCGCTGTCGCGTCCCCAGGCCCTGACGCGAGCCCGCTACCCCACCGAGCTGGCCAACCTCCTTCGCTACGAGCTGCTGGCCGGCGCGGGTGGCGTCTACATCGACACCGACCTCGAGTGCCTGCGGCCGATCGACCCCCTGCTCGAGGGCGTCGAGGCCTTCACCGCCTACCTGCGCCCCGGCCGCGTGGGCTGCGGGATCCTCGGCGCGGTGCCCGGTCATCCCCTGTTCGCCCGGGCGGTCGAGGAGGCCGAGAAGCGGGCGGGCGAGGGCAAGTCCTCGGTGCGGGCCACCGGCCCGTGGTTCATGACCGAGCTGGTCAAGGACTTCCCCGACGTGACGATCTTCGAGCCGGCCAAGTTCTATCCCTACGACTGGGACGAGAAGCCCCGGCCCGCATCCGAGTTCCCCGACGCCTACGCCATCCACCACTGGCGCCGCACGGGCCGCAACGAGCCCAGCGACCCGGCCGAGAAGATCGAGTTCCTGCGCGACCGCCTGGCCGTGGCCCGCCGCCAGAAGGCCCGCTACCGGCGAAAGCAGGCCAAGGCCCAGCGCGAGAAGGGAAAGGTCCGCAAGCGGGCCAAGCAGGCCGAGGCGCGGGCCACGCGCGCCGAGGCCCGCGCGCAGCGGATCGAGTCGAGCCTGTGGTGGCGCATGAACCCGAGGCACCTCGTCGGCCGCCTCCGCCGGGCTTTGCCTCGCGCCGAGGGCAAGGACTTGAAACGGGGCGAAGGGGCCTGAGCGGCGGCGACGGGGCGGCACCGGTCGTGTCGCGGGCTCCCCGTCTCGATCTGGCGGCCACGGCCTTCCAGTAGGTTTGACCGAAGTGCCCGCGAACCGAGCGATCACCGCCGTCCTCACCGTCGTCGCGGTCATCCTCATGGTGATCGCCGTCATCTACTTCGCCGTGCCGGCGAGCTCGCTGCCGTCGTTCATGGGGCGCCTGCCCAGCTCGCTGCCCGGCTCCGACGTCCACCGCGTCAAGCGGGGCGTGGCAGCGCTGGTGGTCGGGCTCCTGGCGCTGGGCGCCGCCTGGGTCCTCTCGCGGCGCCAGCCCCGCGCCGCCCCCTAGCCGCGCCGGGGCGGGGCTACGATGGCCCGTCGATGAATGCCGACGGGCTGCTGATCCCCAAGGTCATCCACCGCATCTGGTTCGGGCCCACCCCGATGCCGGCGGACTTCGAGCGCTTCGGCCAGACGTGGCGCGAGCACCACCCCGGCTGGGAGATGCGGCTGTGGGGGGAGGAGAACCTGCCCGAGCTCGAGCGTCCCGGGGCCCTGGCGCGAGCCCGCCACTCGGCCGAGCGCGCGAACATCCTGCGCTACGAGATCCTCGCCCGCTTCGGCGGCGTCTATGTGGACACCGACATGGAGTGCCTGCGCTCGATCGAGCCCCTGCTCGGGGGCGTCGAGGCCTTCGCCGGCTACCAGCGTCCGGGGCAGGTGTGCAACGCGATCCTCGGCGCCGTGCCACACCACCCGGCCCTGGAGCGGGCCGTCGAGGAGGCCGACCGCCGCGTGGGCACCGACAAGTCGTCGGTCCGCGCCACCGGCCCGCGCTTCATCACCGAGGTGCTCGAGGGGTTCACCGAGGTGAAGGTCTTCGAGCGCGAGATCTTCTACCCCTTCGACTGGACCGAGAAGCCCCGGCCAGCCAGCGAGCTTCCCGGCGCCTACGCCATCCACCACTGGTCGCGCTCGGGCAAGGAGCCCTCGGACCCCGCCGCCCGGGCCGACTACCTGCGCGACGAGCTGGCCGCGATGCGCCAGCGCAAGCGAAAGGCCCAGCGTCGCGCCGAAAAGGCGCAGCGCGCGGCCGACAAGGCGACCGGGCGCGCCCGCCGCTACGAGCGCGAGCTGGCGGAGCTGCGCGGGACGCTGTGGTGGCGCCTGCGCCCGTCGCGGCTGCTGGGGCGTCGGGGAGGCGCCCCGGGCGGCCGCCACACTGGGTGACCTGTCCTCCGCGAGCACCGGCCCCAGGGCGCCCTCACCCCGTTGCCCCGGAAACCGGCGCTGGGCGCGACAGGCGGCGTAGCATGGGCGCCTCGTCGCCCTCCCGACCTCGGCCCTCCCGCGGGGCGTCTACGCCGTGGTCCGCGGCCACCGCATGGTCATCGCCTACGGCGAGGCCAACACGCGGGCCGCGCTCTCGCCGCGCATCACCCTCGGCGCCGCGGCCGGCTTCCAGTCCGCCCGCGCCTCGCTGGGCGGCACCCAGCCCGAGCTGTTCGTCTCCTTCGCCCCCCTGGCCCGGCTCGCCGGCTCGGCCACCGGCGAGGACGCCGACCCCGAGCTCGCCGCCTTCCTGCGCACCCTGCGCACGCTGGCCTCCGCGCCCAGCCAGGCCGGCAGGACGCAGGCCAGCCGGACGGTGCTCACGCTGCGTTAGCCGCCAGCGCCCGCCGGTACGCCGCGACGGTGTCGGCCGCGCAGCGCTCCCAGCTGAAGCTCCCCGCCCGCGCCAGCCCCCGGCGGCGCAGCTCCTCGCGCCGCGCCGCCGATCCCAGCACTCGGGCCAGGGCGGCCTCGATCTCCTCCACCCGCTCGGGGTCGGCGCGCTCGGCGGCGTCGCCCGCGACCTCTCCCAGGCTGGTCGTCGAGCTGCACACCACCGGCGTGCCGCAGGCCATGGCCTCGAGCGTCGGCAGCCCGAAGCCCTCGCCGCGCGAGCAGTAGAGCAGGCAGTCGGCGCCGCGGTAGAGGGCCACCAGGTCGGCGTCGCTCACCCGCCCGGGTGCGACCACCCTCCCGCCCGCCGGCGACGCAGCCAGCCGGGCGGCCAGCGCGTCGTCGCGCCATCCCCGGGCCCCGACCACGACCAGGCGCTGCGGCGCCCCGGTCGCCGCCACCCGCTCGAAGGCGTCGAGCGCCGCGGCCAGGTTCTTTCGCGGCTGCAGCGTGCCGACGGTCAGCACGTACGGCCGCCGGGCGCCAAGCCGGGCCAGCGCTTCCTCGTCGGCCTCGCCCGGGGTGAACACCGGGTCGGCGGCGTAGGGCACGACGTCGATGCGCGCCGGGTCGACGCCCAGCACCGCGGCGGCCCGCCCCGCCGAGTAGTGCGAGGGCGCGATCACCCGGGCGGCCCGCCGCGAGGCCGGCCCCACGATCAGCCGGTGCTGAGCGACCAGCGCCCGCCCGAACCACTCGGGGTGCTCCCAGGCCAGGACGTCGTTGAGCGTCAGAACCAACGGCAGGCTCGGCCGCCGCGGGGCCAGCGGCATGGGGCAGTGCAGGAGGTCGAGGCGCAGCCGCCGCGCCCGGCGCCCGAGGCGCAGCGGGAACCACGTCAGCTCGCGGTCCAGCCCACGCACCACCCGCCTCCCCAGCAGCCGCCCGCGCGCCGGCGGCTGGGCGACATCGCCGAGCTCGAGGTCCGCGCGCGCTCGCAGCGCCGCCCGCAGGCGCCGCGTCGCGCGCGCCGAGCCCGCGGTGTCCAGCTCCAGGCCGGTCAGCTCGAAGCCGGCCCGCGGCCGGTCCGCGCTCACGCGCCGGCGCTGAGCAGGGCGGGCTCGGGCGCCACCGTGACGCTCGCGCGCTCGGGGCCGCGCGCCACCCCGTGGCCGCGCGCCGCGGCGTCCAGCGAGGCGGCCAGGCGCCGCGCGTTCTCGTCGGAGGGGTCGATGGCCACCGGCGCACCCGGGAAGCACGAGCGCATGGCGGCGTGCAGGAACTGGAGGATGCGCTCGCGCTCGGGCTGGAATTCCAGCAGCTCCATCACCTTCGCCCGCAGCTCGCGGAAGGAGTCGACGTCGAGCGTCACGCCGTAGCCCGAGTAGAAGGGCTGGCCCAGCGTCAGCACCGGACGCCCGTAGAGCAGCGCCTCAAGCCCCACCGTGGAGGATATTACGACCACGGCCTCGGCCCGCTGGATGAGCCCATGGGAGGAGGTGCGCGGCTCGACCAGGCGGATGTTCTCGCGGCGGGTCAGACGGTGGATCAGCCCTACCGAGTTGCGCCCGATCGACAGCGGGTGCTCCTTGATGACCAGGTCGTAGCCCTGGGGCAGGGCGTCGGCCACCTGCTCGATCAGAGCGGCCTGGTCCACGCAGTGGGGGATGACCCGCTTGATCTTGTAGTCGTCGGTGACGTGCAGGGGAAAGTAGAGGAAGGGGCGGTTCTGCGGCTGAGGCTCGTAGAAGCGTGTCAGCAGCGCCGCGCGAGCGTTCTCGCGCACGTAGTTGGCCACGTAGCGGCCGGGCACGAGGTACTCGTTGTCGCGGTCCTGGGTTGCCCGCACGATCACGTGGCGCAGGAGGTCGCGGCCGGTCTTGGCCGTGGCACGCGAGGCGCGGTAGCGGCGGATCGGCTTGTCGCGGGCGGTGAAGTCGGCGATGAAGCCCTCGACCTCGGCGCGCTCGGAGTCCGACAGCTCCCGCACCTCCTCGGGGGCGACGATGCCGGCGTGCATGGTGTCCTCGTAGAGGCGCAGGGGGTTGGGGAAGATCGTGTAGAAGACGAACAGCACCCGAACCCCCCGCTCCAGGCCGATCACGTGGGCCGCGGTGCGCATGGTCTCGCTGCCGACCTCGGGGACCAGGATGTCCGGGCGGACCTCGTCGAACACGCGCTCGAGCGCGACGAAGTGGCGCACGGTGCGCTCGATGCAGTGCCGCTCCGAGCAGCCCTTGAGCGGCCAGTCGGTGAGGTAGACGTCGCGCAGCGAGGGGATGGCGTAGGTGCGCTCGATCCGCGCGGCCTCGACCTCGACGTCGAGCGGCCCCAGCCGGGCCATCAGCTCGGGCAGGCAGGCGCCGCCCAGGCGGCGGGCCGACCGACGGGAGTAGGCGACGTGGAAGACCTCGTGCCCCTGGCGCTGGAGCTCGCGCCCCACCCGCCCGTAGAAGTCGCTCTCGTCGAACTGGAGGGTGCAGAACAGGAAGCGCACGGACGCGGGCAGGCTAGACGATCGATTCCGAATGCCGGTGCCGCCCCAGGGCAGCCCCGCGGGCCGGCGCGAGCCCCTGTCTAACCTTGCGCCGGTGTCGAGGGGTATTCGCGCCCGGTGGTGGGGCCTGGCGATCGGGCTGGGCGTCGTGGTCGCTGGCCTGGCCGTATGGGCCGTGCTGGCGGGCCCCGGCGGCCACACCGGCGCCGGCGGGCAGCCGACGCGCGATCCCTGCCCCGGCCCCTACAAGGCGGGCAAGGCACGCAAGGCCGGCAAGGCGCCGCTCTCGGTGGCGGCCCTGCGACGCAACGACCTGGAGGTGCTCGGCCGACCGATTCGCCTAGTGCCCCCGGTCGACTGGGCCCAGGACCCCTACCACTCCAAGTCGTGGCGCTCCAAGCTGCACGCCATGGGCTTCCTCACCCCGCTGCTGCAGCGCTACTCCCAGGCCCACGACACCGCCTCTCTGCGCCAGGCCCGCGACCTGATGCTCGACTGGATCCGGGCCAACAAGCCCGACGACGGCGGGATCGCCTGGAAGAACAAGATCGTCGGCGACCGGGCCGGCCAGCTGGCCTACGTCACCGCCGCCTCGGAGTGCGCCGGGATCCTCTCCTCCCAGCAGCGCGAGACGCTGAGAGACTCGGCGACGGCTCACGGCAAGTTCCTGGCCGACCCCGCCAACTACCGCCACGGCAACCACGGCCTGTTTCAGAACCAGGGGCTGCTGCTCCTGACGGGACTGCTCCCGTCGCTGCCTCATGCCCGCGAGTGGAACGAGCTCGCCTCTCAGCGGATGATCGACACCCTGCCGATCGACCGCGGTGAAGGCGTCGACCTCGAGCACTCGCCGGGCTACCACTTCCTCGTCCTCAATCTCCTACAGCGCGTGCTGGGCCTCCCCGGCCAGAAGAGCCCGGAGCTGCTCGCCCTGTACCGGCGCATGCGGGCGGTCGCGGGATGGTTCGTGATGCCCGACGGCGGCATCACCCGCCTCGGGGACACGGCGATCAAGTCCGCGCCACCCTGGGCGCGGGCGGAGGGAGCCTCGTACCGCGGCATCAGCCCTACGCTGCGGTCGGGCTTCGCTGTGGTGCGCCAGGGCGGCGGCTACCTGTCGATCGCCGACGGGCTGCATCCCTACGGGCACCGCCAGGCGGACGAGCTGACCTTCGAGCTGTTCGACCGCGGGCGCCACATCGTCACCGACACCGGGCGCTACGGCGCCTCGCGCAACAACACCGATCCGCGCCTCCAGGCCGCCTACGCCTTCACCAAGTCCAGCCAGGCCCACAGCGGGCTGGTCGTCGACGGGGTCTCCTATCCGGTGGAGACGGCCAAGCCGTTCGGCTCGGGCTTCACGGCCAGGGGGCAGGGCTCGGGGTGGTACGCGGTCGAGGGCGTGAACCCGCTGGTGAGCCGCCAGGGCGTGCGCCACGACCGGCTGTTCCTCTACCGGCCGGGGTCGGCACTGGTCGTGATCGACCGGGTCAGCTCCGCGCGGCCCCACGCCTACACCCGCTACTTCCAGTTCGACCCGGCGCTGCGGGTGAGCCCGCGCGGCAAGACGGTGGTGGGGCTGAGCGCGCCTGGGTTCCTGGGCAGCCTCGTGGACGCCGCGACCGGCACCAGCGAGCGCCTGCGCGTCGTGCGGGGCCAGCGCCAGCCGCTGCTGGGCTTCACCACGTCGGCCACCAAGGCCAACAAGTTCGCCACCTTCACCACGCGCTCCGTGGCGGTCTTCAGCTCGCGCGCGGCGAGCGCCTCCTACGCCTCGCTGATCTGGCTGGGCGCCGGGCGAGCCAGCGTGGGCCTCGCCGGTTCCAGCCCGACAGCGGTGAGCGTGCGCCTCTCGACCCCGGGTCGAGCGCCGGTGGTGGTCACCGCCACGCGGCGCGGGTCCAGGCTGGTCGTGGCGCAGGGCCCTGCCGGGCGCTGAAGGCGGGCCGGCAGCCTGACCGGACGGGGCTTCAGCCCACCGTGGCGAACAGCGTCCGGGCGATCGACAGGCCGGCGGAGGAGCGCAGGCGCAGGCTGACGCGGTAGCGCCCGGGAGTCAGGGTCCGCCCGCTGGCCGCGCGCAGGACGGTGCGGACGTTGGAGCCGTAGGCGGCGGCGCCGCCCACGTGCCCGTAGAAGGCGTAGGCCCCCGAGGCCGAGCGCCGGTAGAGGTTGGCCGCGATCGTCGCCGGCTGACTGCTGGCGAAGCTCAGCCGCAGGCCGGCCGCCTGGCCCAGCGCCGAGGCCCTGCTCACCGCCGGCGCGGGGACGGCTCCGGTGGGCGTGACGAAGACGATCCCCGCCATCCCGTGGACGCCACGCGCCCCGTGGACCTGGCAGTAGAAGGGGTGGGCGCCGGCCCGGCTGAAGGATCGGGTGACCGTCCAGCTCGACTGGCTGGCCGACGGGGGATCGGCCGGGACGCCGTCATCCCACGCCACGTTGTGGATCCCGCCGGCGTTGTGGAAGGTCACGGTGGCCCCGGGCCTCACCGCGACGATCCTCGGGCCGAAGCTGAAGTCCCGGGCGGTGACCGCGCGGTCGGCGCTTCCGGCCGGGGCGGCGCTCACGCCGGCGAGCACGCTGGCGGCGAGGCAGCAGGTGGCAAGTGAGCGCAGGCGCACGGGCGGCTCAGCCTAGTCGGCTGGCTCCCACGACAACCTCAGCGCGCGGATCGCCGGGAGGGAAGCGCTCGCCGCCAGGCGGGCCGCTTGGCGCGGCCATGGTCGCCGGCGCCCCCACGCCCGCCCCGCTCGTCGTCGCGACCGGCGGCGCCCGCGGCCTCGCCCTCGAGCTCCTCGACCCGCGCACGGGCCTCGGCCAGCTCGCGCTTGAGCCGCCGCGCGCGCTGGTTGGCCTCGGCCCGCAGCCAGCGCATGGCCAGCTCGTTGCGGGCCAGCGCGTGCATCATGTCGAGCTCGTTGGCGGCCACGTCGGCGGCGGCCCGCTCTGGCGAGGGGCGCGCCGCAGGGCTGGCGGCCGCCCACTCGCGGACCGCCTGCACGCCGCCCTCGCCGAGTGGGTCCGGGCAGCCGGCGAGGAAGTCCCGCAGGCCGGTGTCCTGCACCAGCTCGCCGGTGGCCAGGCCGCGCTCGATGCCCTCGTCGTCGAGCACGGTGCGGGCGTAGAGCTGCTCCAGCGTCCCGGCCTCGTAGGCCTCGAGCAGCGCCCGGCGGCGGTCGCGCAGCTCGAAGCCCCCGTGGTAGACGGTCAGCTCGACGCGCCGGCGGTACTGCTCGAACGAGCGGATCGGCAGGTGCAGGATGCGCGCCGGCCAGCGCGGGGCGGGCGTCCAGCGCTCGTCGCGGGGGCGGTCGTCGGGCTCGGTGACCGGCCGCAGCAGCGCCTTGGTCGAGCGCATCGGAGGCGTGCCGCCCTCCTTGGGCCCCTTGATGGCCAGGCGGTGGCTGCCCCCGCCGACCTCCACGTCGGCCGCGCCGCGGTGGGCGATCTTGTGGCGCACGCGCGACCGCGCCTCGCGAAAGACCAGTCGCTGCGGCCAGTCCCCCGGCCCGTCGGGGCGCCCGGCGAACTCGGGGCGCGGGGCGTGGAGGAGGCCATAGCCGTCGGGAATGGCGGCAAAGGCCGCGTCCAGCGTCCCCCCGCCCACGGGCCACCAGAACTCGTCGGCGTCGTTGTTGATCACCCAGTCGGCGCCGAAGTCGGTGAAGGCCATCCGCGCCATCCGGGTGACCCAGTCGCCGTGGACGTTCTGGTAGTCGCCGGAGGGCTCGTGCAGGAGGTGGACGAGGCCGGCGCGCGCGTAGCGGTCGAGGATCTGCGGCGTGGCGTCGGTCGAGTCGTTGTCGGTGACCACGAAGAAGTCGACGCCCTGCGCCACGTGGAAGCGCAGGTTGGCCTCGAGGACGTCCTCCTCGTCGCGGACCTTGAGGGTCATGACCAGCCTCATGGCAGGCGGCTGAGGCTACTACCGGCCCCGCGGGCGCCGGACCCGGGCCGCGG
Organism: Solirubrobacterales bacterium; assembly: GCA_038199035.1. GTDB lineage: Bacteria > Actinomycetota > Thermoleophilia > Solirubrobacterales > Solirubrobacteraceae > DATAEY01. Next base: position 24,040 of record JBBPZM010000032.1, on the reverse strand, counting down.
CCGCGGCGATCGCCTCGCGCGTCCGCCACCACCGTGTCGCCTCCATCGCCGCCAGCCGTCTTTCCTGGCGGCGCCGCCCGCGCTCGAGGCGCCTGACCTGGCGCTCGAGCTCGCGCGCGCGCTCGCGCTGCCTGGCCCGCTGCCCCTCCACCCGGCGCACCCGGCGCTTGAGCAGGCCGGCCCGCCGCCGCACCGACCCGTCCGCCCCGACCAGGGCCTGCATCATGTCGAGCTCCTGCACGGCCAGGTCGCGCTCGCGCTCCTCCCGCGATGGTCGCGGCGCCTGCGCCGCCCAGTCGCGCGCGGCCTGCATGCCGCCCTCGGCGAGCGGGTCGGGGCAGCCGGCAAGGAAGTCGCGCAGGCTCGTGTCGCGGACCAGCTCGCCGGCGGCCAGGGCCTCCTCGACCGCGCGGTCGTCGTAGACCAGCTGCGCGTAGAGCTCGGGCAGGCCGCCGTTCTCGTAGGCGCGCAGCAGCTCGCCGCGGTTCGAGCGCCGATCGCGGTAGTCGCCGTGGAAGAGCGTGAGCTCGACGCGGCGGCGGTAGTGGTTGAAGGAGCGCAGCGGGAGGTGCAGGATGCGCAGCGGCCAGCGCGGAGCCGGCACGAGCCGCCACCTGGCCTCGTCCTGGCCAGTGCCCGCCACCGCGCGCAGCACGGCGCGGTCGAAGCGCGGCGTGCGCTGCTCGGCGACCTTGTCGTCGCGCACGATGGCCAGCCGGTGGCCGCCGTTTCCCACGAGCAGGTCGTCGGCGGCGCGGTGGGCGACCTTGGGCGTGGCCCGGGAACGCGTCTCGCGAAAGACCAGCCGCTCGAGGAACGGCTCCGGGCCGTCCGGCCGCCCCACCAGCTCGGGGCGCGGCGCGTTGACGACCCCGTAGGGCGGCGCGATCCCGGCCAGCGCCTCGGCGACCGTTCCCCCGCCCAGCGGCCACCAGAACTCGTCGGCGTCGGCGTTGATCACCCAGTCGGCGTCGAAGTCGGTGGCGGCCATACGGGCCATCCGGGTCACCCACGCGCGCCCACGGTTCTTGAGCGCGTCCTGCGGCTCCTCGATCACGTGCGCCAGGCCCGCGCGAACGTAGCGGTCGAGGATCTCCGGCGTGGCGTCGCGCGAGCCGTTGTCGGTGACGACGAAGAAGTCGACGCCTTGGGCGACGTGGAAGCGCAGGTTGTGGTCGAGGACGTCCTCCTCGTCGCGCACCTTGAGCGTCATGACGAGCCTCACGGGCGGCGCAGGACACGCGTGGCCCGAGCGCGCGCCCGGCCCCAGCGCCCGTCGCTCGGGCCGCCGGCAGCGGCGGCCAGGCGATCGCGCTCGGCCTCGACCTGCGCCAGCCGATCGGCCAGCTCAGCGCGCTCCCGACGCAGGCGCTCGAGCCGGCGGTCGGCCTGGCGGCGCTGGCGACGGCCCTTGCGCTCGACGCGATCCAGCCCGTGCATCATGTCCAGCTCGTTGGCCGCCAGCTCGGCGGCGGCCTCCTCGGGCGCCAGCCGGCGGGTCGAGGCCAGCTCACGGGCGGCCTGGATCGCCGGCTCGCCGTCCAGCGGATCCGGGCAGGCGGCCAGGAAGTCCCGCAGGCCGGTGTCCTGCACGAGCTCGCCGGCCGCGAGGCCCGCCTGCACGGCCCGGTCGTCGTACACCAGATGCTCGTAGAGCTCGGGGAGCCGCCCCTCCTCGTAGTGGCGCAGCAGCTCGGGGCGCCGGCCGCGGTCCGACGTGTGCCCGCGTTCCTCGAAGTTCCCGTGGAAGAGCCGCAGCTCGACCCGGCGCTTGAACTGCTCGAACGAGCGCACCGGGAAGTGCAGGACACGCACCGGCCAGCGCGGCGCCGCCACGAAGCGCGCCCGCCGCTCGCTGTCGCGCTGGCCCGAGACCGAGCGCAGCACCGCGCGGCCGGAGTGCACGGGGCCCGCGTCGTCGCCGTCGTCGCCGGGCTCGCTGACCTTGTGACCGCCCTCGCCGACCATGACGTGCGGGTCGGCCCGGTGCGCCACCTTGTGCTGGAGCCGCGAGAGCGCCTCGCGGTAGACCAGCCGCTGCGCGAACGAGCCGGGCCCGTCGGGTCGTCCGACGAACTCCGGCCGCGGCGCGTTGAGCACGCTGTAGGGAGCGGGGACGCCCTCGAGCGCCAGCCTGAGGTCGCCGCCTGCCACCGGCCACCAGAACTCGTCCGCGTCGTTGCTGATCACCCAGTCGGCGCCGAAGTCGGTGGCTGCCATGCGGGCCATGTCGGTGAACCAGCGCGGCGTGGGGAAGTCCTCGGCCGGGTCCTCGATGAGATGGAGCAGGCCGGCGCGCGCGTAGGCGCGCAGGATGTCGGGCGTGGCGTCGCGCGACCCGTTGTCGGTGACGACGAAGAAGTCGATCCCCTGCGCGAGGTGGAAGCGCAAGTTCGCCTCGAGGACGTCCTCCTCGTCGCGCACCTTGAGGGTCATGACCAGCCTCACGTTCGGCCGCTGAGGCTAGCGCCGACGGCCGCCGCCCAGACCGCCCCCGGACCGTCTGCGAGACTCAGCCGTGCCGTGAGATCGCCATTCTCACGCCGCGCTTCACGCGCTCGGCGCCCCGATGAGCCCGCCGCCCCGGCGCCCTTCGTGGTCGGCGTCCCTCGCTCCGGCACCACCCTGCTGCGGCTCATGCTCGACGCCCATCCCGAGATGGCCGTGCCCCCGGAGACCCACTTCGTCCCCGGGCTGCTGCGCGAGTGCAAGGACACCGAGGTCGACCGAGACCGCGCCGTCGAGCTCCTCACCGAGACCCGACGCTGGTCGACGTTCGGACTCGAGCCCGACGACGTCCGCGCCCGCCTGCCCGGAGGCCGGCGGCTCAAGGGCCGGGAGGTCGTGCGCGCGTTCTACGAGGCTTACGCCGCCCGCGCCGGCAAGCCCCGCTGGGGGGACAAGACGCCGCGCTACCTGAGCGAGATGCGCCGCATCGAACGCGCGCTGCCCGAGGCGCACTTCGTCCACATCATCCGCGACGCGCGCGACGTCGCGCTCTCCATGACCGCGGCCGAGCTCACGCTGCCCGACTCGGCCGCCGCCGCCGCTCGGCGCTGGACCAACAAGATGCGCCGCGCCATGCGCGAGGGCGAGCGCGCCGCCCACTACCTGGAGGTTCGCTACGAGCAGCTCGTGCTTGACACCGAGCCCACGCTGCGCCGCGTGTGCGAGTTCATCGACCTGCCGTGGAACCCGGTCATGCTCGACTACCACCGCAACGCCGCCGACCGCATGCAGGTGCTCGCGCACGAACGCCCGCGCCCCGGCAAGGACCCGATCCCCGCCTGGTATGGCCCTCACATGCACGCGCTGACCAGCCGCCCGCCGGTGGCCGACCGGGTGGAGCGCTGGCGGACCGAGATGAGTCCCGAGGATCGGGCGGCGTGCGAGGCGATTGCCGGCGAGCTGCTCGCCGAGCTGGGCTACGAGGTCGAGGGACGCTCGCCCGCACCGGCCAGGCGCCGCGCCGGCGTGGACACCACCGGGGCCTAGCTCTTCAGGCGATCGCGCAGCGCCCGCTCGCGGCCTCGCGCCTCGTCGAGCTCCTCGCGGCAGCGTCGGAAGCGCTCACGCGCCCGCGCCCGCTGCCCGAGCAGCGTGTGCTCAGCGCGGGCCAGCGCGCGCATCATGTCCTCCTCGAGCCCGGCCAGCTCCTCGTCGCGCCGGGCCGGCGAGACCTCCACGGCCAGCGCCGGTCGCGGCGGGCCGCCCGCGGCGAGCGGGTCGGGGCAGCGCTCGAGGTAGTCGCGCAGGCCGGTGTCGTGCACCAGGCGCCCCGCGCGCAGCCCTTCCTCGACCGCCGCGTCGCCCACCATCTCGGCGTAGATCGCCGGCAGCCGCCCTGCGCGGTAGTGGTCGTGCAGCTCGCCCCGGCGCCCGTCCAGCTCCTGGCCCTCCTGAACGGCGATGCGCTCCACCCGCGCCTCGAACTGGGCGTAGGAGCGCAGCGGGAAGTGCAGGATGCGGACCGGCCAGCGCGGGGCGGGGACCAACAGGTCCGAGTCGTCAGGCTCAGCTGAGACCGCCCGCAGCACCGGCCGCGAGGCGCGGCGCGCTCCGGGCCGCGGCGCCGGCCCGCCCTCGCCACGGGTCAGGCGATGGCTGCCGATGAAGACGTTGACGTCGGCCAGCCCGCGGTGGGCGAGCTTGGGGCTGGTGTGCGAGCGGGCCTGGCGCACGGTCAGGCGCTGGGCGAAGGTGCCGGGCCCGTCGGGCCGGGGCACGAACTCCGGCCGCGGGGCGGCGAGCGCGTCGTAGCGCTCGGGCACGGCGGCGAAGGCCTCGGCCAGCGTGCCCGACACCGGCCACCAGAACTCGTCGGCGTCGTTGTTGATCACCCAATCGGCCCCGAGGTCCGTCGTCGCCACCCGGGCCATGCGGGTGATCCAGTGGGCCTGGAGGCGGTGGTAGTCGTCGGCCGGCTCCTCGATGAGGTGGACGAGCCCGGCCCGCTGGTAGTGCTGGAGGATCTCCAGCGTCCCGTCGGTGGAGCCGTTGTCGGTGGCCACCACCACGTCGACGCCCTGGGCGAAGTGGAAGCGCAGGTTCGCCTCGAGCACATCGGCCTCGTCGCGCACGAGGAGGGTCATGGCCAGCTTCATCGCGAACGCGGGCTCGAGGTCGCCGGGCTCACCCCCGGCCACCATATCGGCCAGGCGCGCCGGCGCCGCGCGCGACGTCTGGCACACTTGCCGCGCGCCATGCGCCTGCCGCGACGATCGTCTAGAGCACGCGCGCACGACCCGCCGCCCGCCCCCTTCGTGGTGGGGGTTCCCCGCTCGGGCACGACGCTCCTGCGCCTCATGCTGGACGCCCATCCCCTGCTGGCGATCCCGCCGGAGACGCACCTCTTCCCGCGCATCGCGCGCGCCTGCAAGCAGGGGGTGGAGCGACCGACGGACATGCTCGGGGTGATCACGGCCAGCCGCTACTGGCCGGACTTCAACCTCGACCCCGGCGACCTGCGCCAACGCCTCGAGGAGGCTCAGCCCCTCACCGCCACCAGCACCCTGCGCGCCTTCTACCGCACGTACGCCGACGCCGCGGGCAAGCCGCGCTGGGGCGACAAGACGCCAGGATCCCTGACCCGCATCAAGCGCATCGCCAGGGCGCTGCCCGAGGCTCGCTTCGTCCATATCGTGCGAGACGGACGTGACGTGGCCGTCTCCCTGTCCGCCGCCTACTTTGGCCCCCGCACCCCCGCCGCAGCCGCCCAGAGGTGGGTGGACGGGATCGCCAAGGGCCGCGCGGACGGCGCCAAGGTCGGGTACTACCGCGAGGTCCGCTACGAGGACCTGGTCCGCGATCCCGAGCCCATCCTGCGGGAGGTCTGCGACTTCATCGAGCTGCCGTGGGACCGGTCGATGCTCGACTACCACCGCCGAGCGCCCGCCCGGCTGGCCGAGATCGACCGCGGTTTGAGAGCGGGCGCCCGCGAAGAAGCGGTGCCCGCCCGGCAGCGCACGGCGATCCTCGCCCGCGCCGCCCAGCCTCCGCAGGCGGATCGGATCGGGCGCTGGCGCAGCGACCTGGCGCCCGAGGACCTGCGGGCGGTGAACGCCGTGGCCGGCGACCTGCTGGCGCAGCTCGGCTACGGCTCCGAGGGGCTGGATGGTGGGTTGCCTGCCTCCGGGAGCCACCGTCTAGCATGACCCCCATGCCCGATCACGCACGCCGGCTCACCATCGACGGCTTCGAGATCAGCGACGACAGCGACTGCTACGTCATCGCCGAGATCGGCCACAACCACCAGGGCTCGCTCGAGCAGGCCAAGCGCATGTTCGACGAGGCCAAGCGCTGCGGCGCCCATGCGGCCAAGATCCAGAAGCGCGACAACCGCTCGCTGTACACCCGCGAGGCGTTCGACCGCCCCTACGACAACGAGAACTCCTTCGGGCCCACCTACGGGACCCACCGTGAGGCGCTGGAGTTCGGGCGCTCCGAGTTTGAGGAGCTGCACGACTACGCCAACGACATCGGGATCTGCTTCTTCGCTACCGCCTTTGATCATCCGAGCGCCGACCTGCTGGCCGACATCGACATGCCGGCCTACAAGATCGCCTCGGCCGACCTGACCAACCTCCCGCTGCTACGTCACGTGGCCGAGATCGGCAAGCCGATGATCGTCTCCACGGGGGCGTCGACGCTGGACGACGTCCGCCGGGCCTTCGACACCATCGCCCCGATCAACGACCAGGTCGCGCTGCTCCAGTGCACCGCCGAGTACCCGGCCAAGTGGGCCGAGCTCGACCTGCGTGTCATCGCCACCTACCGCGAGATGTTCGAGGACACGGTGGTCGGCCTCTCCTCTCACGACAACGGGATCGCCATGGCGGTGGCGGCGTACGTGCTGGGCGGGCGGATCGTCGAGAAGCACTTCACGCTCGACCGGGCGATGAAGGGCACCGATCACCGCTTCTCGCTCGAGCCTCAGGGCATGCGCAAGCTGGTGCGCGATCTCAAGCGCACGCGGCTGGCCCTCGGCGACGGGGACAAGAAGATGTACCCCGCCGAGGCCGAGCCCGCCAAGAAGATGGCCAAGAAGCTCGTCGCCGCCACCGACCTCCCCGCCGGCCATCGCCTGCGCGAGGAGGACATCGCGGCCAAGTCGCCGGGCGACGGGCTGGCGCCCTACGAGTTCGACAACCTGGTGGGCCGCATCCTGCGTCATCCCGTGACCGAGGACACGGCGCTGAACTTCGACCTGCTCGAAGAGGCCGTGCCCGAGGAGCTGGCGGCGCGCAGCGCCGGCGGCGAGTGACGCCGGCCGCACGCGTGGACGACCGGGCGGCGGCGCGTCGCGCCGCGCCGCTCGACGGCCGCGTCGCGGTGGTCACCGGTGCGGGCGGGAAGCTCGGCCCCGGCTGGTGCGCTGCCCTGGCCGGCGCCGGCGCGACCGTCGTCGGGCTGGATCTCGCCCCTGACGCGGCGATCGGCGGCGTGCGCATGGAGCAGGCCGACGTGACCGATCGCGACTCGCTGCGCCACGCGCTCGACGCCATCGCCGCCGACGCCGGGGTCCCCACCGTCCTGGTCAACGGGGCCGGGATCGACCAGCCCCCCGACGCGGCCGCGCGCACCTTCCGCGAGGAGGACATCCCGGCCGACGCCTTCCGCGCCACGCTCGACGTCAACCTCGTCGGCACCTTCCAGGCGATCCAGGTCTTCGGCGCGGCCATGCGCGACGCCGGCGGCGGCTCGATCGTCAACGTCGGCTCGCTCTACGCCACCGAGGCCCCCCGCCCCGAGCTCTACGACCATCTGGACGCCGACCCTCCCTTCCTCAAGCCCCCGGCCTACGGCGCCTCCAAGGCCGGCGTTCTCTCGCTGACTCGCTACTTCGCCCGCCTGTGGGGTCCGCGCCGCGTGCGGGTCAACGCCCTGTCGCCCGGCGGCGTGCGCGGGGGCCAGGACGAGCAGTTCACCGCGAAGTACTGTGCCCACGTCCCCCTGGGTCGCATGGCCGAGGTCGAGGACCTGGCCGAGCCGTTGATCTTCCTGGCCTCGGACGCCTCGCGCTACGTGACCGGCCAGGAGCTTCGAGTCGACGGAGGATTCGCCTTATGAGCATCACCGCCCCGCCCGCCACGCAGACCGTGTCGAACATGATCGACGGCGAGGAGCGCCCCGCGGCCGGTGGGGCGACCTTCGAGAAGCTAAACCCCGCCACCGGCGAGGTGCGCAGCGTGGTCGCACGCTCCGACCACCGCGACGTCGAGGCGGCGATCGCCGCCGCCGTGGAGGCCCAGCCCGCGTGGGCGGCGCGCACGGTGGCCGAGCGCGGGCTGATCATGCGGCGCATCGCCCAGCTGCTGGAGCGCGACGCCGAGCAGGTCGCGGCCGTGGTCGCCGCCGAGACCGGGAAGTCGCCCTCCGATGCCCTGGGGGAGGTCGGCGCGGCGATCGAGATGGGCCACTTCGTGGCCGGCGAGGGGCGGCGCTTCTACGGGCGCACCACGACCAGCGCGGTGCCCAACCGCCAGGCCATGACCGTGCGCCAGCCGGTCGGCGTGGCGGGACTGATCATCGCCGCCAACACCCCGATCGCCAACGTCGCCTGGAAGGTCTTCCCCGCCCTGCTGTGCGGCAACGGCGCGGTGCTCAAGGCCTCCGAGGACACGCCGGAGACCGCGCTCTTGTTCGCGCGGCTGGCCGCCGAGGCGGGGCTGCCGCCTGGCGTGCTCAACGTCGTCCACGGCTTCGGCGAGGAGGCCGGCCAGCCGCTGGTCGAGGACCCGCGCGTGGACGTGATCTCGTTCACGGGCTCCACGGCGGTCGGGCGGATGATCAACCGCGTGGCCGGCGAGCGCCTGGCCAAGGTCTGCCTGGAGCTGGGGGGCAAGAACCCGCTGATCGTCTGCGAGGACGCCGACCTCGAGCGCGCCGCCGAGGCGGCCGCGCTGTCGGCCTTCTCGAACGCCGGGCAGCGCTGCGCCTCAGGCTCGCGGGTCCTGGTCTTCGACGCGGTCTACGACGAGTTCCTCGCGCTGCTGCGCGACCGCGCGAGCGCCCAGCGAGTCGGCCCCGGTGACGAGCACGACTTCGGCCCGGTGATCAACGAGCGCCAGCTCGAGAGCATGCTCGCGGCGGTGCAGCGGGCGCGCGAGTCCGGCGCGCGGGTGGTCTGCGGCGGCGAGCGCCTGAGCGGCCCCGAGCACGCCGGCGGCTTCTACATGTCCCCCACGCTGGTCGAGGACGCCGACCTCGACGCCGAGATCTCCTGCACCGAGCTGTTCGGCCCGATCGCCACACTGCACCGGGTGCGCGGATTCGAGGAGGCGCTCGCGGCCGCCGGGCGCTCGCCCTACGGCCTGACCGCGGCGATCTGGACGGCGAACGTCCACCGCGCCCAGGAGTTCGTCGCGCGGGTGCGCAGCGGCGTGGCCTCGGTGAACGGCCCGACCTACGGCTCAGAGCCCCACATGCCCTTCGGCGGCGAGGGCGACTCGGGCACCGGCTGGCGCGAGGCCGGCACCGAGGCGCTCGACGTCTACTCGGACTGGAAGACCGTCTACGTCAACCACGACCCCGGGCGGGTCTGAGCGGCCTCGAGCGCCCGGGGTCAGGGGGTCACCTCGAGACCTGATAGCGGGGGCTATCAATAGTGATAGCGGGGGCTATCAGCTCCAGGGCCCTGCCCCTGATCGACAGGGGCCTCAGCTGCCGCGCCCAGGGCTGTGCCCAAAGGCCGCGGCCCGTTGGCGCAGCGCCGAAGCCCGTGCCCATTCCCGGCAGCCCGGCGCCGCACAAGCACCGGCGGCGGGGCCGCCGAGCCGACGAGCGCTCCGCCGCAGCCCGCCGGGGTGCCGCTACCCTCGAACGATGATCGTCGACGAGGTGCGGCGCACCTTCGCCAACGGGCTGTGCGAGCTCTCGGCCCGCGTGCGCCCCGCCGGTGAGGACGAACTGCGCGTCTGGTTCACCTTCCCCGAGGAACTGGCGTCCCGCGGCGAGGCCGACGCCACGCCGTTCCTGCCCTCGGCCCTGCACTGGGCCATGCTCCGTGGCGAGGAGGTCCACATCGACGGGCCGGTCTCGCCGCGCGTCCTCGGCCGCCTGGACGAGATCACCGGCGTGATGGAGTCGCTCTTCCCCGGCCGGCTGCGGCACGTTTCGATCCACGCCCCGCAGGCCGTCGCGCCGCCAGCCGGCGCCGACATCGTCGGCTGCTTCTTCTCGCGCGGCGTCGACTCCTGGCACGCCGCGCTGAGCGTGCTCGAGGACGAGAACAACGGCCAGCGCCCGATCACCCACCTCGTCTTCTCCCCCGGCTTCGTCTCCGACGACTTCACGCCCGAGCAGGTCCGCGGCAAGGTCGACAAGGTGCGCGAGGCGGCCGACCGGCTCGGCGTGGGCTTGATCGAGGTCGACACCAACCTCAAGCACACGCTCAAGGGGCCGATCCTCGTGGCCACCGCGCTGGCCCTGGGCGCCCGACGTATGCTCATCCCCTCGGGGGTCATGCAGGCGGTGCTGCGGGCCAAGAGCACGCACCCCACCCTCGACTACCGCTTCTCGACCGAGGCAACCGAGATCGTCCACTACGGCAGCGCCGGGCGCCAGCAGAAGATGGCGCGGATCGCCCGCTCGCCGGTCGCGCTGGAGCTGATCGACGTGTGCAAGGACGACTTCCCCCAGACCGAGCGCAACTGCGGCAAGTGCGAGAAGTGCCTGCGTACGATGATCGGCCTGCACGTCCTCGGCGCCCTCGAGCGCTCGCCGGCCTTCGACAGGCCTTTGGACCCGGCGCTGCTGCTGCGGATGGACCGCATCGGCGAGCCGCACTCGTGGGTCGAGCTGCTGCACGCGCTGGGCGAGAGCGAGTTCGACCGCCGCCTGGCCACCGGCATCCGCCTCGCCCTCCTGCGCCACGAGGCAGGGCTGCTGGGCGAGCAGGCCCGCGGCCTGGACTCCGACGTGCGCGCGGTGCCCGGCTACCGGCGCGCGTCGCGGGCGGTGGCCCGCTCGATGCGGGCGATCGACTCGGCCCAGCGCAGCGTGCAGGAGCTCGAGGAGCGGCTGCTCGTGGCCAACGCCGACCACCGGTAGGACGCCGGGCCCGCGCCGCCTGCCCGCCGCCCGGGCCGCCTCGACCGGCTGCCTGCCATCCTTCTGCGCCGCATGAGCCCCGATCTGACCTCACGCCGCGCCGTAGCCCTCGTCCCCGCCCGCGCCGGCTCGCAGCGCGTGCCCGGCAAGAACGTCCGGCCGCTGGCCGGTCACCCCCTGATCGCCTACTCGATCGCTGCGGCGCGTCAGACCGGGCGCTTCGACGCGGTGATTGTCTCCACCGACTCGCCGGACATCGCCCGGATCGCCGAGCACTACGGAGCCGAGGTGCCCGAGCTGCGCCCGGCGCAGATGTCGGGCCCGACCTCGCCCGACATCGACTGGGTGCGCCTCGTGCTCGAGGGTCTCGAGCACGAAGGTCGCTCGTTCGAGCTCTTCTCGATCCTGCGCCCTACGAGCCCGTTTCGCACCGCGGCGACGATCGGGCGAGCGTGGGACGCGCTGCTCGCGCTGGGCGAGCGGGCCGACTCGATCCGGGCCGTCGAGAAGTGCCGCCAGCACCCGGGGAAGATGTGGGTCATCGAGGGCGACCTCATGCGCCCCCTCCTTCCCCAGCCGCCCGAGCCCCCGCCGCTGCACTCGCGCCAGTACCAGTCTCTGCCGCCGGTCTTCGCTCAGAACTCCTCGCTGGAGATCGCCTGGACGCGGGCCGTGACCGAGCAGGGGTCGATCTCGGGCGAGCGCGTCGCACCCTTCTTCACCGATCCGGTGGAGGGATTCTCGATCGACTACGAGGACGACTGGGCGCTGGCCGAGCGCTGGCTGGCCAGCGGAGAGGCCCGGCTTCCCGAGGTGGAGCAGGCGCCGATCGAGGCGGCGGCCGCGCCGTGAGCCGCGACGGTTCGCACGTGCCGACTGAGGCGGCCAACGCCTCGTGAGCCAGCGCTACGTCCCGCTGAGCGAGCTGCGGCGCATCCGCGCGCTCGAGGCCGATCCCCACGGGCGGGCCGCGGCCTTCGCCGACGCCTGCCGGCTCAACGCCCTCTACGAGATCGCGCGCGCCGGCTCGGGCCACATCGGCACGAGCTTCTCGTGCCTGGACATCCTGGCCTGGCTGCACCTCGAGGTGCTGGGCGACGGCGATCGCTGCTTCTCGTCCAAGGGTCACGACGCGCCGGGGACCTACGCCGTGCTGGCCGGCGTCGAGAAGCTGCCGTTCGAGCTGATCCACGGCCTGCGCCGGCTGGACGGGCTGCCCGGCCACCCAGACGTGGCCACCCACCCCGTCGTGCAGACCTCGACCGGCTCCCTGGGCATGGGCGTCTCCAAGGCCAAGGGCTTCGTGACGGCCGACCGCCTCGCCGGGCGCTCGGGGCGCGTCTACGTCATCACCGGCGACGGCGAGCTCCAGGAGGGCCAGTTCTGGGAGTCGCTGGGATCGGCCGCCAACCGCAGGATGGGCGAGATCACGGCGATCGTCGACCACAACAAGCTCCAGTCCGACACCTGGGTCGACCAGGTCTCCGACCTCGGCGACCTCGAGGCGAAGGTGGCGGCCTGGGGCTGGGCCACCGGTCGCTGCGACGGCCACGACCTGCGGGCGCTGGACGCCGCGCTGCGCGGGCTCGACGCCGAGGCGGCCGACCGACCCAAGCTCCTGGTGGCCGACACCGTCAAGGGCGCGGGCGTCTCCTTCATGGAGCCACGCGAGCTGCCGCACACGCGCGAGGCCCTCTACGGCTACCACTCGGGCGCCCCGTCGGGGGAGGAGTACGAGCGCGGCGTGACCGAGCTCGAGGGGCGGCTTAACCAGCGCCTCGAGGTGCTTGGCGCGCGGCCGATTCGCTTGGAGGAGGCGCGGGAGCCGTTCAGCTCCGCGCCGGAGCCCGCCTCCGCCCCCGCCGGCGAGCCTCAGCGCCTGGTCGCCGCCTACGGAGAGGCGCTGGCCGCCGCCGCTGAGTCCGAGCCTCGGCTCGTCGCCCTCGACGCCGACCTCGTGCTCGACACCGGCCTCATCCCCTTCCGCGACCGCGTCCCCGACCGCTTCGTCGAGTGCGGCATCGCCGAGATGGACATGGTCTCCCAGGCCGGGACGCTCGCCCTCTCGGGCCTGCTGCCCGCCGTGCACTCGTTCGGGTGCTTCCTCACTCCGCGGGCCAACGAGCAGGTCTACAACAACGCCACCGAGCGCACGAAGGTCATCTACACCGGCTCGCTGATCGGCATCGTGCCGGGCGGCCCGGGCCACTCCCACCAGATGGTGCGCGACATCTCGGTGATGGGCTCGATCCCGGGCATCGCCATGCTCGAGCCCCACAGCGAGGCCGAGTGCGCCGCCGTCGTGCGCTGGGCGGTGCGGGAGGCGACGGGCCCGGTCTACATCCGCCTGGTCTCGGTCCCGTGGCCGCTGCCCTTCGAGCCCGACCGGGCGCCGACATTGGCCCCGGGGCGCGGGCCCGTCCTGCGCGAGGGCGCCGACGCCACCCTGGTGGCCGCCGGCCCGGTGATGACCTCCTCGGCCTGGCTGGCCGCCGACGGGCTGGTGCGGATCGGGGTGGAATGCACCGTGGTCGCTCTGCCCTGGCTGCGGGGGATCGACGGCGCCTGGCTGGGCGAGCTCGCCGGGGACGGCCCGGTCCTGTGCCTGGACAACCACTTCGCGGTGGGCGGCCAGGGCGACGGCGTACTGGCGGCGCTGGCCGAGGGCGGCCACCCGGCCGCCGGCCGTGTCCACAAGCTCTCCGTGGAGGACGTGCCGGCCTGCGGCAGCAACGACGAGGTGCTGCGCGCCCACGGCCTCGACGCCAGCGGCGTGGCCGCGCGCGTCCTCGACGCCGTCGGCGCCCGGCCGGCATGACGCACGTCCTCTTCTGGGACATCGACGGCACGCTGCTGTCGACCGCCCGCGCCGGGGTCTTCGCGCTCGAGGCCGCGGCCGAGGAGGTGTGCGGCCGCCCGATCGACCTCCAGCAGATGCAGACCGGAGGGCTCACCGACGCCCAGATCGCCGCCCGAGTGATCGAGCAGGCGTGCGGCGCGCAGGCCGACCCCGAGAAGGTGGTGGCCCTGCTGCGCGCCTACGAGCGCCACCTGCCCGAGCGCCTGGGTTGGCGCCAGGGCCAGGTCCTCCCCGGCGTCGAGGCGGTGCTCGACGACGTGGCCCGGCGCCCGGGCGTGGTCTCGCTCCTGCTCACCGGCAACACCCGCGCCGGCGCGGCGGCCAAGCTCGCCCACTACGGCCTCGACTCGCGGCTGTTCGACGGCGGCTTCTGCGCCGACGGCGACGACCGCGAGACGATCGCCCGGCGCGCGTGGGAGCTGGCGCGCGAGAAGGTCGACGGCGAGCTCGACGCCGGTCGGGCCTTCGTCATCGGCGACACGCCCCACGACGTGCGCTGCGCCCGGGCGATCGGCGTGCGGGCGGTCGCCGTGGCATCGGGTCCCTTCTCCCGCTCAGAGCTCGAGGACAGCGGCGCCTGGCTGGTGCTGGACGCCCTCCCCGAGCCCAAGCGCTTCGCGAGCCTGCTCGACCTGCCCGACCGCTCCCAGCCGGCCGGCGCCCGGCCCGACCGCGCCTAGCCCGCCGGCTCCTGCACCTCCGCCTCGGACTCGACGGCGAGGTGGCCGTCCTTGCCGCTCGTGCGGTGCAGGACCGAACGCGCCACCCGCCAGCCCAGCCCGCGCTGGGGCGTCTGGGGGTCGGCGTGGATCTCGCGCCAGGCGTAGCCGCCCATCTCCTTGGCGCGCTGGACGGCGATCGGCAGGTCCTCGCGCACGTCGCCCAGGGCGGGGTCGGTCAGCACCTCGCGCAGCTCGTGGCAGGCGGTGCGCAGGTCGCTGGAGGCGATGACCAGGCGCACCGCCGCGGCCATCTCGCGATCGGCCGGGGAGTCGCCCAGGGCGTGGAGGACCTCGACCCAGATGTGGCGGTTGACCCCGAGCAGCTTGCGCATCTCGGCCACCCGCGCCGGCTCGAGCGGGCGCTGGAAGACCGGCGCACGGTCCAGCGCGCCCACCACGTAGAGCTCGAGCATGGTCCGCAGGCACTTCTCGCAGCGCCCGCAGTTCTCGTCGCCCACGCCCTTGTTGAGCCGGCAGACGTTCAACGTCGCCAGGGCGTCGTCGGAGCGGGCGATCCGCGCGACCTTGTCGAGCCGGTTGGCGTCGCCGTAGTGGACGATCTCCGTGCGCTCGGTCGAGAAGCGCCAGTCCAGCGCCGGATGGGTGCCCGCGGGGACGATCTCCCCGTGCATCGACCCCGAGGGGATGAGCATGCGCGAAAAGCCCATGGCCAGGGCCGAGCCCATCAGCTGGGCGCCGCGGAAGTCGCGCTTCTGGTTGGTGTGGACCTCGATGACCTGGCAGCCGGTCCGCTGCGCCGCCTCGAGCGTGGCGCGCGTCTTGGCCTCGATGCGCTCCTGGGTCCAGCGCGTGGTCGGCAGGAAGTCGGGCGAGAAGACCAGGTGGGTGAGCGGCGGCTCCTGGGCGTCGTCCTCGAGCGCGCTCAGCGCGGCGTACCACGAGTCCACGCCGCGCGAGAAGAAGCAGCCGGTCCGCCCGTTGGCGGGGGGCGGCTCGGCCGTCGGGGCCTCGACCGCGACCCGGCGCATCTGCGAGGGGAACATCGACTCGTAGACGGCCATGATCCCGTCGATGTGGGCGCGCAGCCGCGGCGACACCGGCGCCTCGAGCTCGACGTCCTGAGCGTGGCGCATGGCCCACACCACCACCCCGGCGAGGAAGGGCGAGCCGTCCAGCCACGCGGGCGCCAGCTCCTCCGGGAAGCGGTACCACAGGCGCAGCTCCTCGTCGTCGCGGCGGCACACCCGGGCCGAGACCTCGCACTGGCCGTCGAGGGAGCGCTGGCGCAGGTCGTCCACCACGAGCGGCGAGCGCCAGGGCCGGCGCTTCGAGCCGCCGGCCCGACCGCGCGGTCGTGGCCCGGGGGGCGACTGCGCCGGTGCGACCACCGCGTGCCCCTGGGTGGCAGGGGCGTCGGGCTGGGCCGCAGGGCCGTCCCCCTGCCCGGCCGTCGCGCCCGCGCCGTTGGAGGCGGGCGCCGCCTCGACCTCCGGGAGCTGCTCGGGAGCGGTCCCCTCCTCCCCGCCGACGGGGTCGAAGCGCCAGAAGCTCGGCGACCAGTCCCATCCCTCGGCCGCCAGCGCCGCGACGTAGTTGCGCCCGATCCTCACCCGCTCGACCCGCCCGTCGACCGCGCCAGGGGAGCCCGCCGCGCCGTTGGCGGCCGCGCCTTCGCCGGCCAGGTAGAGGCGCAGCCGCTCGAGGGCCTGGCGCTCGGCCTGGTAGCCCACGACGGCGCGAGCGCGGTTCTCGGGCGTGAGGAACTCCAGCAGGCTGGCGTCGCGCGGCGGCATGCTGGCCATGCGCGAGCTGACGTCGAGGTCCTCGGGGATCGAGTCGACGCCCAGGGCCAGCGGGTGCGACGCGCTGATAGCGAAGACCGCCCGCCCGGCGCCGGCCGCGTAGTCGAAGTGGGGACAGCCCTCGCCGCGCAGCATCAGCCGACCGCCGGGGCCGCGGCGGAAGCGCAGCCTGCTCGGGTCGCGGCCGAGGTAGCGGCCGAGCAGGACCCGCACCAGGTGGCGCGAGGCCGCGAACTCCTTGGGCTTGGGATGGCTGCGCATCTCCCAGCGTTCGCGCGGGGAGAGCTGCCTGGCCAGCACGCGCACGTCGGCCCAGTTGGGCTTCTCGACGTGCCAGACGTGGATCTCCTCGTCCGCCAGGACGAGGTGCTCGGGCGGCACTCCCCAGTGGGGGATCTTGGCGTCTTCGCTCGTCGCCTCCACGAGGGCTGACGATAGCCTGTGGGACGGTGAGCGCCGCCCCTGCGAGCACAATCCAGCCCCCTGCCGGCACGCCGGCCGTGGAGCCGCAGGTCCCCGCCGAGGAGTTCGAGCGCCTGCTCGAGCAGCGCCTCGCGCGAGCGGTCGAGGTACACGAGCCGCTGGTCCTGGTCTCGCAGATCCAGCGCTCGGGCGGCACCCTGCTCTCGCAGCTCTTCGACAACCACTTCCAGCTGCACGCCCACCCCCACGAGCTGCACATCGGCTACCCGCGCGACAAGGGCGACTGGCCTGCCCTCGACCTGCTGGCCGGGCCCGAGGAGTGGTTCGAGATGCTGCGCGAGTACCACGTCCAGCGCACGTTCCTCAACGGGTACACGAAGTACGTCCGCAAGTGGGTGCAGTACGAGGACGAGCGACTGGAGACCTATCCGTTCCTCCTCATCCCCTCCCTGCAGCGGAGGCTGTTCGAACAGTGCGTGAGCTATTGGACGATCGACCGCCAGCGCCAGGTCCTCGACGCCTACATGACCTCCTACTTCAACGCCTGGGTGGACAACCGCAACCTCTACGCCGGCCCCAAGCGCTGGGTCACGGCGTTCAGCGCGCGCCTGGCCGTCGACCCCGACAACCGCCGGCGCTTCTTCGAGGACTATCCCGACGGGCGTCTGCTCTCGATCGTGCGCGAACCGCGCAGCTGGTACGCGTCAGCGGCCTCCTACAACCCCGAGCGCTACGGGGACCCCAACGTCTCGATTCGCCACTGGCGCGAGTCGGCCGAGGCGATGCTCGCGGCCAAGCGCCAGTACGGCGACCGGGTGCTCCTGATCTCCTTCGAGGACATGCTGGGCGACCTCGAGCCCACGATGCGCCGCGTGGCGGAGTTCCTGGGCATCGGCTTCAGCCCGAGCCTGCTCGAGCCGACGTTCAACGGGCTGCCGATCAAGGCCAACTCGAGCTTCAAGACCGATCGCCACGGCGTGCTCGACGCGCCGCTCAAGCGCCGCGAGAGCCTGTCGCCCGAGGTGGTGGCGACGATCGGCCGCCTGGCCGGCGACGTCCACGAGCAGGTCCTGTCCCACACGCGCTGAGGCGAGGGGCGCTCAGCCGCGCGGCCGGATCCGCGCCCGCGCCGCCCACGCCCCTGTCGGGAGACCTCGGTACCATTGCCCGCTCGGGCGGCTGGTGAACCGCCGTCCGGCCTCGCCCGCCCGTCCTGACGCGAGGCCCGCTTCGCCGCCCTGCCCATGAAGGTCCTCGTCGTCCTCACCCACGCCGGCTTCTACCGCCACCTCGACACGGTGGCGCGCTACCTGTGCGAGCAGGGCCACGAGGTCAAGGTCGTCACCACGCGGGGGCGCAAGGACGTCGACGAGGACTACCAGCGCGAGATGCTCTCCAGCGTCCAGGTGGCCGGCCGCGGCTCCTACGACTTCAACCTCCTGCGCCGCCGCGGGCTGCTGGCCCGTCCCATCACCAAGCTGCGCTGGTCGCTCAACCACGGGATCTACTTCCGCGCCCAGCACAACTCTCCCCAGCTCGGCGACCGGATGGCCTGGCGCGCGCTGCCGGCCGCCCGGGCGATGTTCGCCAGCCGCCCCGGCCGGCGAGTGGTCTCGAGCAACTCGTTCCTGGCCGCCTACCGGCGCTTCCAGGCTCACCTGCCGGCCGACCGCTGCCTGGTCAGGGTCGTCGAGGCCGAGCGCCCCGACGTGGTCGTGGCCTGCCCCTACATCTACCGCACCGGCAACGACCTCGAGTACGTGCGCGCCGCCCAGAAGCTGGGCATCCCGACCGTGGCCGTCGTCGCCTCGTGGGACAACCTCTCGACCAAGGGGACCTTCCACCTGCTCCCCGACGCGGTGGTCGTGTGGAACCAGCGCCTGGCCCGCGAGGCCCAGGTCATCCACGGCATCCCGCGCGACCGCCTGCGGATCACCGGCGCGGCCAAGTTCGACGCCTACTTCGGCCTGCGGGCCAGCGAGTCGCGCGAGGAGTTCTGCGCGCGCATCGGCGTCGACCCCGCCCGGCCCTACCTGCTCTATATCGGCTCCTCCGAGCAGGTGGCGGGCGACGAGACCGGCTTCGTGACCGAGCTGCGCGACGCGCTGCGCGGCGGCCCGCGCACCGCCTCGCTCCAGGTCGTCGTGCGCCCCCACCCGCTCAACGGCAAGGTCTGGCAGGACTTCCACGCCGAGGGCATCACGGTCTTCCCGCGCGGCGGCGAGCGGCCCGACATCCCCGGCCCGCGCGACGACTACTTCAACACCCTGCACCATTCGGCCGCCGTGGCCGGGGTGAACACCAGCGCCTTCTTGGAGGCGGCGATCGCCGACCGGCCTTGCTTGAGCATCGTCTCCGAGCGCCACCGCGAGGGACAGGTCGAGCGCGGGCACTTCCAGCACCTGGTCAAGGGCGGCTTCATCGAGACCGTGCCCGACTTCGCCGGCGCGGTCGACGCCCTGGGCGAGGTCCTCGAGGGGCGCGACGCCCGCCGTGAGCGCCGGCGGCGCTTCGTGGCGAGCTTCGTGCGCCCCGGCGGCATGGACCGCCCTGCGGGCGAGGTGGTGGCCGAGGCGATCCTGGAGACCGCCGCCGCCGGCGTGCGCGAGCCCGAGCCCGTCCTCCCGAGCAAGGTCGCGCCGCTGACCGCCAAGCCGCCCGACCCCGACCGCCGCGACCGCCGGCCGCCCACGGCCGAGCAGGAGCGCGCGGCCCTCCTGCGCCTGCACGACGAGCACCCGGTCCCCGTGCGCCAGCCGCTCGTTTTGGTCTCGCAGCTCGGCGGCGGTCGCGGCGCCGACCTGCTCACCCGCCTGCTCGACGGCCATCCCGCCTGCCACGTGCGCCCCGGCCGGCTGGCGTTCGGGGCCTGGCCTTCGCTCGATCTCGCCGCTCCGCCGTCGCAGTGGCTGGAGGCGCTCGAGCCCGCGGTCGAGTCGTCGGGCGCCGCCAACGGCCAGGGGGACTCCGGCAGAGACGGAGAGCCGCCGCTGCTCATGGTCCCCTCCCTGGAGCGCAACGTCTTCGACCACTGCGTCAGCCAGTGGCGCCCGCGCACGCAGCGCGAGGTGCTCGACTGCTGGATGACCGCCTACTTCAACGCCTGGCTGGACTACCAGCGCCTCTACCAGCGCGACCAGCGCTGGGTCGTCGCGGCCGCCGGGACGCTCGGCCAGCGCGCCGACGACCGCCGTGCCTTCTTCGCCGACTACCCCGACGGCCGGTTGGTCGTGGTGGTCGGAGAGCCCGCGCCGAGCGAGTCCGGAGACTGGAGCGCCGCGGCGCGCGACCTGCTCGAGGCGCGCGCGGCCGAGGGTGACCGCCTCGCTGTGGTCGGGGAGCGCGAGTTGACCGACGACGTCGAGGCGGCCATGCGGGAGGTCGCTCGCTTCCTCGACCTCGAGTTCGACGAGCGCCTGAGCCGTCCCACGCTCAACGGGCTGCCCGCGCCGGGCCTGGACGGGGCGGGGACGCAACGGTCGGCCGAGACGGTCGAGGGCCCGGCCGCCGAGCTCTACGACCAGCTCGTCTCGGCGGCGCGCTCGCGGCCGTGAAGGTCCTGATCGCCCTCAGCCATGGCGGCTTCTTCCGCCACTTCGAGACCGTGGTCTGCGCTCTGTGCGAGCGCGGGCACGAGGTCGAGGTGCTCACCCGCTTCATCCGCAAGACCGGGGTCGACGACGAGCTCGAGTACCGCGAGGCCATGACCGCCACGGTCGCCGGCCTGGAGGGCGGCTCCTACGACCTCGACATGATCGTGCGCGCCGACCGCTGGACGCTGCCCGTGAACCTCACCCGGGCGTGCCTGGACTACGCGATCTACTTCCGCCCCCAGCACAACTCGCCCCAGCTCGCCGACCGCGTGGCCAACCACTGCCCCCGCCCGGTGCGCCGGGCCATCCGCACGCGCGCCGGGCGGCGCCTGGTCGCCTCCGACCGCTTCTGGGCGGCCGCGCGGCGCTTCGAGGCGAGGCTGCCGGCCGACGCCGGCATAGCCGCCCAGGTCGCGCGGGCCGAGCCCGACGTGGTCGTCGGCTGCCCCTTCGTCTACACCTTCTGCAACGACCTCGAGTACCTGCGAGCCGCGGCCAAGCAGGGCATCCGGACGGTCGCCGTGGTCGGCAGCTGGGACAACCTCACGACCAAGGGCGCGGCGCACCTGCTCCCCGACAGCGTGCTGGTGTGGAACCGCCCGCTGGCCCGCGAGGCGGAGGAGATCCACGCCCTGCCGGCGCAGCGCGTCGAGGTCACGGGGGCGGCGAAGTTCGACGCCTACTTCGAGCTCGACCGGGCCGCGAGCCGCGCGGACTTCTGCGCCCGCGCCGGCATCGACCCCGAGCACCCCTTCGTCATGTGGGTGGGGTCCTCCAAGCAGGTGGCCGGCGACGAGACGGGGTTCGTGAGCGAGCTGGCCCGCGGGCTGCGACGGATGCCGGGGCTAGAGCGCCTCCAGGTCGTCGTGCGCCCCCACCCGCTCAACTTCCAGGTGTGGCAGAGCTTCGCCCAGGAGGGCGTCGCGGTGTTCCCGACCGACGGCTCGCGCCCCGACCTCGAGCGCCCGCGCCAGGACTATTTCGACACGCTGACCCACAGCGCAGCGGTGATCGGGGTGAACACCACGGCGTTCCTCGAGGCCGCGGTGACCGACCGCCCGTGCCTGAGCATCGTCTCCGAGCGCCACCGCCAGGGCCAGGTCGAGCGCGGCCACTTCCACCACCTGCTCGACGGCGGCTTCATCGAGACCTCGCCCGACCTCGAGGGTGCGGCGAGGATCGTCGCCCGCCTGCTCGGCGGCGAGGACCCGCGCCGCGAGCAGCGCCGCGCCTTCGTCGCCGACTTCATCCGCCCGGGCGGCATCGAGCGCCCGGCGGGCGAGGTGGTGGCCGACGCGATCGAGCGGGCAGGCGGCGCCGGGCGCCCCGGCGCGTCGGTCGACGGAGCCGCTGGGGCCACCGACGCTGACGCCAGCGCCAGCGCCAGCGCCTCGCCGGTCGCGCTGATCCCCGCCGCCGGCGCCTGATCTCGTGGGCCGTCCCGCAGGTCCGCGCCACACGGACCGCTAACGGGCTCGGTCGTGCCGCGGGTCGTCCTCGCCGCGCCCGTCTACAACCAGGCGCGCTACCTGCCCGGAGCGCTGGACTCCCTGCTGGGGCAGAGCGACGGCAACCTGGCGGTCGTGGTCCTGGACGACGCCTCCACCGACGAGACCGCCGAGGTGGCACGCGTTTACGCCGCGCGCGACGCGCGGGTGACCTACGAGCGCAACGCCCAGCGGCTCGGCCTGCCGCGCAGCTGGCAACGGGCGCTGGAGCTGGCTCGCGCCCGCCACCCCGACGCCCCGTACTTCGCCTGGGCCTCTGACCACGACCTCTGGGATCCGCGGTGGCTGGAGCGGTTGGCCGCGGAGCTCGACGACCACCCCGAGGCGGTGCTGGCATATCCCCTCGTCGAGCGCATCGACGAGCGGGGCGACAGCGCCCGCCCCGCGCCGCCGTGGCGCTTCGACACGGCCGGAGAGCCCGACCCGCGCCGGCGCTTCACCCGCTTCGGCCGCGAGGGCCGGGCCGGCGACATGGTCTACGGCCTGTTCCGCGCCGCCGCGCTCGAGCCACTGGGCTTCCCGCTCGCGCTGATGCCCGACCGCCTGCTGATGGCCGAGCTCTCGCTGGCCGGCGAGTTCCGCCAGGTGCCCGAGGTCCTGTGGCGCCGCCGCCACGTGCGCGCGGTCTCGGCCCGGCGCCAGCGCGCGGCCTTCTTCCCCGGTGCGGTCCCGCTGTGGAGCCGCGTGCCGTGGCCGCTGGAGCACGCCGCAGTCCTGGCGCGCCAGTTGGTGCTCGACGCGGACGCCTCCCCGGCGATCGGCCGCGCCGGGGGCCTGTGGCTGGCCGCGGCCTACCTGGCCAGCGCCACGTGGCGCGAGGCGCGCAAGCGCCTGCTACGGCCAGTCGCCGTGCTGCGCCTCGGGGAGCGGCCGGTGATGGGAGCGGCGATCCAGGCGGCGCGCCGCCGGGCCGGGCGGGCGCGGCCACGGTGACGGAGCGGCCGCCGCCTGCCCTGCACGTGCGGCCACGGCCGGGAGGCACCGGCTCGCCATGGCGCGCGACCGCGGGCCGCAGCCCCGGGAACCCCGTTGGTATCGTCCTGCGCCGGCCCCGCCCCCTCCCCACCGGCTGGCCGCTCGGGTTCGCGCCGCCTCCGGCCGCCGCCCACTTCGCCGCCCATGTCCGTGACGCCTGAACCGGTCGTTGTCTCGCCGCCGCGCGCCGGCGGGCCGACCGTGTTCATCGCCGTCGAGCAGGGCTTCGGCGCGCGCTTCTTCCTTCGCACCGACATCCTGCCCACGCTGGTCGCGGGGGGCTGCCGGATGGTCGTGCTCACGCCCAACGCCGACGAGCCCTACATCCGCGAGGAGCTCGCCACCCGTGGGGCGACCGTGGAGCCGCTGCGCGCCGCGCGCGAGGTCGTGCAGCGCTCGCGGCCCTGGTGGCTGGTCCACAACCTGCGCACCTTCGCCCTCGGCCACCCCGAGCGCAGCCGCAACTTCCTCGACTACTACGGCACTTTCAAGGCCCAGGTGGCGGCCGATCACCCTGCCGTCGCCCGGGCCATCGATCTGGCCCTTCGGCCGTTGTGGCGCTCGCGGCGGCTGCGGCTGGGGCTCCTGCGGACCGAGGCGCGCCTCTTCCCCCCCGACCTGCACGCCGACCTGTTCGAGCGCTACCGCCCCGATCTCGTCGTGGCCTCGAGCCCCGGATGGTTCCTCCCCGACGCCCTGATCCTGCGCGAGGCGGCCAAGCGCGGCGTGGCCACCGCGGCGGTCGTGCTGGCCTGGGACAACCCGACCAACAAGGGGTATCGGGGCGCCGATCCCGATCACGCCGTGGTGTGGTCTGACCGCATGGCCGAGCAGCTCGCGCGCCACCACGACTATCCGCGCGAGCGCATCGAGGTCGGCGGGGTCCCCCAATTCGACCCCTACCTGCGCGACGACGTCCTGCCCTCGCGCGAGGAGCTGTTCGCGTCGCTGAGGCTGGATCCGGGGCGGCGCCTGGTCCTCTTCGCCACCCGCTCGCCCGCGACCTATCCCCACAGCCCGGCCGTGGCACGGGCCCTGGCGGAGGCGGTGGCCGAGGACCGCCTCGGCCAGCCGGCCCAGCTGGTGGTCCGCCTGCACCCGGTCTCGTTTCGGCCGGGGTACGACGTGCCGCTCGACGACTACCGCGCCTTGGAGCAGCGCTTCGAGCAGGTGCACCTCGACGTGCCCACCGTCGTCTCCCAGCGCTTGCGCTCGGACATGCCGGCCTCGGAGTCCACGAAGCTCGGCGCGCTGATCCGCCACTGCGACGTGCTGGTCAACGTCTTCTCCACCACCACGCTCGAGGGCATGATCGTCGACCGTCCGGTGGTCCTGGTCGCGCCCGACGCCCACCGGGCGGGGGCATCTCCCGGAGCGCCCGGCGAGGCGCCGGCGGCGACCCGCCAGTTCGCCGAGTACGAGCACACGCGCGAGCTGGTGGAGCGCGGCGCCGCCCGCGTGGCGCACTCGCTGCCCCAGCTCGTCGAGGAGGTGCGCGAGTACCTCGAGCATCCCGAGCGCGATCGCGCCGCCCGCCTGGAGACCGCGGCACGGGAGTGCGGGCCGCTGGACGGGCGCAGCGGGCGGCGCATCGGCGAGCAACTGCTGGCCATGGTCGGGGTCGCGCCGGCGAGGGCGCCCGAGC
>JBBPZM010000031.1:0-50089 GCA_038199035.1 Solirubrobacterales bacterium | reverse complement strand
TAAAGTGCGATGACGAGGGCGTCGAGGTTGGCGTGCACGGGGCCTCCTGGGTCGACGTTGCAATCGCAACGCCTCCCTTCGGCGCCCTCTTTATGTCCCCTCGCCGCGCCCCACGCGGCAAATCGGAATCAACCATCTAGCGTTGCAGACGACGTGGCCCTCACTGGCGCAGCATCGTCCCCTGGGCAGGCGGCTGCCTCCTCGACCCCTCCGCGACACGGGTGGTCGGGGCTGTTCGTGGTGGCCCGCGGGGCGACCGCGGCCACCGCGTTCGTCCTGCTGCTCCTCCCCGAAGGCGGGAGCCGCAGCGTCACGCTGGGCGTCGTCGGGCTTGGGTACGCGGTGGCCACGATCGCGCTGGTCGCGGGCGCGCGAACCGTGCGCACGTCGCCGCTGGCCTGGACGGCGGATGCGGTGGTCACGCTCGTGCTGATCGGGATGAGCGCCAGCTGGAGGAGCCCCTTCTATCTGCTCGCGCTCACCGCGCTGGTGCTGCCGACGACCGGCCTGCCGATGCCTCGAGCCCTGGCCTTCGGAGGCGTGTTCACGGTCGGGTTCGTCGCCGCCTCGGCGCTGATCGGCATCGACTGGACCGCGTTGGTCAGCACGCCCGTCCTCCAGAGCTACGTCTCGCACATCGCGATCCCCCTGCTGATCAGCTTCTCCCTGGCCTACTCCTCCGACCTGCTGCGTCGCCTGCGGCGCGAGCGCGATCGGGCCGAGCGCCTGGCCATCGAGGCCGAGCGGCGGCGCATCGCGTGGGAACTGCACGACTCGGCCAAGCAGCGCGTGCATGCGGCCCACCTGATCGTCAGCTCGGTGGAGCCTCACGTGGGCTCGGAGGCCCGCCAGGGCCTCGCCCAAGTCCTGCGCGAGCTGCAGGCGGCAGACGCGGACATGGAGACCAGCCTGACCGAGCTGACCGCCTCGATCCCCGAGCGGTCGCTGGGCACCGCGCTTCGTGCCCGGGCCCGCGAGCTGAGCGCCACCTCGGACACAGCGGTGGAGGTGGTGGGGGAGGCCCCGGACCTGCCCGCGCCGGTGGCCGCCCACGTCTACCGGATCGCCAGCGAGGCCCTGACCAACGCCATGCGCCACGCGCGCGCCAGCCGGATCGAGGTCCGGATCGCCGGCGGGGACGCCCTCCAGCTCTCGGTGATCGACGATGGGGTGGGCATCGCTCACCCGCTGCGCCCTGGGGCCCATGGCCTGCGCTCCATGCGCAGCCGGGCGGAGACGATCGGCGCCGAGCTCGAGATCACGCCGGGGAAGGCGGGGGGCGGGACGCGGGTGGCGCTCGAGCTCGCGGTGGCCATGGGCCGTGGCCGGCCATGATCCGCGTCCTGCTCTACGACGACCATCCGGCCATGAGGGCCGGGCTGGCAACCGTGCTGGCGGCTGAGCCGGGCCTGACGCCCGTGGGGGCGGCCGGCGACGAGCCCGAGCTGTGGCACCTGCTGGAACGCGGCGCCCCCGACGTGCTCCTGCTCGACTACCACCTGCCCCAGGGGGACGGGCTGACCCTGTGCCGTCGGCTCAAGCGGCGGGCGCCCCACCCTCGCGTGGTCGTCTACTCGGCCTATGCCGACACCTCGCTCGCGGTGGCGGCGATCCTCGCGGGCGCGGACGGGATGGCGCACAAGGGCGCCCCGGCGCGCGAGCTCTACGACCTCCTGCGCCGGGTCTCGCGGGGCGAGCGAGTGATGCCGCCCGTGTCGGCGGACATGGTCCACGCCGCCGCCCACTGTCTCGACGAGGAGGATCGGCCGATCCTGGCCATGCTGCTCGACGGCACGCCGCCGCAGGAAGTCGCGCGGGTGCTCACGCTGGGCCCCGCCACCGTGGAGGAGAGGGTCGGCCGCATGCTCGGCCGCCTGCGCGGCCAGCTGCCGGCGCGCACGGGTTAGCGCCTGTCCACGCGGGAGCCGGCGCTCAGCAGGGCGGTCAGCCCCGACCGCGCTTCACCTGGACCTCGGCGAACTCGACTTCGACGGGTTCGGTGAAGCGGCAGCCGTTGACGTCGTCGTGACGGGGGAAGGTCGGGGGCTCGACGCGAACCCGCAACGTGTAGGCGCCGTCGACCGGCACGGTCCAGTTGCGCCCGTAGTGGTAGATCATGGGATGCCAGAGCAGCGGCTGCTCGTGCGTGCCCACCTCCTCGCCCTCCGGGTCGATCAGCGTGGCGAAGACGCCGGCGCCGGGCAGGAAGCGCCCGTCGGAGGCATCGCGCACCGAGACCTCGACGTGGAGGTTGGCCTCGCCCGGCTCGCGCCAGGTCAGCTCGGCGCCCGACCACTCGTACATGCCCTCGGCCTCCTCGACGGCATAACCGACGAGATAGTGGCCGGCCCGCTGCTCGCCACCGTCGTGGGCCACTTCCTCCACCATGTGGGCCAGCGCCTGCCCGTATGCGTCACCCTGCCTGCGGGCGAGGTCCAGCTGCTGGGCCGACGCCTCGTCGCTGCTGGCATCCATGGGGGGCAGCGTGCCGCGTGAATCGCTCATCGTCACTCCTGTCTCGTGGTTCCTTCTTCTCCTTCCCGGGCCAGGCGCCTGTCTCACGAGCGCCGATGCCGCATGCGCTCAGCAGTCAGCTTGCGCACATCGTCTCGCGAGTCACGCTCGCGTGGCGCCGGCGAGGCGGGCACGCTGTCGCTGGACCGTGTACTTCGGGTCGCGGGCCGACTGGAAGCCGGCCTTGAAGATCGTCAAGCGCTCGAGCGCGGCGCCGGCCAGGACGGCGGCCCCTCCGGCCACGGCCAGCGCGCGGCTACGGCGGCCGCCGTAGCCCACCACGGCGGCGCCGACCGTGGTCAGCGCCTTGGCCGGGCGGGCATAGCGGCCGCACTCGCCCTGGTGGAAGGGCTCGGCCAGGTCGCCGAGACGGTGCTCCATGAGCTGCGTGGCGGCCCCCTCGAGCAGGGCGCCGGCCACCGTCAGTCGCCGCGCCGGGCCGGCCTGGGCCACCGGCGTGAGCGCGGCCGCCGCCGCGCCGGCGCTGGCCATCGAGGAGCCGGCGAAGACGAAGGGAAGCTCCCGGCGGCCCTCGTGCCACACGGGCACCGCGGTGTCGGCGACGAGGACCGCGGTGTAGGTCGCCAGGCCCGGGCCCAGCGACGCCGCCCCGAGCTTTGCCACCTTGCCCAGCCGCGGGAACCAGCCCAGCAGCGAGCTCGACGACGCCAGCGCCGTGCACGCGCCGCTGGCCGAGAGGATCCACGTCCCCACGCTCATCGGCGAGGTGACCTTGAGCATGCGCAGCATGTTGAGGAAGCGCTCGGGCCGGCCCAGGTCGGAGATCAGGAGGCCCGGGCTGACGCCCACGGCGCCCAGGGCGGTGGCCCAGGCCGAGCGGGCCAGGCGCTCGTTGCCGGCCACGCCCGCCGCGAAGCCCAGCGCCGCCGAGGCGCCGCCCAGGCCGCCGGTGAAGAAGTACCAGGGGATCTCCCATGACCACACGGGCTCGGCGATGATCGGCCGCCCGTAGTAGGAGTCCGCCCGGGGACGGTCGGTCGCCGCCCGTCGCCTGCCGTCTGCACCGGCCGGGGACACCGTCGCCTGGGCCTGGGTCCCCGGATGCTGGCCGCTCGCCGGCTCGGCGCTCATCACCGGCCGCCGAAGAAGGCCGCGGCCACGCCCGCCGCCAGCACGCCCGCGGCGGCCACGGCGGTGCGGTACATGGCGGGCAGGTCGCGCGTGGTCACCACCGGATCGGGCGGCAGGCCGTAGACCTCGGGCTCGTCGAGGAGGAGGAAGAACGCGCCGAAGCCCCCCACCCCGTCGTGGGGATCGGCCCCGTAGAGACGCGCCTCGCTCTCGCCCGCCGCCTGCAGCTCCTCTACGCGGCCATGCGCGCGCTCGCGCAGCTCGTCGAGCTCGCCGAACTGGATCGAGTCGGT
This sequence comes from Solirubrobacterales bacterium, assembly GCA_038199035.1. Taxonomy (GTDB): domain Bacteria; phylum Actinomycetota; class Thermoleophilia; order Solirubrobacterales; family Solirubrobacteraceae; genus DATAEY01. The sequence goes on along the minus strand of JBBPZM010000031.1, from coordinate 46,190 downwards.
CGGGCAGGCCTTGGCGCAGGCCGGCTCCTCCCCCACCTTGAGGCGGTCATAGCACAGCGTGCACTTCCAGGCGCGCCCGTCCTCCTTGCGCTGGTCGAGCACGCCGAAGGGGCAGGCAGGGATGCAGTAGCCGCAGCCGTTGCAGACGTCCTCCTGCACGACCACGGTGCCGTACTCGGTGCGGAACAGCGCCCCGGTCGGGCACACGTCCAGGCAGGCGGCGCTCGTGCAGTGCTTGCACACGTCGGAGGACATCAGCCAGCGAAAGCCGTCCTCGCCGCGCTGCGCGTCGAGCCCCGCGCCGTCGGCCAGCTGGGAGAGGGCGGCGTCCTGGACGAGCGAGCCCGGCCCGGCGCCGTCGCCCACCCCGACGCGCTTGCGCTGCTCGACGAAGGCCACGTGGCGCCAGGTGTCTGCGCCCAGCCCCCCGGTGTTGTCGTAGGAGTTGCCGGTGAACCGCAGCCCGTCCTCGGGCACCCCGTTCCACTCCTTGCACGCGACCTCGCACGCCTTGCAGCCGATGCAGATCGAGGTGTCGGTGAAGAAGCCAACGCGGGGCTGGGCCTCGTCGCCGTAGGAGCCGGGCCAGGACCTGGTCTCGAGCTCGAAGACGTCGCTCACCCCTCGCTCCGCTCGCGCGAAGCTACGTTTACCTCGCGCCGGTAGCGCTCGACCAGCTCGTTGAGCGCCTTGCCCCGCGGCCGGCGCCCCGGGCGGATGTCGCACGTCGCCGCCTTGTACTCGCCGATGTGGACGTTGGGGTCCAGCGCGATGCTCAGCAGCTCGTTGGCCGCGTCGCCCTTGGAGTAGCCGATGCGCCCCCAGTGGTAGGGCAGCCCGACCTGGTGGATGACCCGGCCCTGCACGGTCAGCGGTTCGAGGCGCTCGGTGACCAGCACGCGCGCCTCGACCGCGCTGCGCATCGAGACGATCGTCGCCCACTCGCCGTGGCGCAGCCCGCGCTGCTCCGCCAGCTCGGGCGAGACCTCGCAGAAGAACTCGGGCATGAGCTCCGCCAGGTAGGGCAGCGTGCGGCTCATCGCCCCCGCGGTGTGGTGCTCGGTCAGGCGGTAGGTGGTCAGCACGAACGGGAAGACCTCGGCGCCCGGCGCGCCGTCGGAGGGGGTGTAGGGGTTCTCGGGGCGCAGGAACTGCTGGCGCGCGGGGTTGGACTGCTGGCCGTAGAGCGCGTTCTCGAACGGCGACTCCTGCGGCTCGTAGTGGGTCGGGAACGGACCGTCGGTCAGCCCGTTGGGCGCGAACAGCCAGGCCCGCCCGTCGGCCTGCATGATGAACGGCTCGTCGCCGCGCAGGGCCTCCTGCGCCTCAGCGTCCTCGGGCGGAACGTAGTCGGGCGGCTTGTCGGGCGTGAAGTCGGGCACATCCTCGCCCGTCCACTTCTCCTCGTCGGGGTCCCACCACACGTACTTCTTGCGCTCCGACCACGGCCGCCCCTCAGGGTCGGCGGAGGCGCGGTTGTAGATGATGCGGCGGTTCATCGGCCACGCCCACGCCCACTCCGGCGCGACCCACGTCTGCTCGGAGCCGGGCTTGCGCCGCGCGGTCTGGTTGACGCCGTCGCCGTAGCAGCCGGCGTAGATCCAGCACCCGCAGGCGGTCGAGCCGTCGTCGCGCAGCGGCAGGTAATCGCTGAGCGGCTGGCCGTCGGCGTCCCAGCCGCCGATCTCCTCGAGCACCTTCTCGGCGTCGGGCTCCTGGATGGAGCCGTGGGTCGGATAGTCCCAGGTCACGTCGAGGATCGGCCGGTCCTTGGGATCGCTCGACTCCGCCAGCTTGCGGCGGACGAGGTTGCCGAGGTGGAACATGAACCACAGCTCGGAGCGCGCGTCGTCCGGGGGCTCGATCGCCTTGTGGTGCCACTGCAGCAGGCGCTGGGTGTTGGTGAAAGATCCGTCCTTCTCGACGTGGGCCGCGGCCGGCATGAGGAAGACCTCGGTGGCGATGTCCTGAGGCGTGGTCTCGCCCGAGTCGATCTCCGGCGAGTCGTGCCAGAAAGCGGCGGTCTCGGTCTCGGTGAAGTCGCGCACCACCAGCCACTTGAGGTTCGCCATCCCGAGGCGATGGGCCTTGGAGTTGGCCGAGCCGACCACCGGGTTCTCGCCCATGATGAAGTAGCCCTCGACCTTGCCGTCGAGCATGTCCATGACGGTCTGGTAGTGCGAGTGGTCGCCGCTGATGCGCGGCACGTGGTCGAAGCAGAAGTCGTTGTCGGGGGTGGCGGCTTCACCGAACCACGCCTTGAGCATCGAGACCACGTAGGCCTTGGTGTTGCCCCAGAAGCCGGCGGGCGGCGAGTTGCGATCGGCGTAGAGGTCGAGGTTCGTCGTCTCGTGGGCGTGGGGCATCGGGAGGTAGCCCGGGAGAATGTTGTAGAGCGTGGGGATGTCGGTCGAGCCCTGGATCGAGGCGTGGCCTCGCAGGGCGAGGATCCCCCCGCCGGGGCGCCCGATGTTGCCCAGCAGCAGCTGGATGATCGCCGCCGTGCGGATGTACTGGACGCCGGTCGTGTGCTGGGTCCAGCCGACGGCGTAGCAGAAGGCGCTGGTGCGCTCGCGCCCCGAGTTGGCGCACAGCGCCTCGGCGACCTCGAGGAAGGCCTCGCGCGGCACGCCGCACACCCGCTCGACCATCTCGGGCGTGTAGCGCGAGTAGTGGCGCTTGAGGAGCTGAAAGACGCAGCGCGGGTGCTCGAGGGTCTCGTCCTCCTCCGGCGCCTCGCCGTGGTCGAGCTCTCCGCCATGGGAGCCGTGGGCCTGCTCGCCCACCGAGGCGCCCTGCTCGCGCTGGCCGGCCGACGCCCCGACCTCCATGCCCTTGTACTGCCACGAGGCGACGTCGTAGGAGCCCGAGTCGGGGTCGAAGCCGGAGAACAGGCCCGTCGGCTTGCCGCCCGCTCGGCATCCGGCCTCGCCCGATTGGGCGGCGCCGACGTCATCCAGCTGGTCCTCGGTGTCGCGAAAGTCGTCGGAGACGATGACCCTCGCGTTGGTGTAGGCCTGGACGTACTCGCGGAACTCGCGCCCGTGCTCGAGGATGTAGTTGACGACGCCGCCGAGGAAGGCGATGTCAGAGCCGGCGCGCAGCGGGACGTGGCGGTCGGCGATCGCGCTCGTGCGGGTGAAGCGCGGGTCGACGTGGATGACCTTGGCCCCCCGCTTCTTGGCCTCGACCACCCACTGGAACCCGACCGGGTGGTTCTCGGCCATGTTGGACCCCATGATCACGATGCAGTCGCTGTTGCGGAGGTCCTGCTGGAACGTGGTGGCGCCGCCGCGCCCGAACGAGGTCCCCAGACTGGGGACCGTGCTCGAGTGTCATATGCGGGCCTGGTTCTCGATCTGGACCGCGCCCATGGCCGAGAAGAACTTCTTGATCAAGTAGTTCTCCTCGTTGTCGAGCGTCGCCCCGCCGAGGTGGGCGAAGCCCAGCGTGCGGTTGAGCAGCTTGCCGTCCTCGTCGGTGTGCTGCCAGGTGCGCTCGCGCGTGTCGATCACGCGGTCGGCGATCATCTCCATGGCGCGATCGAGCTCGATCTCCTCCCACTCGGTGGCGTGGGGCGCGCGGTACTTGACCTTGGTCTCGCGGGCCTCGTGGGTCACCAGCTGCTTGGAGGCCGAGCCCTTGGGGCATAGGCGCCCGCGCGAGATCGGCGAGTCCGGGTCGCCCTCGATCTGCACGACCTCCTCGTCCTTGACGAAGACCCGCTGGCCGCAGCCCACGGCGCAGTAGGGGCAGATCGACTTGACGACGCGATCGGCGGTCGCGATGCGCGGGGTCAGGGTGGCCGAGCGCTTGGAGCGCGCCGCCTTGCCCAGGCCGAGCGCGTCGCCACGGAGCTGCTTGAGGAGGGCCCAGCCGCCGGCCAGCTCGTCCGCGCTCATGTCGGCAAGCTAATCGACCGGCGCGCTGCGCGGGGCAGAATCGGCGCGGGGGCGGTCCACGTGTCAGGGACCGGACGGTTCAGGGCGCCCCGGGCAGGGGGTAACGTGGACGCCACGATGAACGCCAGGGAGTGGATCGAGAGCTACGCCCGCGAGCTGGGCATCGACCCGCCGACCACCGACGAGTTCCGGACGCTGCTCGACCTCGCCGGTGAGGCCGCGCACGCCTCGGAGCGGGTGGCGGCGCCGGTGGCCTGCTGGGTCACGGCGCTGGCCGGGCGCTCGCCCGACGAGGGGCTGGCGGCGGCGCGCGCGCTGGCGGGCGGGGCGCCCGAGTGACGCCGCGCGAGCCGCTCATCGACGGCCACGGCCGGCGCATCGGCGACGTTCGCGTCTCGGTCACCGACCGCTGCAACTTCCGCTGCCAGTACTGCATGCCGGCCGAGGGCCTGGCGTGGCTGGAGCGAGACCAGATCCTGAGCTTCGAGGAGATCGTGCGCGTGGTGGGCCTGCTGGCCTCGATGGGAGTCGCCGACGTGCGCCTGACCGGCGGCGAGCCGCTGGTGCGCCGCGACTTCCCGCGCCTGGTGGGGATGCTCGCCGGGGTTGAGGTCGTTTCTGACCTTTCCCTGACCACCAACGGCTACCTGCTCGAGCGCGACGCCGATGCGCTCGTCGCCGCGGGCATCCGTCGAGTCAACGTCTCGATCGACTCGCTCCAGCGCGATCGCTTCTTCCAGATGACCCGCCGCGACGCCCTGCCCCGCGTCCTGCGCGGGCTCGAGGCCCTGGCCGCCCACCCCGGGGTGCGCCCGATCAAGGTCAACGCCGTGGCCATGCGCGGGTTCACCGAGGAGGAGGCGATCCCCTTCGCCCGCTTCGCCCGCGACACCGCCTTCCAGGTGCGCTTCATCGAGTTCATGCCGCTGGACGCCGACCAAGCCTGGAGCGCCGACGCGGTGCTGACCGGCGACGAGCTGCGGGCGATCATCGACGCCCGCTATCCGCTGGAGGAGCTGCCGCGCGAGCCGTCGGCCACCGCGCGGGTCTTCCGCTTCCGCGACGGGTCCGGCGAGATCGGCTTCATCAACCCGGTATCCGAGCCCTTCTGCTCGGACTGCGATCGGATCCGGCTGACCGCCGAGGGGAAGCTGCGGACCTGCCTGTTCTCGCTGCACGAGACCGACCTGCGCGAGCCCCTGCGCTCGGGAGCCAGCGACGACGACCTCGAGGCGATCGTCCGCGACGCCGTCTGGCGCAAGGAGCTCAAGCACCGGGTGGGCGAGCCGGGCTTCCGCCAGCCGCCGCGGACGATGAGCGCGATCGGGGGCTGAGGCGCCGGTCCGTCGCCCGGTGGCCGGACGGCTGGACGGGACCCCCCGGCCCAGCCGCCAGAGGGCGGGAGCGGTGGTCGGGCTACCGGCCTTCCGGCGGCCGGCCGCCCGCGGTCGGTCCCGCGATTTTGGTCAGGTGCGGCGCTCGAGGTCGGCCACCTCGTCGGCCTTGGCCTGAGCCCGCTCGTCGGCGGCGTCGATGCGCTCGTCGGCCTTGGCCTCAGCGCGCTCCTTCTCGGCGATCGCGCGCTCCTCCTCGCGCTCGATGCGCTCGTCCTCCTTCGCCAGCTGGTCCTTGGCCTCGCCCTTGCGCTCCTCGAGGCGGCCCTCGCGCTTCGTCGACGCGTCGCCCAGGAGGTCGCCGGCGGCCTGCTTGGCGCGGCCCGTGATCTTGTCGGTAAGTCCCATGTCGATTACCTTTCGTTGGCTTGGTAGGACCTACCCTCCTCGCACTGGGCTAACCGGCCGAGTGGCCCCGTGAACCGGTGCGTTTCCCATCGAAGAGGACGGGTAGCCGCTCGGCGTCCGCACAGCGACGGTTGGAGGCAGTGATGGCGGAGCGCGACGAGGACCTCGTGCGCGAGCAGGAGGAGGCGGCAGCGGCGGAGGCCGGCGGAATCGGCGGCCGCGCCCCGGATGACGTCGACGAGGCCGAGCGCCCGCTGGCCGAGTCGGGCGAGGGCGAGTCGGAGGGCTTCGAGCTCGCCGAGGAGCAGCTGATCGACCACGCCGAGCACACGGCGGGCGAGGGCGCGCCCCGCCTCACCCAGATGGGGGAGGAGGCGGAGATCGACCCCAGCGTCCAGGGCGAGGCCGACACCGAGCGTCCGGCAGACTGAGGGCCCCCGCCTTCATCAGCGCTCCCTGAGCAGCCCCTCCACCAGCGCCAGGTCGGCGGGGGTGTTGACGTTGAGCAGCAGCCGTCGGGGGTCGCCAAAGGCCGTCAGCTCGGCTTCGTCGATCTCGCGGACGCCGACGGCCGCCACTGCGGCGTGCATGGCCGCGCCCTGCTCCAGGGCCGCGGTCAGGGGCGGCAGCGCTTCGGGGCCGTAGCGGGCGAGCAGGGGATGAAGGCGCCCGCCGGCCCGCGGCACCACGGCCGCGCCGCCGCCCCGGGACAGCGCGCCCAACAGCGGCGCGGTCACGAACGGCATGTCGCAGGCGCCGGCTAGCACCGGGCGGCCGGCGGCCCGGCTCAGGGCGCAGACCAGGCCGCACAGGGGATGCCACGGGGCGGCCGGCTCCCGCCACACCGGCACCTCCAGCGGCGGGAGGGCGGACGCGGGCGTGGCGACCACCACGGCTTGGAGGCCGGCGTCACGGGCGGCGGCGAGGGGGTACTCGATCAGGGGTCGGCCTCCCAGCGCCGCCGTCGGCTTGGGGCGGCCGAGGCGCCGGCCCCGGCCTCCGGCGAGGATGGCGGCCACGGGCAGGGCGTCGTTCGCCGCCATCGTGGCGAGTATGGCGGCGCCGGGCATCGTGACGGCGGGCGCGTCATGGTGCGCGGGTGTTCGCGCCCGCGCCGGCGGCCGGGGCGCGAGGCCTCCCGGTATAAGCCCCGAGATGGCCGAAGCGCTGATCGACGTCGAGGAGGCCCGCCGGCGGGTGCTCGCCCGCGCGGCGACGCTTCCCGCGCAGGACGTCGCGCTGGCCGCCGCCCACGGTCGGGTGCTCGCCCGCGACATCGTCTCCACCGAGGCGGTGCCGGGCTTCGACAACTCGGCCATGGACGGCTTCGCGGTCGTGGCGCACGACACCGCCGCGGCCACCCCCGATCGCCCGGTGACGCTGGCCGTCGTCGACGAGTCGCGCGCGGGGCGGCCCTCCGAGCGGGCGCTGGCCGGGGGCGAGGCGATCCGGATCTCGACGGGCGCGATGGTCCCGGCGGGCGCCGACGCGGTGGTGCGCGTCGAGGACACCGTCGAGCGCGACGGCGCGGTGTCCGTCGGCGCGGCGGTGCCACCGGGACGCAACCTGCGCCGCGCCGGCGACGACGTCGCGCCCGGGGACGTCGTCGGGGCCCGGGGCGTCCGGGTCGGGCCGGCCCAGCTGGGCGTGCTGGCCTCGGTCAACACGACCGTCGTGCCTTGCATCCGGCGTCCGCGGGTGGTCGTGCTGACCACCGGCGACGAGCTGCGCTCCCCCGGCGAGCCGCTGCCCGCCGGCTCGGTACGCGACACCAACGCGTGGTCGATCCCGGCGCTGGCGGCGCGGGCCGGCGCTGAGGTGACCGCAGCGCGCACCGTGCGCGACGACTACGACGAGACGGTGGACGCCGTCGCCGGCGCGCTCGAGGCCGATGTGGTCGCCATCTGCGGCGGCATGTCGGTCGGGCCCCACGACCACGTCAAGCCTGCCCTTGCGGCCCTCGGGGTCGAGCAGGACTTCTGGGGCGTGGCCCTGCGGCCCGGCAAGCCGGCGTGGTTCGGATCCCACGAGGGGCGCACGCTGGTCTTCGGCCTCCCCGGCAACCCCGTCTCGGCCATGGTCACCTTCCATCTCTTCGCCCGCCCGGCGCTGGCCGTGCTCTCGGGGGAGGACCCCGCCGAGACGCGGGTGCAGGCGGTGATGGACGAGCCCTACACCAAGGCGCCGGGCCGCTCGCACGCCGTTCGCTGCGTGCTGGCGGCGCGCGACGATGGCTGGCACGTGCGGCCGACCAAGGACCAGGGCTCCCACGTGCTGACCTCGATGCTCGACGCCCGTGCCCTCGCCCTCGTCGAGCGTGAGCGCGGCGACGTGCAGGCCGGCGAGCGGGTGACGATCGAACTGGTGAACGGCGGCTGAGGCCGGCCGCCCGGCACTAGCATCGATGCTGTGGTGGTTTCGGTGAAGCTGTTCGCCGTCCTGCGCGAGCGTGCGGGCCGCGACGCGCTGGCGCTGGACCTCGACGAGCCGGCGACGGTGGGCGACGCGCTCGCGGCCCTGGCGCGCCACGACGGGCTGGCCGAGGTGCTCGCCCGCGTGCCGGTGGTCATGGCGGTCAACCGCGACTACGCCGACGACGACCGCTCGCTGCACGAGGGCGACGAGCTGGCTCTGATCCCCCCGGTGAGCGGGGGGTCGGCCCGGTGAGCGGGGGGTCGGCGCGGTGAGCGGCGGGTCGAGCCAGGTCCACGTCCGGGTGACCGACGAGCCGCTGTCGCTCGAGGCGCTGTCCCGGGCGGTTGGGCGACCGGGCGCGGGAGCGATCGTCTGCTTCGAGGGCACGACGCGCGACGTCGAGCGCCTCGAGTACGAGGCCTATGGCGAGATGGCGCGAGAGCGCATCGCCGCCATCCTGCACAGCTGCGTGGAGCGCCACGGGCTCGAGGCGGCCGCCGCCGAGCACCGGGTGGGCGGTGTTCCCCTGGGCGAGGCAAGCGTGATCGTGGCCGTGTCGGCCGCCCACCGTGCCGAGGCGTTCGCCGGCGCGCGCGAGGCAATCGACGCCATCAAGGCGCAGGCGCCTATCTGGAAGCGCGAGGTGGAGGGAGCAAGCGGCGAGTGGGTGGTCGGCAGCCTGCCCACCCGCCCCGAGCCGGCCTGACCAGCGCCCGCTACGGTTGCCCGGTGCCCGACGGCGCCCTCTCCCACCTCGACGAGGCCGGCCGCGCGCGCATGGTCGACGTGGGGGCGAAGCCGTCGACCGAGCGCCGGGCGGTGGCCCGAGCCGTCGTGCGCATGGCCCCCGAGACGGCAGCGGCGGTGGCCCGGGGGGATGCGCCCAAGGGCGACGTGCTGGGCACCGCCCGGATCGCCGGCATCCAGGCGGCCAAGCGGACGGCCGACCTCATTCCCCTCGCCCATCCCCTCGGGCTCTCGTTCGTCGACGTGCGGGCGAGGATCGACGCGGCCGCGGGCGAGGTCAGCCTGGAGGCCGAGGCGCGCCTCACCGGCCAGACCGGCGTGGAGATGGAGGCCATGTGCGCCTGCGCGGTCGCGGCGCTGACCGTCTACGACATGGTCAAGGGCCTGGAGCGGGGGGTCAGCCTGGAGCGCGTCGAGCTCCTCGAGAAGACCGGCGGGCGCCACGACTGGCGCCGCGAGGAGTAGTGATCCGCCGGATTCACCGGACGGGCCGCTGAGGGCAGGCGTGCGCGCGGCGGTGATCACGGTGTCGACCTCGGCCGCGGCGGGCAGCCGCGAGGACGCCAGCGGTCCCCTGCTCGACGAACTGGCCCGCGACCTCGGGGCCGACGAGGTCGCGGTCGAGGTGGTGCCCGACGACCGCCAGCGCATCGAGCAGCGCCTGCTCCATTGGGCGGACGACGAGGAGTGCGAGCTGGTGCTGACCAGCGGCGGGACCGGCTTCTCCCCCACCGACGTGACGCCCGAGGCCACGCGAGCGGTGGTCGAGCGCCTGGCCGAGGGCATACCCGAGGCCATGCGCATGGTCTCCCGGGAGCACACCCCCAACTGGATGCTCTCGCGGGCGGTGGCTGGCACCCGCGGGAGAACGCTGATCGTCAACTTCCCGGGCAACCCCAACAGCCTGCGCCAGACGGCGGGCGCGCTCGGCCCCGCCCTGCGCCACGCCCTCGCGCTGCTGGCCGGCGGGGGGCCGCATCCGCACGAGCACCCACGGGGCTGAGCGCCGCGTATCGGGCGCCTCGCTCGCCGGTCAGCCCAGCGGCAGGACGCGAGTCGCGGTCGCCTTCCACGTGGCGTCGACCCGATCGCCCGGCCGCAGGCGCAGCTGGCGGACGGCGCCCTCGGTGACCTCCGCGGCCACCGGCTGGGGGCCGTTGAGCCCCAGGCGCACCCGGCTGCCCAGCGCGGTGATCGTCGTGACCTCGAGCGTCAGGCGGTTGCGGGCCGAGCCGACTGCGGCGCGGCCGGGCGGCTCGACGGCGATCTCCCAGGGATAGACGCTCACCGCCACCCGGCCCTCGGCCGGCTGGAGAGCGGCCACCGTGCCGCCCCCGTCGAGCGCCACGTAGGTCAGGCCGTCGCCGCCGCGGCGCGCCACTCCGGTCAGCACCACCGCGCCCGTGAAGTCCGCCACGAAGGCCGAGGCGGGGGCGGCGGCCAGCTCGCTGGGCGTTCCCTCCTGGAGCACCCGACCGCCGTCGACCACGGCCACGCGGTCGCCGAGAAGCGCGGCCTCGGTGAAGTCGTGGGTCACCAGCAGCGACGTCACCGCGACGTCGTGCAGGGCGCGGGCGACCTCGCGCGCCGCCGTCGCCCGCGTACGGGCGTCGAGGGCCGACAGCGGCTCGTCGAGCAGCAGCACGCTCGGCGAGGGTGCCAGCGCGCGGGCCAGCGCCACCCGCTGGCGCTCGCCGCCCGAGAGGGAGGCCGGCCGAGTCTGCGCCAGGCGCTCGAGGCCGAAGCGCTCGAGCGCGGCGCCCGCGCGGCGGCGTCGCTCCCGGCGCGACACGCCGCGCAGGCCGTAGGCGACGTTGCGCCACACCGGCATGTGGCCGAACAGCGCGTAGTTCTGGAAGACGTACCCGCAGCCCCGGCGCTCGGGAGCGACGTCGAGGCCGCGGTCGGTGTCCAGCCACCACTCCTCCCCGCAGCGGATCCGTCCGCGATCCGGGGCCAGGAGGCCGGCGATCACCCGCAGCGCCGTGCTCTTCCCCGCCCCCGAGGGCCCGGCGATGGCCAGGCAGCGGCCCCGCGGCGCCTCGACCGAGAGGGCGAGCGCGAAGGCCCCCCGGCGCAGCTGCGCCTCAACGTGCAGCACCGGCCACCGTCTCCTGCCCGCCCACCAGCTTGATCGCGCCCAGGAGCGCGGCCGACACGGCGACGAGCACGGCCGACAGGGCGAGCGCGCCGTCGAGGTCGGTGGCGAAGCGGTCGTAGATGGCCAGCGGCGCGGTCTGGGTGATGCCTCGAAACGAGCCGGCGAAGATCAGCGTGGCGCCGAACTCGCCCAGGGCGCGACCCCACGCCAGCCCCAGCCCGGCGGCCAGCCCCGGCCCGGCGGCGGGCACCGCGACGCGGGCGAAAGTCAGCGCCTCGCCCGCACCCAGGGTGCGCGAGGCCTCCAGCCACGAGCGGCTGACGGCGCCGAAGGCGGCGACGCCCTGACGCAGGTAGAACGGCGCGGCCACGAAGGTCAGCGCCACCACCACGCCGGCCGTCTGGAGGACGAGCGCCACGTGTGCGCGGGCCAGCGCGCCGCCCAGCAGGCCCTTTGGCCCGAGCGCGGCCAGGAGGCCGATGCCCGCCACCGCGGGCGGGAGCACGAGCGGCAGCTCCAGCACCGTGAGCAGGGCCGCACGTCCGCGGAACGACCGGGTGGCCAGCGCGTAGGCGGCAGGCGTGCCGACGGCCACCACGATCCCCATGGCGATCGCCGTGGTCTGGAGCGAGAGGAGCAGAGCCTCGGTGGCCGACGGGTCGCCCAGGCTGGCCAGCAGGCGCCCCGGGCCCGTGTCGACGAAGATCGCCACCACGGGCAGCGCCAGGAACACCAGCGCGAGGGCCAGGGCGACGGCCAGCGCGGCCCGGAACCAGCGTGGGCGCCTCACGCCGGCGGTGGCAGGAAGCCGGCCTGGCGCAGGTCGTGCTGACCCGCCCCGCGGCGGAGCCCGGCGACGAAGTCCCGGGCCGCCCGGCCGTGGCGCGAGCCGCGGACGACCGCCGCGGCGTAGGCGACGTCCGGCTGGGAGGACGCCGGCAGGGCGATCGCGCGCAGCCGCCCGCCGGAGGCGGCGACGTCGGTGACGTAGACGAAGCCGGCGTCCACCGCCCCCTGCGAGACCTTGGCCACGATGCCCGCCACGTCGGGCTCGCGCGAGCGCACGTTGGCCGCGATGCCGGCGGCCTGCGAGCGCGTCAGCCGCGCGAGCACGCGGCGGGTGTAGGACCCGATCGGCACCGAGCTTGAGCCCAGGGCGATGGTCACCCCCGGGCGGGCGAGGTCGCCCACCGATCGGACCTTGGCCGCGCCAGCGGGGACGGCGACGACCAGCCGGTTGGCCGCGAAGATGACCGGCCTGGCGACCAGGCCCTGCCTGAACAGCCGCTGCGGCAGATCGGCGTTGGCCGACGCGAAGACGTCGGGACGGACCCCGCGCTGGATCTGCGCGGCGAGCGCGTCGGAGCCAGCGAACGACAGCCTGGCGTCGGCGGCCGGGAAGTCGCGGGCGTAGCGGGTGAACGCGCGCTGAAGCGAGGCCCCCGCCGAGACCCGCAGCTGCGGCCGGTCGCCCGCCCCGCTGCCCGCTGAGCCGCAGCCGGGGAACGCGACGGCGAGGAGGATCAGGGCCAGGCCGAGCGCTCGCGGCGGCGACAGGGTCGATCGCGCGGTCATCGAGGCGGCCGGTCGACCGTCATCGATCGGCCCGGTCGACCTCATCGACGGCCCGGTCGACCATCACCGACGTCGCCTTGACCGTGGCCACGGCCGGCACGCCGGGCGCCAGCCCGAGCTCCTCCACGGCGTCGCGGGTGACCGCGGCGGTGACGAGGTGCGGACCGGCCTCGATCTCCACCAGCGCCATCACGCCGTCGCTCTCCACCGAGCGCACCACGCCGGGGAAGCGGTTGCGCGCCGACAGCGCCGCCCCGGCACGATGGCGGCGAGGGCGGCGCGACAGGCGCTCGACCTCCCGGCGCGAGACCCGCCGGCGGTTGGCGGCGTCGCGAACGGTTTGCAGGCGACCCGAGCGCTCCCAGCGCCGCAGCGTGTCGAGGCTCACCCCGATCGCGCGCGCCGCCTCTCCGAGGGTCAGGCTCTGCTCGGCCATCTGCATAAGTATTGCATAGGCAACCAGCCCATCGGTGCCCCGGGTGTAATGCCGCGCCGGGCGGGCAGACCATGCTCGGAGGCATCCGTTCGTCCCGACCAACTTGAGGAGTCCCGACATGCCCCGCGCCATCTGGCATGACACCGTCATCGCCGACAGCCCCGACACCGTCGTCGTCGAGGGCAACCACTACTTCCCGCCCGAATCGGTCGACCGCGAGCACGTGACGACCAGCGAGCACCACACCGTCTGCCCGTGGAAGGGCACGGCGAGCTACCTGACCGTTCGCGTCGGCGAGGAGGAGAGCCCGGACGCCGCCTGGTACTACCCCGAGCCCAAGCCCAAGGCCGAGCAGATCCGCGACCACGTCGCCTTCTGGAAGGACGTGCGCGTCGAGGAGTGACGCGCCCCCCGGCGGCGGAAGGCGTTGGCGCATCGGCTCGTCGCACGAACGTCTCGGCGGGCGGCTCCCCCGACATGCGCGCCCGCCGGGCGGTTCATGCGCCTCCGACGCGGCCCACGGCTTAGCCGCCCCGTCGCCCGGGTACGGCGGCAGTGTCGTGACCGCGGCGAGCTGGCTCCTGGGGCGATCGGCGGCCGGCGCGTCCGCGCGCGGTCGGCCGCGCCGCGCCGCCGTACCGGCCCGGCGCGAGCTGCTGGCCGTAGCCGCCGCGCTCGCCGCGCTGGGCGCGGCCGCGTTCGGCGCGTACGTCGTCCGTGGCGGGCTCTACTGGGACGACTGGGAGAACGCCGCCACCACGATGCACCCGCCCTCGGGCTTCCTCGGCCCGATCGACCTGCGGCTCGCCCTCTACCGCCCGGTGCTGGCCGTGCTCCTCCCGCTCCCCCATGAGCTGGCCGGCGACCATCCGGCTCCGCAGCTGGCCATCGGCATCGCCCTCACGGTGGCCATGGTGTGGTGCTTCTACCTCGTGCTGCGCACGGCCGGGCTGGCTACCCGCCACGCCGGCCCGATCGCCGCCCTGACGCTGCTCTTCCCCTACAGCACGGCGACGCGCCTGTGGCCCACCGGCGCAGTCAACAACGTGGCGGTCGCCCTCTACCTGCTCGGGCTCTGCGCCGGCCTGCGGGCGCTCGACGCCGACGGCGAGCGGCGCCGGCGACTGGGGCGGACGGCCATCGTCCTCTACGTCGTCGGGGTGCTCACCTACGAGGCGGTCGCCCTGCCCGCGCTGGCCTCGGTCGCCGTCTACGCTCTGGCCCGCGGCTGGCGCCCCGCGCTGGCCCAGTGGCGCCGCGAGGTCCCCTTCGTCGTCGGGGCGACGCTGCTCGTCGGCGTGGCCACCACCCGCCGCGTCGAGTCGATCGCCGGCGCGGCTGGCCACGCCGTCACCATCGCCACCGAGGGCGTCGCCCTGCTGGCCCGCTCGCTGGTCCCGTTCGTCACGGCGCCGGTGTGGGCGGTGGCCGCCGGCCTGGCCGTCGCCGGCGCGCTCTCGATCGCCCTCGAGCGCCGCCTCGCCGCCGACGACGCCCGCCGGGCGGCGCTGCGGCGCGGGTGGGCGCTGGTGGGCATCGGCGCCGTCGCGGCGGCGGTGGCGTACGGGATGTTCGTGCCCGCCCCGCCCACCTACGCGCCGCTGCACGGTGGGACGGCCGATCGCATCAACCTGCTGGCCGCCCTGGCCTTTGCCGTGCTCGCCTACGGTGCCGCCCTCGTCCTCGGCGGGCTGGCCGCGGCCACGCTCCCGCGGGCGCGGCTGGTCGGACCGGTGGTGAGCGCCATGGCCTGCCTGCTCGTGGCCGCGGGCTGGGCCGTGCGGCTGGTCGAGCGCCAGGGCGAGTGGGAGCGGGCCTCGGCCCTCCAGCGCGAGGTGCTGCGTCCACTGGCGCGCGGCGCAGCGCAGCTGCCCCGGGGCTCGACCGTCTACTCCTTCGGCCACCCTCGCTTCGCCGCGCCCGGGGTACCCGTGTTCGCGACGTCGTGGGACCTCAACGGGGCGGTCCGGGCCACCACCGGCGATCCGACCCTCTCGGCCTATCCTCTGGGCCGCCACGGTCGGCTGTGGTGCGAGGCGAACCGGCCGGGACCGACCCCGACGATCAACAACGCGGAGCTGCTCGCGCGCTACGGTCGCGCCTTCTTGCTCGACGTGGCGTCGGGCCGGCTGCTGCCCATCGCCAGCCGGGCGAGCTGCCGCGCTCTGAACCGGCGGCTGGCGGCCGGCGCGCTGCTGACCGGGCCGGCGACCGGGACGCCGCCCACTGCCCGGGCGGGAGCGGTGGGCGCCCGCCGGCTCGGCCCCGCCGGCTGAGGCCGCGATGGTCGAGGTCCGTGTCCAGGGAATGCACGCCGCGGTCCGCCACGACGGCATCGAGGACGAGGTGGCGGTCGAGGAGCCGCTGGAGATCGTCGTCGAGGGGCGTCCCCTGGCAGTGACGATGCGCACGCCCGGGCACGACGAGGAGCTGGCCGCCGGCTTCCTGCACGGCGAGGGGCTGCTCGACGGTCCGCCGCGCTTCGAGCCCGACCCGACGCTGGGCGCCAACCGCGTCGCGCTGGCCGGCCCGCTGCGCCGCGACCCCGGCGCCCGGAGCTTCTACACGACCTCCTCCTGCGGCGTGTGCGGGAAGGGAGCGCTCGAGGAGGTGGCCCTCGACGCCCCGCGGGCCCCCGACGGGCCGCGCGTGGCCCGCGAGCTCCTGGCCTCGCTCCCCGACCGGCTGCACCAGCCGGAGTTCGCGCGCACCGGCGGTCTGCACGCCACCGGGCTGTTCGACGAGCACGGAGAGCTGCTGATCGTGCGCGAGGACGTCGGGCGCCACAACGCCATGGACAAGGTGGTGGGCCGCGCCCTGCTCGACGGCTGGCTGCCGCTGGGCCGTCGCCTGCTGTGCGTATCGGGGCGCCTGTCGTTCGAGCTGGTCCAGAAGGCGGCGATGGCCGGAGCGCCGGTGCTCGTCGGAGTCGGCGCCCCGACGTCGCTCGCCGTCTCGCTGGCCCGCGACCGGGGCATCACACTGTGCGGCTTCGCCCGGGCCGGGCGGGTGAACGTCTACAGCGGCCCCGAGCGGGTGATCGAGTCGCGCCGCGCGCCTAGGACGGCAGGGAGGCGCGGGCGTGTGACGAAGTAGGGCGGATGCCCGCCGCCGGACCGACACGGGGGTACGCCGACGGCGTTCGCAGTGCCGTCCGCAACAACCTCGGCGCCTTTGGCTTCTCCGTGGTGATCACGTCAGCCTTCGGGCTGGTCCAGCACGAAGCCGGCAACCCGACGGTGCCCGATGTCTTCCTGTTCGCCGGCGGAGCCGCCGCCGGCTTCGTGGTGGTGGACGCGCTGGCCTCCCGCCTCTTCCGTACGCGCCTGCGCGGTGAGACTCCGGAGGTCGTGGCGGTGGGAGCAGCGCTCAGCTTCCTCTCGATCGGACTCAGCGTGGGAGCGGCGGCTCTGGGCGCAGCGGTCGTGAAGGCGGCCGGCGCGTGGGCACTCGCCAGCTTCGCGGCCACCGGGGTCTACGTCCTCGTGGGCGGACTGGAGCTCACCCTCGCGAGACGGATAGAGGAGGCCGGCGACGGCCACGGCGACGACGACGACGCCTGATCGTTCTGGCGGTCGCCCTGCGCCATACGGCGCCACGATACTGAGCAGGTGGCCGATCGCCTCTCCGACTACCGCGCCAAGCGCGACTTCGCGCGCACGCCCGAGCCCGCCGACCAGCCCGCGAGGCGCCAGCCGGGCGGCGCCCGAGCGCCGCGCTTCGTCGTCCAGGAGCACCACGCGCGGCGCCTGCACTGGGACCTGCGCCTCGAGTGCGACGGCGCCCTGGCCTCGTGGGCGGTGCCCAACGGCATTCCCGACGACCCCAAGCGCAACCGCAAGGCCGTGCGCACCGAGGACCACCCGCTCGAGTACCTGGAGTTCCAGGGCGACATTCCGCGCGGCAAGTACGGCGCCGGACGCATGACCGTGTGGGACAGCGGGACCTACGAGGCCGAGAAGTTCCGCGACGACGAGGTGATCGCCACCTTCCACGGCGAGCGCCTGCGCGGCCGCTACGCGCTGTTCCAGACCGATGGGCGCGACTGGATGATCCACCGTATGGACCCGCCGGACGACCCGGAGGCGGAGCCCATGCCCGAGCGCCTGGTGCCCATGCTCGCGCGCCTGGGCGAGCTGCCCGCCGACGAGCGGGGCTGGGCCTTCGAGGTCAAGTGGGACGGGATCCGCGCCGTGACCTACTGGGAGCCCGGCCGGCTGCGCATCGAGAGCCGTAACCTCAACGACGTTACCTCGCAGTACCCGGAGCTGCGCGCGGTGGGCCGCGAGCTGGGCTCGCGCCGGGCGGCCCTCGACGGCGAGATCGTCGCCCTCGACGAGGGGGGAAGGCCGTCGTTCGAGCGCCTCCAGCAGCGCATGCACCTGGCCTCCGACTCGGCCGTGCGCCGGCGCATGCGCGACTTCCCCGTCTTTTACATGATCTTCGACCTGCTCTACCTGGACGGCCGCTCGCTGATGGACCTGCCCTACCTGGAGCGCCGCGAGCGCCTGGCGGCGCTCGCGCTCCAGGGGCCGCACTGGAGCACTCCCTCCCACCGAGTCGGCGACGGCGCCGCGATGCTCGACGCCAGCCGCGAGCAGGGCCTCGAGGGCCTCGTGGCCAAGCGCTGCGACAGCCGCTACGAGCCGGGCCGGCGCTCGGCCGCCTGGGTGAAGGTCAAGCACACCGCGCGCCAGGAGCTGGTGATCGGCGGCTGGGTGCCCGGGCAGGGCCGCCGCTCTCGGCGCATCGGCGCGCTGCTCGTCGGCTACCACGAAATCGCGGGCGGCGGCGCAGCCGACGACGGCGACGCGCCGCTGGTCTACGCCGGGCGGGTGGGCACGGGCTTCACCGAGTCAGAGCTCGACCGCCTCCAGGGCGAGCTCGGGCCGCTGCGCCGCGACGCCAGCCCCTTCGCCCGCCGCGCCGCGCGGCGCGGGGCCGGGCCGCCCCGCGGGTCGGTGTGGGTGGCGCCCGAGCGGGTGGCCGAGGTCGAGTTCCGCGCCTGGACGGCGGAGGGCATGCTGCGCGCGCCCTCCTACAAGGGCCTGCGCGCCGACCGCGACGCGCGGTCGGTCGTTTGCGAGGACCTGGTCGGAGCGGTCGAGGCCGCCGCCGCGCCGACGACCCCGCGCACCCTGCGCCGCGTCCGCGGCGGCGAGGAGGTCGAGGTGCAGAGCCGCAAGCTCAAGCTCTCCAACCTCGACAAGGTCCTCTACCCCGCCACCGGCTTCACCAAGGGCGACCTGATCGGCTACTACCGCCGCGTCGCCGACGCCCTGATCCCCCACCTCCACGGGCGGCCGCTCACGCTCAAGCGCTATCCCGACGGCGTCGAGGGCCAGTTCTTCTACGAGAAGCAGTGCCCGAGCCACCGACCCGACTGGGTGCGCACCGAGGCGATCTGGAGCCGCCATACCCAGCGCGACATCAACTTCTGCCTGGCCGACGACCTCCCCACGCTGGTGTGGCTGGGGAACCTGGCCGACCTCGAGCTCCACACCTCGCTCGCCCTGGCCAAGCGAATCGAGCGCCCGACGATGCTGGTCTTCGACCTCGACCCCGGCGCCCCGGCCGACGTCCTCGACTGCGCGCAGGTCGCGCTGTGGCTGCGCGACCTGTTCGACCAGCTGGGCCTGCGCTGCCTCGTCAAGACGTCGGGCTCCAAGGGGCTCCAGGCCTACGTCCCGCTCAACACCGAGACCTCCTACGAGCAGACCAAGCCGTTCGCCAAGGCGGTGGCCGAGCTGCTGGCCAAGCAGCACCCGGACCGCGTGGTCTCGGTGATGGCCAAGGAGCGCCGGGGCGGCAAGGTGTTCGTCGACTGGAGCCAGAAC
Source organism: Solirubrobacterales bacterium (assembly GCA_038199035.1). Taxonomy (GTDB): domain Bacteria; phylum Actinomycetota; class Thermoleophilia; order Solirubrobacterales; family Solirubrobacteraceae; genus DATAEY01. Next base: position 27,435 of record JBBPZM010000031.1, on the reverse strand, counting down.
GACGAGCACAAGACCACGGTGTGCGTGTACTCCCTGCGCGCGCGAGAGCGCCCGACGGTCTCCACGCCGGTCACCTGGGACGAGGTCGAGCGGGCGCTCGAGGCCGGCGAGGCCTCGCAGCTGGTCTTCGAATGCGGCCAGGCGCTGGACCGGGTGGCCGACCGCGGCGATCTCTTCGCCCCCGTGCTCAGCGAGGTCCAGGAGCTGCCGCCGCTGGAACCTGAGTCGAACGCGCCGGTTTCGGGTAGCGACGCCTGCAACGAAAGCCGACAGGAGGAAATCCAAATGGCGGAAGCCACCGCTGCAGACCTCAAGCTGATCCAGTACCTCAACGAGGCCTACGGCACCGAGAAGCAGCTGGAGACCGCGCTTCAGGCCCACATCACGATGGCGACGCGCGCGACCTACAAGAAGCGCCTCCAGCAGCACCTGCGCGAGACCAAGCGCCACGCAAAGGACGTCGAGCGGCGGATCAAGAAGCTCGGCGGCAAGGCCGAGGCCTCGCCCCTGCCGGGCGCCGTCCCGGAGGCCGCGGCCGACGCGGCGTCGGCCGTCACCGCCGCCGTCGGCAAGGTGGCGGCCGCCGTCCAGGGCCCCCTGCACGCGGTGCGCGGGACCGGCCCCGAGGAGAAGCAGCTCAAGAACGCCAAGACCGAGTACGCCTCCGAGGCCCAGGAGATCGCCACCTACACAGCGATCCAGACCCTGGCCGACACGGTCGGCGACAAGGACACCTCCAAGCTCGCCAAGGCCATCCTGCGCGAGGAGCAGAGGATGGCCTCCTTCCTGGAGAAGCTGATTCCCCAGCTGACCAAGTCGGTGGCCACGGCGGAAATCCCCGCCTCGGAGCGCAACGGGGGACGCCGGCGCTCGTCGGCCAGCCGGCGGCGCTCGTCGTCGCGGTCCTCAGGCTCCTCGTCGAGCCGGTCGCGCTCGTCGTCGGCCAGCTCGCGGTCGGGCTCGGGCAGCCGCGCCTCCTCGCGCTCAGGCGGCAGCCGCTCGGGCGGCTCGACGCGTTCGAAGTCGTCGCGCTCGGGCTCGGGCGGGCGCTCGCGGGCGTCGTCGCGGCGCTCCAGCGGCTCCAGCAGCTAGCGGCGGACGGGCGGTCCGGCCTCTCCGGCCACGGAGGAGCGAGCCGGGCCGCCCGCCAGCCGGGCCCGCTGGAGGCTGTCTCAGGGTCTCGCCTGCGCAGGCGTTCCGAGAACGGCCTCTAAAGCTGCTCCTGGCCGGCCTTGTAGGCGAGCTGGAGGAAGTCGGAGACGGTCAGGGCGGCATACATGGCCCCGAGGAAGCGCGTCACGCGCGGGGCGAAGAGCAGCCCGGCCATGTACCCCCCGGTCACCCACTGGCCCAGGCAGTAGGGGCAGACCAGCAGCTCGCCGATGGCCTTCTGCGCTCCGGTGCCACGGGAGGACTCGCTGACCTCTCCCGGACCGGCGTCCTCCTCGAAGCGGGTGAACGGCGCCCGCAGGAAACTGGTCACGCGGTCCTTGGAGATCAGCCGGCTGAACTTGTGGGAGGCCATGCCCATCAGCGCGATGTCGCCCGCGCCCACGCGCTCGGGCAGCCGGTCGCGCCCGGCGACGAGCGCCCCGGCCATGGCGGCGTTGAACAGCGCCGTCAGCGCCGCGTACTCCACCAGCGGCTTGTGCTCATGGGGGGAGTAGCCGGCGAACGGGCCGCTCGGGACTGCGCCGTCGCCCGAGGCCACCCCCGGCGCTGCCGTCTGCGAGGCCTCCACGTGACCGGTCAGGAGTCGACCTTGTCGCGCTTGGGCCCTTCCCACGACTCGGCTTCGGGGTCCTGCGAGGGATGGGGCTCGCTGTTGCTGGTCGCGCCGCTGGCCGGATGGGCCTGCTCGCCGAACGGCTGGCCATCGGGGTCGGGCGGGTCCCGCGGATCGTCGCGGCGCTCGTAGGGGTCGGGCCACTCAGTCGGGTCCGGGTCGCTGGCTGGGTTGTTGAGCGCGTGGTGGGGCGACGGATCGTGCGAGCGATCCCCGGGATCGCGACCCGCAGGCTCGGGGAAGCCGGTGGCCGGCTCGCCCTCGTGCGCCAGCTCGGGTCGGTCGGAGGTCGGCTCCCGCGGCTCGGGCGGTGAATCGCTCACGCCGACCGCCTACCCGCGCGTGGTTCTCGGTAAGCGCCCTGCGACCGAACATCCCGGGTGTCGGGTTGGCCTGGCGTGGCCCCGGTTAGCCACACGTGGGCTTGCCCTCCGCCCCGCCCCAACCGAGCCGGGTCACGGTGGTCATCGCCTCGCGCGACCGCCGCGAGACCCTCCTGGCCATGCTCGAGCACCTCAACGGCGAGCCCGTGGGCACGGCTCCACGCAGCTGCGCCGTTCCGTAGACCTGGATCGGTGCCGAGAGCTCCCTACAGCTGGACCGCTGCCGAGGGCTACACGGCCTGCCCGGCCGGCGCCTGGTCCTCGTCGGCCATCTCGCGTAGGCGCTCGAGCGCGCGCCGGATGATCCGCGAGACCTGCATCTGCGAGACGCCGACCCGCTTGGCGATCTCGGTCTGGGTCATCTCGCCCCCGAAGCGCAGCTCGAGCACCCGACGGTCGCGCAGTGGCAGGCGCTTCATCGTCGCCGCCACGGTCGCCCGGTCCTCGACGAGCTCCATGCCGTCGTCCTCCGCGCCCAGGGAGTCGACCAGCCCGTCGAGCTCACCGTCCTCCCGTCGCGTCGGGGCGTCGATCGACAGGGCGTCGTAGGCGCCCGACGCCTCCATGGCCTCGAGGACGTCCTCCAGGCTCAGCTTCAGCTCGGTGGCGATCTCCGTCACCTTGGGCGGCCGCCCGAGCCGGCTCTCGAGCGAGCGCTGGATGTGGTCGACGCGCAGCGCCCGCTCGTGCAGGGCGCGGGGCACGTGCACCGCCCAGCCGGTGTCGCGGAAGTGGCGCTTGAGCTCGCCGAGGATCGTGGGGACGGCGAACGAGGTGAAGGCCACGCCGCGGTCGAAGTCGAAGCGGTCGATGGCCTTGAGCAGGCCGAGGTTTGCGACCTGGACTAGGTCGTCGAAGGGCTCGGAGGTGCGGTGGTAGCGCCGCGCCATCCGCCGGGCCAGCGGCAGGAACTGGATGACCAGGGTCTCCCGAGCCCGCTCGTCCCCGCGGTGGGCACTCGCGAACAGGCGACGGAGTTGCAGCGGATGGGCGCGGGTCGTCGCCGCGGGCGGGGAGTCGACTGGTGCGGGCGTGGGGATGGCAGACAAGCGGAGCCTCCGTGATCGAACGTCTCCTCGACACGTAGGTCCACGCGTCCCTCCGGGAGACGCGGTCCCTAGCGCTTAGGGGAGCGACGGGTGCCCGTTCGACGAGCCATCGCCCGTCTTCGATGTTAACGGCCCGGCTAGGCCCGGCGCGCCAACCGCGTCAGGACGCCGACCACCTTGGGTGACCGCCCGACCGGGGCGTCGGACACCTGGCGCCGGCGCGTTTGCTTTCCCCGCCTTGGGGCAGGTAGGTCTAGGCCCAGCCGACCGAGAGACCGAAAGGAGAGCGCATGCCCTGGGATGAGCTCAAGCCCCGCCAGTTCGCTTCCATGGACAAGGAGCTGAAGGGGATCTCCCGCCAGACCATGGAGGACCACTACAAGCTCTACGAGGGCTACTGCAAGAAGGTCAACGAGTGCCGCAAGGTCCTCAACGGGTTCGACTACTCGGAGGTCGAGGGCAACCAGGTCTACTCGCCGCTGCGCTCGGTGTCAGTCGACTACACCTTCGCCCTGCTCGGCTACAAGAACCACGACCTCTACTTCGGCCACCTCGGCGGCGAGGGCGGCGAGGCCAGCGGTCGCTTCGCCGAGCTCATCGAGGCCGAGTTCAACGGCGTGGACAAGTGGAACGACGCCGTCCGCAAGGCCGCCTCGGCCGCGCGCGGCTGGGTGATGGTCGGCTACGACCTCAACGACGGCTCGCTCTTCAACTACATCATGGACACCCAGAACCTGTGGGCGGTCTACAACATGGTCCCCGTGCTGGCGCTGGACGTCTACGAGCACGCCTACACGCGCGACTTCGGCGCCACGCCCGACGGGCGCAAGGCCTACGTCAACGCGTTCTTCGACAACCTCGACTGGGACCACGTCAACCGCCAGCTCGCCCAGGCCGAGGCGGCGCGCCAGGGCGCGCAGTCGGCCGGCGCCGAGGAGCCCGAGAAGGCCGGCGCGTAGGCCGAGCGGCGGCGGGGGCGGTCACCGCCCCCGCCCATCGGGCGCTTGAGCGCGGCGCCTGCGGGTAGGCCTGCCGGCGTGGAGCGCGACGTCCCCGAACCCGGCCCCGCCCCCGAGCTCGCCGGCCTGATCGAGCACGCTGAGCGCGAGGGGAGCCTGTCGGCGGAGGAGATCGACGCGGTCGCGCGCAGCCTCGAGCTGACGGCGGACGAGCTCGGACAGCTCTACGACGACCTCGAGCAGCGAGGCGTGGAAGTCGTCGCCGATCGCGGCGACGAGCCAGCCTTCCCGGCCACCGGCTATCGCATCGAGGACCTCAGCGTCCAGACCACCGACGCGCTGGCCCTGTTCTTCAACGAGATGCGCCGCTACCCGCTGCTGCGCCCCGATGAGGAGATCGAGCTGGCCCAGCAGGTCGAGCGCGGGGAACTGGCGGCGAAGGAGCGCCTGATCAACTCCAACCTGCGCCTCGTCGTCTCGATCGCGCGCAAGTACCAGGGGATCGGCGAGCTGTGCCTGCTCGACCTCATCCAGGAGGGCATCCTCGGGCTCATCCGCGCTGCGGAGAAGTTCGACTGGCGCAAGGGCTTTCGCTTCTCGACCTACGCCACGCTGTGGATCCGCCAGGCCATCCAGCGCGGGCTGGCCGACCGCGGCCGGACGATTCGCCTGCCGGTCAACGTGGCGCAGCGCGAGCGCCGGCTGGCCACCGCCGAGCGCCGCCTGCGCGCCGAGCTGGGCCGCGAGCCCACGGTGGACGAGGTCGCCGCCGCCGCCGAGCTCACCCCCGAGCAGGTCGCCGACCTCCGCGAGGCCTCACGCGTGGTCACCAGCCTCGATCGCCCGATCGGCGAAGAGGGCGATACCGCGTTCGGCGACCTCCTGGCCAGCGGCGCCGTCCAGCCGCAGGAGGAGGTCGAGGTCACGCTGGCCGAGCAGGCCGTGCGCCGGGTGGTCTCCGAGCTGCCCGAGCCCGAGCGGCAGGTCATCAAGCTGCGCTACGGACTCGACGGCGAGCGCGAGCCGCTGCCGCTGGCCGGCGTCGGGCGCCAGCTCGGCGTCTCCCCCGAGCGGGTCAAGGCGATCGAGGAGCGGGCGCTGGCCCAGCTCTCGGTGCGCCGCGAGATGAGCTCGCTGCGCGAGGCCGCCTGAGCCCGGCGGTTTGGCCGCCGACCAGCCGGGTATCGCCGCGACGATGGCCACCGAGCTGGGCCGAAACGCCGGCAAGCTGAGGAGCAGCGGAGTCCGGTTCCTCGTGCTGGGGATCGTCCTGGCCGCCGTGTCGGTCGCGCTCATCCTGCCCGGCGCGGGCGTGGTCGACGTCATCGGCGTGACCGTGGCCGTGCTGGCCTCCCTGGCCATCGTCGCCGGCGTGGGCCTGCTGATCGCCGGCCTCGTCGCCGGCCGCATGGACCGCGGCAAGCCCTTCGCCTGAGCGGGCGCGCGCCGCGGGAGCTCGCCGCCGCCGACCTACGCCGCCTTCACCAGCGCACCTGCGGCGCCGCCCGGCCTACGCCGTCTGCGCCTGCTGCTTCTCGCTCGGCGGGTCGCGCGGGTCGAGCTGGATCCCGCGCTCGGCGCCGGGCGTCCCCGCCTCGATCTCGCGACTTCGCTCGACCTCGGCGTTGAGCTCCTGGCCGAGCAGCACGGCGATGTTCGAGATCCACAGCCAGACCAGGAAGGTGATCACCCCGCCGAGGGTGCCGTAGGTCTTGTTGTAGGACCCGAAGTTGGCCACGTAGAAGGCGAAGGCCACCGAGGCGATGATCCACACCAGCACCGCGACCACGCTGCCCGGGGTGATCCAGCGAAAGCCCGGCAGCTTCACGTTGGGCGAGGCGTAGTAGAGGACGGCGAACATGGTCATGACGACGAGCAGCAGGACCGGCCACTTGGCGATCCCCCAGACCGTCACCGCCGTGCCGCCGATGCCCAGCGCGCTCCCGATCGCGTTGGCCACCGGGCCGCTGATCACGAGGGCGACCGAGACCAGGATGAGCAGCAGGATCATGATCAACGTGACGAGCATCTGGAGCGGGCGCAGCTTCCAGAACGGCCGCCCCTCCTCCACCTCGTAGATGGCGTTCGAGGCGCGCATGAACGCGCCGATGTAGCCCGACGCGGTCCACAGCGCCGTGGCGATCCCGACGATGAACAGGACGCCGGCCGCGCCGCGGTTGGAAGTCAGGCTCTGGATCGGCCCCTTGAAGGTGTTCGCCGCCGACGACGGGCCCAGCGAGGAGACGATGTCGGTCAGCGCCTTGGTGGTGGAGGCCGGGTTGCCGAAAAGGCCCACGATCGAAACCAGGGCGATCAGCGCCGGGAAGAGCGACAGCACGGCGTAGTAGGTCAGCGCCGCCGCCCAGTCGGTGAGGTTGTCCTCCTTGAACTCCGAGAACGTGCGCTTGAGCGTCTCCCACCACGAGCGCTTGCGCAGGTCGGTGGGCGCGTCGGGCGCGTCGCGCTCGCGGACGGGCGCGGTCTCCTCGGAGGCTCGGCCTGCCATGTCCTCGATGTTCGCGGTTGCGGTCGCTAGACCTTGTCGGGTCGCTCGTCGCCCGGCCAGCTTCCGGTCAGGGCGAGCACGCCGTGGCGCCCGCCACGGTCGACGAACCCCCGCACCACGCGGTAGATCGCCCCCTCGATGGCCAACGCGAGCAGGAGCTTGGGCAGCGAGACCTCCCGATGCTCGGGCTCGGGCGCCTCCTGGTCGTCGATCAGGCGCCAGAGCAGGTCGAAGACCCTCTTGGCGACCTGCCCGGCGATCAGGCCGGTGCCAATCGTGAAGGGAAGGGCGAGCAGCTTCATCAGGCCGCCTCAGTCGCCGCGGCTGGTCAGCCGGCCAAGGACGAAGCCGGCCACGAACGCGCCGATGGCCGCGGTGGGGACGGGGTTCTGGCGGGCCTTGCCGGCCACCTGCGAGGCGCCCTGGCTGGCCGACTGGGGTGTGGCCTGGCGAGCCTTGCCGAGGATCTCGTCCTTGCGCTCGCTCACGCGCTCCTTGGCCTCGTCGACCCGCGCCTGGGCCTGGGCCTTGAAGTCGGTCTTGGCGGAGAGGGCCTCGACGGTGTCGCCGAGCTCCTCGCGCGTCTGGGCGATCCCCTGGCGCAGCTCCTCGGGGCTCTGCTGGGAGGGATCGGCCGGGGGCGTCGCGCCCGCATGGCCCTCGCCCTCTACTGGCGACCCGACTTGGCTTTGGTCTTGGTCCATTCCACGTCCTCCTTCACACTCTGGGCGGCCTGCTCGGGTACCGGCGAGCCTGCCTGCTGGATGTTGCGGCGACCGGTGAGGGCCAGGATCCCGGCGATCACGCCGTAGGCCGCGGCCACGATCAAGGCCGACAGCCAGCCCGCCAGGGCGGTCGCGAGCAGCAGGATGAACGCGGCGGTCAGGGCGCCGAAGGCCCCGAGGCCGAACAGCCCGGCGCCCCCGAACATGCCGGCGCCGGCGCCGGCCCGCTTGCCCTTGGCCGCGAGCTCCGCCTTGGCCAGACCGACCTCGAGGCGCGCCAGCTGGGAAGTCTGCTCGGAGAGCTGCTTGACCAGCTCGCTGGCCGAGCGATCCTTCAGGTCCGGGTCTGCGCTGCCATCCGCCATCACGCTTCTCCTCTGTCGCCGCAACCCTCTGCGCCCCGAGGTACCCGGAGGCGCGGGGGGAAAACCCGCATTCGCCGACACGGCGTCGGCCGCCGCGCCTCCAGACGCTCGCGTCAGTGCGAGCGGCCGCCCACTCCGGTGAGCAACTCGCGCAGGCGCAGGGGGCCGGCGCCGCCGGGGGTCAGCGGCGGGGTCGGCAGCCCCGATCCCTCTCGCATCCCGTCGATGACCTCCAGCAGGGCCTCCCCGCCGCTGTGCTTGGCCTCCCAGCCCAGCTCCGTACGCGCCCGCGAGACGTCCATCAGCGGGACGCCCAGCGCCATGTCCAGCCACCCGGGCGGCGTCGGCTGGAGGCGAAGCCTCCAGGTCACCCCGGCCGCCGCCCGCAGCGCGCCGGCGGGGACGGGCACGGCCCGCGCCCCCAGCAGCCGGCCGAGCTCGGCCGGGTCGAGGACGGGCTCCGCGGCCACGTTGAAGGCGCCGCGCACGTCGCCCACCACGGCCAGCCGGTAGGCCTCGCCGACGTCGAGGGAGTGCACCGCCTGGAAGCGCAGCCGCTCGATGTCGGGGACGATCGGGATGAGCCCGCGGCGCAGCAGCGGCGAGGGCAGCAACGGGCCGGCGAACAGGCGCCGGATGCCCGAGGCCGCGTCGCGCTTGAAGATCAGCCCGGGGCGCAGGCGCACCACGCGCATCTCGGGATGCTGCGCCTCGAAGGCGTCGAGGATCGACTCGACCTCGGCCTTGTCGCGCGAATAAAAGGAGCTGTCGATGCCGCCCGTGGGCCAGCTCTCGTCCACGCGGCGGTCCTTGGGGCCGGGCGAGTAGGCGCCGACCGACGAGGCATAGACCAGGGCGGGCACCCCGGCGGCCGCGGCGGCCTCGAAGACGCGGCGGCTGCCCTCGACGTTGACGCCGTACGTGGCGCGGCGGTCGCGCGACGGCTGGATGAGCCAGGCCAGGTGGACGACGGCGTCCATCCCGCGGAAGTGGGGCACGAGGTCGTCGCCGACCACGTCGGCCGCCACCCAGCGGGTCTTGGCCAGCTCCAGCGCCGGCGTGCGGCGCGCGATGCCGACGACCTCCTCCACCTGTGGGTCGCCCTCGAGGGCGGCGAGCACGCTGGTGCCCACGTTGCCCGTCGCGCCGACGACCACCACCCGCATGGTCGGCCGCCTACCCGGAGGCCGGGGGGCGAAACGCTGCCGGCGGGCGGCGGGGCCGGCCGCTCAGCCGGCGCTGGTCGGGTTGCCCCCGAGCCGCAGCGCCGCGCGGGGCCGCTTATCGAGGCGCCCGGCCGGGCACCATGTTCGCCGTGCCGAGGCTCAGACGCGCAGACTGCGGTGCGCCCGGGCTCGCCCGCCGCCGCCGGGGCCGGGGCTTCGAGTACCGCGATACCCAGGGGGCCCGCGTCACCGACCCCGAGACCGTCGAGCGGATCTCCTCCCTCGCCATCCCTCCCGCGTGGAAGGACGTGTGGATCTGCGCCGACCCGCTCGGACACCTCCAGGCGACCGGCATCGACGCCGCGGGGCGCAAGCAGTACCGCTACCACGACGCCTGGCGCGAGCGCCGCGACCAGCAGAAGTTCGACTCCATGCTCGAGTTCGCCCGGGCGCTGCCGGCGATGCGGCGCCGGGTCAAGCGCGACCTGGCTGGCGACGAGCTCACGCGCACCCGCGTGCTCGCCGCCGCGACCCGGCTGCTCGACCTCGGCTTCTTCCGCATTGGCTCCGAGGACTACGCCGAGCGCAACCAGTCCTACGGCCTGGCGACGATGCTCAAGCGCCACGTCACGGTGAGCGACGGCGAGGTCGTCTTCGACTACCCGGCTAAGTCGGGCCAGCGTCGCATCCAGGCGATCGCCGACGACGACGTCTGCGAGATCGTCAAGGCCCTCAAGCGCCGCCGCGGCGGCAAGCCCGAGCTGCTGGCCTACCGCGAGGGTGGGCGCTGGCGCGACGTGCGCTCAGACGAGATCAACGAGTACATCAAGCAGCTCACCGGCCACGAGTTCTCGGCCAAGGACTTCCGCACGTGGAACGCCACGGTACTGGCGGCGATCGCCGTGGCTCACCACTCCGAGCGTCCCGGGACGAAGACGGCCCACACGCGCGCGGTCTCGGCGGCGGTCAAGCAGGTCGCCGCCTACCTGGGCAACACGCCGGCGGTGTGCCGGGCGTCCTACATCGACCCCCGGATCTTCGACCGCTTCCGCTCGGGCTGGACGATTCGCGGCGCGCTGGAGGACGCCCGTGGCGCCGACCTGGGCAACCCGCGCATTCGCGGCCGCCTGGAGTCGGCGGTCCTGGACCTGCTCGAGGACGAGCGTCAGAGCCCGGCGCTGGAGCGCCTGGCCGCCTGAGCGAGCCCCTACGAACGGTCGCTCGGGTCGACCGTCGGCGTGTAGGACGCCTCGCCGGTCGAGGGTACGTCGCTGTCGAGCTTGCGCTCGGCCATGCGCCTGGCCACGACTGCGTAGAGGGCGGCGAAGCCAAAGACCACCACCAGGATCGGGATGCCCACGAACGGGGTCGCTCCGGCGATGATCACGATGAAGAAGATCGCGACGAGCGCGACGCCCAGTGCGATGGCCACGTGCATGGGTGCGTGGCGTCTAGTACCCGAGGGGGTCACCGGCAAACAGACGGCACGTCGCCGAGCCCGCCTGGCGCGGCCAGGGGGCGAAGCGCCATCGACCGCCGGCAGGCTCAGGTGGAGAGGCCGCCGTCCGGGATCTCCGGTCCCTTGGGGTCGGTCGCGGGAACGTCGGGGGCGCCGGGCTGGGGCTCGGTGGCCGGCGGCGGGTCCGGCATCTCCGGGCCCTGCGGGACGCTCGGGTCCTCGCTGGGCGGCGAGTCGGGGACCTCCGGGCCGGCCGGGGCACCGGGCGGCGTGGGCTGCTCGGACGGGACGGGGTCGGGGATCTCGAGGACTGGAGCGGCGGGGAACGGCGACATGGCGCCTCCTCCTCTTCGGGGTTCCCCGAGCGCTACCCGCAGGCCAGCGCCGAAAACCTGGGCGGCCGAGCGGCGGGCCCCGGGCGGGTCAGCCGCCCAGGGCGGCCGCGGGGTCGTCGACGATCCGCAGGCGCTCGTCGAGGCGCGTGACCGTGAAGATGCGGTCGACCGGCTCCGGGCCGCGGACCACCGCGAGCCGGCTTCCCCGCTCGCGGGCGCGGGCATCGGCGCTGACCACCGTGCGCAGCCCGGTCGAGTCCATGAACTCGAGGCTTCGCAGGTCGATGAGGATCAGGTCGGGCTCGCTCGCCTCGGCCTGGCTCAGGGCCTCCTCGACCTGTCCGGCGCTCGATATGTCCAGCTCGCCAGTCAGCCCGAGCCGGATGTAGCCGTCCTTCTTCTCGGTGTCGACCTCGAGCAGGCTCATACCGCCTTCGGCACGATACCGCGTGGCGCGCGAGCCTCAGCCCTATATGTGGCTTACCCGGTGCCCACTCGGGTACACCTGTTGATCATGGTTGGGATGCCGACACCAGGCTCTCCGGTCGCCCACACCCCCGGGCCGCCCACGCCCGGCCCGACGCCGGATCCGGGCCCGGGACCGCCCCTGCCCGACCCGGCGCCTCCCTCCCCGGGACCGCCCGGACCAGCCCCGCCACCCGGCCCCGACCCGGCTCCGCCCACCCCCGGCCCCGCCCCGGGGCCCCCGGGCCCGCCCGGTCCCGGGCCGGCGATCTGACCGCGCAGGGGTCGCCGCGGCGGCCGGTGCCTGCGGCCTCTCAGGCGCCCGACGCCCGCCAGTGCAACGCCCGCCTGGGGACGAGGCGCAGGAGCGGGCCCGGCGGACGCCGCTCGCGGTAGGGCGGGTACTTGGCGGCCAGCGCCTCCAGGGCGCCGCGCGCAGGCTGGCCGGGGTCCTCTCCCCGCTCGATCACCTCGACCTCGCCCAGGACCTGGACCCACGCCAGCTTCGACCAGTCGTCGTCGTAGACGTCGACGGTCAACGCCGCGTGCGGCTGCCGGCGCAGGAAGCGGACCCGCGCCAGGTCGCCGCGGCCGGCGCGCTTTGGCTTGTCGTCGACCGCGCTCCAGACGGCCTCCGCGTGCACTGCGAAGGTCACGGGCATGACCCGCGGGCGGTCCTGGTCGTCGACCAGCCCGAGGTGCCCGATGCGCGCCTGGGCGAGCAGCGCCAATCCCCAGCCGGGCAGCTGGCCCTCGAGCTGGTCCGCTGCGCCCGCCATGGGTGCTCCGCCCGCAGCGCTCAGCCGGCCCGGTCGCCGCGCAGCGCCGGGAGGACCCGCTCCCCATAGGTGGCGATGGCGGCGTGGGGGTCCGCGCCCGAGTTGTTCATGAGCGCGACCATCGTCGCGCCCAGCTCCTCGACCTGGCGGATGCGCTGCGCGTGGACCTCAGGGTCCGAGGAGATGATGAACGCCTCGCGCAGGTCGTCGTCGGAGAGCTGCTCCTCGCCGCGCTCGTACATGGCCTTGGGGTCGTGCCAGTCGTCGGTGTAGAACTCGTCCGGCTGGGCGCCCTTCCACACGCGCGCGCCCTCGAGCGCCGCGTCGTCGTCGCGCGCCCAGGAGAAGCCGGCCTGGAGGATGACCTCCCCCGGCTCCCGACCGGCGTCGTCGGCGGCCGAGCGATACGCGTCGAGGATCTCGGGGACCGACTCGGGGTCGGCCAGCGTCCACAGGCCGTCGCCCCAGCGACCGGCCACCGCCGCCGCCTGCGGGCCGAAGGCCGAGACGTAGATCGGCGGGCGGCGCTGCGGGCGCGTGTGCAAAAAGGCCGCCTTGGTCGAGAAGTGGCGGCCCTGGTGGTCGACGCGCTCGCCGTCGAACAGGCGGCGGATGAGCTCGAGCGCCTCCTCCATGCGCTCGATCTGCTGGCCGACCGACGGCCAGTCGGCCCCGAGCGGCGACTCGTTGAGGGACTCGCCCGAGCCGAAGCCCAGATACGGCCGGCCGGGGAACATGGTCTCGAGCGTCGCCCACGCCTGGGCGATCAGCACGGGGTGGTAGCGCGGCCCGGGTGGAGTGACGCCGGTCCCGAACGGCACCTTGCGCGTAGCCTGGCCGACCGCCCCCAACCACACCCAGGCATGGCCCGACTCCCCCGGCTCCCACCACGGCTGGAGGTGGTCGCTGCACCCCAGCCCGTCGAAGCCGGCCTCCTCGGCCTCGACGGCCTGGCGCAGGAGGTCGTCGGGCGGAAACTGCTCGTGGGCACAGAAGTGCAGGTAGGGCACGGCCATCAGGCGCGCGCTCCAATCCGATCCCGCCGGTGGCGCTCGCCCACGGCCATCAGACCACTCCCTCGAGGGCCAGCCAGTCCCGGGGGCGAGGGCTCGGTGGGCATGGCCGGCCCTTACCCGGGGCCTGCGGGGACAAACGCTCCACCGTCCACTGGCCACCGGCGACCGCCACCGCCGATCGGGGCGAAGGCGGCTCCGGCCCGAGCGGCGCCCGCATCGGCCCCGGCGCGTCCGGGGACGACCTTCCTAGAGCTCGAGCACGACCTTGCCGGTGGCCCGGCGCTCGTCAATTAGCTTCATCGCCTCCGCGCCTTGCTCGAGCGGGAAGCGGGCTCCAACCAGCGGGCGCACGACCCCGTCGGCGATCATCTCGTCGAGCGCGGCGGCGATCTCCCGGTTGAGGGACGGCTTGGCCATCGCGTAGGCGCCCCAGCCAGCGCCGACCACGTCGATGTTGTTGAGCAGCAGACGGTTGACGCGGACCTCCGGGATCGAGCCTCCGGTGAAGCCCACGACGACCAGGCGCCCGTCCTCGCGCAGCGAGCGCAGGCTGTCGAGGAAGCGGTCGCCGCCCACCGGGTCGAGCACGACGTCGACCCCGTCGCCGGGCAGCTCCTTGAGCTGGGCGAGCCACGGCCCGTCGGCGCGCAGCACCTCGTCGGCCCCGGCTTCGCGCGCCACCCGCTCCTTGTCGTCACTGGACACCACGGCGATGGTACGGGCGCCCAGGCCGTGGGCGACCTGGAGCCCCGCCGTCCCCACTCCCCCAGCGGCGCCGTGGACGAGGACGCGCTCGCCCTCAGCCAGGCGCCCGCGCAGCTTCAGCGCGAAGTAGGCGGTGTGGTAGTTGAGGACGAGGGCCGCGCCCTGCGCGAAGTCGAGGGCCTCGGGCAGGGCGAAGGTGAGGTGAGCCGGCGCGACCGCCGTTTCGGCCATGCCGCCGATCATCGTCATGGCCGCCACCCGATCTCCCGGGGAGAAGCCCGACCCGGGGCTGCTCTGGCTCACAGTCCCCGCCACCTCGGCGCCCGGAACGAACGGCAGGGGCGGCTTGACCTGGTACAGGCCGCGGGTCTGGAGCACGTCGGGGAATGAGACGGCCGCCGCCCGGACGTCGATGACCACTCCCTCTCCCGGCGTGAGCAGGTGGCTGGGCTCGGGCGCGGGCAGGTCGGCGAGCGACACCGCGTCCGGGCCGCCGAGCTCGGTGAGCTGAAGGGCTCGCATGTCGCCCGGCGGACCATATGTCAGAACGCGTCGGCGGCCCTGTTCGACCACGCGCTCGCCGGGTAGGGAGTGGACGATGGCTCGACGCATACCTCGCCGCCGCGGCGCGCCCAGCGGGATGCTGCTCGTCCTGCTGGGTCTGTGGGGCGGGTTCGCTCCCTTCGTCGGCCCCTACTTCGGCCTGGCCATGCAGCGTGACCAGCCCTGGCTGTGGACGACCGGCCGGCTCCTGCTCGAGATCGCCCCGGCCGTCGCCGTCGTCATCGGCGGCCTCCTGCTGATCCGCGCGGTCACCCGAGGCGGCGGCTCGCTCGGCGGCCTGCTTGCCCTGGCCGGCGGAGTGTGGTTCGTCGTCGGCCCGACCGTGAGCATGCTCTGGAACCAGGGTCGGATGGCCGTCGGCCCCGCGCTCGGGTCGTCGGTCGGCATCAAGACGCTGGTCTGGCTGGCCTTCTTCTACGCGCTCGGTGCGCTGATCGTGCTGCTCTCGGCCTACGCGCTCGGATTCCTGGCCGCGCTGCCGGTGGACCACGAGGCCGTCCCGCCCGACAGGGTCGACGGCCGCGGCCTAGGTCGTCGCGGCAAGGGGGGCGCCGACGCCCCCGATTCGACCGATGGGGGCGCTCAGGGATCCACCGGTGCCGCTACGCACGAGCCCGACGCCCCGCGTCGCACCTGACGGCGACCCGTCGCCGCCGGTCGCGCTCAGGCGGTCGAACCTAAGTCGCCCTGGCCGACGGGCTTCTCGAGGAAGTCGCGCAGCGCGGCCTTGCCACCGCCGGGCAGCGGCTCTCCGTGGGCGAAGAGTAGCGTGTCGAAGTCGCGCTCGAGCAGGCCCCGCAGGGCATCGCGCAGGCCGACCTTGACGGCGGCCGGGTCGTCGCCCATGTAGGCGTCGGGGACGAAGCCCAGCGGCCCGCCGCCCGGCCGGAGGAGCCCGTCGGCGAAGGCCAGCGCCCCCTCCCCCACGGCGATGTGCAGCACGGTGTCGTCGGGGCTGATGGCGTCGAGCTCGATCGCGCGCACCCCGGGCGCCGGCTCGTCGCCGAAGCCGAAGCCCTCGACTGCAGGGCCGCCTTCGAACTCGTGCAGTCCCGCCCGGCAGCAGCGCACCACGCAGCCGAATTCCGCGGTGAAGCGGTCGCTGTGGCGGTAGTGGTGACGGCTGGTCAGCAGGATCTGCTGCGGCGCCGGCTCGCGCTGCGCGAACCACTCGAGGCCGTCGTCGGGGACCATCGGGTCCAGCAGCGCGCCGGCCGGCTCGACGAAGTACGAGCTCACCGGCTGGCGGATGCCGGGGTGAAGCACGCTCCAGTGCCAGATGCCGGGGATCACCTCGTCCATGCGGTCAGGCTACCCCCCGGTGGCTGAGCCACTCCGAGCCAGCCATGCGAGTCCGCGTGGCGCGGCCGACACCTGTCAGCTGACGGTGGCGGCGGGGTGGGCGGTCGTCTCGCCGGCGGCAAGGTCCGCCCCGCAGTCGCTCGCCGTCTGTGGCGTGATCGCCTGGACGACGCGGACGCCGTTCTCGGGCACGAACGTGATGCCGCGGCGCACGCCACGGTCGGGCCGCGGCTCGGCCGTCGAGAGCTGCGCGCGCTCGAGTACCCGGCGGATGACCACTCCCATCTCGAAGGTGGCGAAGCTCGCCCCCAGGCACCGGCGCGTGCCGCCGCCGAAGGGCAGCCAGGTGTAGGTGTCGGGCGCGTCCTCCTCGAGGAACCGCTCGGGCCGGAAGGCGCGCGGATCGGGATAGCGGTCCGCGCGGCGGTGGATGCCGGCGATCGACGGGTTGATCTCGGTCCCGACGGGGATGGTGTAACCGCCGAGCTCGAAGGGCTGCTCGCGTACCACTCGCCCGACGCCGGAGATCACCGGACGGGCGCGCAGCGTCTCCTTGACCACGGCGTTGAGATAGTCGTCGCCGCCCTCGGCCAGCCCCGCCCGCAGCCGCTCCAGCACGTCCGGGTTGCGCAGCAGCAGCTCGAAGGCCCAGGCCAGCCCGGTGGCCGTCGTCTCGTGGCCGGCGACCAGCAGCGTCACCAGCTCGTCGCGCAGCTCGCGGTCGGTCATGGCATCGCCGTCCTCGTCACGGGCGAGCAGGAGCATCGAGAGGATGTCCTCGCGCTCGCGCAGGTCGGGGGCGGCGCGGCGACGGGCTATCTCCTCGTAGATCAGCTCGTCCATGGCCCGGCGACGCTCCTCGAAGCGCTCGCCGGCGGCGCTGCCGAAGCGCCCGCCGGTCACCGCCAGCAGGAGCACGCCGAGGCGCCGCGAAACCGGATCGATCATCGCCCGCACCCGGCGCTTGAGCTCCTCCTGGCGCGGCCCCTCGTCGACGCCGAAGACGGCGCGCATGATCACGTCGAGGGTCAACGACTGCATCGAGGGCAGCAGCGCGAAGGGCTCGCCCACCGGCCAGCCGTCGATCGCGCGGTCGGCGGCCTCCTGCATGACCGCCTCGTAGGTCCGCATGCGCTCGCCGTGGAAGGGCGGCAGCAGCAGCCGGCGCTGTCGCAGGTGCTCGGAGCCGTCGAGCAGCAGCACCGAGCGCTCGCCCACCACCGGGCCGAGCACGGCGTTGGCCTCGCCGGCCCGCAGGCGGTCGGGCGGCTGGCGGAAGACCTGCTTGACCAGGTCGGGGTCGAAGACCATGACGAAGCACGAGTCGAACAGGCTCGAGAACGTGACCACGTCGCCGTAGCGCCGCCGGCACGCCTCGATGAAGCGCACGGGCTGGAAGATGAAGCCCAGCGTCTGCGCGAAGCGCGGGAGGCGCGGACCGGGCGGGAGGGTCGAGGCGGTGGTCGCGGCCATCGGCTCGTGCATCTTGGCACGGTCAGTGCGTCTCGAGGCCGGCGTGAGCCGCTCGTACCCTGGGTAGTGGCCCTGGTGTCGACATCGAGGAGGCAGCGAGATGCCAGATCGAGCGCAAGGCGAAGGGGCGCGGCAGGATCCGGCCGATGAGCGCTCCGAGGACGAGGCGCAGCGCGACCGGGAGTCACTTCCCCGGGAACCGGCATGTCGGCCCTGGGGCTAGCGCGCCCGGCGGCCGCGGCGACGGCGCCAAGGCGCCGAGAGCGCGGGGGTCATCGCCCATCGGGGCGTGGAGCTTGGTGGCCAGCACCACGCGGTCGCGCCGCCCGCCGGCCAGCGCCTTGCCCACGATCTCCTCGGACTCCCCCGCGGAGTAGACGTCGGCGGTGTCGATGAAGTTGATCCCCGCGTCGAGCGCGCGGTGGATGATCCTCACCGACTCGTCGTGGTCGGGGTTTCCACTCCCCGAACTTCATCGCCCCGAGGCAGAGAGGGCTGACCTTGACGCCCGTGCCCCGAGGGTGCGAGTTTCCACGGCCCCATCCTTAGGCGCCGGAGCTAGCGTGGTGGCGAAGCAGTGCGGGCAGCCAGGGCACAAGCCCGCCAAGCCGCGCCGCACCGACGACGAGAGGACGGTCATGCCCCAGAACCCGCCGGAGGGCTTCCCCCGCATCACCCCGTACCTGCTCTACGAGGACGTCGACGCCGCCGTCGACTGGCTGGTCGGCACGTGCGGCTTCACCGAGCGACTCAGGATGAAGGGACGGGACGGCAAGGCCAACCACGCCGAGGTGGCCCTGGGCGACGGCGTCGTGATGATGGGCTGCCCCGGCCCCGACTACCAGAACCCCAAGCGGCGCGGCGGGGCGACGCAGCTGACCTACGTCTACGTCGACGACGTCGACGCGCACCACGCGACGGCCAAGGCGGCGGGCGCCCCCATCCTGCGCGAGCCCGCCGACCAGTTCTACGGCGATCGCACCTACGGGACCGAGGACCCCGAAGGCCACCAGTGGTCGTTCGCCCAGCACGTCCGCGACCCCTCCCCCGAGGACATGCCACAGGAGTGACGGCGATCGCTGAGGTCGGCGATCAGCCCCTCGCCCTCGGCGATAGCTCCGACCGCCCGCGCCAACTGGCCGGCCCGATGGGGGATCTGGACCCGGTAGGTGCAGTCGAGGGGCATGGTCGGCGCGCCTGCGGCCCAACCCTACGGCGACCCAGGGGCCCGTGTCACGCTTGAGGCCATGGCCGCCGAGCCCGCCGTCAACGCGCCGTCGCGCCCCACCTCGGCCTGGGCCCCGCTGGCCCACCGCATCTATCGCGCGCTGTGGATGGCGCAGTTCGCCTCCAACGTCGGCACCTGGATGCAGACGGTCGGCGCCCAGTGGCTGATGGGCACCCTGAGCCGCGACCCGCTCAAGGTGGCGATGGTGCAGACGGCCATGAGCCTCCCGGTGTTCCTCGTCGCCATGCCCGCGGGCGCGCTGGGGGACATCGTCAACCGCCGCCGGCTCCTGCTGGCCACCCAGTCCTTCATGCTGCTGGCGGCGGCCGCCCTGGCCGGCCTCACCCTGGCCGGGGACACCACGGCGTGGGTCCTGCTGGGGCTGACGTTCGCGGTGGGCCTGGGCCAGGCCGTCACCGCTCCGTCGTGGCAGGCCATCCAGCCCGAGCTGGTCGATCGCGACGAGATCCCCCAGGCGGCGACGCTCGGCGGCGTCAACATGAACGTCGCGCGGGCGGTCGGCCCGGCCATCGGCGGCGCGCTGGTGGCGGTGGCCGGCCCCGGCTGGGTCTTCCTCATCAACGCGGCCTCGTTCCTGGCGGTGATCGCGGTGATCGCCCGCTGGCGACGGCCCGACGCGGAGCGCCCACTGGGCGCCGAGCAGCTCGGCGCGGCGATTCGCGCCGGCGCGCGCTACGTCGGCGGCTCGCCGCGCTTTCGCGCCGTGCTCGCCCGCTCGGTCCTCTTCGTGGTCTTCGCCAGCGCCCTGTGGGCCCTGCTGCCGGTCGTCGCCCGCCGCCAGCTCGGGCTGGGCTCGGGCGGCTACGGCCTGCTGCTGGGGGCGATCGGGGTGGGCGCGCTGCTCGGCGCGGTCGTCCTGCCCCGCCTGCGCGAGCGCATCCCGGTCAACGCAATCGTGGCCTTCGCCAGCGCGCTCTTCGCCATCGCCTGCATCACCCTGGCCTGGGTCTCCTTCGTCCCCGTCGTCGCTGCGGCCCTGGTCCTGGCCGGCTTGAGCTGGATCGGCGTGGTCGGCTCGCTCAACGGCGTGGCCCAGACCACCCTCCCCCACTGGGTGCGCTCGCGGGGCATGGCGGTCTACCTGCTGACCTTCCAGGGAGGCCAGGCGGTCGGGAGCTTCGCCTGGGGGCTGCTGGCCCGCCACAGCGGGAGCCGCACCTCGCTCACCGTGGTGTCGTGCGGCCTGGTCGCCGGCCTGCTGGGGGTGCGCCGGTTCATGCTGCGGCCCACCGGCGATCTCGACGTCACCCCGTCCAACCACTGGCCCGACCCCCACGTCGCCCTCGACGCCGACCCGGGAGCCGGCCCGGTGCTGGTGACGATCGAGTACCGCGTCGACGCAGAGAACGCCGAGGCCTTCCGCGCCGCCATGCAACCCGTCGGGCGCATCCGCCGGCGCACGGGCGGGCGTCGCTGGGCGCTCTACCGGGACGCGGCCGACCCCGAGCGCTTCGTCGAGACCTACGTCGCCCCCACCTGGCAGGAGCACCTGCGCCAGCACCGCGAGCGCGTGACGGTGACCGACCGGGCGATCGAGCAGCGCGCGCGCGCCCTCCTCCAGGCCGGGACCTCGCCGCGCGCCGACCACCTGCTCTTCGCGTACTCCGACGGGAGCCAGGGTGCTGTCGAGCCGCTGCTGGCCGGTCGCTGAACCACCCGCGGTCGCCGCGCGCCCGCCCCGGCCGCTGAACCGCCCTTGTCCCGCCCGCTCCCCCGGCCGCTGACGGCCCGTGCTGCCCGCCCGCTCCCGCCGCCCGCTGACGCCAATCGCCGCGGCGCGGCACAATCGCCCCGCCCCTCTTCCCACCGACAGGAGCCGCGCCCATGGACTTCCAGGACATCCGCTACGAGGTCGCCGACCAGGTGCTCACGATCACCCTCAACCGGCCCGACCGCCTCAACGCCTTCACCGCGACCATGGGCCGGGAGCTGATCGAGGCCTTCGACCAGGCCGACGCCGAGGACGACGTCCGCGCGGTCATCGTCACCGGGGAGGGTCGCGGCTTCTGCGCCGGAGCCGACCTGGGCAGCGGCGGCGACACCTTCGACTGGCGCAGCCTCCAGGAGGGCGACGACGTCCCCCGCGACACGGGTGGCCAGGTGTCGCTGCGGATCTTCGCCTCGACCAAGCCGGTGATCGCCGCCATCAACGGCCCGGCGGTCGGCGTGGGGATCACCATGACGCTGCCCATGGACGTCCGCCTCGCCGCTGACGACGCGCGCATGGGCTTCGTCTTCACCCGGCGGGGGATCGTGCCCGAGGCCTGCTCGAGCTGGTTCCTGCCGCGGGTGGTGGGGATCAGCCGGGCGATGGAGTGGAGCGCCACGGGGCGCGTCTTCCCCGCCCAGGAGGCGCTGGAGGCCGGGCTGGTGCGCAGCCTCCACCCGGCGGGCGAGCTGCTCGAGGCCGCCAACGCGCTGGCCCGCGAGATCGCTGACAACACCGCGCCCGTATCGGTCGCCGTGGCGCGGCGCCTGATGTGGACCATGCTGGGCGCCGACCACCCGATGGCCGCCCACCGCGCGGACTCGCGGGGGATGTTCGCCCGCGGGCAGTCCGCCGACGCCCGCGAGGGGATCGCCTCGTTCCTCGAGAAGCGCGCCGCTTGCTTCCCCGACCGGGTGAGCGAGGGGCTGCCCGACGTCTTCGCGGGCCGCCAGGAGCCGAGCTTCTCGTGACCGCCTCGGGCGCCGGCGGCCCGGAGCGGCCCCGGCGGTTCGGGCTCGACGAGCTCGAGCACCCGATCGTGCAGGCGCCGCTGGGCGGCGGCCCCTCCACGCCGGCCCTCGCCGCGGCGGTGTGCGAGGCCGGCGGGCTGGGCTTCCTCTCGGCCGGCTACAAGACCGTGGACGCGGCGCGCGCCGAAATCGAGGCGCTGCGCGGGCGCACCGCGCGGCCGTTCGGCGTGGGGCTGTTCGTTCCCGGCGCGCCGGCCGCCGACCCCGACGCGGTGGAGCGCTACGCCGGCTCGCTGCGCAGCGAGGCTGAGCGCTACAGCACAACACTCGGTGAGCCTCGCCACGACGACGACGGCTGGCGCGAGAAGCTCGACCTCGTCACCGACCAGCGCGTCCCGGTCGTGTCCTTCACCTTCGGGCGCCCGCCCGCGGAGGCGGTCGACGAGCTCCACGGTCATGGGGTGGCGGCCTGGGTGACGGTGACCACCGTCGCCGAGGCCGCCGCGGCGCAGGAGGCGGGGGCCGACGCGCTGATCGTCCAGGGCGTCGAGGCGGGCGGGCACCGGGGCTCATACGACGCGGGCGCGCCCGGGGAGCTGGGGCTGCTGGCCCTCTTACAGCAGCTGCTGCGCCGCGAGGTGCGCACGCCGCTGGTCGCCGCCGGTGGGCTGGCGACCGGAGAGGGGGTGGCCGCCGTGCTCGTCGCGGGGGCGACGGCGGCCGCGCTGGGCACGGCCTTCATGCTCGCGCCCGAGGCCGGTACGTCCGAGGCGCACCGGCTGGCGCTGGCGGACGAAGGCGACACCGCGCTGACGCGAGCGTTCACCGGCCGCCCGGCCCGCGGGCTCGTCAACCGCTTCATGCGCGAGCACAGCGCCGAGGCACCCGTCGCCTACCCCGCGGTCCACCACGTCACCGCGCCGCTGCGCGCGGCGGCGCGCGAGCGCGGTGATGCCCAGGGACTGCACCTGGGGGCGGGGCAGGCCCACGCGCTGGCCGAGGAGCTGCCGGCCGGCCAGCTGGTGGAGAAGCTGGCCGCCGACGCCCGCCGCGCGCTCGAGGTCACGGCGGGGCGCTTCCCACCTAACTGACGCCCGCTCGCGGCGCCGGCGGTCGGAGCGCGGCGCGGCAAGCTGACGGCCCGGCCCGGCCTTCACTCGCCGCGCGCGCTGCCCTCGAGCAGCACCCGGGCGACCAGCTCCGGGGCGTCCCACATAGGTACGTGGCCGCAGTCGGGCAGCACGAGCGTGCGTGTCAGCGGCGCGGCCAGGCGCCCCGGCCGCACCAGCCGGTCGCGCTCGCCCCAGGCCACCGTAACCGGAACGGCGATGCGCTCGGCGCCGGTGAGGAAGCTGCTGCGCATGGCGAAGCTCGTGGCCTCGTAGGCAGTGGCCCGCCCGTAGGAGCTGACCATGCGGCGGGCGGCGCGCGGGGGAACCCGCTCGGGGTACGCCACGAAGTTCATCAGCGCCAGGCGGCGCAGCCGTGAGCTGGCCATGAGGACGGGCAGGAGCGGGCTCAGCGCCTTGGCCACGCGCCGCGCGGGGCTGCGGGTCGGGCCGCTCGCCCGGGTCACCGGTCGGCCCCACAGGCCCGCCGGGCTGAGGCAGGTGACGCTCAGGGCCCGGCCGGCCTTGGCCATCTCCAGGGCCACCCAGCCGCCGAGCGAGTTTCCCGCCACGTGCGCCGGCTCGAGGCCCAGCTCCGCCACCAGGTCGCCCACCGCGGCAGCGAGCGCCGCCGGCGTGGGGACGACGTCCGCGTCCAGGGCCGGCGAGCGGCCGAACCCCGGCAGGTCGACGGCGATGACATCGTGCTCGACCCCGAGCGGCTCGAGCACCGGCTCCCACACGCACAGCTCGCTGCCGATCCCGTGGATGAGCACCAGGGGCGGCCCCGAGCCGCCGGTCCGCTCGAAGTTCAATTGCGAGGCCACAGCCGTCATGCGCGCCGCACATCCCCTGCGCGGAGCGCGTCCTCTCGGGGTAAGCGCGGTGTGAGGGGATACGACCTGGGAGGACCACGATGCGGCAGCTGACGAGCCTCGACACGCAGTTCCTGGCCCTGGAGAGCGCGCGCCAGAGCGGGCACGTCGCCGGGCTGGCCATCCTCGACCCGTCGACCGCGCCCGGCGGCAGGCTGGAGTGCATCGACCTCAAGGGTCTGCTGGCCGAGCGCCTGCCGCTGCTGCCGCCGCTGCACTGGCGCCTGGCCGAGGTTCCGCTCAGCCTCGACTACCCCTACTGGGTCGACGATGCCGACTTCGACCTCGACTTCCACGTGCGTGAGATCGCCCTGGCCCGCCCCGGCTCCGACGCCCAACTCGCCGAGCAGGTGGCGCGCATCGTCTCGCGCCCGCTGGACCGCAGCCGACCCCTGTGGGAGCTCTACCTCGTCGAGGGGCTGGCGTCGGGCCACGTCGCCATGCTGACGAAGATCCACCACGCCCTCATCGACGGCATGTCGGGCGCGGAGATCATGGGACTGCTGCTCGACGTCAGCCCCGAGGGCCGCGAGCTGCCCCCACCCTCACCCGCGCAGGACGTGCGCCAGCCCGGCGACCTCGAGATGCTGGCTCGCGGGCTGCTCGGCGTGCCGCGCTACCCGCTGCGGGCCCTGCGCTCGCTTCCCGCCGCCGTCCCCAACATCGAGGAGACCCCGCTGGGAGCGCTCCCGGGCGCGGGCACGGTCGGGCGGGCGGCCGACGCGCTGGGGCGCACCATCCGGCGCAGCGGTTCCCGCCCCGAGCGCAGCCGCCTGCGCCCGCCCCGCACTTCGTTCAACGGTCGCATCTCCGCCCACCGCCGGTTCGCCTTCGGCCAGCTCTCGCTCGACGAGGTCAAGGCGATCAAGAACGAGCACGGGTGCACGGTGAACGACGTCGTCGTGGCGATCTGCGCGGGCGCCGTGCGGCGCTGGCTGCTCGAGCACCAGGAGCTGCCCGAGGAGCCGCTGGTCGCCCAGGTCCCGGTCTCGGTGCGTACCAGCGAGCAGGCCGGCACGTTCGGCAACCGGATCATGCTGATGAGCGCGCCGCTGTTCACCAACGAGCCCGATCCCGTCAACCGGCTGCTGCGCACCCACGACGCCCTGAAGAACATGAAGGAGCGCCACCGCGCGCTGCCCGCCCAGCTCCTCCAGGACGCCAACCACTTCATCCCGCCCGCGGTCTTCGCCCGCGCGGCCCGCCTGACCTTCCGCCTCTCGACCAGTCGGCCGGGGCGCCCGACCTGGAACCTGGTCATCTCCAACGTCCCCGGTCCGCAGATCCCGCTCTACTGCGCGGGCGCGCGGCTGGTCGCCAACTACCCCGTCTCGGTCATCACCGACGGCATGGGCCTGAACATCACGGTCATGAGCTACCGCGGGCACCTCGACTTCGGCTTGGTGGCCGACCGCGAGCAGATGCCCGACCTGTCGTCGCTCATGGGCTGGCTGGGCGACGCGCTCGAGGAGCTGCGCCCGCTGGCCCCGGCTCCGCCGCCTCGGGCCACCGCGCCGGCACCGGCGCCCGTGCGCTGAGCCGCAGCTACCGACGCCCGACTAGCGGTAGGGAGACCTCGACCCGCGACAGCGAGATCGCCCCGCTCGAGAGCTGAGGGCCGTAGACCTGGGTCGAGGGAACGACCTGGAGCTCGTAGCGCCCACCGGGGACCACCGTCCAGGCGACGGGCTCGAGCGGGCGGGTGACGGTGTGGCGCCGGCCGTCGAGCGTGACGGGGATGGGCGTGACCACCGGCCCCATGACCACACCGCGCCCGAGGTCGACGATCTGGGCGTAGACGTGGGTGGCGGTCTTGGGCGCCGCGGTGCCCGAGTAGGTGAGCTTCAGCTTCGGCGCCCCCACCGCGAACGACCGCCGCTGGGGCGCGGGAATCGCCAGGTGGACCGAATCGGCGGCCGGCGTTGCGGCGATGGGGTCACCCGACTCGGAATAGCCGGGCGTGAGGGCAAGCACGCCCGCCCCCCGCGCGCGCAGCGCACCGGCGCGGCGCAGCGGCCAGCGGCGGCTCGAGCGCCACGCGCCGTCCTGGTCGACCCACTGGAAGCCCGGGCCGGTGTCGACCTTCTTGTGACCGCGCAGGTAGCGGGCGAACCAGTCGAGCATCGCGTCGTGGACGACGCTGGTGTCGCCGGGATCGGTGAGGCAGGTCCCGTGGCCGCCGCAGAACCACATCATCTTCACCGGGACGCCGTGGGCGTGGAGGATGTCGTAGTTGCGGATGGCCTCCTGGAGGGTGAACAGCGTGTCGGCCGTGCCCTGAACGAGCAGCGTGGGCACGCGGATGCGCCCGACCAGCTCGTCGCCCGGCCCGCGCGACTTGAACCAGTGGCGGTTCTCGCGGGACACCGTGCCGTTCACCAGCCCCTCCTGGTAGGCGTCGGTGATGTGCGGGTCGAGGCGGTCGTGCGAGGCGGCCAGGCCGGCGCTGACCAGGACGTTGCTCCAGCCCGCCTTGACCGCCTCGTCCTTGAGCAGGCTGGTGACCAGCGAGTTCCAGGCGATCACCGGGATGAGGGCATCGACGCGGTGGTCGATCCCCGCGGTCACCAGCTGGATGCCGCCGCCGTAGCTGGCCCCCTCCATGCCGACCCGCGGGTCGTCGCGCCCGTCGAGCTTGGCCTCGGGCTGGGCGGCGACGTAGCTGATCAGCCGCTTGACGTCGCGGCCCTCGGTCTTCGGCCCGTCGACCTGGACGATCCCGCCTGAGCTGTTGAAGCCGCGCGGGTCCCAGGTCAGGACGTTGTAGCCGGCGTCCAGGAAGGGCTTGGGGCCCAGGTAGCCGAAGAGCGGGCTTCCCTGCGAGTCCGCCTTGTCGCGCTGCTGGGCCCAGCCCGGGCCGATGAGGATCGTCGGCGCCTTGTGCTTCTCCTTGAGCCCCGAGGCGGGGAAGAACGAGACGGTGAGCCGCGTCCCGTCGAAGGAGCGCACGACGTCGTCGCGGGCCAAGGCGGCGCCCGGAAGGGCCAGCGCGAACGCCACCGCCAACAGGAGCGCCCGGGAGAGCATCGGGCGATTGTAGGTGCGACGCCCGTGGGTCTTCAGGGCGAGCGTCGGTGCGTCCGCCCCAGAAGCGTCAGGCCGGGCGCAGACGCGGCTCCCGGGCGCCCAGCTCCCGCGACAGGCGCTCGACCATCGAGTCGACCTCCGACCCCTCGGGCTCCCAGTCGGCCACCAGGTCCGAGAGGCTCTGCTGGCGCGCGTCGAGCAGCCGGCCACGCAGCGCCTGCCCCTCGGGCGTGAGCGAGGCCGGCGGGCCGGCGCCGCCGTCCGACGACCCGCCCCCGGCGACCAGGCCGCGCTCGCACAGCCGGCCCAGCGCCGCCGTCAGGGCCTCGCGGTCGCGGGGCTCACGGGCCGACAGCGCGGCGGAGCCGACCACACCGTCGTCGACCTGCCCCAGCAGCCACGCCTCGGCTGGGGTCAGCGGCGCCCCCGCCCGTTCGGCCACCGCCTCGACGAAGCGCCGGGTGCGCTCGCGCCCCCCTAGAGGCTTGATGTGGGTCTAACGGCCGTCAAAGGCGACCAGTGAGCGGAGGGGGCGGCCGATCTGGGCGTTGATGAACATGCCGAGGGTGAGTGCGAGCAGACGTTGCGCGATCCGTTGGGCGAGGCCGGGGAGCGTTTTTGCCAGGTGGCGTCGAAGGCCCATCTGCTCCTTGAGGTTGGCGAACACCGACTCGATGACCAAGCGGATGGCGGCTTTTTCCACTTCGGCTGGCGGGCGCTCTCCGAGCTGGTGCTTGGCGGGGGTGACGAGCTCGACGCCGATGAGCTCGAGGGTGGCCTCGAACTGCTTGCCCCAGAGGCCTTTGTCGGCGAACAGCACCGTGTTGGGGTGGGCGCCGGCGAGCCGAAAGGTCGGCTCGTATTCGCGCTCGTTAGCGGGCCGAAGGTCATAGCCGAGCGGCACCCCTGTCTGATCGGCGACCATCACCAGTCGCATCCCCCAGACCCACTCGGACTTCGAGGCGCAATAGCCGTATGCGCCGTGGCCGGCGAACTGCGATTTGGCCGCGCAGCCCGCGTAGTTTGCGACCGAGATCAGCGTCCCGTCGACCAGTCGGATCCTGCCGCTCGCGATCAGCTCGGCGACGGCGAGCTGCGTGAGCGTGATCTGGGGGGTGAGCCGGCGCAGGCGCCGGTTGTACTGGGACTGGTCGGGCAGGTGCGGAAACCAGCCTTGAAGGCGATAGCCGACCATCCCCAAAAACTTGCGGTCCGAGCACTCGCCCGTCGCCGCCTGCGCGACCGCCAGCGCGATCAGCTCGGCATCGGTGATCTTGCCTTCGGGCCCCGAGCGAGGAATCGAAAGCGAGTGCGCGAACACGTAGGCTGCGACAACAAGGGTCTCCAGCGATGCTGTCAACTCGTGCTCCAATCACGAGGGGGCAGGGCTGGAGGCCCTTTTCCTTGCTCACCACCGGGATCCTCGCAATGAGCAGCGAACCCACATCAAGCCTCTAGG
>JBBPZM010000030.1:0-37984 GCA_038199035.1 Solirubrobacterales bacterium | reverse complement strand
GGCGGTCGCGCCGCCCTGCGCCGGCCGGCGCCGCAGCGCGCGCCCGCACTGGCGGCCGTCGCGCGCTTCGTCTCGACCCTGCCCGACCGCCGGCTGGTCGAGCGCCTGGTTCGCGGGCAGGGGTGGATCGCGGTCATCGGCTTCCTGCTGATCGGCATCGTGGCCATGCAGGTCTCGCTGCTCAAGCTCAACGCGGGGATCGGGCGCGACGTCGAGCGGGCGGCCAGCCTCGAGCGTCGAAACGGAGAGCTGCGGGCGCAGGTCTCGCGCATGTCCTCGGGCGAGCGCATCCAGGCGCGCGCCGCCGCCCTGGGCATGGTCATGCCCGAGCCGGGCGCCGTCACCTACGCGCGCGCGTCGCGCGCTAGCGACGCACGGGTGGCCGCCGACGCCCTGCGCGCCGGGCGCCTCGTCCCGTCGGCGTCGCCGGGCGCCCCCGACGCCACGACGCCGGTCGGCGCCACCGGAACGAGCCCCTAGGCACCGGCGATGGGGCTCATCGAGCGCCGCATCGTCCTGCTGCTCGTCGCCTTCCTCGGCCTGCTCGGCCTGGCCGCCGCACGCGCCGGCTACCTCGGCGCCGTTCGCGGCTCGTCGCTCAAGCTGGCGGCCAACTCCCAGCAGGTGCGGCTGGTCGACGTGCCCGCGCCGCGGGGCACGATCACCGACCGCCACGGCGCCGAGCTGGCGGTCTCCGAGCCCGCTGACGACGTCACCGCCAACCCGCGGCTCATCGCCGACCCGCTTCGCGTCGCCACCCGGGTGGCGCCGTTCCTGGGGCTCGACCAGCAGACCGTGCTCCACCAGCTGTCGGACCGCAGCCGGGGCTTCGTCTACCTGCGCCGGCTGGTGCCGTCCAGCCGCGCGCGGGTGATTGACGCGATGAAGATCGACGGGCTGTCGCTGATCCCCTCCAGCCGTCGCGTGTATCCCCAGGACCGCCTGGCCTCCCAGCTCCTGGGATTTGTCGGGGTGGACGGCAAGGGGCTGTCCGGCCTCGAGTACTCGCTCGACCGCTCGCTGCGGGGCCGCGACGGGGAGCGCCGGCTGGTCAACGACGCCCTAGGCCAGCCCATCTCGCTGCGCGACGAGCGCACGATGCACCCGGGGCAGGACGTGCGGCTCACGATCGACGCGCCGATCCAGGATCGCGCCGAGAAGGTGCTGGCCCAGGTGGGCCAGGACTTCTCGCCCAAGGGCGCGATGGCCCTGGTCATGGACTCCCGCACAGGCGCCGTCCTGGCCATGGCCAACTGGCCCCAGCTCGACGCCAACGATCCAGCATCCGCGCCGGCGTGGGCGCGCGCTAACCGGGCGGTCGGCGCCGCCTACGAGCCCGGCTCGACCTTCAAGCCCTTCACGGTGGCGGGCGCGCTGGAGGAGCGCCTGGTCACGCCGCAGACCGCCTTCGACCTCGCCCCGCAGATCCAGGTGGCCGACCGCACGATCGGGGAGGCCCACGACCGCGGGTCCGAGACCCTGACCACCGCGCAGATCCTCGCCCAGTCCAGCAACGTCGGGGCGGTGACGATCGGCCTGCGGCTGGGCGCCCAGCAGTTCAGCTCGTGGGTTGACCGCTTCGGCTTCGGCCGCGCCACGGGGGTCGACGTGCCCGGCGAGGGAACGGGGATAGTCCCCCAGCCCGACCAGTACTCGGGCTCCTCGATGGGCAACCTCCCCATCGGCCAGGGCCTGGCCGTCACCCCGCTCCAGATGGCCACCGCCTACTCGGCCATCGCCAACGGGGGCGTCCTGCGCGCGCCGCATGTGATCGAGCGGATCGGGCGCCGCAGCGGGCGCGAGCCCCACGGGCGGCGCGTGATCTCGGCGGCCACGGCGGCCAGCCTGCGCCAGATGCTCGAGGGCGTGCTGGCGCCGGGGGGTACGGCCAGCGAGGTCTCGATCCCCGGCTATCAGCTGGCGGGCAAGACCGGCACAGCCAACAAGCCCGATCCCGCCACCGGCGGCTACTCGGACACCAAGTACGTCGCCTCGTTCGTGGGCTTCGCCCCCGCCCGGCGGCCGCGGCTGCTCGTGGCGGTCATGGTCGACGAGCCCCAGGGCGAGATCTACGGCGGCGTGGTCGCCGCCCCCGCCTTCCAGAAGATCATGGCCTTCGCGCTGCCCTACCTGCGCATCCCGCCCGACCAGCCGCCCGGCGCCCCCGGCGCGCCAGCGGGTCCGGTGCTGGGTGGCACCGACCCGACCGCCCCGGCGCCCGGGGCGCCGGCACCGGCCGCCCCTCCTGCCCAGCCGGCGCCCGGGGCACAGGACCAAGCCCAGGCCGGCGCCGCTCCCAGCGGCTGAACCGGCGCCCTCGGCCGCCTCCGCGGCCGGGGCTACACTCGCCCCGCCATGGACCTCCGCGAGCTGATGGGCCCTGCGGCGCCCGGCGTGGAGATCACCGGCCTGGCCTACGACAGCCGCCGCGTGGGACCGGGCAGCCTCTTCTTCTGCGTGACCGGGCTGACCACCGACGGCCACGACTTCGCCCCCCAGGCCGTGTCGCAGGGCGCCGCCGCGCTGGTCGTCGAGCGCCCGCTCGGGCTGGGGGTTCCCGAGGTGACGGTCGAGTCGGCCCGGGCCGCGATGGCCCCGGCCGCCGCGCGCTTCTACGGCGACCCGACCGCCGCCCTGGACGTCGTCGGCATCACCGGGACCAACGGCAAGACGACGACCGCCTTTCTTCTGCGCTCGCTCCTCGAGGGCGCCGGGCGCAGGTGCGGGCTGCTTGGGACGGTGACGTCGGTCGTCGGCGGCGCCCGGGTCGAGGCCGAGCGCACGACCCCTGAGGCGATCGACCTCCAGCGCACCTTCCGGGCGATGCTCGACGCCGGCGACGCCGCCTGCGCGATGGAGGTCTCCTCGCACGCTCTGAGCTTGCATCGCGCCGACGCCGTCCACTGGGCGGCCGCGGTCTTCACCAACCTCACGCAGGACCACCTCGACTTCCATCCCACCATGGAGGACTACTTCGCGGCCAAGCGCCGGCTCTTCGAGGCCGCTCCGGGCGCGGCGGTGATCAACCTCGACGACCCCTACGGCTGGCGCCTGGCCGCCGAGCGGCCCGGAGCGATCACCTTCGCCCTCGACCATCCCGCCGACTACGGGGCCACGGACCTGCGCGGCGGGGCTGACGGCTCGCGTTTCGTGGCCCACGGCCCGGGCTTCGAGGCTGAGCTGCGGCTCGCCCTCCCCGGGCGCTTCAACGTCTCGAACCTCCTGGCCGCCGTCGCCGCCGCGCGGGTGCTGGGGGTGCAGGACGACACCATTCCCGGCGCGGTGGCCGCCGCCGGGCGCGTCCCCGGGCGCTTCGAGCCGGTCGACGAGGGGCAGGGGTTCGCCGTGCTGGTCGACTACGCCCACACTCCCGATTCGCTGGCCAACGTCCTGCGCGCCGCCCGCGAGCTGGCCGCCGGGGGCGAGGGCGCCCGAAGAGCGATGGCCGGCGCGCCGGGCGGGCGGGTGATCGTGGTCTTCGGCTGCGGAGGGGACCGCGACCGCGCCAAGCGGCCGCTGATGGGGGAGATCGCCGCGCGGCTGGCCGACGTGGTGGTCGTCACCTCTGACAACCCCCGCTCCGAGGACCCGGAGGCCATCATCGCCCAGATCGTGGCCGGCGCCGGGTCGGGTGTGGAGGCCATCGTCGATCGCCGGGCGGCCATCGGCCGCGCGCTCGAGCTGGCCGGCCCGGGTGACGTGGTGGTGATCGCCGGCAAGGGACACGAGCACGGCCAGGAGCTGGCGGGCGGTCGCAAGGTCCCGTTCGACGACGTCGCCGTCGCGCGCGAGGCGCTGCGGGGCGAGGCGCTGGCGCGATGAGGGAGTGGACGCCCGAGCAGGTGGCCACCGCGGCCGGGGCGCGCTCGCTGGCCCCCACCGGCGCCACCTCCGGCCCGGAACGGGTGACCATCGACTCGCGCGACGTGCGGCCCGGCGACCTGTTCGTCGGCCTCCCTGGCACGCGCGTGGACGGCGGTCGCTTCGCGCCTCACGCCCTCGCCGCCGGCGCCTGGGGGGTCCTGGTCTCACCCGAGCATGCCGAGGCGGCCCGCTGCTCGGCGCCGGGCGTCCTGCTCGCCGCCGACGACCCGCTCGAGGCTCTCCAGCGCCTGGCCCGCGGGTGGCGGCGCGAGCTCGGCGCCCAGGTGATCGCGGTGACCGGCTCGACCGGCAAGACCTCGACCAAGGACATCCTCGCCGCCCTGCTCGACCCCGCCCGGCGCGTGGTGGCCAGCCCGGCGAACCTCAACACCGAGATCGGCCTGCCGCTGGCCGTGCTGGGCGCCCCGGCGGGGACGGAGGCGCTGGTCCTCGAGCTGGCCATGCGCGGGGCAGGGCAGATCGCCGAGCTGACCGCGATCGCCGAGCCCGACGTTGGAATCATCGTCAACGTCGGCCCCGTCCACCTCGAGATCCTGGGCTCGCTGGAGGCGGTGGCCGCCGCCAAGGCCGAGCTCATCGCCGGCCTGGCGCCGGGCGCCACGGGTGTCGTCCCCGCGCGCGATCCGTTGCTGGCGCCTCACCTGCGCGACGACGTGCGCACCGTGACCTTCGGACCGGGCGGCGACGTCGCCCTGGCCGACATCACGCCGCACGGCGAGCTCGTGGTCGAGGCCCACGGCGAGCGCCTCGCCCTGTCGCCCTCGTTCTCGCAGGCCCACAACCGCCTCAACCTGCTGGCCGCGGTGGCGGCCGCGCTGGCCATCGGCGTGACGCCGCGCGGCCGCATCGAGGTCGCCTTCTCGGCGATGCGCGGGGAGCGCCTGGAGATCGGGGACGTCGTGCTCGTCAACGACTGCTACAACGCCAACCCGATGTCGATGCGCGCCGCCCTCGACGACCTCGCCGAGCAGGCCGCGGGCCGCCGGGTGGCGGTGCTGGGGGACATGCTCGAGCTGGGCCCGCAGGAGCAGGAGTTCCACGTCGAGGTCGGGCGCCACGCGGCACGCGCCGGCGTGGAGCTGCTGGTCACGGTCGGGCCGCTGGCCGCGCGCATGCTCGACGACTTCGACGGGCTCGCCCACCCGGTGGCTAGCGCCGACGAGGCCGCCGCCCTCCTCCCCGAGCTGGTCGAGCCCGGCGACACCGTGCTCGTCAAGGGCTCGCGCGGGGTCGGCCTCGAAGCCGTGTCCGACGCCCTCACGAGCGCCCGGGCCGCCAGCTAGAGTGCCGCGCCGCATGGGCCGCCGACCTCGCCTGGCGCCTCGGCGCGCCCGCGCCCACTGATGGGACGCGTCCTCATCGCCGGCACGGCGTCGCTGCTGATCTGCATCTTCCTCAGCCCGAAGTTCATCGCGTTCCTGCGCGAGCGCGAGTTCGGGCAGAACATCCGCGAGGAGGGCCCCGAGGGCCACCACGAGAAGGCGGGAACCCCGACGATGGGCGGGGTCATCATCTTTGTGGCCATCGCCGCACCGTTCCTCATCCTCTCCAAGCTCACCCCGCAGGCGCTCGGGGTGTTCGGAGCGGCGCTGGCCTGCGCCCTGCTCGGGTTCGCCGACGACTACGTGAAGATCGTTCGCCGCCGTTCGCTGGGCCTGCGCGCGCGGACGAAGCTCGTCGTCACCATCGCCATCTCGCTCGGGCTGTGGTACGTGGCCTCCGAGCCTGCGCACCTCTCGAACATGCTGCGCCTGCGGGTCGTCGACTACCAGATCAACCTCGGGATCTTCTACCCGGTGCTGATCTACCTCGTGGTGGCGGGGACGACGAGCGCCGTCAACCTCACCGATGGGCTCGACGGCCTGGCCGCGGGCTGCACCGCGATCGTCCTGCTGGCCTACATCGGCATCACGTTCATCACCGGCCAGCGCGACCTCGCGCTGCTCTCGGCGTGCCTGGTGGGGGGGTGCATCGGCTTCCTGTGGTTCAACTCGTTCCCGGCCAACATCTTCATGGGAGACACCGGCTCGCTCGGGCTCGGGGGGGCGATCGCCGCGATGGCGGTGATGACCAAGACCGAGATCCTGCTGATCATCCTCGGCGGGATCTTCGTCATCGAGGCCGTCTCGGTCGCCCTTCAGGTCTTCTCCTTCCAGGCCTTCCGCAAGCGGATCTTCCTGATGGCGCCGGTGCACCACCACTTCGAGCTGATGGCCTGGTCGGAGACCAAGATCATCCTGCGCTTCTGGATCGTCGCCGCCGCCTGCAGCGCGATCGGCTTCACGATCTACCAGAGCAGCATCAGGTAGGACCGGCGGGCGAGACCGGACCGCGACGGGGTGCGTCCGGGGGAGTCCGTCCGTCGCACGCTGGCCAGCCCCCCGGGGGGGTCCGTCCCCGGGGCCTGATAGCCACCGGTATCACTATTGATAGCCCCGGCTATCAGCTGCGGCATGCCCCCCTACCGGCCCTTCCCTCCATCCCGCCGTTGCCCAGGCCGCCGCGCGGGAGCGCTCGCGCTCTATGGCCGGGGCCGGAAGGTGGCGCCGAGTTGGCGCGGCCGGGGACAAGAGATGGCGCCGAAATGGCGTGCGCGTAGCCAGACCAAGCGGCCCGCGACCCCCAGGGCCGGGGGTACCGCGTTGGCGCGTCGCGTGGCGGCTCGTGGGGTCTCCGCCGACACCCCGGCGCCGCGCCGGGTCGGCCACCGATGAAGTCGCGCCCGCCGCTGCCGCCGGGCCCGTTCCTCGTGGTCGGCCTAGTCCGCTCGGGCGCGGCGGCCGCCCTAGCCCTGCGCGCTCGTGGAGAGGAGGTGATCGGCTGCGATGCCGGGCGCCCCGAGGTCGAGAGGCTTCGGGCGGCGGGCGTCGAACTGCACCTCGGCACGCCAGGCAGCGAGCTGGCGCCGCGCGCCCGGACGCTGGTCAAGAGCCCCGGGGTCCCGGCGCAGGCGCCGGTGGTCGTCGCGGCCCGCGAACGGGGTCTCGCGGTCATCGGGGAGCTCGAGCTCGCCTGGCGGCTCATTCCCAACCAGTTCATCGCGGTGACCGGCACCAACGGCAAGACCACCACCACGGAGCTCATCGGCCACGTGCACCGGGAGGCCGGACTCCCCGTCGCGGTCGCCGGCAACGTCGGCACCGCCCTGGCGTCGCTGGTCGGCGAGCTGGACCCGTCGGCCACCGTCGTGTGCGAGGCGTCTTCCTTCCAGCTCGAGGACACCAAGGCCTTCTCGCCCGAGGCGGCTGTCCTGCTCAACCTCACCGAGGACCACCTCGACCGCCACGGCACCATGGACCGTTACACGCGCGCGAAGCTCCAGGCCTTCGCCCGCCAGGGCAACGACGACGTGGCCGTGGCGCCCTCCGACCTCGAGCTCGAGGACCTCGGCGGCTGCGCGCGGCGCGTGTGCTTCGGGGCTCGCCCCGACGACGACGTGTCCGAGCGCGCCGGTCAGATCTGGTGGGCCGACCAACCGCTCCTGTCCGTCGACGACCTCGCCCTGCGCGGCACTCACAATCGCCTCAACGCCATGGCCGCCGCCGCGGCGACCCTCGCGCGTGGGGTGCCCGCCGACGCGGTGGTCGCGGCACTGCGCAGCTTCCCCGGCGTGCCACACCGCCTCGAGGAGGTGGCTCGGCGCGACGGCGTCCTCTACGTCAACGACTCCAAGGCCACCAACGTCGCCTCGACCCTCGTCGCCCTGGCCGCCTTCCCGCCCGGGACGGTCCACCTCATCCTCGGGGGACGCGGCAAGGGAGGCGGCTACGACGCGCTGGCCGCGCCGGTCGGGCAGCGGTGCGCCGCCGTCTACCTGATGGGGGAAGCCGCGCCCGAGATCGCCGGGGCGCTCGCCCACACCGGAGTGCTGGCGCGGGCGTGCGGCGACCTCGAGCGGGCCGTCGGGGCGGCGGCCGGTGCCGCCGCGCCCGGCGACGTCGTCCTGCTCTCGCCCGCGTGCGCCTCATACGACCAGTACCCCGACTTCGAGGCGCGCGGCGACCACTTCCGCGCGCTGGCCGAGGGTCTCTGAGTGGCCTCGCCTCGCAGCTCGCGCCCGGCGAGCGCGCCGCCACCGCCGCTCGAGTACCGCATCCTCCTCACCGCGACCCTGTGCCTCCTGGCTGCGGGCGCCGTGATGGTCTACAGCGCCTCGTCGGCGCGCGACCTCCTGGCCGGCCACGGCGACGGCAGCGCCTTCCTCGAGCGCTACCTGGCCTATGGCACGATCGGGCTGCTGGCCATGCGGCTGCTCTCGCGTCGCGGCCTCGATGCCGTGCGCCGCGCCACCCCTGGGCTGGTCGTCGTCTCCTTCGCCGGGCTGCTGGCCGTGATGGTCCCCGGCATCGGCGTCGAGATCAACGGCGCGCACCGCTGGCTGGGCGCCGGGCCGCTTCAGTTCCAGCCCTCCGAGCTCATGAAGCTCGCCCTCGTCCTCTACGGCGCGCAGCTCCTGGCCGCCCGCCCGAGCCAGGTCCAAACCCTGCGCGGCATGGCCAGCCCGCTGCTCCTCGTCGCCGGCGCGGCGTGCGTCCTGGTCGCGGCCGAGCCGGACCTGGGAACCGCGCTGGTCATCGCCTTCACCGTCGCCGCCCTCCTGGTCGCGGGCGGCGTGCCGCTGCGCCACCTCGGCCTGATCGCCGGCCTGGCTGCCGGAGCGGTCGTGCTCTTCGCCCTGGTCGAGCCCTACCGGCGCGCGCGGCTCACCGCGTTCCTCAACCCGTGGGCCGACGCGGGCGGGGCGGGCTTCCAGTCCGTGCAGGGCCAGATCGCCCTGGGGTCGGGTGGCCTGCTCGGGGTCGGGCTCGGGCAGTCGGTGCAGAAGATCTTCTACCTGCCCGAGGCCCACACCGACTTCATCCTCGCGGTGATCGGCGAGGAGCTGGGCGTGGCCGGCGTGTTCGGCGTGCTCTTCCTCTACGGGACGATCGCCTATGCCGGACTGCGCACCGCGCGCGCGGCGGCGGGCCGCTACGCCAAGCTCCTGGCCGCTGGGCTGACCGCGCTGATCCTCTGCCAGGCGACGCTGAACGTGTTCGCCGTGCTCGGGCTCGCGCCGCTCACCGGGGTGCCGCTGCCCTTCATCTCGTACGGTTCGAGCAACCTGATGGTGCTGCTGGCCGCCATGGGGCTGCTGCTCAACATCGCGGCGGGCGGGAGCGCCCGGATGCGGGTGATCGACCAGCGGCCGTCGGCGCGCCGCGGCGCGTCCCGACCGAGAGCCACGTCCGCAACAAACGCCGCTGTCCGACCGAGAACGACCTCCGCGCCGACCGCCTCCGATGCCGACCAAGATCGTGATCGCCGCCGGCGGGACCGCCGGGCACGTGGTGCCCGCGCTGGCGGTGGCCGACGTGCTGCGGGCTGAGGGCGCCGAGGTCGTCTTCGCCGGCGGCGAGCGCGCCGAGGCCGAGCTGGTCCCCGCCGCCGGCTACCCGCTGCACCGCCTGCCCGCCGAGGGGCTCAGCCGTCGCAACCCTTTCAAGGCTGCGCGAGCTGCCCTGCGCGCAGCTTCAGCGCTGGTCCGCGCCCGGCGCCTGCTGACCGAGCTGGCGCCCGACGCCGTCCTGGGCGGCGGGGGCTACGTCGCCGGGCCGGTGGGGCTGGCCGCCGCGCTGAGGCGGATCCCCCTGGTCCTGACCGAGGCCGACTCTCACCTCGGGCTGACCAACCGGCTGCTGGCGCCGCTGGCGCAGCGGGTCTGCCTGGCCTTCCCCATCGAGGGCCGCGAGAGCGAGCGCTTCCGCGTGACCGGACGACCGATCGCCCCGCCGGCCACCGACCGTCCCGGCGCCCGCGCCCGCTTCGGGCTGGGGCCGCGCGACTTCTGCGTGCTGGTCTACGGCGGCTCGCTGGGCGCGCGCTCGATCAACCTGGCGGCGCTCGACGCCTTCGCCGAGGCGGACTTCCGCGTGCTGCACATCGCCGGGCGGCGCGACTTCGACGAGCTGGCCGCGCCCGGGCCCCACTACGACCTGCGCGCCTACCTGGAGCGCTTCGGCGAGGCCCTCCTGGCCAGCGACCTGGTCGTCGCACGCGCCGGCGGGTCGGTGTTCGAGATCGCCGCCCACGGGCGGCCGGCCATCCTCATCCCTTATCCGCACGCCGCCGCCGGCCACCAGACGGCCAACGCCCGCTGGATGGCCGAGGCCGGCGCCGCGGTGGTCATCGTCGACGACGAGCTGATGCCCGTGCGCCTGGCCGAGACCGTGCGCTCCCTGCTCGACGACCCCGACCGCCTGGCCGACATGCGCGACGCCTCGGCCGCGCTGGCCCGCCCGGCGGCGGCGCGGGCGGTCGCCGCCCAGGTCCTGGCGGCGGCGAGGGGATGAGCGCCGCCGCCTCGCTGCCGGCGCCGGCCAGGGCATGAGCTCGCCTGCGCCCTTCGCCGGCCGGCGCCTGCACTTCGTCGGGCTCGGCGGGGCCGGGATGAGCGGCCTGGCCCTGGTCGCCCGCGCGCTGGGGGCGCACGTCACCGGCTCCGATCGCGCCGAGTCGCCATACCTGGCCCCGTTGCGCGCGGCCGGCATCGAGCCGGCGATCGGCCATCGCGCGCAGAACGTCCCCGCCGGCGCCGAGGTCGTCTACTCGACGGCGATCCCGCCCGACAACCCCGAGCGGGCGGTGGCCGTGGCCCCGCTGCACCGCTCGGAGCTGCTCGCTCAGGTGGCGGCGCTCAAGCGCTGCCTGGCGGTCAGCGGGACCCACGGCAAGACGACGACCTCGGCCATGGCCGTGCTCGCCCTGCGGGCCTGCGGCCTGGACCCCGCCTATCTGATCGGCGGCGAGCTACGCGACACCGGCGCCAATGCGGGCTGGGGGGAGGGCGAGTGGATCGTCGTCGAGGCCGACGAGTCCGACCGCTCTCTGCTGCGCCTGGACCCCGAGATCGCCGTGCTGACCAACCTCGAGCTCGACCACCACGCGACCTACGGCTCGCGCCTGGAGCTCGAGCGCACCGTCCGCGCCTTCCTGTCGGGGGCGGCGCACGCGGTGGTGTGGGACCGCCCGGGCCTGCGCGCCCTGAGCGAGGGGCCAGTGACGGCCTTCGACGTGCCCGCCGCCGACCTCGACGCCGGCGGCTCGCGCTTCGACTGGGAGGGGATCGACGTGCGCCTGTCGGTCCCCGGCCTCCACAACGCCCGCAACGCCGCGGCGGCGCTGACTGCCGCGCGGCTGGCGGGCGCGGACCCGGTCACCGCCGCCGATGCGCTGGCCGGCTATCACGGGGTGGCTCGCCGCTTTGAGGCCCGCGGGCGCACGCCGGCCGGCGCGACAGTCTACGACGACTACGCCCATCACCCCACCGAGCTGCGGGCCACCATCGCGGCGGCGCGCACGCTGGGCCCCCGCCGCGTGGTCGCCGCCTTCCAACCCCACCTCTACTCGCGCACCGCCGCGCTGTGGCGCGACTTCGGGGCGGCGCTGGCCGAGGCAGACCTCGCGGTCGTGCTCGACGTCTACCGGGCCCGCGAGCGCCCCGAGGACCACCCCGGCGTCTCGGGCCGGCTGGTCGCACAGGCGGCCGCCGACGCCGCCGCCGGTCGCCGGGTGGGGTGGTTCCCGGCCATCGACGACGCCGAGGGCTTCCTGGCGGCCGAGCTGGGGGAGGGCGACCTGTGCCTCACCCTCGGCGCCGGGGACGTCGACCGGCTGGCTGCGAGGTTGGTGGCGTGAGCGGCGCGCCGCCGGCCGGGGTCGAGCGGGGCTACCCGCTGTCGAGGCTGACCACCGTGCGCACCGGCGGCCCGGCCCAGTTCTTCGCGCGGGCCGGCGGCGAGCCGCGGCTGCACGAGCTGCTGGCCTGGGCGGACGGAGCCGCCCTCCCGGTAGGGGTCGTGGGATCGGGGTCGAACCTGCTGGTGGCCGACGAGGGCGTGGAGGGCCTGGTGATCAAGCTTGAGGGCGAGCTGGCGCGAATCGAGGTGGACGGGACGCGGCTGGCCTGCGGCGGCGGAGCCCGTCTGCCCTCGGCGTCGGCCCAGGCCGCTCGGGCGGGGCTCACCGGCCTGGAGTTCGGGGTCAACATCCCCGGCACCGTGGGGGGCGCGGTGAAGATGAACGCCAACGCCTATGGCGGCGAGCTCGGGAGCGTGCTCGAGTGGGTCGACGTGGTGGACGCGGCCGGCGACCACCGCCGCCTGCCGCGGGACTTCGACTTTGCCTACCGGCGCTCGAACCTGCGCCCTGGTGAGGTCGTGGCGCGGGCCTCGTTCCAGCTCTCGCCGGCCGAGCCCGCGGCGGTCAAGGCCACGCTGGCCCGGATGCGCGGCCGACGCCGCGCCGCCCAGCCCTCGGGCATCAAGACCTTCGGCTCGACCTTCACCAATCCGGTCGATGCGCGGGCCGAGGGCCGCACCGCCGGCCAACTGCTGGAGGCCGCCGGCTGCCGGGGACTCGCGGTCGGCGGTGCGCGCTTCTCGGACAAGCACGCCAACTTCGTCGAGAACCCCGGGGAGGCGACGACGAGCGACGTCGTGGCGGTCATGGCCGAGGGCCGCCGGCGGGTGCGCGAGCGCTTCGGGGTGACCCTCGAGCCCGAGGTCCAGACGCTGGGGGACGTACGTTGGCCGGCCGACTGGGAGGGCGCGTGAGGGGCGCCCATGCCCGCCGCCGGGCCGTGCTCGCGGCGGTGGTCGTCGCCCTCGGGGCGGCAGGCTTCTCCTGGCTGCGCGACTCCTCGCTCGTCGCCGTCGAGCACGTGACCGTCACCGGCGTGCACGGCCGCACGGCCTCTGCGATCCGGGCCGCGCTGCGAGGCGCCGCCCTCGACATGACCACCCTGCACGTGCGCACCGACGACCTGCGAGCCGCCGTCGAGGCCTACCCGGTGGTAAAGGACCTGCGCGTGCGCCGCCACCTCCTCCACGGCCTGGGGATCGAGGTCGTCGAGTATCACCCGGTCGCCGCGGTGTCCCTCGGCGGACGGCGGGTCGCGGTGGCGGCTGATGGCACGCTGCTGCGCGACCAGCCGATCGCGGCGGACCTGCCTGACGCTCCGGCCGGCCGGCGGCCCGCGGCCAACCACCTGACGGACCCCGGCGCCCTGGGCACTGTCGCGCTGCTGGCCCGCGCGCCGGCGGCGCTGCGGCCGATGGTAACCGCGGTCCGCCGCGACGGCGGGGGGGTCCACGCCTTTCTGCGCTCCGGTCCGCGCCTCGACTTCGGATCGGCGCGGAGGGTCTCGACCAAGTGGGAAGCCGCCGCCAGGGTGCTGGCCGACCCGCGGGCCGCAGGGGCGGCCTACCTCGACGTGCGCGTCCCGAGCCGTCCGGTGGCCGGGCCATTCACAGACGGGGCGGCGCCCGCCGATCCGGCTGCTCCCGCCGACCCGGCCGCGCCCGCCAACCCGGCCACTCCGGGGTCGTCCGGCACCGTCACACCCTCTACCTGAGATCGAGCCTAGTCGGGCCAACGCTCAGGCCGAGCGCCAGGGTTGCCGCTCCTGCAACGGGCCTTGCGCCGTTGACGCAAGGGGGGAATCTCCGTAACGTGCGGGCGATACGCGCCTG
Source organism: Solirubrobacterales bacterium (assembly GCA_038199035.1). Classification (GTDB taxonomy): domain Bacteria; phylum Actinomycetota; class Thermoleophilia; order Solirubrobacterales; family Solirubrobacteraceae; genus DATAEY01. The sequence continues at coordinate 24,587 of JBBPZM010000030.1, read as the reverse complement.
GGAGGGCGTCCAAAACCCTCAACGCTAACTCAAGGGTCGGACACATGGAAAGCGGCAGCTACCTCGCAGTCATCAAGGTCGTCGGAGTCGGCGGCGGCGGAACCAACGCGGTCAACCGCATGGTCGACGCGGGCCTGCGCGGCGTGGAGTTCATCGCCGGCAACACCGATTCCCAGGCGCTCCAGATGTGCGACGCCGACATCAAGCTCAACATCGGCCACGAGCTCACCAAGGGCCTGGGCGCCGGGGCCAACCCCGAGATCGGCCAGGGCGCCGCGGCCGAGTCGCGCGACGAGATCAAGGAGGCGCTCAAGGGCGCGGACATGGTCTTCGTCACCGCCGGCGAGGGCGGCGGGACGGGCACGGGCGCCGCCCCGGTCATCGCCGAGATCGCCAAGAATGAGATCGGCGCCCTCACCGTCGGAGTGGTCACCCGCCCGTTCGAGTTCGAGGGCGCCCGCCGCGCGCAGCAGGCCGAGGAGGGCATCGAGCGCCTGCGCGAGGAGGTCGACACCCTGATCGTCATCCCCAACGAGAAGCTGCTGACGATCGTCGAGCGCCGCACCACGATCGTCGACGCCTTTCGCGAGGCCGACAACGTCCTGCGCCAGGGCGTGCAGGGCATCACCGACCTGATCACGATCCCCGGCCTGATCAACCTGGACTTCGCCGACGTGCGCACGGTGATGTCCAACGCCGGCACCGCGCTCATCGGCATCGGCTCCTCGCCGGGCGAGGGGCGCGCGGTCGAGGCGGCCAAGACGGCGATCTCCTCGCCGCTGCTCGAGGAGTCGGTCGAGGGCGCGGCCGGCATCCTGCTCAACATCACCGGCGGGCGCGACCTCGGCCTTTTCGAGGTCAACGAGGCGGCGGAGATCATCTCCAGCGCCGCCGACGCCAACGCCAACGTGATCTTCGGCGCGGTCATCGACGACGCGCTCGACGACGAGGTGCGGGTGACGGTGATAGCCACCGGCTTCCACCACGCGGCGGCCTCGCCCTTCTCGGCGCGCGACTCCGTCCGCCAGGGCCGCCGCGACCGCGACCCGCGACTCGATCGCAAGCAGCGCTCGTCGCTCGAGATCTCCGACGACGACATCGACATCCCGTCGTTCCTGCGCGACACATAGGGCCCAGCACCCGCTGCTAGCCTCGCGCGGCATGCCCGTCGCCCAGACGCTTCGCCGCACGCCGCTCTTCGAGCGGCACCGCGAGGCGGGGGCGCGGCTCGTGCCGTTCGCCGGCTGGGAGATGCCGGTCCAGTACGAGGGCATCCGCCCCGAGCACCTGGCCGTGCGCCGTGACGCCGGGGTGTTCGACGTCTCGCACATGGGACAGGTCGAGACGACCGGCCCGGACGCCCAGGCCCTCCTCCAGCGCGTCCTCTCCAACGACGTGGCGGCCATCCCGGTGGGCGGTGCCGCCTACGCCCTGATCTGCCGCGAGGACGGCGGCGTCCTCGACGACACCTTCACCTATCGCCTGGCGCCCGAGCGCTTCCTCACCGTCAGCAACGCCTCCAACCACGAGCGCGACCTGGCCTGGATCCGCGACCACGCCGAGGGCTTCGACTGCGAGGTGGCCGATCGCATCGACGACTACGCAATGCTGGCCGTCCAGGGGCCGCGCGCCCGGGCGCTGGTCGCCGGGATCGTCGGCGCCTCGGGTCAGGGCGGCGCCTCCGGCGCCGGAGCCCGGGAGCTCCCGCCCCGCATGCGGGCCGCCGACCTCGAGGTCGCGGGCGCGCGCGTCCTCGCCTGCGGCACGGGCTACACCGGCGAGGACGGGCTCGAGCTGCTGGCCGACCCCGGCGACGCGCCAGCCGTGTGGGACGCCGTCGTCGCGGCCGGCGCCATGCCCGCCGGCCTGGGCGCGCGCGACACGCTGCGCCTCGAGGCGTGCTTCCACCTCTACGGCCAGGACCTGAGCGAGGATCGCGGGCCGATCGAGGCCGGGCTGGGGTGGTGCTGCAAGGAGGACACGGGGTTCATCGGCGCCGACGCCGTGCGCGCCGCCCGCCAGCGGGGGCCGCGCGAGCGCCTCGCGCCCTTCCGCCTCACCGGCCCGGGCATCCCGCGGCAGGGCAATCCCGTGGTCGGCGGCGGCGAGGTCACCAGCGGCACGCTGTCGCCCTGCCTGCAAACGGGCATCGGGATGGCCTACCTTCCGGCCGAGCGCGCGGCGACCGGCCAGGCGATCGAGATCGACGTCCGGGGCAAGCTGCGGCCGGCTGTGGTCGCGGACAAGCCGCTCTACCCAAGTGAGAGGTGACACGTGGCCGAGGCCTCCTATCCCGACGACCTGCTCTACCACGCCGACCACGATTGGGCCCGCCTCGACGGCGAGAACGCGACGTTCGGCATCACCTGGTACGCCCAGGACCAGCTCGGCGAGGTGGTGTTCTTCGAGCCGCCGCAGGCCGGGGCCGAGGTCAAGCAGGGCGAGCCCTACACCGAGGTCGAGTCGGTCAAGGCGGTGTCGGACGTCATCGCGCCCCTCTCGGGAGAGGTGCTCGAGGCCAACTCAGCGCTGGCCGACAGCCCCGAGGCCATCAACGACGACCCTTACGGGGAGGGATGGATGGTCAAGGTCCGCCTCTCCGCGCCGGAGGAGCGCGAGCTGCTGCTCGACGCCGGTGCCTACCGTTCGTCGCTGGAGTAGCGGCGGCACGGCGGCTCGTCGACAGGGGCGCTCGTCAGACTTGTCCTGAGCCGCCGTGACCACCTACACCTCAGTCACCCCCGACGACCGCGCCGCGATGCTCGCCGAGATCGGCGTTAGCTCGATCGAGGAGCTCTTCGCGTCGATCCCGCCTGCGCTGCGCCTCGACCGCCCGCTCGACCTTCCGGCCGGCCTGTCCGAGCAGGAGGTCTTCGCCCACCTGCGCGAGCTGGCGGGGCGCAACGTCAGCGCCGAGGACGAGGTCTCCTTCTTGGGGGCGGGGATGTACGACCACTACGTCCCGGCGCTGGTCGACTCGATCACCCAGCGCTCCGAGTTCCTGACCCCCTACACGCCCTACCAGCCCGAGATCTCCCAGGGCGGTCTCCAGGTCATGTTCGAGTACCAGACGGCGATGAGCGAGCTCACGGGCCTGCCCGTCTCCAACGCCTCGGTCTACGAAGGTCCCTCGGCGGTCGGAGCGGCCGGCTACCTGGCGCGGCTGGCCAACGGGCGAGGGCGCTTCGTCGTCTCGCGGGGGCTGCACCCCCACAGCCGCGAGACCCTGGGCACGATGTCGCTCGGCTACGGGACCGAGGTGGACGAGGTGCCTCTGCGCGACGGCGTCACCGACCTCGACGCCCTGGCCGCCGCGGTCGACGACGACACCGCCGCCGTCTTCCTCCAGCAGCCCAACTTCCTCGGCTCGGTCGAGGATCTCGAGGCCCTGGCCGGCGTGGCCAAGCGCACCGGCGCCGTGCTGGTCTGCGCGTGTGACCCGCTGCCCCTGGGCATCCTGCGCCCGCCCGGCGAGGTGGGGGTCGACGTGGCCGTGGGCGAGGGCCAGAGCCTGGGCAACCGCCTCGACTACGGCGGCCCGTCGTGCGGCTTCTTCGCCGCGGCGGAGGCGTTCCTGCGCCGGATGCCCGGCCGGATCGCCGGAGAGACCGTCGACGTCGACGGGCGCCGCGGCTTCGTCCTCACCCTCCAGACCCGCGAGCAGCACATCCGCCGCGAGCGGGCCACCTCGAACATCTGCACGGCCCAGGCGCTGAACGCCCTGGCCGGGGTGGTCTACCTGTCGTGGCTGGGGCGAAGGGGGCTGGTCGAGCTGGGCGAGCTGATACTCCAGCGCACGGCCTACGCCCGCGAGGCGCTCGGCGCGCTCGACGGGGTGACGCTGCTCCACGACGCCCCTGTCGTGCGGGAGTTCGCCGTGCGGCTCGACGCGCCGGTCGAGGCGGTGGTGCGGCGGTGCGCGGCCGTCGGGGTCAACCCCGGCTACCCGCTGGGCCGCGACCTGCCCGAGCACCCCGACGGGCTGTTGGTGGCGATCACCGAGCAGCGCTCGCGCGCCGACATCGACCGCCTCGCCGGCGTCTTGCGCGAGGCGGTGGCGGCGGAGCGGGTCAGCCCCAGAGAGCAGGCTCCGGCATGACCTCGCTCCAGCGCGAGGGCGCGACCACGATCTTCGAGCGCTCGCGCCCGGGGCGGCGCGCCTTCACTACGCCGGCGCTCGACGTCCCCGAGCGCCCGCTCGACCAGCTGATCCCGCCCCGGCTGCGCCGGGCGCAGGAGGCGCGGCTGCCCGAGGTCTCCGAGCCCGAGATCGTGCGCCACTACAACCGCCTCTCCAAGCTCAACTTCGACCTCGACACCGGCTTCTACCCGCTGGGGTCGTGCACGATGAAGCACAACCCCAAGCTGCATGAGCGGGTGGCCGCCCTGGCCGGCAACGCCCGCCTCCATCCCCTCCAGCACCCCGACCGCGCCCAGGGGGCGCTCGAGCTCATGTGGCGCCTACAGGATGCGCTGGCCGAGATCGCCGGCCTGCCCCACGTCTCGCTCCAGCCGTCGGCCGGCTCCCACGGGGAGCTGGCCGGGGTGCTGCTCACGCGCGCCTATCACGAGGACCGCGGCGACGCGCGGACCAAGGTCCTGACCCCCGACACCGCCCACGGGACCAACCCCGCCACCGTGACCATGGCCGGCTACGAGGTGGTCAAGGTCGCCACCGCGCCCGACGGCGGCGTCGACGTCGACGACCTGCGGGCCAAGGCCGACGACGACGTCGCCTGCCTGATGCTTACCAACCCCAACACGCTCGGGCTGTTCGACTCGCGCATCGAGGAGATCGCCCGGATCGTCCACGACGTCGGGGCGACGCTCTACTACGACGGCGCGAACCTCAACGCCGTCGTGGGCATCTCGCGACCGGGTGACATGGGCTTCGACATCGTCCACTTCAACCTGCACAAGACCTTCACCCAGCCCCACGGGGGCGGCGGCCCGGGTGCCGGCCCGATCGCCGTCTCGCAGCGCATCGAGCCCTTCCTGCCCCGCCCGCAGGTCGTGCGCCGCCGCGCCGAGGGCAACGGGGCGCAGCCGTGCTTCGACCTCGACTTCGACCGCCCGAAGTCGATCGGGCGCCTGCGCGGCTTCCAGGGCAACTACGGCGTCTTCGTGCGCTCCTATGCCTACATCCGCTCGCTGGGCGCCGAGGGGCTGCGGGAGATGTCCCAGACCGCGGTGCTGAACGCCAACTACCTGCTCGCGCGGCTGCGCCGAGCCGGCGTGGCCAAGTACCTGCCGGCGGCCTATGACCGCCTGTGCATGCACGAGTTCGTCCTCTCGGGCGCTCCGATGAAGCGTGAGCTGGGAATCACGACGCTCGACCTGGCCAAGCGCCTGCTCGACCACGGGGTGCACCCACCGACCGTCTACTTCCCGCTGCTCGTCGACGAGGCCCTGCTGATCGAGCCCACCGAGACCGAGACGCGCGAGACCCTCGACGCCTTCGCCGACGCGGTGGCCGACGTGCTGCGCGAGGCCGCCCGCGACCCGGAGATCGCCCGCCAGGCGCCTCACACCACGCCGGTGCGCCGCCTCGACGAGGCCACCGCCGCCAAGCGCCCGGTGATCCGCCAGGCGCTCTGAGCGCTACACCTCGACGACCATTCCGTCGTGCGCGCAGTCGAGCTCGGCGTCGGCCTGGCGTTCGAGCATGTCGGGACTCATATGCGTCAGGATGATCCGCCTGCAGTCGAGCTGGGTTTGGTGAGAACGGAGCGTGCTGTGGTCGAGGTGGAACGGCACCCCACGCTCGAAGAAGTAGGCCTCGGCGACGAGAAGGTAAGCGCCCCGAGCAAGCGCGACGAGATCGTCGGTCCACGCCGTATCACCCGTGTACGCGACAACCCGCTCGCCGTACTCGATCCGCAGTGCGCACGCCGGCGTGTCGGGTTGCTCGACCGCGAAGGCGGTGACGACCGCTGATCCCACCGCTGCCGGCGTCTGCCCGTCGAGGACCAGGAACGGAAGGCGGTCGAGGACCGTGCGTACCGCTCGCGACTGGTCGAGGGCGATGCCGGTCGTTGACGCGAGCGTCGTCGTCGACTGGGTCGCCCCGCAGGCCGATCCCGAGCTTCCGGCCGTGGCGGTCCTGGCCCGGCTCGCGGCCGACGATGCCGAGCTACTGGCGCCGCGACTCTTGATCGAGGAGGTCTCCAACGCGCTGCTGACCGGGGTGCGGCACCGGCGCTGGAGCGGAGCGGCCGCTGACGGCGCGCATGGGCTCCTGCAACAGCTACCCGTGCGCCTGCTCGACGAGCGACGGGACCTCGAGCGAGCCTGGGACCTGGCTCGCCGCTACGACAACCGTCCGATCTACGACCTGCTCTACGTCGCCCTGGCCGAACGCCGACGCACGCAGCTCATAACCGCCGACTCAAAGCTCCGCCAGACGTTGATCGGACTCGACTGGCTCGTCGCGCCCGAGCAGTTTCTCCGCTGATGCGCGACACGTACCAGGGCGGGTAAAGCGCAACAGCGCCTCACGCCCGCAGCTCGACGAAGCCGGCGGCGCTGAAGTCGCCGTCGAACGCCAACGCCTCGCGGATTCTCAGCGCGCGCATCGCCTGGAAGCTGGTGGCGTCCACGAACGAGTACTCACGCTCGTCGTGGCGACGCAGCCAGCGCAAGGCCTGGACCTCTTCGTCTTCGGGAACCGTGAGAAGGCGCAAGCGGGGCGAGCGCTCGAGGGCGTCGAGGAAGCCGACGGCCGCCGGGTGCCCGATCCGCCGCCGCAAGAACGTCCAGGTCTCGCCGCGGACGTGGTTGGTCGTGGTGAACCCTTCTCGCTCGTGCTGGCGCAGGAGCGCGACAGCCTCGCCGTGGCTAGCGTCGCGGCGGTTGCGTAGGGCGACCCAGAAGGACGTGTCGACGAAGATCACCCGTAGACGACGTCGTCGACGTTCGCCGGCTCGGCATCGTCGACGCCCACCATCTGCCACAGCGGGTCCGCGGACAGCGGAGGCAGCGGCTGGAGCCCCTGCCTGACCAGCCGTCTGATGACGGCCGCCTTCGAGCTGTCGGTTTCCCGCGCGACCCGCTCTACCTCCGCGTCGAGATCCTCTTCGATCATGATCTGCAGACGCTTGATGGCTACATCTTACAGCGCCTTGGTGGCGTAACCTCATAGGTTGGTCCCGAGCAGCAAGGTCCGGGGCGAATGATCGTCGACGTGGTCGTTGCCATCGGCTTCTTCGCGTCTCTCCGAACCGGCCTCCGTCGACCCTCACCCGATGGCGATCGCCGCGATCCCGCCGACGACCAGCACAGCGCCGCCCAACCGCAGCCAGCCCACCTCCTCGCGGAGGGTGACCGCCGCCAGCGCGGTGGCGATCACCACGCTGCTCTCGCGCACCGCCGCGACAGAAGGAGCGGGCGCGATGGCCAACGCGGCGAGGGTGAGGGCGTAGGAGCCGAAGTAGCCGGCTCCGGCGGCGATCGTCGCGGGCGAGATCGCGGCGCGCAGTGCGCCGAGGCCCATTCGCCACCACACCCCCGCCACGTAGCCGGCGGCGACGAGCCCGAACACGACCTCCTGGTAGGCCAGCGCCGACCCGTGGCGGATGCCCCTCTGGTCGATCAGGGTGTACGCCGCGATGCAAGCCCCGATGGTCAGCGCCAGCCCGAGCTCGCGCGGTCGCGCCGGCTCGCGTAAGCCGCGAACGAGCACGATTCCCGCCGCGACGGCCAGCACGCCGACGATCACCGCGGTCGAGAGACGGACTCCGAGGACCAGCACGCTGAAGCCGAGCACGAGCACCGGCGCGCTGCCGCGGGCCACCGGATAGACGAAGCTCAGAGCGGCGACCGAGTAGGCGGTGGCCAGCAGGACCAGGTAGAGGAGCTCGAGGCTGCCCGCCGCCGCGGCGTAGGGCAGGGCGCTCGGCTCCAGCGCCCAGCTGGCCGCCGCGACCGGCGCGAAGAGGATCACCCCCGCCGTGACCGCCACCGCGCTGGCGCTGTGCACATCGCCCTCGCGCGCGAGCAGGAGGTTCCATCCGGCGTGTACGAACGCGGCGGCGATGGAGAGCAGGAGCGCGGCGGTGGGCATGGTCGAGGCGACGGTCCAAGTCGCTAGATGATTGATTCCACAGCCCCGCCCCCGCGCACACGCGGCCGCGAAATCAATCATCTAGCCTGCGCCGCCGTGCGCATCTTCTCGGGCATCCAGCCGACGGGGCGCAAGCACCTCGGCAACTACATCGGGGCGATATCCCAGTACGTGGCCGGCCAGGACCGGGGCGAGGCGATCTACTGCATCGTCGACCTGCACGCCACGACCGTGCCCTACCAGCCGGCCGAGCTGCGCGAGCGCGTCTACGACACCGCGGCCATCCTCCTGGCCGCCGGCCTCGACCCGGCCCGCTGCATCCTCTTTCGCCAGGGCGACGTGCCCGAGCACACCGAGCTGTGCTGGCTGCTGTGCGCGGTGACCGCCTACGGCGACCTCACCCGGATGCACCAGTTCAAGGAGAAGGCGGCCGCCCAGCGCGAGCTGGTCTCGGCCGGGCTGTTCGTCTATCCCGTCCTCATGGCCGCCGACGTCCTGGCCTACCGCACCGACGAGGTGCCGGTGGGCGACGATCAGCGCCAGCACGTCGAGCTCACGCGCGACGTGGCCGAGCGCTTCAACGCCCGCTTCGGCGAGGTCCTCGTCGTCCCCGAGCACCGGATCCCGCCGGTCGGCGCGCGGATCATGGACCTACAGGCGCCCGAGCGCAAGATGACCACGACCGGGGGCACGCCTCAGGGGACGGTCTACGTCCTCGACGAGCCGGCGGACGTCGAGCCCAAGTTCCGCAGCGCGGTGACCGACTCGGGCTCGGGCATCGTCCGCGCCCCGGACAAACCGGGGATCTCGAACCTCATCGACATCCTCGCCGCCGTGCGGGGCGTCGACCCCGCGGAGGTCGAGCAGCAGTTCGACGGCTCGGGCTACGGCGACTTCAAGTCGGCCGTCGCCGGGGCCGTCGTCGACTACCTCGCGCCGGTGCGCGAGCGCTACCGCGACATCCGCGCCGACGAGCCGGCGCTCGAGGCCATGCTCGCCGCAGGTGCGATGCGCGCCCGCGCGATCGCCGCCGACACGCTGGCCGACGTGCGCCAGGCCATGGGCGTGGGGCCGCCGGGCGGAACGTACGTCGGGCTCGCCGGCTAGCGTCACTCCAGTGCAGGTCGCCGACCTCGAGCTCGACCTCGACGTCTTCGCCGGTCCATTCGACCTGCTGCTGACCCTCGTGCTGCGCGAGGAGGTCGACCTGCTCGAGGTCGACCTGGCCGACGTGGTCCTCACCTACCTCGACCACCTCGAGGCGCGCGAGCAGCTCGATCTCGAGGTGGCCACCGAGTTCCTGGTCCTCATCTCCGCCCTGCTCGAGCTCAAGTCGCGCCTCATGCTCCCGTCGGCCGACGACGGCGAGCTGCTCGAGCTCGAGCCCGGCGAGGCGGCCGACGAGCTGCTGGCCCGCATGCTCGCCCACCGGCGCTATCGCCGGGCCGCCGAGGAGCTGCGAGTGCGCCTGGCCGCGCAGGAGGGCTACCGCTTTCGCAGCGCTCCGGTCCCGGCGCGCCTGCGGCGGGCCTCGATCGACAGCGCCCCGCGCGGGGTCTACGACCCGGCGCGCCTGGGAGAGGCGCTCGGTGGCCTCCTGCGCCACCCGCCGGCCATCGACGTCGACCACATGCACGTCGTGCACCCGCGGGTCTCGGTCGCCGCTCGTCTGGCCCACCTGCGAGGGCTGCTGCGCCGGGGCTCGTTCGCGTTCGACGACGCCGTTCGGGGAGCCGACCGCGTGACCGTGGCCATGACCCTGTTCGCCCTGCTCGAGCTGCACAAGCGCGGCGAGGCCAGCTGGACCCAGGCCGAGCCGTTCGCGCCGGTGACGGTGACGGCTGGGGGGGAGCCGGCCGCGGGAAGCGCGGCCCGGACTGCCCCGGCGGCCGCGGCCGTGCCGCACGCCGCCACGGCGGGCTCGATGTCCTCGCCCATCCCGATCCGGGCGGCCGGGGCGTGAGGGAGATCGACCGCACGCTCGAGGCGCTGCTCTTCCTCTCCAGCGACCCCGTCGGCGCCGGCGAGCTGGCCGAGGCGGCGGGCGTGGGGGAGGGCGAGGTGGTGGAGTCGCTGGCCCGGCTGCGCGAGCGCTACGCCGAGGGCTTTCGCGGGATCGTCCTGCGCGAGCTGGCCGGCGGCTTCGTCCTGGCCAGCGATCCCTCGACCGACGCCGCCGCCCGGCGCCTGCTCGCGCGCCCCCGGACGCCGCCGCTCACCCCGGCCCAGGCCGAGACGTTGGCCATCGTGGCCTACCTCCAGCCGATCTCGCGCCCGGAGGTGGCTCGCATCCGCGGCGTGGCCTCGGACTCGGCGACTGCGACCCTGCACGAGCGGGGGCTGATCGAGGAGGCGGGGCGCTCCCAGTTCGGGGCGGTCCTCTACCGCACGGGCGAGCTCTTCCTCAAGCTCTTCGGCCTGCGCGCGCTCGACGAGCTACCCGACCCCGCGCGCTGGGATCCCAGCCCCGAGGAGGCCGGCGAGCTGCGCGAGCGGCTGCTGGCGGCCGGGGAGGCGCGGATGGGGGTGGCGGGGGAGCCGGCCGCGAGCTGACTCCGCCCGGCTCGCTCGCGCCTCGGACACCGCAGACCCCCGCCCGCCGCGAGCTGTCCGCAGGCGGCGTCCTGCCAGCGCGCGGCCTGTCAGCCAGCGGCCGCCGCGAGCTGCCCGCACGCAGCGTCGATGTCGCGCCCACGCGTGAGGCGCACGGTGGCGCGGAGGCCGCGCGCCTCCAGCGCCGCGCGGAAGGCGTCGATGGCGGGGCGGGAGGACCCGTCATAGGCGCCGGTCGGGGTGGAGGGGATGAGGTTGACCTTGAAGATCCGGGGGTCCAGCCGCTGCGCGAGGGCGACCGCCTGCTCGTAGCGGTCGTTGACGCCGGCCAGCATCACGTACTCGACGAACACGGTGCGGCGGCGGCGCGCGTGGTAGGCCCGGCACGCCGCCAGCGCCTCCTCGAGCGAGTAGCGGCGGTTGACCGGCATGAGCGTCGAGCGCAGGTCGTCGTCTGCGGCGTGCACCGACAGGGCGAGGCGCAGCGGCATGTCGCACTCGGTCAGGCGCTCGATCCCGGGCACCCACCCGACGGTGGAGATCGCCGTGCGGCGGTGGGTGATGCCCACGTCGGGCAGCCGCCGCGCGGCGCCGAGCACGGCGTCGAGGTTCATCATCGGCTCGCCCATCCCCATGAACACCAGGTGGTCGACCGCGTCGCGGCGGCGGAAGAACAGGACCTGGTCGAGGATCTCCGACGCCGTCAGGTTGCGCCCGAAGCGCATCGAGCCGGTGGCGCAGAACGAGCAGGTCAGCGCGCAGCCCGACTGGGAGGACACGCACCCCGAGCGGCGGCCGTCGCGGTAGCGCATGAGCACCGCCTCGACCGGGCGCCCGTCGGCGGTCGAGAACAGGGCCTTGACCGTGCCGTCGCTCGCCCGGGCCTCGTGCTCGAGGCGCAGCGTGGAGAAGGGCACCTCCTCCTCGAGGCGCTCACGCAGACTCAAGGGCAGCGTGGTCATCTCCGCGTAGGCGCCGGCGCCGCGCGAGGCCCACTCCCACACCTGGCGGGCGCGGTAGGCGGGCTCGCCGGCCCGCTCGAGCGTGCGGTCGAGAAGCTCGATGTCCATGGCCCATATCCTGGCAACCGATGCGCCTGGCCAAGTACCTCGCGCATGCCGGCGTGGCGTCGCGGCGCGCGGCCGAGGCGCTGGTCGCACAGGGCCGGGTGGCGTTAGACGGGGAGGTGGTCGTCGACCCGGCGCGCGCCGTCGGCCCCGACAGCCTGGTGACCTTCGACGGCGACGAGGTGGTGGCGGGCGCCGCGCGGGTGGTCTACGCCGTGCACAAGCCGCCCGGGGTGATCTCCAGCGCCCGCGACACCCACGGGCGCCCCGTGGTGGTCGACCTCGTGCCCGATCGCCGGCGCCTCTACCCGGTCGGGCGTCTCGACGCCGACGCCACCGGGCTGGTCATCCTCACCGACGACGGCGAGCTGGCCAACCTCCTCACCCACCCGCGCTTCGAGGTGCCGCGCACCTATCGCGTCACGGTGGCCGGCGGCCCCGTGGGCAGCGCCGCCCTGGAGGCGTTGCGGCGCGGCGTGGTGCTCGACGACGGGCCGACGGCGCCGGCCCGGGTGCGCCGCCTGGGCTCCGACCGCCTCGACCTCACCATCCACGAGGGGCGAAACCGCCAGGTCAAGCGCATGTGCGCGGCGGTGGGCCACCCCGTCCGGCGGCTCGAGCGCCGGAGCTTCGGCTCGCTGGCCCTCGACGGGCTGGGAGTGGGGGAGCACCGGCTCCTGGGGGAGGACGAGGTGGCGTCCCTGCGCGCGAGCGCACGTGGCGGGGAGTGATCCGCGCGCCGTCGACCGACGCTGTCGCCTGCCAGAATCGCCCGCCGATGCGATTGTTCGCCCTTCGCGGCGCCGTGTCGGCGGACCGCAACGACGCCGAGGAGATCCTCGCTCGCACCGAGACGCTAGTGCGCGAGGTGATGGAGCGAAACGGCCTCGAGCCGGCGGCGCTGGTCTCGTGCATCTTCACCGTCACCGACGACCTCGACGCCGAGTTCCCGGCGGTCGCCGCCCGCCGCGCCGGCCTGAGCCAGGTACCACTGCTCTGTGCCCGCGAGATCGCCGTGCCCGGATCGCTGCCCCGGGTCATCCGGCTGCTGGCCCACTACCACGCCGAGCCCGACCACCAGCCGCGTCACGTCTACCTGGGCGAGGCCCGGGCTCTGCGCGACGACCTGGAGTCGGCTCAGTAGGCGCTGGGGCGGCCGCCCGGCCGGCTGGTCCGGCCGCCGGTAGGGTTGCCGGCCCGGCACACGACAAAAGGACGGGACAGATGGCGGACGCGGTGCGCGAGGTGGTCAAGGGCGACGGCTACGCGGTGGCCAGCGTCGACGGGCTGGGCGACGGTCCGGGATTCCGCAAGATCCGTCAGGAGCTGGGGGTCACCGCCTTCGGCGTCAACGCCATCGTCATGCCCCCGGGCTACGAGGCCGCTCGCCACTACCACGACGAGCAGGAGGAGCTCTACTTCGTCCACCGCGGGGAGATCGAGTTCAGCTTCGGCGACGGCAGCGTCCACCGCCTCGGCCCGGGCGGCCTGGCCCGGGTCGACGCTCAGACGGTGCGCTCGGTCAAGAACGTCGGCGAGGGCGAGGCGCTGTTCGTGTGCGCCGGCGGCAAGGACGGCTACGTCGGCCGCGACGGGCGCCGCCCCGAGGGCGAGGAGGACGGGCGCGGGGGGCCGCCCGGCGCGGCCTGACCGGCGCGCCGCCGCCCGACATGTCGTGAGCGGGGCTGGGCCGCCCGGTACCGCCTGAGCGCCACGCCCGCCGCCACGGACCGTCGCCGCCGGGCACAATAGGGCGATGGCGCTCGAGTTCGCCCGCCGCATCCGCGACATCCCCGTCTACCCGGCGGCCGAGGGCTACGCGCTCGACGGCGACGTCGCCCTGCTGGCCTCCAACGAGTCGCCCGAGCCGCCGATCCCCGCGGTCGTCGCCGCCGTCAACCGCGCGCTGGGCGGCGTCAACCGCTACCCGGATCCCACCAACTCCGCGCTGCGCACGCGCCTGTCGCGCCGCTACGGCGTGCCCGCCAACCGCATCGCCGTGGGCAATGGCTCCTGCGACCTGCTGCTGGCCGCCGGGGAGGCGCTGCTGGAGCCCGGCGCCGAGGTGGTCTACGCCTGGCCGTCTTTCTCGGTCTATCCCAACCTGCCCGCGCTGACAGGCGCCACCGCGGTCACCGTCGCGCTCGACGCCGAGGATCGCCACGACCTGCCCGCCATGACCGAGGCGGTGACCGTGGCCACGCGCCTGGTCATCGTCTGCAATCCCAACAACCCGACCAGCACCGCCGTGGGGCTCGACGAGATCGCCGAGCTCGTGGACCAGGTGCCGCGACACGTCTGCGTCGTGGTCGACGAGGCCTACTGCGAGTTCAACCTGCTCGCCGCCGACCCCGACGCCTCGATCGAGCTGCTCGAGGCCCATCCCAACCTCGTGCTCCTGCGGACCTTCTCCAAGGTCTACGGCCTCTGCGGCCTGCGCGTGGGCTTCGCCCTGTGCGGCTCCCAGGAGCTGCGGGTCGCGGTCGACCAGGTGCGCCAGCCCTTCTTCTGCAACGCCGCCGCGCAGGCCGCGGCGGTCGAGGCCCTGCGCCACCAAGACGAGGTCGAGCGTCGCGTCGAGCGGGCGGTGGCCGGCCGCCTCCAGCTCGAGGCCGGCCTGCGCGAGATGGGCCTTGCACCGGCCGAGTCGCAGGCCAACTTCGTGTGGTTTGGGCTGGGCGGTGATCGCGACGACGCGGAAGTCGTGCGCGGGCTGGCGGAGCGCGGCGTGCTCGTGCGGGCCGGCGGGGCGCTGGGCCGGGAGGGGTTCCTGCGGGTTACCTGCGGCACGAAGCGCGAGAACGACCGCTTCCTCCGTGCCCTCGGCGACCTGCGCTGAGCCTCGGGCCGCCCGGTTCACCGCTGGCCGAGAAGGCGCCGCTCTGCTACAAAGCGGCCAACGGGATGAACGCTGGCCGCCTCCTCGACTGCTCGCCCGCCGCCGGTCCCGCCGGCGCGCGCTTTGACGGCTACATCCCGTTCTACGCCTGGCGATTTAGCTAGGCGCTCGGCCGGCACCTCCGCCGCCTTCCAGGCCCACGGGCCGAGCGCCGCTCCCGGGCAACGCGTCCCTTCGACCTCGTCGCAGGGCCCGCACGCCCACCGACCCGACCCTCGTAGGATCTCCAGGACTTCTGAAAGGACCGAGCAGCATGGCTTCGACCCGACCCCCCGGCCTCCATCACGTCCGCGACCAGCGGATCGAGCGGGCCGTCCCCCTGGTCACCCCCGAGCAGCTGCTGGGCGAGCTGCCGCTCAGCGACGAGCAGGCCGAGGTCGTGGTCCGCGGCCGCGGCGACGTCTCGTCCGTGCTGGCCGGCGATGACGACCGACTGCTCGTCGTGGTCGGCCCGTGCAGCGTCCACGACGTCGACGCCGCCCTGGACTACGCCCGACGCCTGAGCGAGCAGGCCGGCGAGCTGGAGGAGGACCTGCTGGTCGTCATGCGGGTCTACTTCGAGAAGCCGCGCACCACCACCGGCTGGAAGGGCCTGATCAACGACCCTCACCTCGACGGCACGGGCGACGTCAACACCGGCCTGCGCCGGGCCCGCGAGCTCCTGCTCGAGGTCCTCGACCTACGGCTGCCGATCGGGGTCGAGTTCCTCGATCCCATCACCCCGCAGTACATCTCCGACACCGTCGCCTGGGGCGCCATCGGCGCCCGCACGGTGGAGAGCCAGATCCACCGCCAGCTTGGCTCGGGGCTGTCGATGGCGGTCGGCTTCAAGAACCGCACCGACGGCAACGTCCAGGTCGCGGTCGACGCCTGCCGTGCGGCCGCGAGCCCGCACACCTTCCCGGGCGTCGACCTCACGGGGACGCCGGCCATCCTCCACACCAGCGGCAACCCCGACTCCCATGTGATCCTGCGCGGCGGGCGCGACGCGCCCAACTACGGCCCGGATGCGGTGCGCGGCGCGCTGGACCGGCTCTCCGCGGCCGGGCTCCCCCCGCGCGTGGTGATCGACGCCTCGCACGACAACAGCGCCAAGGACCCGGCGCGCCAGCCGGGCGCCGCGCAGGTGGTGGGCGAGCAGGTGACCGGCGGAGAGGCGGCGATCGTCGGCGTGATGCTCGAGTCCTTCATCGTCGCCGGCAGCCAGCGCCTCGGCGATCGCGACCTGATCTACGGCCAGTCCATCACCGACGCCTGCATGGACTGGGACCAGACCGTCTCGGTGCTCGAAGGGCTGGCGGCCGCCGTGCGCCTGCGCCGCGGCGGCTAGCAGGCGTGCGGATCGCCGTCCTCGGGGTCGGGCTCATCGGCGGCTCGATCGGCCTCGCGGCTCGGGAGCGGATCGAGGACGCCGAGGTGGTCGGCTACGGACGCAGCCCCGAGCGGCTGGAGCGCGCCCGCAAGCTCGGGGCGATCGAGGTCGCCGCCGGCTCGCTGGCCGAGGCTCTCGACGGAGCCGAGGCCTGCTTCTGCTGCGGGCCGGTGGGGGCGCTCGAGGCCCAGGCCCGCGACGCCCTCGCCGCGGCGGCGGGGGACTGCGCGGTGACCGACGTGGGCTCTGTCAAGGCCCCGCTGGTCGCAGCCGTCGACGACGAGCGCTTCGTGGGAGGCCACCCCGTCGCCGGCGCCGAGACGTCCGGCGTCGAGCACGCCCGCGCCGACCTCTTCGAGGGCGCGGTCTGGTACCTGACCCCGACCGCACGCACGGCGGGAGTGCTGCTAGAGCGCGTGCACCGGCTCGTCGGGCGGCTGGGAGCCCGGCCCACGGCGATCGACCCCGCCGCCCACGATCGCCTCATGGCCACTGTCTCCCACCTGCCCCACGTGCTGGCCAACGTCCTGGTCGCCCAGGTCGCCGCGACCCTCGACGACGAGCGCAAGCCGCTGACCGCCACCGGCCCGTCGTTTCGCGACGCCACCCGCGTGGCCGGCGCCAACTCCGCGATCTGGATCGACATCTACATCTCCAACCGCGAGGCGCTGGGCAGGGCGATCGACGAGACGATCCGTCGCCTGGAGGGGGCACGCGACGACCTGGCGGCGGCCGATGCGCGTGCGCTGGCGGAATGGAACGACGGCGCGGCCGGCGACCGCCGCCGCCTGCTGGAGGCCCAGCTTGCCGGCGGCCCGGTCCACGAGCTGCGCGTCTCGGTGCCCAACCGTCCCGGCGTGATCGCCCAGCTGGCATTGGAGCTGGGCGCAGCGGGCATCAACATCAGCGACATGGCCCTCTATCCCGCGGCCGACATGAGCGAGGGCGTGGTCGCCCTGTGGATCGCCGGCGAGTCCGCCGCCCGGCGCGCGCAGGACCTGGTGGCGGGCCTCGGGCATCCGGTGGCGCGGGCATGAGGGTGCGCTTCGAGCCGGCCGGCCACCTGCGCGGGGAGATCGCTCCGCCGCCGGACAAGTCGATCTCCCACCGCGCGGCCCTGCTGGCGGGGATGAGCTCCGAGCCGGTCCGGGTGCGCAACTACCTCGACGCCGCCGACACCAACGCGACCCTCGATGCGCTGCGCGCCCTCGGAGTCATCATCGACTCCCAGCCCGACGAGCTCGTGGTCCGCGGCGGCGGGCTGCGCGGCCTCCAGACCCACGACGAGCCGATCGACGTGGGCAACGCGGGGACGCTCATGCGGCTGCTGCCCGGCTGGCTGGCAGGCCAGGACGGGGCGGCATGGACGATCGACGGCGACGACTCCATCCGCCGGCGCCCCGTCGACCGCATCGCCGAGCCGTTGAGCATGATGGGCGCCCGGATCGAGGCCACTGGCGGGCGCTTTCCGCCCTTCACCGTCCACGGCGCCCGCCTGCATCCGCTCGACTACGACCTGCCGATGGCCAGCGCGCAGGTCAAGTCGTGCGTCCTGCTGGCCGGGCTGATGGCCCACGGCAACGTGGCGGTGACCGAGCCGTCGCTGAGCCGCGACCACACCGAGCGCCTGCTCGCCCGGGGCGGGGTCGTGGTGGCGCGGCTACCCGCGCCCACCGACGGCGGCGGCGTGCGGGTCGAGGTGTCGACCGTCGACGAGATCGAGCTCGAGGAGATCGACGTCCCCGGCGACCTCTCGTCGGCCGCCTTCCTCATCGCCGCGGGGGTCCTGGTGCGCGGCTCGCGCCTGCTCCTGCGAGACGTGGGGGTGAACTGGACGCGCGCCGGCTTCGTGCGGATCGTGCGGCGGATGGGCGGGATCGTGGAGGGCGACTTCGAGCCCGTGCCCGGCCCCGGCGAGCTGCCGGTCGACGAGCCGACGTGCGATCTCGACGTAACCGCCGCTCCGCTGGTGGGGACGTCGGTCGAGCCCGACGAGGTACCGCTGGCCATCGACGAGCTGCCGCTGGTCGCCCTGCTGGGGGCCTACGCGGAGGGCGAGACCGTGGTGCGCGGGGCGGCCGAGCTGCGCCTCAAGGAGTCCGACCGCATCTCCGCCGTAGTCGAGGGCCTGCGCGGCCTGGGCGCCGACATCGAGGCCACGCAGGACGGGTTCGCGGTGCGCGGGACCGACGGCCTGCGCGGGGGAGTGCTCGACTCCCACGGGGATCATCGCCTGGCCATGCTCGGCGCGGTGGCCGGCCTGGCCTCCCGCGAGGGCGTCGAGGTCGAGGGGATGGACGCCGCCGCGATCTCCTACCCGCTGTTCCTCGAGCACATCGCGACGCTGGCCTGAAGCCTCCGGCCGGCGGCGCTCGGCGGTCGGGCGGTCGGCTGCTGGGGCGGGACTCCGACCGGCCGACGGCCCTCAGGCGGCGGCGCAGCCCGCGCAGCGCCCGGTCACCACGACCTCGGTGTGCTCGGCCACCCAGCCGCGGCGCCGGGCGGCGCGGGTGGCCGGGGCGAGGTCGAGCGAGGTGTCGAGGTCCTCGACGCGGCCGCACTGGTCGCAGACGAGGTGGTGGTGGGGGTCGGTCCGGGGGTCGTAGAGCACAGGGCCCGGGGAGCGGCTGACCCGCCGAACGACCTCGAGCTCCTCGAAGAGCTCGAGCGTGGCGTAGACCGTGGGCAGGGAGATGCCGGGGAGGCGGTCGCGCACGGCGTCCAGCACCTGCTCGGCGGTGGCGTGGCGATCCAACTCGCGCAGGGCCCGGTGGATCACCAGGCGCTGGGAGGTGACCCGCTGGCCGCGCCCGCGCAGGACGTCGGCGAGCTGGTCCTCGGTGCGGACGGCGGGAGCGGTCCTCGGCGCGGGCATGGGCATGTCTTGAAGTGTAGCTGTAGCCGTTGTTAGGGGACCCTTATTCTAAGTCAGTTGCTATAGTGCCGGAGCGATGACCGCTCAGGCCCAGGCCCTGCTCAGCCGCTGGCGCGCCACCGGCGACCGTGAGCGGCTGCTCCAGGTCGTCCAGCCCGGGCTGGTCGGCCTGATCGACGGGACGATCTCGACGCTGGCGCCGATCTTCGCCGCCGCCTACCTCGCCGGCTCGCACACCGCGCTGCTCGTCGGGCTGGCCACCGCGCTGGGGGCGGCGATCAGCATGGGCCTGTCGGAGAGCCTGTCCGACGACGGCCTCCTGACGGGCCGGGGAAGCGGGGTGGTGCGCGGCCTGATCACCGGCGCCGCGACCTTCGTGGGCGGCACGATGCACGCGCTCCCGTTCCTGATCCCCGACGTCCACACCGCCCTGCCGATCGCCTACGTGGTGGTCGCCGTCGAGCTGGTGGTCATCGCCCTCGTGCGCCGGCGCTTCCTGGCCGTGTCGCTGAGCCGCTCGCTGGTCCAGATCACCCTCGGGGGCATCATCGTCGCCCTGGTCGGCGTGGCCCTCGGCCACGCCTGAGAGAGCGGCCTCGAAACGCTGCGGCCGCGTCGGACGGCGCGCGATCTCCGCGGTAGGGTCGCGATCGTGATCGTGGCCATCGACGGGCCCGCGGGAGCCGGCAAGTCCACCGTGGCCCGCGCGGTGGCCCAGGCGCTCGGCTTCACCTACCTGGACTCGGGGGCGATGTATCGCTGCGTCGCGCTGGCCGCGGACTGGAGCTGCCAGCCGGCGGCCGAGGTGGCGCGCCGGGTCCGCATCGAGCTGGGCGCGCGCGTGATGCTCGACGGCCGCGACGTGACCGAGGCCATCCGGGCCGCCGAGGTGAGCGCCCTGTCCTCGCGCGTAGCCGCCGACCCGGGGGTGCGGGCCGCCCTGGTCGACAAGCAGCGCGAGATGATGGCCGCCGGCGACTTCGTGGCCGAGGGGCGCGACATCGGCACGGTCGTCGCGCCCCACGCCGAGGTCAAGGTCTTCCTCACCGCCTCGCCGCACGAGCGCGCGCGCCGCCGCGCCGCCGAGCTGGGCACCGACGTGGACAGCGTGCTCGCCGACCAGGCCGAGCGCGACGAGCGCGACCGCACGCGCGAGCACAGCCCGCTCGAGGCCGCGCCCGGCTCGGTCGAGCTCGACACCACCGGCCTCACGATCGACGAGGTCGTGGCCCGGGTCGCCCAGCTCGCCGACCAGGCCGCGGCGTAGGCGCGGCGGCCAAGCCGGCCCGGGCCAACCTGGCGTGATCTACCCTCGCGGGCCGATGAAGGTCGCGGTCGTGGGCTATCCCAACGTGGGCAAGTCGTCCCTGGTCAACCGCCTCGCGCAGAGCCGCGAGGCGGTGGTGCACGCGCGCCCGGGGATCACGCGCGACCGCAAGGAGCTCCCCGCCGAGTGGAACGGGCGTACGTTCACCCTGATCGACACCGGGGGGATCGACCTCCAGGACCCCGACGAGCTGGCCGTCTCGATCCGCGAGCAGGCCCAGGCGGGGCTGGCCGACGCCGGCGTGGCGCTGATGGTGGTAGACGCCCGCGCCGGCCTGCGACCGGGCGACGAGGAGCTCGCCGACCTGCTGCGTCGCGCGGGGCGCCCGGTGGTGGTGGCGGCCAACAAGTGCGACGCCCCGGGTGACGTCATGCTGACCGGCGAGCTCCACGGCCTCGGGCTGGGCGAGCCGGTGGCCGTGTCGGCCCTCCACGGCCTGGGCACCGGCGACCTGCTCGACCGGCTGGTCGCGGCGCTGCCGGAGGAGGACGAGGCGGGCGACGAGGACGAGCGAGTCGTGCGACTGGCGGTGATCGGCCGGCCCAACGTCGGCAAGTCGTCGCTGGTCAACCGCTTCCTGGGGCGCGAGCGGATGATCGTCTCGGACCGCCCGGGCACGACCCGCGACGCCGTCGACGAGCGCCTGACCGTCGACGGGCGCCCGTTCGTGCTCGTCGACACCGCGGGGATCCGCCGCCAGTCGCGGGTCGCCGCCTCGGGCGACGGGGTCGAGTACTACACGACGCTGCGCTCGCGCCGCGCCGCCGAGCGCGCCGACGTCGCGCTGGTGGTGTGCGACGCCGCCGATGGGGTGACCGCGCAGGACCTGCGCATCGCCGAGCTGGCCATGACCAGCGGGTGCGCCACCGCGCTGGTCCTCAACAAGTGGGACGTCGTCTCGGCTGACGAGCTCGACCTCGACTTCGAGCGCGCCCGCGTGGCGCGCAAGCTGCGCCTGCGCCCCCGTGTGCTCACCGCCAGCGCCCGCACCGGGCGCAACGCCGCGCGGCTGCTGGCCGAGGCCGGCGCCCTGGCCGACCGTTCGGCGAGCCGCATCCCCACCCCGCAGCTCAACCGCTTCGTGGCCGAGCTGGTGGCGTCGCGCCAGCCCCCCCAGCGCCACGGCCACCGGCTCAAGCTCCTCTACATGGCCCAGATCGGCGAGCGGCCGCCGCGCTTCTCGATCCAGGTCAACGCACGCAACCGGCTGACCCGCGACTACGCCTACTTCCTCGAGAACCGCCTGCGCGAGCGCTTTCGCATGGAGGGCATCCCCCTGGTCATCGACTTCGTGGAGCGCCGCCAGCGGCGCTCGGAGCGCGGCGCCCCACGCCGCACCGGCGCGAGCTGACGTGCTCAGGCTCCGGCGTCCGATCGCCCTCGTCGCACTGGTCGGGCTGGCCGCCGTCGTGGCGACCGTGCTCCTCCTGCGCGGCGGCGGCAGTCCCACGCCGCCCGCCACCGGGGCGGCGCGCCTGGTGCCGGCCGACGCACTGGCCTACGCGCACGTCTCCACCGACCCGGATCGCGACGCCGTGCGCCGGGCCGACGACCTGCTGGCCCGCCTGCCCGCCGTGGCCGCCGCCCGCGACGCGGTGGTCGCGCGCCTGACGACGATCGGGCCGGGCCTGTCCTACGCCCACGACGTGCGCCCGTGGCTGGGCCCCGAGGCCGCGCTCGCCCTGCTCCCCGCCGCGGGCTCGGCGGCGACCCCGCTGGCGGTGCTGGCCGTGGCGGACCGCGGGCGGGCGCAGGCCTTCCTCGAGCGCTCGACCGCCCGGCCGAGCCTGGAGACCCACGCGGGCGTGCGGATGGCGACCTACGGGAGCCTGTCGACCGCCTTCGTCGGGCGCTACCTCGTGGCCGGGCCGGCGGTGGCGGTGCGCACGGCGATCGACTGCGCCCAGGGCCGCGCTCCCGGGCTTGCGCGCAGCGCCCTGTTTGCGCGGGCCACCCGCGCGCTGCCCGCGGGGCGGGCGGCGGACGCGTTCCTCTCGCGCGACGGGGTCATCCGGCTCCTGGCCGATCAGCGGGGGGCGCTGGGCGCCGCCGGCTCGCTGCTGGCCCAGCCGCGGCTCGCCGCCACCGGCATGGCCCTCAGCGCCCAGCCCGACGGCGCCCATCTGCGCGTGCGCACCGTGCTGGGCCCGGCGGGGGCATCGGGCGCCTCGCGCGCTCCAGCTTTCGCGCCCCGCCTGCCCGGCGCCGTCCCGGCCGACGCGCTGGCATACCTCGGGCTGGCTCGACTGGATCGCTCGGCGGCGTCGCTGCTGGGCGGGCTGGCGGCGGGCGCGGCCCCGGGGCTCGGGGAGCTGCTCGCTCGGGCCGAGGGACAGGCGCGGCGCTCGGGCGTCGACCTGCGCCGTGATCTCCTCCCGCTCGTGCAGGGCGAAGTCGCCCTGTGGCTGAAGTCGGCCTCGCCCGCCCCCGTCCTCACGCTGATCGCCGCCACCCGCGACGCGCGCGCGACCAGCGACGCCCTGGGGCGGCTGGCGCGCGCGCTGAGCGTCGCCCTGACTCCGCCGCGCAGCGGGCCCGGCCAGGCGCCGGTGGTCGAGGAGCGCCAGATCGCCGGCGTGCCGGCCTTCGCGCTGCGGCTGGGCCCGACGGCGCAGGTGCTCTACGCCGTGTGGGGTGGCAAGGTCGTGGTCTCCACCGCCCCCGAGGGCATTGCCGACGTGCGCCGGGGCGCCCAGGCGCTGCCTGACTCGGCGGACTTCCGCGCCACGCTGGGCGGACACCCGCCGCGGGTCACGTCGCTAGTCTTCCTCGACTTCAGCCAGCTCCTCGGGCTCGGCGAGCGATCGGGCCTGTCGGGGAACCCCGCCTACCTGGCCGTGCGCGGCGATCTCAGGAAGGTCAAGGCCCTCGGCGCCGCGACCACGGGCGGGGAGGACGAATCGACCACGGAGATCTCCCTCCTCATCCCATGACCTCGACCTCGACCACCCGGGTGGCGGCGTGAGCCCCCTCCCCGACAACGAGTTCCTCTTCACCTCGGAGTCGGTCACCGAGGGCCATCCCGACAAGATGGCCGACCAGATCTCCGACGGCGTGCTCGACGCAGTCATGCGCGAGGACCCCAACGGGCGCGTGGCGTGCGAGACGCTGGTCAACACGGGGCTGATCGTCGTCTCGGGCGAGATCTCCACCGCGACCTACGTGGACATCCCCAAGATCGCCCGCGAGACCGTCCGCAAGATCGGCTACACCGACGCGGCGTTCGGCTTCGACTACAAGACGTGCGCGGTCATCAACGCGATCGACGAGCAGTCGGCCGACATCGCCCAGGGGGTCAATCACGCCTACGAGACCAGGACCGACCCGGCCGACGACGACGAGCTCGACGTCGCCGGGGCGGGGGACCAGGGGATGATGTTCGGCTACGCCACGCGCGAGACCGAGGAGCTCATGCCCATGCCGATCTCGCTGGCCCACCGCCTCGCGCGGCGGCTGGCCGAGGTCCGCCGCGGCGACGTCATGCCCTACCTGCGCCCGGACGGCAAGACCCAGGTCACCGTGCGCTACGAAAATGGTCGCCCGATCGAGATCGAGAAGGTCCTGATCTCCACCCAGCACATGGATGGGGTCGACGCGGAGACGCTGATCAAGCCCGACCTGTGGGAGCACGTCCTGCACCCCATCCTCCCCTCCGAGCTCTACGACGAGCGCAAGCTCAGGCACAACTTCATGGTCAACCCCACCGGCCGCTTCGTCATCGGCGGCCCGATGGGCGACTGCGGGCTCACCGGGCGCAAGATCATCGTCGACACCTACGGGGGGATGGCCCGCCACGGTGGCGGCGCCTTCTCGGGCAAGGATCCCTCCAAGGTCGACCGCTCGGCCGCCTACGCCGCGCGCTACGTGGCCAAGAACGTGGTCGCCGCCGGCCTGGCCGACCGTGTCGAGGTGCAGGTCGCCTACGCGATCGGCGTGGCGCGGCCGGTGTCAGTGATGGTCGAGTGCTTCGGCACCGAGCGGGTCGCAGTGTCGCGCATCGCCGCGCTGATCGACGAGCACTTCGATCTGCGGCCCGGGGCCTTCCGGCGCTACCTGGACCTCCACCGTCCAATCTTCCAGAAGACCGCGGCCTACGGCCACTTCGGCCGCGAGGACCACGACTTCACGTGGGAGAAGACCGACAAGGCGGCCGACCTGAGAACGGCGGCCGGCCTCGAAGAGCGCCAGGGCGCGAGCTCCTAGCAGTGCGACGAGCCCACGGACGGGGGGGACACGGCGCCACGACCCGTGGGGGTCGGGCGGCGGCCGGGGCAGCTCTGGCCGCGCTGGCGCTCGGGGCGGCGGCGACGCCCCCGGCGCGCGCGGCCGCGCCCGCGGGGGCGGCGGGCGGGGGGGGGGCGCGGACGCCCGCCGCGCCCCTCGGGGACCTGCGCGTGAGCCCGGCGCCGCCCCGGATCAGCGTCGAGGGGGT
>JBBPZM010000029.1:0-45848 GCA_038199035.1 Solirubrobacterales bacterium | reverse complement strand
TCGTCGTGCAGGTCGTCAAGGACCCGCTGAAGACGAAGGGCGCGCGGCTGAGCATGGAGCTCACGATCGCCGGGCGCTACATGGTCTACACGCCGACCGGCGAGGGCGTCGGGGTCTCCAAGCGCCTGGAGGACAACGAGCGCGAGCGCCTGCGCAAGGAGGCCAAGTCGCTGGACCTGCAGGGCGGCGGCGCGATCATCCGCACCGCGGCCCACGGCGCCAAGCGCGCGGACTTCGAGCGCGAGCTGCAGTACCTGTTCAAGCTCCACCAGGTCCTGCAGCAGCGCGTGGAGACCACGCCGGCGCCTGGGATGGTCTTCCAGGAGGCCGACCTGTCCGTGCGCGTGGTGCGCGACATCTTCGCCGCGGACTTCGAGCGCGCCGTCGTCGACAACGAGCAGCAGCACCAGCGCCTGGTCTCGTTCTTCACGCGCACCGCGCCCGAGCTCGTGGACCGTGTCGAGCTGTGGCAGGAGTCCAAGCCGCTCCTGGAGGCCTACGGCGTCGAGGACGTCATCGACGGCCTGATGTCCAAGCGCGTGGACCTGCCCTCTGGCGGCTACCTGCTGATCGACTACGCCGAGGCGCTGACGGTCATCGACGTGAACTCCGGCTCGTTCGTGGGGCGCGGCAAGCAGGCGCGGCTGGAGGACACGATCACCCGCACGAACCTGGAGGCCGCCGAGGCGGTCGTCAACCAGCTGCGCCTGCGCGACATCGGCGGGATCATCGTCATCGACTTCATCGACATGGCCCGCGCGCGCAACCGCGACGCCGTGCTCAAGACGCTGCGCAAGTCGCTCGACGAGGACCGCACCAAGACCTTCGTGGTGGAGATCTCGCCGCTGGGCCTGGTCGAGATGACCCGCCAGAACGTGACCGAGGGCGTGCGCGAGATCATGACCCGCCCGTGCCCGACCTGCCACGGCGATGGGGTGATCCGCTCAGAGGAGACGATCGCCATCGGGTTCGAGCGCCGGCTGCGCGAGCTGGCTCGCGAGCGCCGGGGCGAGGCCCTGCTGGTGCGCATGCACCCGCGGGTGGCCGCTGAGTTCACCGGCAACGGGGGCTGGCTGCTCAAGGAGCTCGAGGAGGAGACCGGCAAGCGCTTCCACTTCGAGGGCTCCGAGGGCCTGCCGCTGGACCACTTCGACCTCGTGCTCGAGGGCGACCGGGCCAAGGTCGAGGAGCGCGCCCTGCCCTTCCGCGAGGGCGACGAGGTGCTGGTCTCGATCGTCGAGCCCCACATGTACAACGTCGACGACGCGGTGGCCAAGATCGACGGCTACATCATCTCGGTGGTCTCGGGCGGGAGCCACGTCGGCGAGAAGCGCCTGGTGCGCATCGACGAGGTGGGGCGTACCGCGGCGATTGCGTCGCTGGTCGGGAACGGGGCGGGGCCGGCGGCGGGAGAGGCGACGGAGTCGACCGACGGCGACGCCCCCGAGCGCTCCGACGGCGATGACGTACAATCGCCACCTCGGCGCCGTGGCCGCAGAGGCGGTCGGCGCCGTTCCCGCGCCAGGGGGTCCGACGGCGCCGGCGAGGCCGGCGAGTCGACTCCGGTCACCGAGCAGGCATGACCAGCGGAGTTTCCGAATGACCTACGCGATCGTCAAGACAGGCGGCAAGCAGTACCGCATCGAGCAGGGCCAGTCGCTGCTGGTCGAACGCCTGCGCGCGGACGAGGGCGCCGACGTGGCGCTCGAGCCGCTGCTGGTGCGTGACGGCGACGACCTGGTCGACGGCGACGACCTGGCCAAGGCCACGGTTTCAGCCCGCGTCGTGGCTCACGAGCGCGGGCCCAAGATCCACGTGCTCAAGTTCAAGCCCAAGCGCGGGTACAAGCGCCGCACCGGCCATCGCCAGGAGCTCACGCGGCTGGAGGTGACTGAGATCAA
Source organism: Solirubrobacterales bacterium (assembly GCA_038199035.1). Taxonomy (GTDB): domain Bacteria; phylum Actinomycetota; class Thermoleophilia; order Solirubrobacterales; family Solirubrobacteraceae; genus DATAEY01. The sequence goes on along the minus strand of JBBPZM010000029.1, from coordinate 43,947 downwards.
GGTCGGTGGTCGGCGGTCGTCTTCGGGCTCGCGGTCGGCGTCCAAGAAGTCGAGCGGCGAGCCGGCCGGGGCTGAGCAGCAGACCGCCGCCAAGTCGCGCGCCACCCCCAAGGAGGGCGATCAGGATGGCTCATAAGAAGGGGCTTGGATCCAGCCGCAACGGGCGCGACTCCCAGGCGCAGCGCCTCGGGGTCAAGGTCTTCGCCGGGCAGACAGTGACGGGCGGCGAGATCATCGTGCGCCAGCGCGGCACCCGCTTCAAGCCCGGCGACGGCGTCGGGATCGGCAAGGACGACACGATCTACGCCAAGCGCCCCGGCACGGTCGAGTTCCACGCCGGGCGCCGCGGTCGCGTGATCTCGGTGCTCGAGGCGGGGGAGTAGGCGTGTCCGTCCGGCGGCAGCCCGGCTCTAGCGGAGTGACGAGATGAGCGCCCGCGATGCGGCACGGGCGATCGCCATCGGGCGCGTGGTGGCTGGGGCCTCGCTCGTGGCCCGGCCCGGCCCGGCGGGCCGCGGCTGGCTGGGCGCCGACGCCGACCGGCCACCCGTGCGCGCCGCCCTGCGCTCGATGGGGGTGCGCGACCTCGTCCTCGGCGCCCTGACCCTCCACGTGGCCGGCCGCCCGGGGATCGGCTACCGCACGGTGGTGACCTGCGCCGCGGTCGACGCCGTCGACTGCGCGGCCTTCTACGCCGCCCGCGACCACCTGCCTGCGGTGGGGGGGTGGGCGGTCATCGCCGTGGCCGGCGGCGCGGCCGTCGGCGGTCTGGCCGTGGCCGCGGGCCTGCGCCGCTGAGGCAGCGGCCTCGTCTCAACCTCGCGAAGGTGCCGTTGCGGGCTTCGAGGGCCCACCGGCCGTCGCCGCGACGACCCGCTCCACGCCCTCGGCGAAGCCACGCGTCGTGAAGCACATCGGCTCGGCGAACTCCTCCATGGTCAGGGCGTGCTCCCAGGAGAGGTCGGCGGCGGCGCGCAGGAGAGGCTTGGCGATCGGCAACGTATGGGGCGGCAGGGCGGCGATCCTGTCGCACCAGCGCATCGCCTCGTCCATCAGCTCGTCGGGCGGCACGACGACGTTGACCAGCCCCAGCTCGAGCGCGCGGCGAGCGTCGATGTGCTCGCCGGCCACGTAGTAGGCGAAGGCGCGGCGGTAGCCCAGGGCGCGGGTCAGGGCCCAGCTCGTCCCGACCTCGGGCACCAGCCCCAGCCGGCCGAAGGCCGGGACGATCACCGCGTCTTGCGCGGCCACCACGATGTCGGACGAGAGGGCGAAGGCCAGCCCGACACCGGCCGCCGGGCCGTTCAGCGCCGCCACGAAGGCCTTGTCGGTGCGCCCGATCAGGCGCACCATGGCGCCGAACTGGTAGCGGATCCACTGCCAGGGGAGGGTGGCGCCCTCCTCGTCGGCCGGGTCGTCGAAGCGGACGACCGCGTCGCTCATCATGCGCAGGTCGCCGCCGGTCGAGAAGGCTTGGCCCTGGCCGGTGAGGACGATCGCGCGTACGTCCCCGTCGCGTGCCAAGGCCTCGACGCGGGCGAGCAGCTGGACCATCAGCGGCGCGCTGAGGACGTTGCGCTTGTCGGGGTCGGCGAGCGTGACGGTCGCGCGGTCGCCGCGATGCTCGACCTGCACGTACTCGCGTTCGTCGGCGTGGGCGTCGGCCACAACCTCTGAGTAGGACATCGAACCGGGCATGTCAGCCTCCTTGTGGATCGGGGGGAGTGCAGTCGCCTCGCAGGGCCTGCCAGGCGGCCGCGCCGAGGACCGACGCGGCGCGGCGCTGGGAGATCGTGGTGCGGCCCGACAGCCGCAGGCGGCAGTGCTCCTGCGCGGCGCCCAGCCACAGGGCGTAAGCCAGGTCGAGCTCGAGGTGGCGCAGCGCCCCGTAGCGCGCGTGAGGCGCCCACCAGGCCATGACCTCGGCAAAGAAGCGGTGGTTGAGGCGGCGAAGCTCCTCGGCCGCGCCCTCGCGGGCAACCTCGCCGCCGAAGAGCAGGAAGCGCGCTTCGCGCGGGCAGTCGCGCAGACACCAGCGCAGGTGGGCGGTCACGCCGCCGCGTACGCCTCCCTCGGCGTCGGCGTGGTTACGCAGCTCGGCCAGGAACGCCGTCTGGTAGCGGCTCAGCGCGGCGACGTGGACCGCGCCGGCCAGGCCCTCCTTGCCGCCGAAGTGGTGGTAGAGGCTGCCCACGCTCGCGCCCGAGCGCGTGCGAACCTCCTCGATCGACGCGGCCACCACGCCGCGCTCGAGGAAGACGTCGAGCGCTGAGTCGAGGATTGCCTCGCGACGCGGTTTGGCGACAGCGGATCCCACCCGAATCCCATTCTAATCAAGTAGAGACTCGTTCAGCTTCGCTCCCTGCGAGGCTTTACCTCACCGGCCGCACCATCACGTCGGCCACCTCGACCTCCGGCGGCTGGCTGACCGCGTAGACGACCGCCCGGGCGATGTCCTCGGGCTTCAGGCCGTGCGGCGCACCGTCGTCGAAGAAGGGCGTGTCGACCATCCCCGGCTCGACGAGGGTGACGCGCACGCCGGTCCCCTCGAGCTCCCTGCGCACGGACTGGGCCATGCCGGTCACCGCCCACTTGGTGCTCGAGTACAGCGACCCGGGCATGGCGATGCGCCCGGCCACCGAGCCCGTGAGGAGGAGGTGCCCGCGGGACTCCTTGAGCGCCTCCATGGTCGCGCGGATGGTCAGAGCGGCGCCGTAGACGTTGGTCAGGACCATCTCGCGCCAGAAGTCCGGCGTCTCCTCGAGGAAGCCGCGCTTGGCGCCGAAGCCCGCGTTGGCGAAGGCGACGTCGATGCGGCCGAAAGCGTCTAGCGCTCGGCGCACCAGCGCCTCCTGGTCCCCCCACTCGGTCACGTCGCAGGGAACAGCGAGGGCCCGGTCGGGTCCACCGAGCTCCTCGGCCAGCGACTCCAGCTTGTCGCGTGAGCGAGCGGCCAGGACGACGCGGTGGCCGTCCTGGCCGGCGGCGCGGGCGGTGGCGGCGCCGATGCCGCTCGAGGCGCCGGTGATGAGGAAGACGGGGTCGGGCATGGTGCTGTCCTCTCGTGGAAGGGTCGGGCGGTCGGGGGTCTCGCCGTCGACGGTCTGGCCTGGGTGGCACAGTAGGAAGGTGAAGGCCTGATCGCACCAGCCTTCTGGGTACCGGAACCGGCTGGTGCGATCAGGCAGGTGCCCATGCTCCACGATCGAGCCAAGATCCACGTCGAGGCCGGGGCCGGAGGCGACGGCGCCACCAGCTTCCGCCGCGAGGCCCACGTGCCGCGGGGAGGGCCCGACGGCGGCGATGGCGGGCGCGGAGGCGACGTGGTCCTCGTGTGCGACGACTCGCTGCGCGACCTGCAGGGCTTCCGTCGCCGGCGCCAGTACAGGGCCGGGCGAGGCGGCCACGGCGAGGGCGGCCAGCGCCACGGCGCTGACGGCGACGATCTCGACCTGCGCGTCGCGCCCGGGACCGAGGTCATCGGCCTCGACGGCGCGCGCCACGACCTGGTGGAGCCCGGGCACCGCGCGGTGGTGGCTCAGGGCGGGGCGGGGGGGAAGGGCAACAAGCGCTTCGCCGGTCCGGTGCGCCAGGCGCCGCGGTTCGCCGAGCGCGGCCTGCCCGGCGAGGAGGGCTGGATAGAGCTGCGGCTCAAGCTGCTGGCCGACGTCGGGCTGATCGGCCTGCCCAATGCCGGCAAGTCGTCGCTGCTGGCGCGCCTGACGCGGGCCAAGCCCAAGGTCGCCGCGTATCCCTTCACGACGCTCGAGCCGGTCCTCGGGACGGTGGACCTCGACGACCGTCAGCTGGTGATCGCAGACATTCCCGGGCTGATCGAGGGCGCCAGCCAGGGCGCCGGCCTCGGTCACGACTTCCTGGCTCATGTCGAGCGCACGCGGCTGCTGGTTCACGTGGTCGACGTAGCGCCGGTCGACGGCTCGGCCCCCGAGAGCAACTTCCAGACAGTCGAGCGCGAGCTCGAGCGCCACGACCCGCGCCTGGCTGCGCTTCCCCGTGTCGTCGCGCTCTCCAAGGCCGACCTGGTCGCGGCGGACGAGGCGCAGGAGGCGGCGAGGGCCTGGGCGGTGACGGTGGGCGAGGCCACGCCGGTGGTCCTGACCTCGAGCGCCACCGGCCAGGGTCTCGAGGAGCTGACCATGCTGCTGGCCCAGCGCGTGCCCGTCGCGGTGCGCGAGCCGCGGGAGCCGCGCGCGGCGCTAGGGCCCCGTGAGCCCGAGCTCGCCGCGCATCGCGTCTTTCGCCCCGCCCGCGGTCGCGGCTTCGCGGTGGAGCGCGTCAGCGACCGCGGCTTCCGGGTCAGCGGAGAGCGGGTCGAGCGGCTGCTGGCACGCTACGACCTCGACAACGAGGAGGCCCTGGCCTACCTGGAGGGGCGGCTGCGCAGCGTCGGGGTCATCGCCGCGCTGGAGGCCGAGGGCTTCGAGGCAGGCGACGACGTGGAGATCGCCGGGATCCCCTTCGACCTGAATCCGGGCTAGAGCCCCGGCCGTACAGAGCCTCCTTCGGCTTCAAGGTGGAGTCCAGCGCTTTTCGAGGCCCCCTAAGCTGGCTCGCCATGGGGACGACGGTCGTAAAGCTCGGCTCGAGCATCGTCGCCGACGACAGCGGCGAGGCCCGGACGGACGTGCTGGCCGCGGTCTGCGCGGACGTGGCCGAGCTGCACCGGGCCGGGGGGGCGGTCCTGCTGGTCACCAGCGGAGCGATCGCCCGGGGCATGCGCCTGCTCGACCTTCCCCTGCGCCCGCGGGCCATGGACGAGCTCCAGGCGGCGAGCGCCGTGGGGCAGGGAAAGCTCTACCGCGTCTACGACGAGCTCCTGCGCTCGCACGGCGTGCCCAGTGCCCAGGTCTTGCTGACGTTCTTCGACATGAGCGCGCGCACCCACTACCTCAACGCGCGCCAGACGCTGCGCCGGCTGCTCGACTGGCGCGTCGTCCCGGTCATCAACGAGAACGACACCACGACAACCGACGAGATCTCGTTCGGGGACAACGACTTCCTGGCCGCCCAGGTCGCGGTGCTGATCGGGGCGCGGCGACTCGTCCTCCTCACCGACACCGACGGATTGCACGCCGCCGACCCCCGCGAGCATCCTGAGGCGGCGCTGATTCCAGAGGTTACGGACTTCGAGTCGCTCGACTATCTTCAGATCGGCCACGCCACCTCGCCCCTTGGCTCGGGGGGCATGCGCTCGAAGGTCGTCGCCGCCGAGATGGCCACGGCCGCGGGGATCGAGACCGTGATCGCCAGCGGGCTGAGGCCGGGGACCGTGGCCGCGGTCGTCCGCGGCGAGGCCCTGGGCACCCGCTTCCCGCCTCGCGCGACCCGCTACTCGAGCTTCAAGCTGTGGCTCAAGTACGCCAAGCCCAGCCACGGCCGAGTGGTGGTCGACCAGGGGGCCGCCCGTGCACTGCGCGAGGGCGGCACGTCGCTGCTGCCGGTGGGCGTGGTCGACCTCAGCGGCGAGTGGGACGCCGGCGACGCCGTCGAGGTCGTAGACGGCGGCGCGCTCATCGGCAAGGGGATCTGCAACTACTCGTCGCACGAGCTGCGGCGGATCATGGGCCTCAAGTCCGCGCAGGCGCGCGACCTGCTGCCCCGGGCGACCGAGGAGGCCGTGCACCGCGACTACTTCGTGCTGGCCTGAGTGGCTGACTAACCTGTGCCCATGGCCGTCCGAACCGAGACCGTGGCCGAGGTCTGCCTGGCCGCCCGGCGCGCCTCCCGTGAGCTCGCCCAGCTCGAAACCGCGGTCAAGGATGAGGCGCTGGGGGCGATCGCCCGCTCGTTGGAGGAGCGCGCCGACGAGGTGGTCGAGGCCAACGCCCGCGACATGGAGGCCGGTCGCACGGCCGGGTTGAGCGCCGCCCTGCTCGACCGCCTGCGCCTGGATCCGGCCCGGATAGCCGACATGGCCGCCGGCGTACGCAAGATCGCGTCCCTGCCCGACCCGGTGGGGGAGGTCATCGACGGCTCGCGCCTGGCCAACGGCCTCGAGCTGCGGCGGGTCCGGGTTCCGCTCGGCGTCGTCGCGGTGGTCTACGAGGCTCGGCCCAACGTGACGATCGACTGCACGGCGCTTGCGCTGAAGTCGGGCAACGCGATCGTGCTGCGCGGGTCCTCGCAGGCCGCCCACTCCAACGCCGTGCTGGCGGCGATCGCCACCGAGGCGGTCACGGCGGCGGGCCTGCCCGACGGATGCGTCGGCCTCGTGGCCGGCGGCGGTCGCGACGAGCTGACCGAACTGGCCACCCAGGAGGGCGTGGTCGACCTCGTGATCCCGCGGGGGGGAGAGGGGCTGAAGGCCGCCCTCGAGGAGGTTGCGAGCGTGCCGGTGATCTACGCGGCCTCGGGCAACTGTCACGTCTACGTCGACGCGGACGCCGACCTCGATGACGCCGAGGCGATCGTCGTCAACGCCAAGACCCAGCGTCCCAGCATGTGCAATGCCGCCGAGACGCTGCTCGTGCACCGCGACGTGGCGCCGCGTTTCCTGCCCCGGGTCCTGCGCAGCCTGCGAGAGGCGGGGGTCGAGCTGCGGGTCGACGCGCGCGCCCGCGCGGCGGCCGGCGAGCTGGCCGACACCCTGATCGAAGCCAGCGACGAGGACTGGGACACCGAGTTCCTGGCCATGGTCCTGGCCATCGGGGTGGTCGACTCGACCGCCGAGGCGATCGATCACGTCAACGCCCACGGCAGCGGGCACTCCGAGGCGATCGTCACCGGCTCGACGCGCTCGGTGCGGGCGTTCCAGCTCGGGGTGGACGCAGCGTGCGTCTACGTCAACGCCTCCACCCGCTTCACCGACGGGGGCGAGTTCGGGATGGGCGCGGAGATCGGCAACTCCACCCAGAAGCTGCACGCGCGCGGGCCGATCGGCATGCGCGAGCTGTGCACCTACAAGTACCTCGTGGAGGGCTCGGGCCACGCCCGGCCCTAGCGCCCACCTAGCTTGGCGCGCGTAGGGATCTTGGGCGGGACGTTCAACCCGCCGCACATCGGACATCTGGCCTGCGCCGAGGCGGCGCTCGCCGGGCTATCGCTTGACCGGCTGGTCCTCATGCCGGTGGCCTTGCCGCCTCACAAGGAGGTCGGCGAGGACCCGGGCCCCGAGCATCGCCTGGCCATGTGCCGCGCCGCCGCGGCCGGCGACGAGCGGATTCAGGTATCCAAGCTGGAGGTCCAGCGCGGCGGCCCGTCGTACACCGTCGATACCCTGCAAGCACTGCACGAGGCCAGCCCCCAGGACGAGCTCTTCTTCATCGCCGGCGGCGACATGGCGGTCAGCCTTCCCCGCTGGCGCGAGCCCGAGGAGGCCCTGCGCCTCGCGTGGTTCGCGGTGGCCGAGCGCGAGGGGGCTGATCGCGAGGCGGTGGAGGCGGCGGTGTCCTCACTCGAGGGCGCCGAGCGTGTGGTCTTCTTCGACATGCCGCGGGTGGACGTCTCGTCGTCGGGGGTGCGGCAAGGGATGGCCGAGGGCGCGCCCGTCCGCGACCTGGTGCCGGACGCCGTCGCACGCTACATCGACGAGCACGGGCTCTACCGGCCGACGGCGACGGCCACGAAGAGGGCGGTGCCCGGGTGACCGGCGAGGAGCTCGCCCGCACCATCGCGCTCTACGCCGACGACAAGAAGGCCCGCGACATCGTCGCGCTGGACCTGCGCGGGATGATCGGTTACACGGACTGGTTCCTGATCTGCACGGGCACTTCGGACCGCCAGGTCAAAGCCATCCATGACGGCATCCACGAGGGCCTGAAGCACGACCACCGGGTTTATCCCCGCCGGGTCGAGGGGCTGCCCGAGGCTCGCTGGATCCTCATGGACTACCTCGACGTCGTCGTCCACGTCTTCACCCCCGAGACGCGCGACTTCTACCGGCTCGAGCAGCTGTGGGGCGAGGCCCCGGCGCGGGAGATCGTGGGGGCGCGCGTGTAGGGCGGAGTTCCGTCCGGGTCGGTTACGAACATGTGTTCGTGGAAAATCCGAACCTCAAGGGGGCGATCGCCGAGGTGGAGATCGAGGCGGCCGCGATACGCCTCGGCGTTGATGTCCTTCGGCCGGTGAGCCAGCACGCGCGTTACGATCTCGCCTTCGAGGTCCGCGGTCGGCTCTGGCGAGTGCAATGCAAGTGGGGGCAGCTAGATCCCCCTGGTGAGGTGATCGGCGTGCGCCTTGGCGGGAATCGATGTACTCCCGGCGGATACGTGAGGTCGACTTACGAGGAAGGCGAAATCGACCTTCTCGCCGTCTATTGTGCCGCTCTGGACCGGTGCTTCCTCTTGCCGGAGTCGATGGTTCTCGGCAGGCATTTCCTGCACCTACGCGTCCAGCCTCCGCGCAACGCGCAGCGGGCGTGCATTAACCTAGCGGCAGATTTTCATCTCGCGGGGGCTATAGCTCAGTTGGGAGAGCGTTCGGATGGCATCCGAAAGGTCGTGGGTTCGAGTCCCACTAGCTCCACTTTCGCGAAACCGCCCGTGCGGCACATCGGCGCCCATGAGTTCCGCGAGCACTTCGGCTACTGGATGGAGCAGGTCGCTCGCTCGGGAGCGGAAATCACCGTCACGCGCCGAGACAAGCCCTACGTCCGGCTCTCGCCGGCCGTCGGAGCCCAGCACCCTACCTCGGCGCCTGCCGCTGGCCCTCCCTCCACCCGGGGATGAGGGCCACCCGCCCGCCCGCTAGACCTCTACCCCGATCCATGACACCATGATCGGGGTCATGTCCGCCGCGGTTGTCGAGAGCGCATCGCCACCCGGCCACGCGGCGGGCGCTGGCCTCATCGGTCAGGCCCCTCCTTCCCCCGCCGGGCCGCTCGAGCCCGCGGATGCGGCGGCGCTGGCCAAGCCGCCGGTCGTCCCACTCCCACGCGCTCTGCAGGTCCTGCGGGTCAACCAGCGCCAGATCCAGTTCATGTTCCGGGCGCGGCGCGAGCTGGGGGAGGTCTTCCGCACGCGCGGAACGGTCCCCGGCGGCCCGGTGGTCACCAGCCATCCCGACCACGTCCGCTCGCTGTTCACGGCCAAGCCGGAGGAGGCGCCGTCGCTCACCGGGGAGTCCGCCCTGCGTCCGGTCGTCGGCCCCGATTCGGTGCTGACCGCCGTCGGCCCCCGGCACATGCGCCAGCGCAAGCTACTGCTCCCGCCCTTCCACGGAGAGGCCGTCGAGCGCTACACGGAGATGATCTCCGAGGCCGCCGAGCGCGAGATCGACGGCTGGCCGGTCGGACGCCCGTTCGCGCTGGCGCCTCGCATGCAGGCCATCACGCTCGACGTGATCATGTCGGGCATCTTCGGGGTGGAGGGGCGGCCACGCGCGGGCTCGCCCGAGCACGCCCTGCGATTGGCCACCAGGTCCCTGATCGCCGCGTCGACATGGCCGCCCGCCCAGCTCGCCGAGCTCATGAACATCGGGCGCGAGGAGCCGGTTGGGCTGACGCGGGCCGGCATGGCCATCCTCGACCGGCCGACCTACGCCGTGATCGCCAAGCGTCGCCGGATGGCCGCGCTCGACGACCAGCACGACATCCTCTCGCTCCTGTTGCGCGCCCGCACCGAGGAGGGCGAGGCACTCACCGATCGCGAGCTGCGCAACGAGCTGCTGACCCTTGTCCTCGCCGGTCACGAGACCACCGCCAACTCGCTGGCCTGGACGTGGGAGCGCCTCGTGAGGGCCCCCTCCGCCTATGACCGCCTCCGCGAGGCCGTCCGCGGCGCCGACGAGGACGCGGCCGAGTACGTCGAGGCGGTCATCACCGAGGGCATGCGCTCGCGGCCCGTCATTCCCATCATCGGCCGGCGGGTGACCGTGCCCTGGCGGCTCGGCCCCTACGCCGTCGACGCGGGCACGCCGATCACCATGAGCATCCTGCTCGTCCACCACCGCGAGGATCTCTATCCCGAGCCCTTCGCCTTCCGCCCCGAGCGCTGGCTGGGGCACAAGCCCGGGACCTACGAGTGGATTCCCTTCGGTGGGGGAATCCGCCGCTGCCTTGGCGCCGCGCTGGCCATGGCCGAGCAGCGCGTCGTCCTGGCGGCGATGGCCAGGCGCCTCGACCTCGAGGCCGACGACCCCGAGCCCGAGCACGCCGTCCACCGCAACGTCACGATGATTCCCTCACGTGGCGCGCGGGTCGTGGTGCGGGTGCGCCGGGGCTGACAGGGCCTGGGCGCCCGCTGGCATCGAGCGGTCGCCGCGCTCGGGGTCTCGAGCTCGGTCGAGGCGCCAGCTACCCGACGGGCGCAGGCCGAGCGTGGCGGTGGCGTTGAGGCGCGGTTGCCGACCGCCGGTGCTCGCTCGCCCGCCGGCGTGCGGCGCGGCGGCGACCGGGACGGGTCCGGTCATCCTCGCCGAGCGACTCGCGCAGGTAGGAGAACTCGCCCTGGTCGCCGGCATCCGTCAGGTCGCGGCAGCGCCGCTTCCCCGAGCGCAGGTCCTCGCAATGCACTCGCGGACCGCCCCGGTGGCCGATGTCGATGCGGGAGCGGTAGTAGCGCGAGAGCAGATTGCCGTCGCCGTCGGGGTCGATCGCCGCCGTCCAGCCGTCACGCAGCCAGCGTGTGGTGAGGAGCTCCCGCAGGCCGTCGGGCCCATGCTTGACGTAGCGGTCCAGCCAGGCCTCGGTGTACCAGGCCACCAGGTCCATCCCGCGCAAGGTCGCCCCGAACGCCTGGTTGGGGATGAACGAGAACTCGTAGTGGCTGCCGCCACGGATGTTGATCTGCGCCGTGTCGACGCCCTTCTTGGAGTAGGCCTTCGACGCCTCGCTCTTCCCCTGAGGATCGGGCTGGGAGGTGTAGGGCGTGGGGGTGAGCCCGTAGTCGGCCGACATGCCCAGCGCCGGGACGCGCGGCTTGATCTTGGGAGTGTCCTGGCCGAACATCGAGCCGCCGCCGACGCTGAGGTTGTCCAGCGCGACGATCGCGTCGACCCGCTTGTCCTCCGACCCGACCTGCGAGACGGCGAAGGCCCCCAGGGAGTGGCCGACGATGCCGATGCGCCTGGGGTCGACCAGCCGGCCGAGCGGGTTATAGGCGGCGTCCAGGCCGGCCGCCACCCGCCGCTTCTGCTTGGGGCGGTGGCTCTGCTGGATGCCCGGGGCCGGGAACCGCGGCTTGTAGGGGTCGCGCTTGGTCGAGAGCAGGAAGTCCAGCGCGTCCTCGGTTCCCTCGACGAACGGCCCGGGCTGCTGGGCGGGCACGTTGTGGTTGCGGTCCTGGCCCTCGCCGTAGGTGTCCGAGCGCCCCTGCCCCTGCACGTCGTAGGTGAGGACGACGTAGCCGTTGCGGGCCAGGGTCGCGGCCAGGAAGCCGTAGAGCTCCTCGGGCGCCTGCACCGACCCCGTGGTGATGACCACCGCCGGTCGACTGGACGGCCCGTCGCGTGTCGCCCAGACATGCCCTGACAGAGTCGCCCCGTCCCGGGCGGTGAACAGGACCGGGCGGCGTAGGCCGTGCCCGTCCTTCTGCCAGTCGTAGAAGCGCACATCCCCGGCGCATCCGTTCATGTGGTGGGCGCACAGGTTGCCCGAGAAGTCGCGCTCCGGGTCGGTCGCCCGGATGCGCAGCAGCTCGGCCTCGGACTCGGCGCCCTTCTCGGCCAGCAGGGCCTGATAGGCCGGGCGCCCGTAGTCGTAGTCGTGGCGCTCCTGGAGCTTGGAGAAGTTGCGGGCTTCGTAGCCGGCATCGAACGCCGCCCAAGCGGTGTCCGCAGCGAGCAGGGCCACCGCCAGGGCGAGGAGCGACGCCAAGGCCAGAGTCAGCGGACCCGCGGTGCCCCACCCCTGTTTCCTTTGCATGCCGCGCCCTCTCACGTTTCCCCGTCGCTCTCCGTACCGCGGTCGTTGTCGCCACCGTAGCGAGTGTCGTCGTCGGCGTGCACCGCTACCCGATGGCCGGAAGGATCGTCGAACTCGAGCTCCTTCCCGGCCTCGCGAAGCTCGAGCCCCGCGGCCCGCGCTCGCTGCGCCATGGCGGCGGCGTCGTCCGCTTCGGGCACCACCAGCTGGAGGCGGCTCATGCCGGCGGAGCCCGGTGGCGGAGGAGGCGCTCCCGCGCTCGCCCACGTGTTCACGCCCACGTGGTGGTGGTATCCGCCGGCGGAGAGGAACAGCGCGCCCGGGTAGCTGCGCACCGTCACGTCGAAGCCCAGGACGTCGTGGTAGAAGCCCTCCGCGGTCGGGATGTCGGCCACCTGGAGGTGCACGTGGCCCAACCGCGTCCCGGCCTCCGAGGCACCCCCGCCGTCGCCGTCGCCGAGCTCCGCCATCCGTTCGCGGCCACGCGACGCAGCGCTCTCGCCAGGTCGGCCCGGCTGGGCAGCAGGAGCGCCAGGTGAAAGAGGCCGGTGGTGCGCTGCGGGCGGGCGGTCGCGCGCGGCGAGGCCACCAGCTCCACCAGCGTCGTCCCGTCGGCTCCGAGGGCCACTGCCCCGGCGGTCGCCTGGAGCACGTGGAGGCCCATCGTGTGCTCGTAGAACCCGCGCTGCGCGTCGAGGTCCCTGACGTCCAGCGAGATCGCGCCGAGGCGGGTTTCGGGAGGAAGGGCCATCAGGATCGGGACGGTAGAGCACGCCAGCGCACGGGTACGCGTCAGCCGATGGCCGCCGCCGCCAGCGCCGAGGGCTGCGCCGCGGGGGGCCGCCGCCAGCGCCGAGGGCTGAGGCCGCCCGCTTCCCCTCAGCGGCGCCGCGACGCCCGCGGCACGAACTCGGGCACGTCGAGGTCCACCGACGGGGGGTCGGGACTCGGCGCGCGATCGCGGCCGCGAGACCTCGGCTCGCTCGCCGGCGCCACCGGCACCCGGTCGAGGCCGGCGCTCAGCTGCTGATGGGCGCCGCGGACATCGCGCAGTAGCCGTTCGGCGTTGGCCCGCAGCGAGTTGCCCAGCTCGCCCAGGTTGGCGCTGAGCTGCGTCCCCTCCACGAGCACCTCGCGCGCCACTGCTCGGGCCTCGCGGGTCAGCTCGCCTGACTCGGTCACCGCCCTGCGGCGCAGGTCCGTCGAATAGGCATCGGCCTCCTCGCGCAGGCGCTGGGCGTCAGCCTTCGCCTCCGAACGCTGGCGCTCGACCTCGCGGTGGGCCGCCCCCTCGAGCTCGCGTACGCGCGCGGCGGTCAGCTCGCTGGCCTGGCGCGATTCCGCCGTCGCGTGGTCGCGGATCCGCTTGGCCTCCGCCGTGGCGGCGGAGAGGATCTCCGCCGCCTCCTCCTCGGCCGCCGTCACCCGGTTGTCGGCCGCACGGTCGGCCTCGCGGATGCGCTCGTCAGCCCGGCGCTCGGTCTCGTCGCGCAGCCGCTGGGCGGCCTCCTCCGCGCTGGCCACGATCGCCGCGATGTGGCGCGAGAGGGCGGGCAGGTCACTCGCACTTGGGGGCTCGCCTTCGTGACGATCCGGCTCGTCGGACGGGACGGAGGGCGGCTGGTCTTCCCGCCCGCGCTCGCCCGGCCCCCCGTGGCCGGCCTGCGGCTCGGCTCCTTCCATGGCGGGCATGGTAAGCGCGCCTACAGCAGGTCTCGCAAGAAATAGGCCAGCGCCCGGTTGAGCAGCTGTGCCCGCTCCCATTGCACGAAGTGGCCGGCGCGCGGCACGACGAACGGACCGATCAGCTCGGTGAAGGCGACCTCGCAGCGCTCCGGGAAGTCGCGCCAGATCACGTGGTCCTCGGGGCCGTAGAGGGCGAGCGTCGCCACCGGATTGGGCTCGAAGAAGCGCGGCGGCTCGGACAGGGGCCTGGCGCCCAGCGCGCTCTCGTAGTTGCCGAACGACGCCCGCAGGCGGTCCGCGTCGGCGAAGGGCTCGGTCATGAAGTCGACGTCCTCGGGCGCGAAGGCCCCGGGCGCCGCCCAGAAACGGTGCCCGTAGAACTCCGACACGTAGCGCCGGCGGCGCTCGGGGCCGTCGAGCTCGGCCGCCAGGGCGTCGGCATCGCCGCCCTGGCGCAGGAAGTAGTCGGCTGCCTGGCGGTCCACCCGCGAGGGAGTAGCGGCCAGGCGGGCGGCCTCGTAGGCGTCGCCCAGGAGCGGGAGCACCGTGTTGAACAGGCACTGGCGCGCCACGAAGCCGTCGAAGCGCAGGCCGAGATCCTGGATGACCGCGCCGCCCAGGTCGCCCCCGGCGGCGGCGCAGCGCTCGTGGCCCAGGACGTCGTGGACCAGGGCGTGCAGGTCGCGGGCGTGGGCCGCCAGGTCGTAGAAGCCGTCGGCGGCCAGTTCCGAGTCGCCGAAGCCGCGCAGGTCGGGCACGATGACCTCGAAGCCCGCGTCGGCCAGCGGACCGACGTTGCGCCACCAGATCCGCTTGGTCTCGGGCCACCCGTGGACGAGCAGGAGCGGGAAGCCGCCGGCCCCCTCCCGCACGTAGGCCAGCTCGACCCCGGGGCGAGCCTCGACTCGGTGGACCGTGAAGTCGGCGAGGCCGGTCACCCGGCCACTCTATGTCGGTCCGGTGACATGCGGGCGTGAACAGGCCACCACGGCGCTGCGCTCGCCGGCGAGCCCCTGTTAGGGTCCCCTAACCATGGCCAGCCCGAGCCTCTCCTCACCCGCGTCGCGCGGGTTCGGCCGGCGGACATGGCTGATCTTCGGCGCCGTGGCCGGGACCCTTCTCCTCTACGCCGCGCTGACCGCCAAGGGCGGCGTGCCCGATCCCACGAGCGGCGCGCGCCTCAGCCATGGCGCTGTCGTGGTCAAAAGCGGCCTGCTGGTCTTCCGCGAGGGCCTCGAGGCCGTGCTCGTGCTGGCCGCGGTGACCGCGAGCTTCCTCGGCGCCAACCGCGCCAAGCTGCGACCGGTCGGCGGCGGCGCTGCGCTCGGACTCGGCGCCTCGGTGGTCACCTGATTCGTCGCCGTGTGGGCGATCGGCGCCCTCGGCGCTCCGGCCCTCGACGTCCAGGCCGCCACCGGCCTGCTCGCCGTCGCGGTCCTGCTGGTGGTCATGAACTGGTTCTTCCACAGGCTCTACTGGACCGGCTGGATCGCCCACCACCATCGCCGTCGCCGCCGGCTGCTGGCCGGGGGCGGGGGTGTCACCGCCGGCCTCCTCCTCCTGGGGTTCACCGGGGTCTACCGCGAGGGGTTCGAGGTGGTGCTCTTCCTCCAGGACCTGCGGCTCAAGTATGGAGCCGGCACCGTGCTCGAGGGCGTGGGCATCGGACTGGCCCTGACCGCGGTCTCGGCGTCCTCACCTTCGTCGCCCACCGCAAGCTTCCCTACAAGCGGATGCTCGTCCTCACCGGGGCGATGGTGGGCTTCGTGCTGGTCGTCATGGTCGGCGAGAGCGCCCAGGAGCTCCAGCTCGCCGGCTGGATCTCCACCACCCACCTGGGCATCACGCTGCCCGGGTGGCTCGGCACGTGGCTGGCCATCTTCCCGACCCTCGAGACGCTCGCCGCTCAGGGCCTGGCCGCCGGCGCGGTGATCGCCTCCTACCTGGTGGCCGAGCACGTCAAGGTGCGCCGCCCGGCCCGGCGCGGGGCGACTCCGGCCCAGCGTCCGGAGCGTCCGCCTCAGCCCATCGCCGCCTGACGCGGGAGGCCCGGCCCAGCGCCCGGAGCGTCCGCCCCAGGCGAGCGCGGCCTGAGGCGGGGGCCCGGCCCAGCGGCCGTGCCGCGGCGGCTCGCTAGCCTGCTCGCCGTGAGCGAGCGCCGCTACGACCCGGCCGAGATCGAGGCCCGCTGGCAGCGGGTCTGGGACGAGGAGGGCACCTGGGTCGTCTCCAACCGCACCGACGACCAGCGGCCAAAGGCCTACGTCCTGGAGATGCTTCCCTACCCCAGCGGCGAGCCGCACGTCGGCCACCTCAAGACCTACTCCGTGGGGGACGCCATCGCCCACTTCCGCCGCCGCAACGGCTTCCGGGTCCTGCACCCGATGGGCTACGACGCCTTCGGGCTGCCCGCCGAGAACCACGCCATCAAGACCGGTGAGCACCCGCGCGACTCGACGCGCAACTCGATCGAGGCCTTTCAACGGCAATTCCGTGAATGGGGGATCTCGATCGACTGGACGCGTGAGTTCGGGACCCACGAGCCCCGCTACTACCGCTGGACCCAGTGGATCTTCCTCAAGCTGCTCGAGGCCGGCCTGGCCTACCGCCGCGAGGCCGCGGTCAAGTGGTGCCCCAACGACGCCACCGTGCTGGCCAACGAGCAGGTGGTCGACGGGCGCTGCGAGCGCTGCGGGGCCGAGGTCGAGGCGCGCCAGCTCGAGCAGTGGTTCCTGCGCATCACCGACTACGCCGACCGCCTGCTGCGCGACCTCGACACGATCGATTGGCCCGGGCACGTCAAGACCATGCAGCGCAACTGGATCGGTCGCTCGGAGGGTGCGGAGGTCGTCTTCGCCTGCGAGGAGCTGGGGATCGACTACCCCGTGTTCACCACGCGGCCCGACACGCTGTTTGGGGCCACCTTCTTCCTCCTCGCTCCCGAGCACCCCGATGTCCTCAAGCTCGCCGCAGGCACCGAGCACGAGGACGAGGTCCGCGCCTACGTCAACCACGCTCTCACCGAGTCCAGCGAGCTGCGCGGCGACGTCGACAAGCCCAAGACCGGCGTGCCGCTGGGGCGAACGGTGACCAACCCGGTCAACGGGGAGCAGCTCCCGATGTTCGTGGCCGACTACGTGCTGATGGAGTACGGCACGGGCGCGGTAATGGCGGTGCCCGGGCACGACGAGCGCGACCACGCCTTCGCGCGGGCCTTCGACCTGCCGATCCGCCGGGTGGTCGGGGGAGGCGACGGTGAGCTGCCCTACACCGGCGACGGCCCCCTGGTCAACTCGGCCCCCCAATTCGACGGCAAGTCCAACCGCCAGGCGCTGGAGGAGATCGTCGCCTGGCTGGACCGAGAGGGGCGCGGCCACCCGTCGGTCAACTACCGGCTGCGCGATTGGCTGGTCTCGCGCCAGCGCTACTGGGGCTGCCCGATCCCGGTCGTCTACTGCGAGCGCTGCGGGATCGTCCCCGTCCCCGACGACCAGCTCCCGGTCGAGCTGCCCGAGGTCGACGACTACGCGCCGCGGGGGCGCTCGCCGCTGGCCGCCGCCGAGGACTGGGTGCGCACGCGCTGCCCGCGCTGCGACGGCGAGGCGCGCCGCGAGACCGACACGATGGATACCTTCGTCGACTCCTCTTGGTACTTCCTGCGCTACTGCGACGCGGGCAACGAGGAGGCGGCGTGGGATCCGGCGGCCCTGCGGCTGTGGATGGCCGTGGACCAGTACATCGGCGGCGTGGAGCACGCGATCCTGCACCTGATGTACGCGCGCTTCTTCTGCAAGGCGCTGTCGGACCTGGGGCTGGCCGACGTGCAGGAGCCCTTCGCCGCGTTGTTCACCCAGGGCATGGTCACCCGCGGTGGGGCCAAGATGTCCAAGTCCAAGGGCAACACCGTCGACCCAGCGGAGATCTCCGACCGCTACGGCGCGGACACCGCCCGCTGCTACATCCTGTTCATCGGGCCGCCCGACCAGGACGTCGACTGGAGCGACGAGGGCGTGGAGGGAGTGCACCGGTTCCTGGCGCGGCTGTGGCGGCTGGGGGCCGAGGTGGCGGGCGCCGCCGAGCCGGCCGACCCAGAGGTCGACCCCGAGGGAGACGACCTTGTGCTCCTGCGCAAGGCCCACTGGGCGATCGACAAGGTCACCCGCGACATGACCGGGCGGTTCGCCTTCAACACCGCGATCGCCGCCGTGATGGAGCTGGTCAACGACTGCTACCGGCTGCGCGCGGGCGTCGAGCCGGGGACACTGCGCTTCGCGGCGGCCACCGGCGCCTCGCTGATTTTCCCCTTCGCCCCGCACTGCGGGGCCGACGTCTACGAGCGGCTGACCGGCGAGCGCGTGTGGGAGGTCCCGTGGCCCGACGCCGACCCGGCGCTGCTGGAGAGCGAGGTCGTGCAGCTGGTCTGCCAGGTCAACGGCAAGGTGCGCGACCGGGTGGAGGCGTCGGCCTCGGCGTCGCGTGAGGAGCTGGCGGCGCTGTGCCGCGAGGCGCCCAAGGTGCGCGCGCATGTCGACGGGCGCGACGTCCTCAAGGAGGTCGTGGTGCCGGGCAAGCTGGTCAACCTCGTGGTGCGCTGAGACAGCCGGCCCCGCGACGCTCGTCGTTCTGGATGAATCCGAGGCGCTTGCCGGCGCTCGGGCACCGAAGACGTCGGCGGATATCGCCGGTGAGCAGTGCGCCTTACGTGGCGGTCGTCGGGTCGGGACGCCCCGAGCCCGAGCTCGACGCGCTCGCCGAGGCCGTCGGCCGCGGCCTGGCCCAGCGCGGCGCGACGCTCGTGTGCGGCGGGCTGGGCGGCGTGATGGAGGCGGCTTGCCGGGGGGCGCGGGATGCCGGCGGGCTCACCCTAGGGCTCCTGCCCGGCTCGGCGCGAACGGACGCCAACCCCTACCTAACCGTGGCGATCGCCACCGGTCTGGGTGAGCTGCGCAACGGCCTGGTCGTCCGCGCGGCCGACGCCGTGATCGCCGTGGGCGGCGGGTACGGGACGCTGTCGGAGATCGGGTTCGCGCTCAAGCTCGGGCGTCCGGTAGTCGGGCTGGCCACGTGGCAGCCGTCGAGGGGCGGAGAGGCGGTCGACTCGGTCATCGCGGCGAGCGATCCCGCCGAGGCCGTCGAGCGGGCGCTCGACCTGGCCGGCCGGCGCTAACGCATCAGGCGCGTTCGGAAGGGTCCGAGATCGGCAGAGCCGTGAGGACGGCGCGCTCAGCGCAGACTCGTTGCATTGGGCGTGCCACACGCGCGCAGCCTCGGCCTAGCGTGACGGCATGGGCGACGTGTCGCGCGCGCAGCTCGGTGTCTATGCCGCCGCGGCGGTGGCCATCGCCCTGATCGGGGCGCGCTATCTGCACGACAGTCGGCCCGCCGCGCCCGGCGGCGGCGGGCGGCCGGTCCCGGTGAGGGTGAGCGGCGGGTCGGGCGGCGACGGATGGGCGGTGGTGCAGGTGGCGGGCGAGGTCCGACACCCTGGCGTCTACCGGCTGCGGACGAGCGAGCGCGTCGACGATGCCGTCAAGCTGGCCGGAGGCGCCACCGCGCGCGCCGACCTCGCGGGCGTCAACCTCGCCGCGAAGGTCGAGGACGGGCGACAGGTCATCGTTCCCGCGCGGGGGTCGGCGGGCGGCGTGGCGGGAAGCGCATCCGCGCCGTCGGGCGGAGCTGCGGCCGCCGGTGGCGCGTCCCTGAACCTGAACACCGCCACGGTGGAGCAGCTCGACCAACTCGACGGTGTCGGGCCCGCCACCGCCCAGAAGATCATCGCCTACCGCCAGCAGCACGGCGGCTTTCGCTCCGTCTCGGAGCTCGACCGGGTGCCCGGCATCGGGCCCAAGCGCCTGGCGGCGCTCAAGGACCGGCTGCGGACGTGAGCAGGGGTGGGGCGGTCTTCTCGTGTCCGTCTGCGGGAACCGGTCGGGGCTCGTGAGTCGCCGGACGGGCTGGTGGGGTCGGGCGGGGCGGGCGGCGGGCGCTCTGGATCAGGCCGCACGCCGCGCGCTCGCGGCGGTTCGCTCGCATCCTCGTCACCTCGTCCTCGGCTGCCTCGTCGCCGGGCTGCTGGCCAGTCCCTCGCCGCCGTTGCTCTTGGCGCTCGTCATCGCCGCGGCGACGCTCGCTCCGCGGCTGCCTCTCGTGGTCGCGACAGCTCTGGCGCTCTTCGGCGGCGCCCTGATCGCGCAAGCCCGTCAGCAGGCGCTCGACCGCACGGCGCTTGGCCCATCGCTCGAGCATGCGATCAGCGCCCGAGCCACCCTGCTCGAGCGCCCGCGACGGTCGCGCTCGGGATCCCGCTATGCGCTCGCCGTCCTGACGGACGGCCTGGCGCGCGGTGAGCGGATCGTCCTCTCGCTCGGGGGTCGCCGATCCGTCCCCGCCGAAGCGACGCCCGGAGCCGAGGTCGCGGTGACGGGCCGGTTGGTGGCGCTGAGCGACCATGACGGCTTCCTGCGCCGCCGCGGGGCCCACGCCCGCCTGCTGTTCGGGTCGCTGCGGTCGACCGGTGCGCGGCGGGGCGGCCTCGCCGGAGCGCTGGACCGGCTGCGCGCCGGCGCCGAGGGATCCGTTGCGGCCGGCCTCGACGGGCCCCGGGCGGCGCTGGCGCGCGGGATGGTGCTGGGAGAGGACGAGGGTCTGGACGAGCGCGACCGCGAGGCCTTTCGCGCCTCCGGTCTGGCCCATCTCCTGGCCGCAAGCGGTCAGAACGTGATGCTCCTGGGCGCCCTGGCCCTGCCGGTGCTCGCCCTCATGGGGCTCGGCCTGCGGGCGCGGCTGGTGGGCGCGCTGGCCCTGGTCGCGCTCTACGTCCCCCTGGCCGGCGCCGGGCCGTCGATCCAGCGTGCGGGCGTGATGGGCGCCGCCGGCATGGTGGCGGCATTGGCGGGCCGCCCGGCATCCCGTTGCTACGCCGTGCTGCTCGCCGCCGCGGCAACCCTCGCCTTCAATCCGGGCTCGGCCGGCGACCCTGGCTGGCAGTTGTCGTTCGCGGCTGTAGTCGCCATCCTGGTCGTGGCGCCGCGGCTTGCCGAGGCGCTGTGCCGGCGCGGTGTCGCTCGCCCGGTGGCCGATGCGTGCGCTGTCACCGCGGGGGCCACCTTGGCCACCGGCCCGCTGATGGCCTTCTACTTCGGGCGCCTGTCACTGATCTCGCTGCCGGCCAACCTGCTGGCCGCGCCCGCCGTGGCACCGGTCATGTGGCTCGGTATGGCCGCCGCCGCCGTGGGCTGGCTCGTGCCCGCGGCGGCCGCGTTGATCAACGCCCTCGCCCAGTTCCCGCTCGCCTACCTGGGGTGGCTGGCGCACGCGGCCGCGAGCCTCCCCGTGGCCTCGGTCGGCGTGCGCATCGGCTCGGCCAGCGCTCTGGTCGGGGTGTACGTGCTCCTCGCCTCCAGCGCGATGGCGGTCGTGCGCCTGCCCCGCCGCACCACCCGTCGCCTGCTGGGCCCGCTTGTCGCCCTCGCCGCTGTCGGCGTCGCCTTCGGCTTGGCGCGCGCGCGGCCTCCGCCTCCCGATCCACGCGCGTTGATCGTCTCGTTCCTGGACGTCGGCCAGGGTGACGCGACGCTGGTCCAGGCCGGCGGCGCCGCCATGCTCGTGGACACGGGGCCACCCGGCGGGCCGCTCCTGAGCCGGCTGCGGCGGGCGGGCGTGCGCCGCCTCGACGTCCTGGTGATCACCCACGCCCAGGCCGATCACGAGGGGGAGACCGCCGCGGTGCTGCGGCGCTTCCCGGTCGGTCTCCTGCTCGACGGCGGCGCCGGGACGCCGACGCCCGAGCACCGGGCGATCGTCGAGGCCGCGAAGCGCCGCCGCGTGCCCCGGGTGACCCCGGACGCCGGGGAGACGCTGCGCGCCGGCCCGCTCGAGCTGCGCGTGCTGTGGCCGCACCGCGAGCCCGCCGCGCGGCATGCCGGCGAGGACCCCAACCAGCGCGCCATCGTCGCCCGCCTGCGCGACGGCGATTTCGACCTCCTGCTTCCGGCCGATGCCGAGGCCGACGTCACCTCCGCCCTGGACCTCGGGCCGGTCGAGGCGCTCAAGGTGGCTCACCACGGAAGCGAGGACCCCGGCCTGCCGGACATGCTGCGTCGCCTCCATCCTCGTCTCGCGGTCGTCGAGGTCGGGCGCCACAACACGTACGGCCATCCCACGGCGCAGGCGCTGGGCGCGCTGCGGGCCGTGCCCGGGGTCTACCGCACCGACCGGGACGGCACGGTCCGGCTCGTCGTAGAGGGAGGGAGGATGACGGTCGCCACCCATCGCTGACGTCGTGGCCGCTTCGGCGCTCGGGGTGGCCGCCAGCGCCTCGACACCGGGAGCGCGGCGGGCATCATCGACTGCCGCGGTCGTCACCAGCATTCCGGTGGCCGCGGGCATCGTCACTGCCGCGGCCGCCACTAGCATCACCCGGCAATGGCGACCTTCAAGCCCGCCTATCTCATCCACGGTGACGACCATGGCCGCATCGGCGAGCGCCGGGCGCGGCTGCGGGCGCTGGCCGAGACGCAGAGCGGAGCCGGAGGCGTGGAGGTGCTCGAGGGCGAGAGCGCCACGCCGGCCGCGGCAGCCGGAGTCCTGTCCGCCATGACCCTGGGCCTGGGACGGCGCTTCGTGATCGTCGACGGGGTCGAGCGCTGGAAGGAGGCCGAGCTCGACGAGCTCGAGGCGGCCATCATGGACCTGGACCCCGAGACCACCGCCGCCTTCTTCGCTCGCGAGGACGCACGCGTCAAGGCCCCCAAGTGCCTGCACGCCGCGGTCGAGGCAGCCGGCGGCGACGTCAGCTGCGAGTCCGCGGTCAAGCCCTGGGAGCTGCCCAAGTGGGTGGCCGCCCAGGCGCGCGAGCGCGGACTCGAGCTGGAGTCGGGCGCGGCCAAGGCCCTGGTGGCACGGGTGGGCGAGCGCCAGCAGCGACTGCTGCGCGAGCTGGAGAAGCTCTCGCTCTGGCTGGGGCCCGGTGGCCGAGTCGGGCTGGAGGAGGTGGACGAGATGGCCGCGACCTCATCGGAGAGGCGCGCGTACTCCCTGGCCGATGCCCTCGTCGCGGGCGACGGCCCCGCGGCCACCCGCCTGTACCTCGAGCTGCGAGACCAGGCGGAGCGGCTTCCTTCGCTCCTGTACGCCATGACCCGGCGGGTGCGCGACGCGCTCGAGGTCGTGGGGCGACTCGACGCCGGCGAGCCCGCCGCTCAGGTCAAGCGCAGCCTGCGCATGCCGCCCCGGGCCGCCGACCGCTTCCTCGAGCATGCCCGGCGCGCCGACCGCGACGGGTTGCGCCGCACGCTGGAGGAGCTGGCCGACCTCGAGCTCGACTCACGGGGCGCCCGCGCGGCGGCCGAGGACACCGCCGCCGTTCGGACGATCCTGCGGGTTTCCGCGCAGTAGCTCCGACCGCGAGGACGGACCCAGATCGCGGGAGCGGGGGCTAGGAGCTCGCGCCGGCGCGCACGCGCGCCGCCCGGCTCTTCTTGCGCGCGCCGTTGTTGCGGTGCAGCGCCCGTCGCTTGACCGCCTTGTCGATCGTCGCCACCAGCTCGCGGTGGTCGGCGTCGGCGCGGGCGGCGTCACCGCCGGCGCTCGACTCCTCGAGGCGCCGGAACAGCGTCTTGATCTTCGACGTGTAGCGACGGTTCTCGAGCCGCTCGCGCTCGGAGCGCAGGATCCGCTTCTGCTGGGAGTGGATGTTGGCCATTACGTGCGAATGCCGCGCAGCGACCCCTGCATGGCCGGCGCGGCGGCTCCCTACTATAGCCCGCCGTGTCCACTCCGAACGTCGTCCCGGGAGACAAGGCGCCCCGCGACGAGCCGGACGAGCCCGTCGTCCCTGGCGAGGCGCCCCGCGAGGAGCCGGCTGCGCCCGTCGTCCCCGGGGGCGAGGCGCCCACCGAGGAGCCTCACTCCGCCGCCGTGCCGGGCGCGCGTCGCGGGGTCGCCCTCAACACCGCGATCTTCTCGGTGCTCACCGGCCTGTCGCGGGTGGCCGGCCTCCTGCGCGAGATCCTCGCCTCCTCCTACTTCGCCACGAGCGGGGCGTTCTCGGCCTTCACCATCGCCTTCCAGGTGCCCAACCTGCTGCGCATGCTGGTCGCCGACCAGGCAGTCTCGGCCGCTTTCGTCCCCGTCTTCACCGACCTGCTCGAGCAGGGGCGCAAGAAGGACGCGTTTCGCCTGGCCTCGACGCTGTTCTTCTGCATCCTCGTCGTGCTCGGGGTCATCACCGCCCTGTTCATCGTGCTCGCGCCGATCGTCATGCCGCTGTTCACCGGCGGCCAGTTCACCCAACAGCTCGACCAGCTCGTGGCGGGGCTCTCGCGCGTCCTCTTCCCGATCGTCGTCCTCCTGGGCCTCAACGGCCTGACGCTCGGCATCCTCTACGCCTACGACGACTTCACGATCGGCGGGCTCGCGCCCCTGGCCTGGAACGTGGTCATCCTCGCCGTGCTCATCCCGCTGCGGCCGGTGTTCGAGGGACCCAACCAGCTCTACGCCTACGCCATCGGCGTGCTGGCGGGCACGACGGTCCAGTTCGCCATGACGCTCCCGCGCCTCCATCGCCTGGGCTTTCGCCTCACGATCAGGATCGACCTGCGCGACCCGCGCGTGGGCAAGGTCCTCAAGCTCATGCTCCCGGTGACCTTCGGGCTGGGCCTGATCAACTTCTCGCTGGTCATCAACTCGTCGCTTGGCTCGCTCGTCTCCGACCAGGCGCCGCGCGCCATCGACGCGGCCTTCCGCATCTACCAGCTTCCGCAGGGGGTGTTCTCGATCGCCCTGGCCACCGTCCTCTTCCCGACCCTCAGCCGCTTCGCCGCCCGTCGCGACCTCGAGGGGCTGCGGGCCTCCGCGGCCAACGGCGTGCGCCAGATCTGCCTCCTGCTGATCCCCGCCGGCGTCCTGACCGTCGTGCTCGCCACCCCGATCACCCGCCTGATCTACCAGCACGGGGCGTTCAACGCCTCGTCCACCTCGCTGGTCTCCTCCGCCCTGTTCTGGTTCTCGTTCTCGCTGCCGCTCAACGGGGCGAACCTCCTGCTGACCCGCACCTTCTTCTCGTTCCAGCGCCCGTGGCTGCCGACGGGCATGGCCGCGGTCAACGTGGCGGTCAACATCGCGGTTAGCGCCGCGCTCTACGGCCCGCTCGGCATCCCCGGCATCGTCATCGGCACCCTGGCCGGCAACGTCGTCATGACCGCCGGCCAGATCCACTTCCTGCGGCGAGAGCTGGGCGGCTTCGAGGGGGGGCGCACCGCGCTGGCGGTGGCGCAGATCTCGATCGCCTCGGCGCTGCTGGGAGTTGTGGCCTACGCCGCCTGGTGGGAGCTGGACCAGGCGCTGGGCCGCGCCCTCTACTCCCAGGTCGTCTCCGTGGGCGTCGCCTGCGTGGCCGGCACCGCCACCTTCGCCGCCGCCGTGGCCGTCCTGAGGGTGCCCGAGGCGCGGCAGCTGTGGGAGCTGATCACCCGCCGCCTGCGCCGAGGGTCGGCCTGAGCGCTCCATCGGCCCAGGCTCGGGATCAGCCGAGCAGGTGGCAGAGCCGGGCGCCGCCGGCCGGCGTGAACGCGCAGCCGCCTTGCCGTCGGTTTCGCCGTAACCGTTGCGCAAGCTTCGCCGCTTAGACTCGGCGTGACGTGAGCCCCCGTGGCACCGACTGGAGCCTGGCGCTGCTGGTGTCGCTGCTCTTCGTCACCGGGCTGCTGAGCTGGTTCAGCGGCCAGAGCGGGGATGCGTGGGTCTTCGCCGTGCACGCCGCCGGGGCCGGCGCCTTGGCGCTCGTCCTGGCGTGGAAGCTACGGCGGGTGGCCCGGCGGATCGTCACGCCCCGGCTGTGGGACCGCTGGACCGTGGCCGGGCTGGGCGCTTTGGGCCTCGTCGCGGCCACCCTCGCCTCGGGCTCGATCTGGAGTGCCGCCGGGGCGGTCTATCCCGCCGGCTACAGCCTGCTGGCCTGGCACACCGCGCTGGGCTTCGCCCTGACCGTTGTGGTCGCCGCCCACCTGTCGCGCCGGGCCCGCAGGCCCCGGCGCCGCGACCTCGCGGGCCGCCGGCAGTTCCTGAGCACGTCCGCCGTCGCGTTGGGCGGCCTTGCGGCCTGGGGCTTCCAGCGGCGGCTCGAGCACGCGCTGAGCTGGCCGGGGGCCCGGCGACGCTTCACCGGCTCCTACGAGGCCGGCTCGTTCGAGGCCAACGGATTCCCCACCACCTCGTGGGTGTCGGATGCTCCGCGGCCGCTGACCGGGCGCTACCGCCTCGAGGTCGGCGGGATGGTCGCGACTCCGCTGTCGCTGGCCGCGTCCGACCTCGAGCGCGGAGACGAGATGGTGGCCACGCTCGACTGCACCGGCGGCTTCTACACGACCCAGCGATGGTGCGGCGTGAGCCTGCGCCAGCTGGTGGACCGCGCCACGCCACAGCCCGGCGCCGACCACGTGCGTGTGGTCTCGCGAACCGGCTATCGCTGGAGCTTCCCGCTGGGCCATGCCGATCGACTGCTGGTGGCCACCGCGGTGGGCGGAGAGCCGCTGTCCCACGAGCACGGCGCCCCGGCGAGGCTGGTCGCCCCGGGGCGCCGCGGCTTCCAGTGGGTCAAGTGGGTGGTGCGCATCGAGCTGCACCGCGGGCCGGACCTCGGCGCGCCGGCCTCGACGGTCTGGAGCAGCCTCACCGAGGCCGGCCGCGGCCAGGCCTGAGCCGCCCCACCGACGCCGGCCGCGCCCAGGCCTGAGCCGACCGTCCTCGCCCGCCCCGCGCCGGCTGCCACCGATCGGGGAGGCGGCCGCAGCGGTCGATCCGCCGGCGCGGCCTAACCTTGTGCCCCGCCATGGCCCAGCAGTCACACATCCGCAACTTCTCGATCATCGCCCACATCGACCACGGCAAGTCGACGCTGGCCGACCGCATCCTCGAGGTGACCGAGACTGTCGACCCGCGCAACCACCGTCCGCAGCTGCTCGACTCCATGGAGCTCGAGCGCGAGCGCGGCATCACGATCAAGGCCCAGGCCGTGCGCGTGGCCTACACCGCGCGCGACGGCCAGACCTACCAGCTGCACCTCATCGACACGCCGGGCCACGTCGACTTCACCTACGAGGTCTCACGCTCGCTGGCCGCCTGCGAGGGAGCGCTGCTGGTGGTCGATGCCTCGCAGGGGGTCGAGGCCCAGACGGTGGCCAACACGTACCTGGCCGTGGACTCGGGCCTCGAGCTGATCCCCTGCCTGAACAAGATCGACCTCCCCAGCGCCGAGCCCGAGCGCGTTGCCGGCGAGGTCGCCGAGCTGCTGGGCGAGTCACCCGACCAGGTGCGGCGCATCAGCGCCAAGACCGGCGACGGAGTGGACGAAGTGCTCGAGGAGCTGATCGCCCGCGTCCCGCCGCCGCACGGCCACCCCGACGCTCCTCCGCGGGCCCTGATCTTCGACTCCGAGTTCGACCAGTACCGCGGCGTCGTGGCCTACATCCGCGTGGTCGACGGCGTCTTCCGCCGCGGCGAGCAGATCCGCGCGATGGCCACCGCCACCCAGGCGGACATCGACGACATCGGCTTCTTCACCCCCCAGATGACGCCGACGCAGGAGCTGCGGGCCGGCGAGGTCGGCTACCTCATCACCGGCGTCAAGGACGTGACCAAGCTGCGCGTCGGCGACACGCTGACCACACGCGCGCG
Source organism: Solirubrobacterales bacterium (assembly GCA_038199035.1). Classification (GTDB taxonomy): domain Bacteria; phylum Actinomycetota; class Thermoleophilia; order Solirubrobacterales; family Solirubrobacteraceae; genus DATAEY01. The sequence continues at coordinate 16,766 of JBBPZM010000029.1, read as the reverse complement.
GCCGGCCGCCGAGCCGCTCCCGGGCTACCGCGAGGTCAAGCCGATGGTCTTCTGCGGGCTCTTCCCGGTCGACTCAGACCGCTTCCCCGAGCTGCGCGACGCGCTGGAGAAGCTCTCGCTCAACGACGCCGCCCTCTCCTGGGAGCCTGAGACCTCGCAGGCGTTGGGCTTCGGCTTCCGCTGCGGCTTCCTCGGCCTGCTGCACATGGACATCGTGCGCGAGCGCCTCGAGCGCGAGTACGACCTCGAGCTGCTGGCCACCATGCCCTCGGTCGAGTTCGAGGTGACCCTGATCGACGACGAGGTGGTCAAGGTCCACAACCCCAGCGACATGCCCAACGCCGCTCAGATCGCCGAGGTGCGCGAGCCCTACATCCGCGCTTCGATCATCTGCCCCAAGCAGTACATCGGCCAGGTGATGGAGCTCTGTCAGGAGCGCCGCGGCAACCACTCCGGCATGCACTACCTCTCGAGCGAGCGCGTCCAGATCACCTACGACCTGCCGCTGGCCGAGATCGTGCTCGACTTCTTCGACGCGCTCAAGTCGCGCACGCGCGGCTACGCCTCACTGGACTACGACCTGACCGGGCTGCGAGCGAGCGACCTGGTCAAGCTCGACATCCTCCTCGCCGGCGACCCGGTCGACGCGCTGTCGATGATCGTCCACCGCGACAAGGCCTATCCCGCCGCGCGCACGCTGACCGACCGCCTGCGCCGCCAGATCCCCCGCCAGCAGTACGACGTGCCGATCCAGGCGGCGATCGGCGCCAACGTCCTGGCCCGCGAGACCGTCAAGGCCTACCGCAAGGACGTGATCGCCAAGTGCTACGGCGGCGACATCTCGCGCAAGCGCAAGCTGCTCGAGAAGCAGAAGGCGGGCAAGCGGCGCATGAAGCAGGTCGGCCGGGTCGAGGTGCCCCAGGAGGCGTTTTTGTCGGTGCTGGAGCTGGGGGAGGAGGGATAGGGCGAAGGCCGTGCGCCCGCGCCCGAATCGGCGCTCGGGGCGCAGCTTGCGATGCCGGATCCCATACGGACGCGTCCTTACGCTGCGGTCGGCTCATGTGATCCCCGCTCCTGCGCCTGTAGCTCATATGCTACACTCGTCGAGTGGACGACGACGTTTCGGTGCGCGAACTTCGGAACCAGACCAGCGCCGTGTTGCGCCGGGTGGAGGCGGGGGCACGCTTGAGGGTCACGGTGGATCGTCGCCCGGTCGCGCAGCTGTCGCCGCTGGCGGCGAGGCCGACGTGGGTCGCGGGCAGCGTCTGGCGCGCAGCCTTGGAAGGCCAGCAGGCCGACCCGGGGCTGCGCGACGAGCTGGCGACCCTGCTGCCCCAGACGACCGACGAGCTTTGACGCGGGCGATTCTCGACACCTCCGTTTTCATCGCGGGAGAGCAGCAGCGGCCGCTGGCCGAGCTTCCCGACCAGGCCGCCGTCTCGGTCGCCACCCTCGCCGAGCTCGAGATCGGCGTGCTCGTAGCGCCCGACGCCCGAACCCGGGCGACGCGCCTTGCCACCTTCATGCGAGCGCGCCAGACGTCCCAGGCGCTGGCCATCGACGAGCACGTCGCCTCGGCCTTCGCCCGATTGGTGGCCGAGCTCAAGCAGGAAGGTCGGACGCTGCGGGTCCAGGACGCCTGGATCGCGGCAACGGCAATCGCCCATGGCGCCGCGCTCTGCACACAGGACAGCGATTTTGACGACGTGCCGGGGGTGGCGGTCATCCGTGTGTGAAGCCGGTGGCTAGCCCTATGACGTCAAACTCCTATCTGTTCAGCATGGGAGCCGGTGACCAGCGGGCGCGGCCTGAGGAGCTCTTGCCCCCCGAGCCGTCAGTGCGACGAAAGCTCCACTCTCTCCCGCAACTTCGAGCAATCAGCGACGTGGATCGGTCGAAGCGTCGGGGCTCGCACCTAGACTGACTCTCCGATGCCGCGACCCGCTCCCAGCGCAGGCGCCGCCACTCCGGTCCGTCGCCAGGTAGTGGTCAAGGTGCGCGACCTAGACACCGATGAGCGGTCGGTCATCGTGCGCCAGCGCTGGGAGGAGAAGCGCGACCCGGCGATCCGGACCCAGCTGATCGACGTCGTCCACGAGCTTCGCCCGGGCGCTTGGCCGCGCTCCTACTCCGGCGGCGTGGCGAGCTTTGTGGACGGCAAGTACCTCATCGTCGCCCGCTACGGCGACGAGTGCGCACCGCCGCCGGGCGAACGCCCGCCAGGCGCCGAGTCCGAGCAACGGCCGCTGTTCGAGGACGCCGCCTGAGCTGGGCGGCTGTGCAGGACGAGCCTCGGCCACAGTCCAGCTCTCGCTGAGCGCGTTCGAGTACGGGGGGCTGTTCTCCGAGCATTTCTTCCGTGAGCGACTCGCCGCGTGGCCGGAGATCGCTCCCGCGCAGTACGAGCCGCTTCGGCACGACTTGAAGACGCTGTGGGCGGCTGAGCGCGCGGGCCTTCTCCAGGCCAACGAGTCCCAGACCGAGGAGCGCTTCATCAGGCCGGTGCTCAACCGGTTGGGCTTCGCCTACACCGTGCAGGCCGGCCTGCCGGTGGCCGGCGGGCGCCGCCAGCCCGACTACGCGCTGTTCGCGAGCGAAGAGCGACGCGCCGCCGCCGGCCGGCGTCCGTGTGACCGCACTCCAGGGCTCGACGATCCTGCGGGCGTACGACTCCCACGGGCTGGAGGACCTGCTCGCGGTCATGCGGCGCAACCGCGCCCGCCTCTCGCGTGATCCGGACAGTCGCGCGTTTCGCGAGGAGTTGCAGCGCGAGCTGTCAAAGAGCCTCGATCGCCTCGGAGACCTGCGCGGGACCTTGGACGCGGATGAGACCGAGGCGGAGCGGCAGGTCTACGAGCTCTACGAGCTCCCGAACAGCCACCGGGCGATGGTGGACGCCGAGTTTGACCGCCATTGAGTAGGGACCGCAGGAGCCGGTCCCCCAGCAGCATCCGGCCGGCCGCCAGCTAGCCGTGGCGCCGGCCAACCGAGCGCGCCCGCCGCAGCGCGGCCTGGGGGCCGCTGCCGTGCCAGAGGCGGTCGAGCCCGGCCCAGGCGCCGAAGCCCAGGCCGCCGATCGTCCCGGTGACCGTGGTCAGCAGGCCGGCGGCCGCGACCGCGGCGACGCCGTTGCGGCCGAGGATCAGCACGGCCGCGGCGGTGCCCGAGAGGGGTCCGACCGGGAGCTGGCTCAGCGTGACCATGGCGATCAGGACCGCGATCGCGTCGAAGAACGAGGCGTCCACGCCCACGGCGTGCAGCAGGAGCCAGTTGCGCAGGATCTGGGCGAAGACGGCGATCAGCACGAGCCCGACCAGGCGCCCGCCGCCATGCAGGCTGCGCAGCACCGTGAGCCCCTTCCACAGCTTGCGCCCGGTGCGCAGCGCCAGGTGGCGCAGGCCGGCGCTGACGGCGACCAGGACGACGAGGCAGATGATCGGCAGCCACCAGGGGAGGCCGAGCGGCCCGATGAGGGTGACCGAGGTCAGCGCGGCGAGCGTCCCTTCGACGGCGAGGATCGGGAACTCGGCGGCGACGAGCGTCGAGATGCCCGGACTCTCGGCGGGAGAGGAGGTCCGCAGCGCTCCGATGCGCGCGGCCACCCCCAGCTGCGAGTTGAGCACGCTTCCGATGTAGCCCATGCTCGAGGCGCGGTAGAGGATGCGCCGGTCGACTGTGCCGCCCGCCGCCTCGATGCAGCGATGCCAAGCCTCGCTGCGGGCCAGCAGCGCGACGACCTGGAGCGCGGCGGCAAGGGCGAGGACGCCGATCGACGCGCTTCGCAGTGCCGTCACGAACTCGGCGCGCCGGCCGGCGAGCACGTACGCGAGCGCCGCCGCCGCCGCCAACGAGCCGGTGATTGTGATCAGCTTGCGATGACGTCGTCCGAACCCGCGGATCGCGGCGAGCACCCGCGCGATGCTGCCCTCGGCGGGCGGGAGATCCTTGGAGACGGCCAGAGGAACGGCCCGGCGCTGCTCGCGCTCGAGGCCGGCGACGGGTGCCCGCGGCTCGTCGTCCAACGTCATGCCGGGCCACTGAGCCCCACGGTCTACGTCACGCCTCGGGCGTCCGCGGCGCGTAGCGATGATGGAGCATCAGCGCGTTGCCGTCGGGATCGGCGAAGAAGGCCATGTGGCAGACGCCGGTGTCGAAGGTGTCGCCCTCGAAGGTGACGCCGCGGTCCTCGAGCGTCGCTCGGGCGGCTTCGACATCGTCTACGTGCAGCGCGATGGCGTTGCGGTTCACGTGGTGCTCCATGCCCATCTTCTCGGCGACGATCAGGCTGAGCGTCAGGTTGCCGGTCTCAAACTCGGCGTAGTTGCGCTCGGGCATGTAGGCGGATCGGGGCAGGCCGAGGGTGTCGCCATAGAACTCGACGGCGGCCTCGATGTCCTTGGTGGGGACGGCTACGAAGTCGACGCCGGTGACGAGCTGGGCGGCGGTGGCCATGGTGGTCGGCTCCTAGGTTGGTCGGTCGGCACGGGACGGGGGGCGCGGCTCGATGGCGCCCCGGGAACAAGTCCTAGCACTCAGCCGCGCCCCGCCTGGGCAGGTCCTAGCACTCAGCCGCGCCCCGCCCCCGCCGGCCTGACCAGGTCGTAGCTGTCCTCGACGAGGTCGCGCACGCGCGCGTCTTCGATCTCCCCGTCGAGCGTGATCGTGATCCAATGGCGCTTGTTGAGGTGGTAGCCGGGGACGATCGAGTCATACGTCGCCCGCAGCAGCTCGCCCAGCTCCGGCTCGCACTTCAGGCTCACCTCGAGCGGCCGCGCGCCCAGCGCCGAGATGGCGAAGATCTTGGCGGCGACCTTGAACACCGAGGTGCCCGGGGAGAAGGGGAACGTCTCCTCGGCCCCCGGCCGTGCCAGGCACCAGCTGCGGAGCTCCTCAGCGGTCACCGTGAGCAGGCCCGGGACGACCGGCTAGCCCGCCGGGGGCACGATCCTCAGCACGCGGTCGTCGCCCGGCCGCGGAGTGCCCCGTCCGTCGCGGTTGTTGGTCAGCGCGTAGAGCGCGCCGTCGGGCCCCTCGACCACGGTGCGCATCCGGCCGAAGCGTCCGCGCCACAGCTCCTGGTTGCAGGTGACCCGCGCGCCGGCGAAGCACACGCGGCGCACCTGCTCGCCGATCAGCGCGCCGAAGATGAAGTCGCCGGTCCAGGACGATCCCGGCTTGGAGACGAACGTCGCCCCGGAGGGCGCGATCGCGGTGCGGTAGAGGACGACCGGGGGGATGAGCCCCGCGCGCCGCCCGGTGCCGAAGACGACCGGCCAGCCGTAGTTGCCGGCCTGGTGGATGAGGTTGACCTCGTCGAAGCCGTCGGGCCCGTCGCCGCCCGACGGGCCGTGCTCGGTGGCCACCAGGCGTCCGGTCCCCGGCTGCCAGTCGAAGCCCTGCGGGTTGCGGTGGCCCAGCGAGAAGACCTCGGGGCGCACGGCATGTGTCGCGTGGTAGCCGGCCGGCCCGAGGCGGAGGAACTTGCCGTTGAGCGAGCTGCGCTGCTGGGCCAGCGGCCCGTCGCCGGTCTCCCCGGTGGAGATGTACAGCCGCCGATCGGGGCCGAAGTGGATGCGCCCGCCGTCGTGGACGAACCCGGCGCGGATCCCGCGCACGATCGTCGCCTGTGGCGTAAGCCGGTTGCCGACCATCCGGTAGCGCGTGACTACGTTGCCCGCGGCGGTCGTGCGGTAGAGGTAGACGAACCGGTTGGTGGTGAACTGGGGATCCACGGCCAGCCCGAGCAGGCCGCCCTCGCCCTGCGCGCTGACCGGCACCGCGGCCACCGTCCCCGGCGCCAGGCGATGGTCGCGTCCCAGCAGGCGCACGCGCCCGGGGCGCTCGGTGATCAGCGCCCGGCCGTCGGGCAGAAAGGCGATCTCCCAGGGAACGTCGAGGCCGGTTGCGATCGTGGCGACGAGGGGGCCACCGGGATGGCGGGCCAGGGCGCTGGTGTGCGCGGGAGCAGGCGCCGGCCGGGAGGCGGGGGGTGGCGGGCTCGACGACGCGCGGCCCGTCGTGCCCGTGCCGCTGCCGCAGCTGGCCAGCGCGCCCGCAGCCAGGGCGATGGTCGTGAGCCTGGTCGAGACGAGCCGGCCGGACATCAGGAGGAGCCTGCCCGCCGGTGCGCTGGCTCAACCGTCCCACGCCGACGGCCGGTCGCCGGCGTCGAGCGGTCGATCACAGACCCGCGCCTACTCGCCCATCACCTTGATGACCAGCCGCTTGTCGCGCCCGCCGTCGAACTCGGCGTAGAACACGGCCTGCCACGGCCCGAGGTCGAGCCGGCCGCCGGTGATCGGCAGCACGACCTGGTGGTGGACGAGGAGGTTCTTGAGGTGGGCATCGCCGTTGTCCTCGCCGCCGCGGTGGTGGCGGTAATCGCCTGGATCGGGCAGCAACTGGCCCGCCACGTCGTTGGCCGGGGCTCGCCACGAGGGAGGCGCCAGCTTGTCCAGCCATTCGAGCGCGTCGGCGTGGATGCCCGGCTCGTCGTCGTTGACCCACACCCCCGCCGTGATGTGCATGGCGCTGACCAGCACCATCCCCTCATCCACCCCCGACTGCTCGACCGCCGCCTGCACGTCCTCGGTGATGCGCACGAACTCACGTCGCTGATCGGTGTGGAACGTGCGGTAGACGGTGTGCGACTTCATCGGCCTCCTCGTCGGCTCGCGGTTCCCGACATGATGGCGGCATGGACCTCGGCTTGGACGGGAGGGCCTGCCTGGTCACCGGGGCGAGCCGCGGGATCGGGCTGGCCACGGCGCGCGCGCTGTGCGCTGAGGGCGCCCACGTCCTGCTGGTCGCCCGGGACACCGAGGCGCTCGACCGCGCGGTCGAGGACTGCGCCGGGGCGGGCGGGCGCGCCGAGGGCCTCGCCGCCGACGTGACCGACTCAGGCGCCGGCGAGCGCCTGGTGGGGGCCTGCGAGGAGCGCTTCGGGGGGATGGACGTCCTCGTCAACAACGCCGGGACGAGCGCTCGGCGTCCGCTGGACGAGCTGACCGACGACGAGTGGCGCGCGCAGTGGGAGCTGCACGTGATGGCTCCCCTCGCCCTCATGCGGGCCGCGGCGCCCCGCATGGCCGAGCGGGAAGACGGACGGATCGTCAACGTCTGCTCTTCGGCCGGCAAGCGCCCGTCGCTGACCAACGCCGCCTACTCGGTAACCAAGGCGGCCCAGCTGTCGCTGTCGCGGGTGTTCGCGGACACCTACGCCGGCCTCGGCGTGCTCGTCAACGCCGTCACGCCGGGCGCGGTCGGCACCTCGTTGTGGATGGCCGAGGGCGGGCTGGCCGACCAGGTCGCGGCCGAGCAGGGCACCACGCGCGAGGAGGCGCTGGAGGCCCAGCGAGCCAAGATCCCCCTCGGCCGCTTCGGAGCCGAGGAGGAGGTCGCCGCCGTCGTCGTGTTCCTCTGCTCGGCCCGCGCGTCCAACGTCGCCGGCGCCGCGTGGTCGGTCGACGGGGGCGCGGTTCCGATCATCCTCTGAGGGAGGCTTCCCTCAGAAGCGCCCCGAGAACGGCGAAGGGCCCGATGGTCGAGCCCTTCTCCTTGGGGGCGAGGGCGGGCCGGGGGACTATGTGCCGAACCGGCCCTCGCCGTCACAGCAGGAGGTACCCCTCCGTTCCCTCCGGAAAACCTGATCTTCCCTGATCGACCGCGCCGAGCGGTCGGGCGTGCGAGGCGTAGACTGCCCGCCGGCCGCCCGGCCCAGTGGCCTTTTCGGTGGCATATGCCCACCAAAAGCGCCAACCGCATCAGGAGGAGGAGCCAGCGCTGCCCGTCAAGACCGAAGCGATCGGCAAGACCTACCCGCCCGGCGTCTACGCCGTCGGCCGCGAGAAGATCAAGGAGTACGCCGCGGCGGTGGGGGAGACCGATCCCCTGCACCTCGACCCGGAGGCGGCGCGCGCGGCCGGGTTCGCCGACGTCGTAGCCCCACCCATGTTCGCCGTCGTCTACAGCGCCCCGGTCATGGCCCCGGCGATCTTCGACCCCGACGTCGGGATCAACTTCGCGGCCATGGTCCACGGCGGGCAGGAGTTCGTGTGGGGGCCGCCGGTGGTCGCGGGTGACGAGATCACCACCACCGCCTCGGTCAAGGACGTCCACGAGAGCGACGGGCGCGGCTTCTACGTCTTCGAGACCGTCTCGACCAACCAGGACGGAGAGACGGTCTGCACCGGCACCTGGACCAACATCGTCAGGGGAGTGTGAGCAGATGGCCGACCTCGAGCAGGGTGGCGCCATCCCCGAGCTGCGGGTCACGCCCGACCGCTACGTGACCTACCGCTACGCCGGCGCGTCGGGCGACTTCAACCCCATCCACATCGACGAGGAGTTCGCCAAGCAGGTGGGCCTACCCGGGAAGATCCTCCACGGCCTGTGGACCATGGCCCAGGTGGCCCGGGCCCAGACGGAGGCGGCGGGTGGCCCCGAGCGCCTGCGCCGGCTGAGCGTGCAGTTCCGCGGGCTGGGCTTCCCCGAGCAGGAGGTGGTGGTCACCGGCACGGTGCGCGAGGCCAGGGGCGGGACGGCCGTGGTAGACACGGTCGCCGAGCAGGGCGGCAAGCAGATCATCCGCAACGCCGAGGCCGAGCTCTCGCTGGAGGGTTGAGCGCCCGTCGGGGCGCCGGCGGGCCGGCGCCGGAGGCGGGGAGGGTGCGGGCCGGGCGGTCCGGAGGGTCCGGGCGCCCGCCGTTCCGTCCGCGGCTGTCCTCACCATCCTCGGCGTGATCCACGTGCGCCTGATCTGCTCGGATCCCGGGTGCTCGGAGGAGTTCGAGGCCTTCGGCCGCGTCGAGGAGATCGAGGCCCTGGCCTGCGATTGCGGCTGCGCGCTGGTCGTGGTGCGCTGGCTGGGGGAGGACCGACGCCGCGACCCGGGGTACGTGGCGCTCCTGCCGCTCGCGGCCTAGCCGGGATCCACCAGACAGCTCCTAGAATCACCGCATGCTGAGCGCCCGCCAGGAGCTGATCCTGCGCAAGGTCGTTCAGGGTCATCTCGACGCCGGCCAGCCCGTGGGATCCAAGTGGCTGGCGTCCGACGAGGACGTCGGGTGGGGGCCCTCGACCGTGCGCCACGAGCTCGCCGTGCTCGAGGAGCACGGGCTGCTGGCCCATCCCCACACCTCGGCCGGCCGCGTCCCGACCGATTCCGGCTATCGCTACTTCGTCGACCGCCTCCTGCCTCAGCGGGCCGATCGGGCCCCCGGCCTCAGCCTGTCGCTGGTGCGCACCGAGGTCGACGAGGCGATGCGCGTGACCACCGAGACGCTCTCCCAGGTCACGAGCCTGCTGGCCATCGTCTCCGCGCCGCCGATCGAGACCTCGACGGTCAAGCACGTCGAGGTGCTGGTCCTCCAGCCGCAGGTCCTGATGGTGGTCGTCATCACCTCCACGGGCGGGGTCTCCAAGCGCATCTTCACCTTCGAGCGCCCGATCGACCGGGGACTGGCCGCGTGGGCCGCGTCCTATCTCAACGAGCGCCTGGTGGGGATGGGGCTCGGGGCGCGCATGCTCGCCGGGCGCCTGAGCGACTCCCACCTCTCCGCCGGCGAGCAGGCGTTCCTCGCCGAGCTCGCGCCGGCCTTCACCGAGCTGGCCGAGACGGCGGAGGAGACGTTGTACATGGGAGGAGCGGCGAGGCTGCTCACCGAGAACCGCTTCGAGGACGTCTCGCAGCTCAACGAGCTCATGGACCTGCTCGAGCGCCGGGTCACCCTGCTCAGCGTCCTCAGCGAGGCCCTGGCCCAGCGCGACGTCTACGTGCGCATCGGTCGCGAGAACGCCTCGCCCGCCCTGCGCTCGCTCGCCGTCGTCGCCGCCTCCTACGGCCTGCCCGCCCGCAGCCTGGGAACGGTGTCGGTGATCGGGCCGGTGCGCATGGACTACGCCACGGCGATCGCCTCGGTGCGCGACGCTGCGATCCAGCTCTCGGGCTTCGTCCAGGACGTCTACGACGAGTAGCTAGCCCCACGTGCCCCGCGACTACTACGAGGTTCTCGGCGTCTCGCGAGGCGCTGGCGAGCAGGACGTCAAGAAGGCCTTCCGGCGTCTGGCCCGCGAGCTGCACCCCGACGTCAACAACCACGACCCCGAGGCCGAGGCGAAGTTCAAGGAGGCGGCCGAGGCCTACGAGGTCCTCTCCGACGCCGACCGCCGTCGGGTCTACGACCGCTACGGCCACGAGGGGCTGCGCTCCGGCGGCTTCGCGCCCAACTTCGAGGGCTTCGGATCGTTCGGCGACATCTTCGACGCCTTCTTCGGTGGGGGCGACGCGTTCGGCTTCGGCGGGGGCGGCGGCGGGCGAGGAGGCGCCATGCAGGGCGCCGACGTCGCGGTCAGCGTGGAGATCGGGCTGGCCGAGGTGGCCACCGGCACCTCGGTCGAGGTCAGCTACGACGCCATCTCGCGCTGCGAGCACTGCCACGGCAACGGCGCGGAGCCGGGAACGCCGATCGAGACCTGCGAGCGCTGCGGGGGGGCGGGGCAGCTGCGGGCGGTGTCGCGCACGCCGTTCGGGCAGGTGGTCCGAGCGGTCGTCTGCGACGCCTGCGACGGCGAGGGCAAGATCGCCCAGACCCCCTGCCGGACGTGCAGGGGACGCGGCCGCACTGCCGGTCGCCGCCGGCTGTCGATCGACGTGCCGGCCGGCATCGACGACGGCCAGCGCGTGCGGGTGGCCGGCCGCGGCCACGCCGGCGAGGGCGGGGGCCCGGCGGGCGACCTCTACGTACTCGTGCGCGTGCGCGAGGACGAGCGCTTCGTGCGCGACGGCAGCGACCTGGTCACCGTGGTCGACGTGCCGGCTCCGGCGGCGGCGCTGGGGACGAGGGTCGAGGTCCCGACCCTCGACGGACCCGTCAGCGTGCACCTGTCGCCCGGGACCCAGCCGGGCGACACGGTCAGCCTGGGGGGTCGGGGCCTGCCGAGCCTGCGGCGCGGGCCGGCCGGCGACCTGCGCGTGGTGGTCAACGTGGTCATCCCCCGCCACCTCACGGCCGAGCAGCGCAAGCTGCTCGAGCAGCTCTCGGACAGCCTGTCCGAGGAGAACCTGCGCGCCGACGAGGGCGTCTTCGCCAAGCTCAGGCGCGTCCTGCGGGCGTGATCCGCCTGGCGCTGCGGGTTCGCCGCGCGCAAGCCGAGGTGGTCCTGGCGCAGCTGCTCGAGCTCGTGCCGAACGGAGTCGAGGAGTCGACCCAGGGCGACGTGGTCGAGTACGCGATCTACGGCGCCCCGGGCGAGCTCCCCGAGCTGCCCTCGCTGCGCGCCGCGGCGGGCGAGGCGCTGTGTGAGGTGGTGACCGAGCGGCTGCCCGACGACTGGTACGACGGGTGGAAGCGCTTCCACCGCCCGGTGGTGATCGGGGAAACGCTGCGCGTCCGCCCGCCGGGGGAGGAGCCGCCGTCGGCGCCGGACGGCCTGGTCGACGTGGTGATCGATCCCGGGCAGGCCTTCGGCACCGGCTCACACCACACGACGCGCACGTGCCTCGAGGCGATGCTCGACCTGACGCCCGGGGGCCGGTTCGTCGACCTGGGCTGCGGGTCGGGCGTGCTGGCCATCGCCGCGGCCAAGCTGGGATGGTCGCCGGTGCTCGCGCTCGACCACGAGACCGCGGCCGTTGCGGCCGCCCGCGACAACGTCGCGGCCAACGGCGTGGAGCTCGCGGTCGCCCGCTTCGACCTGCGAGCCGAGCCGGTCCCGCCGGCCGAGACGATGTCTGCCAACCTGCTCGCTCCGCTGCTGCTTCGCCTGGCCGAGGGAATGACCGATCCGCCGGCCCACCTGGTGGCCGGCGGCCTCCTGCGCGACCAGGCCGACGAGGTCTCCGCCGCCTTCGCCCGGTGTGGACTGGCGGAGCGCGACCGTCGCGAGGCGGGGGAGTGGGCGACGCTGCTCCTCGAGCGACGGCGACCCTGACGCGCCCCCGCCCAGGCGGAGGCCGACGCAACCTTGTGACACGCTTGTGCGGTTGGTCTCTACGCTGCCCGGGGCTTAGGCTCAGGGGCGAATGGCCTGGAGGATCGTCATCGCCGGCGGCGGCTTCGGGGGGCTCTACGCCGCCCGCACGCTCGAGCGGGTGCTCCCGGCCCACAGCGCCCGCATCACGCTGGTCAACGACGTCAACTTCATGCTGTACACGCCCCTGCTCCCGGGGGCGGCGGCGGGGACACTCGAGCCCCGTCATGTGGTCGTGCCCCTGCGCGAGGAGCTGGCCCACACCGACCTGCGGGTCGGGCAGGTCACCGGCGCCGACCCGCAGGCCAACCGGCTGAGCTTCGTCTCGGTCGAGGGCCAGGAAGAGACCGTCGAGTACGACCAGCTGATCGTCGCGGTGGGCTCGGTGTCGCGCTCCCTGCCCATCCCCGGCCTGGCCGAGCACGCGATCGGCTTCAAGACGCTGCCCGAGGCCATCGCCCTGCGCAACCGGCTGCTGCTGGCCCTGGAGACGGCCGAGACGGTGGCCGACGAGCGCGAGCGGGCGGCCTACCTGACCTTCGTCTATGTGGGCGGCGGCTACTCGGGCGTCGAGGGGCTGGCCGAGCTCCAGGACTTCGCCGCCGACGTCATCGACCTCTACCCGCGCTGCCGGGTGCACGGCATGCGCTGGGTCCTCGTCGAGGCGCGCGACCGGGTGATGATGGAGATTCCCGCCCGCCTGGCCGACTTCACCGTGCGCGACCTCCAGGGGAGGGGGATCGAGTTCCGGGTGGGCCAGACGCTCGAGCGCGTGACCGCGGACAGCGCGACGCTGTCGGGCGGCGAGGTGATCCCCACGCGGACGGTCGTGTGGACGGCCGGCGTCAAGCCCCACCCGGTGGTCGGCCGGCTCGGCCTGCCGCTGACCGACGGCGGGCGCATCCGCACCGATCGCTTCATGCGCGTCGACGGGCACGAGCACGTGTGGGCGATCGGCGACGCCGCGGCCGTGCCCGATCCGGCCCGCAAGGGCCAGCCCTGCCCGCCCACCGCGCAGCACGCCCTGCGCCAGGGCCGTCGGGTGGCCGGCAATGTGGCCGCCGCCCTCGGCAACGGGCGCCAGCGGCCGTTTCGCTACCGCACCCTGGGCATCTTCGTCGACCTGGGCCGCCACCAGGCCGTGGCCAGCACGATGGGCCTGCGCTGGCGCGGCTTCCCGGCGTGGTTCCTGACCCGCACGTACCACATGCTCGCCATGCCGGGGGTCAAGCGCCGCCTGCGCCTGGTCGCCGACTGGACGGTGGCCCTGCTCTTCTCGCGCGACGCCTCGGAGCTGGGGCAGCTCGGCCACCCGCCGGCGCTGGGCACCGAGCTCGAGGAGCAGAGCGCGGGGGGGACAACCGGCACCACCGGCGATGGCGTCGTCGCTGACGACGATCGGCCCGGCACCGCTCGCCCGGCCGCCGCGGCGAGCTCGCCGGCGGCGTGAACCGCGTCGGGCTGGTCCTCGCGGCGGCGGAGCCCGGGGGGCCTACGAGGTCGGCGCCCTCTCGGTGCTGCTGCCCGCGCTCGAGGCCAGGGACGGGCGGCCGTCGATCTTCGTCGGCACTACGGATGAAAGTCAAGTCGTGTTGCTCGTGAGTGTCTCCTCTTGCAAGACTGGATCTGGGCGTCGGTAGACGACCAGCTAAAGAGCGAGACTCGGGGCTTGGGTCCGCCGCGCTGCTTGTCCCCCGATGGGTGACTTCAAGATGCGCGCCCCGATGTCGCGCCGGCGCCCAGCTTTGTGCCCGCGCTCCAGTCGGCGACCGTTCGCCGGTAGGCCGCCTCCGCCCGCTGCGCGAGCTCGCGCTCGGTGGCCCGCTCGGCCGGGGTCGACCTGACGCGCTGCCCGCCGTGGCGCTTGCTCAGCGCCGGCGCCCCGGCCAAGCGCTCGGCAACACGCAGCCTTGAGCGAACGAGCCAGGGACGGCCGAAGGCGTAATCCTCCTCGCGGCTCAGCAGGTGCCAGCTCAAGACGGCGATCTTGCGAGCGACCGCGACCGCAGCGACCGGGCCGCCATGGCGGGATCGGACCCGCTCGCCGAAGGCGCGCAGGGGCCCAGGAGAGCGGATCGCCGTCCAGGCTGCCTCGACCAGCACCGAGCGAGCCTGAACGTTGCCGCGCTTGGAGATCCGCCCGCCGCGAGCCGGTTGGTCACCCGATTGGCGCGAGGTTGGATCCAGGCCCAGATAGGCGACGAGCTTGCGCGGGTCGTCGAAGCGGGCGATCTCGCCGATCGCGCTCATCAGCGTCACCGCGGCGGTCATCCCGATCCCGGGGATCGTCATCAGCCGCTTGACCTCCGCCGAGGCGACCGCCCACTCGGCGAGCTTGCGGTCGATCAGGGCGACCTCGCGATCGCAGAAGTCGACCTCGCGAAGGCAGCCCTCCAGGGTCTCCTGCTCCTCGGCCGCCAGCTCGAGGGACTCGAGCCAGCGCCGACCTGCGACTCCGAACAGGTCGGCGACCTGCGGCTTTCCCAGCAGGCAGCGGGCGAGCACCGCATGGACCTCGTTCTTGGCCTTGGTGCGCTGGCGGACCAGGGCGGCGCGGCGCGCGATCCGACGGCGAAGCGACGCCGTGTCGGGGTCAGGGACCCAGACCGAACTCAGCATCCCCGACTCGGCGAGCCGGGCCAGGGTGCGGGCGTCGAAGCGGTCAGACTTGACCCGGGCATGGGAGATCGCCCGGACCTCGGCGGCGTTGGTGACGATCACCTCGCCGACCTGGCGCTCGAGGATCCGCGCGATCGCAAACGCAGGCCCGCTCGTCTCCATCGCCACGCGGTCGCCACCGCCGAGGCTTTGCGCGAACAGCTCGAGCGCCTCGACCGAGGCCTCGATCCGGCCCGCCGATCTCACCTCTCCTCGCTCGCAGATCGCCACCTCACAGAAGCTCTGGTGGACGTCGATTCCGATTGCTCTCATCTCCTGGCTCCTTGATCGTTTCCGGCGATGGAGCAGGCTCGGGCAAACGACAACTACGGATTCGCGCTCGCAGCGCAACCGGGCCGGTCGCAGGGGCGGCCACCTAGCGTGTCGGGCTCGCAGCCCATAACGCGTGCGCGGCCTGCCCGTTCATCTGCTCCGAGAAGGACCCCCGTCCCAGTCAGCCGAAGCTACGTCCCGGGGCGGACAGCGCTCCCGGCGACATTTTCATGCCGGTAGCGTGGGGGCGATCAACGCCGGCTACCTCGCGGCCAGCCGGCACCTCGACGCGCAGGAGGCTGCCGAGGGAGGGTCCAGCCGGCGCCGTGACCTCGGACTAGGGTGAGTCTCGCAAGACCCCCACTATGGCCAGGCTGATCTACTCGGCGATCACGTCGCTCGACGGCTACGTCGCGGACGAGGGCGGCGACTTCGACTGGGCCGCGCCGGACGAGGAGGTGCACAGCTTCGTCAACGACCTCGAGCGGCCGGTCGGCACCTACCTCTACGGGCGGTGCATGTACGAGGTGATGCTCGCCTGGGAGACCATGGACACCGGCTCCGACTAGACGCACGTCACGCCGGAGTTCGCGAACATCTGGCGCACTGCGGAGAAGGTGCTCGCGCCCATCTTGGTAGGAGGTGGCAGGCAGTCCCTTCCCAACCATGTGCGGATGAAGCTCGACCTGCTGGACGAACGTCGTTTCGCCAGCGGCGTGGTTCATCTCCACTACCGAATCAGGACCTGAGCAGAGGCGACGGCGCCCCACGGGTTCAGCCCCTGTTCGCTCGACCTCGGCTTGGCGGTGGCCCGCGGCGCCTCACTGCGGTCCCGGTCCGCGCGGCCCCGATCGGCGCGTATCCTTGCCCGTAGTGACGATCGCCGACCAGGTCAGGACCGACCTCTCCACGGCCATGAAGGCGGGGGAGCGCGATCGTGTCGGCGCCCTGCGCTTCGTCCTCTCCGAGCTCCAGAAGGCGGCCAAGGAGGGCGGGGACGAGCTCGCCGCCCTGCGACGCGAGCGCAAGCGGCGCCTGGACTCCGCCCAGCAGTACAGCGACGCCGGGCGAGAGGAACTTGCCGCCACCGAGCGCACCGAAGCGGAGCTGATCGCGGCCTACCTGCCGGCCGAGCTCTCCGACGCCGAGCTCGAGGAGATCGTGGCCGGGGCGGTCAGAGAGACCGGCGCCGGTTCCCCCAAGGAGATGGGGAAGGTCATGAGCGCGGTGATGCCGCAGGTGGGTGGCCGCGCCGACGGCAAGCGCGTCTCGGCCAAGGTGCGCGACGCCCTGAGCGCCTGATGCGCAGCCAGCTCGAGGTCCCCAACGCGGTGGCCGCCGGCCTGGCCGGTTCGCATGACGCGATCCTCAAGGCGCTGGAGGGACACCTCGAGTGCGACGTCTTCCTGCGCGGCAACGTGGTCACGCTCGACGGCGAGCCCGAGGCGGTGCGCGCGGCGAGCACCGTGGTGCGTGAGCTCTCCGACCTCATCGCCGAGGGCCACGAGATCGCCCCCGGGACGATCGAGGCGGTGACCCGGGCGCTCGACGAGCACGAGAGCCCGGCGCGGATCCTCGAGGACGTCGTCTGGCGCCACCGCTCGACCCGCGTGGCCCCCAAGACCCTCAACCAGAAGCGCTACGTCGACTCGATCCGCTCGAGCACGATCACTTTCGGCATCGGCCCGGCCGGCACGGGCAAGACCTTCCTGGCCGTCGCCATGGCTGCGGCCGCGCTCTCGCGCCGGGAGGTCAACCGGATCATCCTCACCCGGCCCGCCGTCGAGGCCGGCGAGCGCCTCGGCTTCCTGCCCGGCGACATGATGGCCAAGGTCGACCCCTACCTGCGCCCGCTGTTCGACGCC
>JBBPZM010000028.1:0-3295 GCA_038199035.1 Solirubrobacterales bacterium | reverse complement strand
CTCGAGGGCATCGAGAAGGGCTACGAGCTGCCCGAGCCGATGGAGAAGAACCTCTACCACCTCTCCCCCGAGGACCGGCGCAGGCTGGGCATCGAGCAGCTGCCCGAGACGCTGGGCGAGGCGATCGAGCTCACGTCGGAGTCCGAGCTGGTCCTGCGCACTTTGGGCGAGCACATGTTCAACCGCTACGTGGAGATCAAGCGCCAGGAGTGGGAGGACTACCGCGTGCAGGTCACGCCCTGGGAGCTCGAGCGCTACCTGCCGGTGCTGTGAGGCCGTCCGGTCCGGGCGCGGGGCGTCGCTCTAGCCGCGACCGGGTCCACCGCTTCGCGCTGGCGCGCGCCAATGCGCCACGTTATGTTGGCGGCGTGATCGCACGCCGATGCCTGGCCCTCGCGGTTCTGATCCTGGCCCTCAGCGCCACGCCGGCGGCCGCGGACACGCCGCGGACGATCACCGTCACCGGCAGCGCGACGCTGACCGTCCCCAACGACCTGGCCACCGTGTCGTTCGGCGTCCGCACGGCCCGCCGCACCACGTCGGACGCCTTGAGCGCCACGTCGGCCCGCCTGCGCAGTGTGATCGCCCGCCTCGGCTCGCTGGGCATTGCCCCGGCCGACCTGGCCACCGGGACGATCGACGTTCAGCGCACCACCCGGCCGCTGCGGCCGGGCAGCAAGGCCCAGGTCGTCGAGTACGTGGCCAGCGCAAGCGTGCGCGCGACCATCCGCGACGTGCCTCGCACCGGGGAGATCACCAGCGCGGCGGTCGCGGCCGGCGCGACGAGCGTCGACGGACCGTCGTTCACCGCCGCCGACCCCAGCGAGACCGCCCGCCAGGCGCTGGCCGCGGCCTTCGCCGACGCCCGCGCCAAGGCCCAGCGGCTGGCCGACGCGGCGGGGATCGACGTCGGCGACCCGGTCAGCATCCAGGAGGGGACGCCGAACATCGAAGCCTCGCCGCAGTCCGGGGTCGCCCCTTCGACCCAGGGTGCCCCCACCCGCCCCCGCGTCCCACCCCCGGTCCGCCCCGGGCGCAGCACGGTCTCGGCCACGGTCACCGTGGTCTTCGAGATCGGCTGAGCCGCGAGGCGCCGCGACCGCGCGCTCACGCGCCAGCCGCAACTGCGCCGCAAGCGGCTCGGCGATGAGAAGCCCAGCATCCCAAGCCCGCCGCCGACGGCTCGCTCAGGCCAGCAGCGCCGCCAGCTCCTCGGGCTCGGTGACCGGTCGCTGGCAGGCGAAGCCCTCGCACACGTAGGCCGCGGCGCGCCCGTCCACGGGAGCGCGGCCCTCCAGCAGCGGCACCCCGTCCGCCCCGGCCGCAGGGTCGCGCGCGCCGGCCACGACGACGTGCGGCCGATGGGCTGAGCGCACCACCCGCTCGAGCGGCTCCAGCCCCTCCCCCACCAGCGCGACCTCCCGCACCGGCGAGGTATAGAAGTCGACCGCCTGAAGGAGGTGGGCAAAGGCCTGCGGATGGCGGGGCGCGACCTCGTGCAGTAGGCGGAGCGCCCCCACCGCGCGGCGCTCGTACTCGTGCTCACCGCTCAGGGCGCTGAGGCGCAGCAGCCCCAGCGCTGCGCTCGACGCGCCGCTGGGGATCGGGGAGTCGTCGAGCTCCTTGCGCCGGGCGACCAGGGCCTCGTGGTCGTCGGCGGTCGAGAAGAAGCCGCCGCGCGGCTCGTCGCCGAAGTGGGCGATGACCGTGTCCGCCAGCGCCCGGGCCTCGCGAAACCAGCGCGCGTCGAAGGTGGCCTCGTAGAGGGTGAGCAGCGCCTCCACCAAAAAGGCGTGGTCCTCGAGGTAGCCGTCCAGGCGAGCGCGCCCGTCCTTGTAGGTGCGCAGCATCCGCCCGCGCTCTTCACGCATCTGGTCGAGCAGGAACCCGGCGCAGTCCGTGGCGGCCCGGACGTAGTCGGGGCGCTCGAGCACCGCCCCCGCGTCGCCCAGGGCGGCGACCATCAGGGCGTTCCAGGCGCACAGGCGCTTGTCGTCGAGCCCCGGCCGCACGCGGCGCTCGCGCGCGACGAGCAGTCGGCGGCGGATCTCGTCCAGGCGCTCCGGCACGGACCCGCGGGCCTCCAGCACGTTCGTCCCCTCGAAGTTGCCGCGCTCAGTGGCGCCGAAGTAGGCGATCGCCGGCTGCGCCAGATCGGGGCCCAGCACCTCGCGCAGCTCGGCCACCGTCCACACGTAGTATCTGCCCTCGACGCCCTCGGAGTCTGCGTCCAGCGCGGCGTAGAAGCCGCCCTCGGGCCCGCGCATCTCGCGCAGCGCCCAGTCGAGGGTCTCGCAGCACACGCGGGCCAGAGCCCGGTCGCCGGTGGCCTGGAAGCCGTGCAGGTAGGCCCGGGCCAGCAGGGCGTTGTCGTAGAGCATCTTCTCGAAGTGGGGCACCGTCCATGTGGCGTCGACGGCGTAGCGGGCGAAGCCTCCGCCCACCTGGTCGTAGATCCCACCCGCCGCCATGGCCTTCAGCGTGGCGATCGACATCTCGCGCTCGCCGCGGGCGAGCAGCAGCTCGATCGTCGAGGCCGGCGGGAACTTGGGCGCGCCGCCGAAGCCACCGTGACGGCTGTCGTAGACCTGGCGCAGCCCGGACACCGCCCGCGCGAGCGAGCCCGGGTCGATCGGCTGGCCCGAGGGCTCGAGTCGGGCCGCTCCGCGCAGGCGCTCGACGATGCGCCCGGCTCCGGAGCGGATCTCGTCACGGCGTTCGCGCCAGGCGTCGGAGACCGCCTCGATGACCTGACTCCAGCTCGGCATGCCCTGCCGGGGCTGCGGCGGGAAGTAGGTCCCCGCGTAGAACGGAACCTGCTCGGGGGTGACGAAGGCGTTGAGCGGCCAGCCACCGTGGCCGGTCATGGCCTGGACGGCATCCATGTAGATGGCGTCGACGTCGGGGCGCTCTTCGCGGTCGACCTTCACGCAGACAAAGCGCTCGTTCATGAGGGCGGCGACATCGGGGTCCTCGAACGACTCGCGCTCCATGACGTGGCACCAGTGGCAGGCCGAATAGCCGATCGAGACCAGCAGGGGGACGTCGCGCTCGCGGGCCGCCGCCAGGGCGTCCTCGCCCCACGGCCTCCACTCGACGGGGTTGTCCTTGTGCTGGAGGAGGTAGGGAGACGTCTCCTGAGCCAGGCGGTTGGCCACTAGATGGTTGATTCCGATTTGCCGCGTGGGGCGCGGCGAGGGGACATAAAGAGGGCGCCGAAGGGAGGCGTTGCGATTGCAACGTCGACCCAGGAGGCCCCGTGCACGCCAACCTCGACGCCCTCGTCATCGCACTT
>JBBPZM010000027.1:0-9290 GCA_038199035.1 Solirubrobacterales bacterium | reverse complement strand
GGGAAACAGCGGCCGCAGCGGGCGATCGATCATGCGCGCGGTCAGCGTTCCCTTCTCCCCGGCGCGACCCTCGCGCTTGAAGAACGAGCCGGGGATCTTGCCCGCGGCGTACATGCGCTCCTCGACGTCGACGGTGAGGGGGAGGAAGTCGACGTCCCTGAGGTTGCCGGCGGTGGCGGTGCCGAGGACCACCGTGTCGCCCGCTCGGACGACCACCGCGCCGGAGGCCTGCTTGGCCATGCGGCCGGTCTCGAACGAGATCTCCGTACCGGCGATCTCCACGGAGACCCGTGTCACTTCTGCCATCTGTTCCTTTCCTGCCCGCGTCTCGATCGGCGGGCCCAAGCGTCTGTCGCTTCGGTAGGTTCGCCGTCCATGCTAGCGGGCGCCATGGCGGGCGCCCATCAGCCCCCCGGCGGGCACGCCGAAGCGTCGGCCGCCACCGCCGCGAGCCGGTCGATCAGCCTGGGGGCCGGTATTCCCTGGTGGGCGTGGCCTTCGAAGAAGAGCGTGGGGGTGGTCGCCACTCCGGCTCGCACGCCGCTGGCGAAGTCGGCCCTGACCCGAGCGACGACGCCCTCGCTGCGCCGGTCGGCGTCGAAGCGGTCGAGGTCGAGCCCGAGCTCCTGCGCGCGGCGCCACAGGTGCGGGTCCTCCAGGCGGCCCTGGTCGCCGAAGAGCGAGTCGTGCATCTCCCAGAAGCGCCCCTGGAGCGCCGCCGCCTCGGCCGCGCAGGCCGCGGCCCAGGAGCGCGGGTGCTTGGAGCGCACCGGGAAGTGGCGGAAGACCCGGCGCAGCGCCAGCGGCTCGAGCCGAGCGTGAGCCAACCGGCAGAAGTGGCACTCGAAGTCGGCGTACTCGAGCAGGACCGGTGCCCCGTCCGGCCCGCGCACGTGGTCGGCGGGCCCGACCGGTGGCGGCGGGGCGCTGCGCAGGTCGGGCACGGTCAGCGACCCTCCCGCGCCGCCTCGCCCAGCAGACGCTCGATGAGCAGGACGTCGCGCCACTGGCCCTCGAGGCGGCCGTGGCGCAGGTGAACCCCGACCTCGCGAAACCCGCAGCGGCGGGCGAGCGCGATGCTGGCCTCGTTGGTGGTGAAGAGCTTGCCCACGAGCTTCCAGTAGCCGAGGCGCTGCGCCTGGTCGCACGCCGCCTCCAGCAGCGCAGCGCCGACACCCGACCGCCGCGCGCGGCGCGCCACGTAGAGCCCGTACTCGCCCACACCGCCGTAGAAGCGCGGCGTGGCGTGAGCGACGACCGAGACGAAGCCGGCCACCCCCTCGTCGTCCTGTGCGACGAGCACCGGAAAGCGCTCGCGGGCGATGAGCTGGACCATCTCCTCGAGCGGCGGCGGCGTGGTGCGGAAGGTCGCCTGGCGCTCCTCTATCCCCTCCCCGTAGATCGCGGCCAGCGCCGGGGCGTCAGCCGACGTGGCCGGGCGGACCTCAGGCGTCAAGCCCGTCGAAGATCAGGTTGGCGCCGGGAAGGTCGCCGGGGCTGGGCGCCTGGTAGCTCCACTTGACGACGCCCTCGGGATCGAGGATGACCAAGGCTCGCTGGGGGAAGCCCCCGTCGTGGTAGACCCCGAAGGCGCGGCAGGTCTCGCCCTTGGGCTCCCAGTCGGACAGCTGCTCGATCGAGACTCCCAGCTGGTCCTTGAACGCCTTCTGGGTCCAAGTCGAGTCGCAGGAGACGCCGTAGAGGATGGCGCCGCGCTGCGCGAGCTCGTCGAGGACCTCCTCGTAGAGGTTGAACTGGTCGGTGCAGACCGGGCTGAAGGCGAACGGGTAGAAGACCAGGACGCTGGTGGCGCCGCGCAGGTCCTGCGGCCCGACGGCCTCACCGCCCTCGCGGCGCAGGGTGAACTGCGGGGTGGGCGTGCCGGACTCGAGGACGCTCACGCGCCGATCCCCGGCGGCGCTAGCGCCGCAGGCCGAGCTCCCTGACCAGCGCGCGGTACCCCTCCAGGTTTGAGCTCTGGAGGTAGCGCAGGAGCCGGCGGCGCTGGCCGACGAGCTTGAGCAGGCCGCGCCGCGAGTGGTGGTCCCGGGCGTGGGTGCGAAGGTGCTGAGTGAGCTCGTTGATGCGCTCGGTCAGCAGGGCGACCTGGACCTCGGTCGCGCCGGTGTCCGCATCGTCCTTGCCGAACCGGGTGGTCAGCTCGCGCTTGCGCTCTGCCGTCAGGGTCATGGGCGCGGAACCGTAGCAAAGCGCTCACAGGCCTCCTGGGCCTGCGCGACGTCCTGGGCCATCTGCTCGACGAGGGCCTGCGCCGTCTCGAAGCGCCGCTCTCCGCGCAGCCGGGTCAGGAACTGGAGGCGCAGCTCGCGGCCGTAGAGGTCGCCGTCGAAGCCGGGGACGTAGGCCTCGACCAGGACGCCCCGGCCGGTGTCGAAGGTGGGGCGCACCCCGACGTTGACCGCGGCGCAGGCAGGGCGGTCGCCCTCGAGGTCGTGAGCGGCCAGGCAGGCGTACACGCCGTGGCCGGGGTAGACGAGCCGATCGTCGGGGACCAGGTTGGCGGTGGGATAGCCCAGCTCCCGCCCGCGCCGATCGCCCTCGACGACCTCGCCGCGCAGTTGCAGGGGGTCGCCAAGGAAGCCCGCCGCCTGCTCCACCTCGCCGGCGAGCACGAGGCCGCGGACGTGGCTCGAGGAGACGACCTCGCCGCCGAACTCGACGAGGGGGGCGACGCGGGTCTCGAAGCTCTCCTGGGCGCGCAGCAGGTCGGCGTCGCCCCCCGCGCGGTGACCGAAGCGGAAGTTCTCGCCCACCGACACCTGCGTCGCCTGGAGGCGCCCGACGAGCACCTCGTCGACGAAGCCCTGAGCGCTGACGGCGGCGAACTCGCGGTCGAAGGGGACGACCACCATCTCGCGGACCCCGAGCGAGGCGACGAGGTCCGCCTTGACCGCGGTACTGGTCAGCAGCCGGGGAGCGGCCTCGGGGTGGATGACGGCCAGTGGGTGGGGATCGAAGGTCAGCACGGTGTCCGCTCCTCGGATGACCTCGCGGTGGCCGAGGTGGACGCCGTCGAACTCGCCCACGGCGACGCGCCGGGGGCGCGGTTGCACCTCGTTGAGCGCAGTGACCTCCATCAGCCGCGGAAGCCTACGATGGGCTTGAGGACGCGGGGGGCGTCGGGATCGCCCGGCTTCCCGGCGAGGGGCTCGGCCAGCGCGATCAGCCCGGCCGCGTCGATCAGGCGGACGGTGCCCTCGGCGTCTCCGGGGACGGCGACCCCATGGGCGGCGCGGCGCGCGGTCTCCCCCTCGAGCGCCACCTCCGGCAGGAAGCGGAGCGCGTCCCCGAGGGCGATGACACGGTCGGGTTCGGCGTCCTCGACGTGGAAGTCGCCGATCGCCGTGCGGCGCAGCGCCTCGCAGTAGGCGTCGCCCAGGTCGGCGACGAGGCTGCGCACGTAGGTGCCCGAAGAGCACTCGATCTCGAGCTCGGCGCGGTCGCGCTCGCGCCAGCGCTGCTCGAAGCGGTGCACGGTGACCGTGCGGGGCGCGGTCTGCACCTCCTCCCCCCGCCGGGCGCGGCGGTAGGCGCGCACGCCGCCGACCTTGACCGCGGAGTGGGCCGGGGGCCGCTGGACGACCCGGCCGACCCGCAGGTCGAGCGGATCGGGCGGCAGGACCCCCGTCTCGACGATCTCGCCCTCGGGATCGCCGGTGCTCGAGACGGCGCCGAAGCGCGCGATCGCCAGATACGTCTTGGGCAGGGCCATGAAGAAGCGCTGGGCGCGCGTCGCGCGCCCGACGAGCACCAGGAGCAGCCCTGTGGCGAAGGGATCAAGCGTGCCGGCATGGCCGACCTTGGCCCCCCGGTGAGCCCGCCGCACCACCGCGACCACGTCGTGGGACGTCTTCCCCGCCGGCTTGTCACACAAGATGACCCCGTCAGGGGTCATCTTGCTAACTGCGCGCGTGCGCCAGGCGGTCTCTGCACTCCAAGAGCATGGCGCACGCGCGCCCACCTAATCCCGATCAACCACCCACCACCGACCCGCCACAACCTGCGCACGCTGGCCTACGGGCTGATCAGGGCCAGTCCCGGCAGGTAGCTGCGATAGCGAGCCGGGTCACGCGTTAGCAGCCGCATCCCCGCGACCGCTGCATGAGCGCCGATGAAGAAGTCGGGAAGCGGTGAGCGGCGGAGCCCGCCGCGGCGGCGGTACTCGACGAACAGCCGTCCGGCCAAGAAGGCGGCTGCCCAGGGGATCGGCGTGCGGAGGAAGGCATCGGGGCCAAGGGCCTCGTCAAGCTCCTCGCGGCGGCTGAAGCGGGGAGAGACCTCCGCGTAGACGACCGGATTGATAACGAGCGGACCGTCGTCACCGGCAGCCGACAGGGCGCCACTTGACCAGTTCAGCCATCGCCAGTCTCGCGTGAACACGTCGAGCAGGACGTTGGCATCGACCAGGGTGGCGCTACTCGCCACGGGTCAGGGCCATGATCTCGTCGGTCGTCATGTCGCCGTCGCCTCGACCGACAAGGTCCTGGACGATCCGTGCGCCGCGGCCGGGGCCGTCCGTCGCCTTGGTGATCCTGACGGCGTCGCCGTCCACGGCGAAGTCCACCTCGCTTCCGGGCATCAGCCCGAGCTCGTGCCTGATCTCCACCGGAATGGTGACCTGACCCTTGCTGGTCAGCCGCATGTCTTCTCCTCAGAGTAAGAGCGGTAGGAATCTTACAGCTGCGCCGCGATCTGCGCCCGCAGGAAGCCCACCAGCTCGTCCCAGCCCATGACCGTGGAGAAGCCCGCGGCCTGGCGGTGGCCCCCGCCGCCCTGTACGCGGGCGATGGCCGACACGTCGACTCGCTCGTCGGTGGCGCGCAGTGAGACCTTGCGGCCGCATGGCTCCTCGCCGGAGAGCAACTCGCGCACCAACCCGGCCACCGCCGTGCCCTGGACGGCGCGCAGATGGTCGACCACGCCCTCGGAGTAGTTCTCCTCGGCCCCGGCCTGGCGGTAGTCCTCGGCGCTGAGGTGGGTGAGCGTGAGGCGCCCGTCGTCGTAGCGCTCGACGTTGGCCAGCGCGCGGGCCAGCAGCTCGAGCTTGCCGTAGGGCACGCCCTCGTAGAGGCGGCGATAGATCTCGTGGGCTTCGACGCCGGCGGCGATCAGCTCCGCGGCCATCAGGTGGGCGCGGGGGCCGGTGTTCTCGTACATGAACCGACCGGTGTCGGTGACCAGGCCGACGTAGAGGGCCTCGGCGATGGTCAGAGAGGGCTCCACGCCCAGCTCGTGCATCAGGTCCCAGACGATCTCGGCGGTGCACGACGCCTCGGGCACTACGTAGTTGACCGTGCCGAAGCGGGTGTTGTCGTGGTGGTGGTCGACGTTGACGATGTGCGCGCCCGCGCGCTTGACCAGCGCCCCAGGGGTGCGGTCGATGTTGCCGCAGTCCAGGAAGACGATCGTGCGCTCCTCGAAGTCCTCGCAAGGAACGCTGGCCAGGCCTTCGAGCGCGAAGAAGCGGTACTCGTAGGGCAGCGGGAACTCGTCGGCCGTCATGAACATCACGCTGTCCTTGCCCAGCCGGGAGAGCACCTCGTGCATGGCCACGAGCGAGCCCAGGGCGTCGCCGTCGGGGTTCTCGTGGGTGACCAGCACGAAGCGCTGGGCGCCGCGGATCTCGTCGAGGACGCGGGTGCGCTCGGCGACCGCCCCGGGCTCTCGCTGCGCCACCTCCGAGCAGCTCACGGCCCAACCTCGCGGTCGATCAGCTCGGAGATTCGCATGCCCCGGTCGATGCTGTCGTCGTACTCGAAGTCCAGGCTCGGCGTGTGCTTGAGCCGCAGCTCGGCGGCCACCTGCCGCTGGAGGAAGCCGTGGGCGGAGCGCAGGCCGTCCAGCGTGGCGGCGCGACGGTCGGCGTCCCCCAGCACGCTGACGAACACGCGGGCGTAGCGAAGGTCGGGGCTGGTCTTGACGGCGGTCACGGTCACGAAGCCGATACGCGGGTCCTTGAGGTCGTGGGTGACGGCGTCGCTGAGGACCTGGCGCACCGCCTCGTCGACCCGCCGCAGGCGATCCGAGGGCATCCTAGTGATCGCGTCCGCGGGCGCTCAGGCGGCGAGGTCCTCGAGCGAGGCCAGGTGCCGCTCGATCCGGGCGCCGTGCGTGAAGCGCGTGTCCAGCCAGCGCTCGAGGCCGTCGACCGCCTCCTCGAGGCGTCCCTGCGAGCCGCCGGCCAGCGCGGCGACGAGCGTGGCGCGCTGCCACTGGTCCTGGTGGGCCACCTCGGCGACGGTGGCGCCCAGCCGCCCGTGCAGGTGGGCCTTCACGGGCGCCAGCTCGCGGCGCTTGGCCTTGAGCGAGGCGCAGTCGGGGAAGAACAGCTCGACGGTGAGGACGGCGACGAAGGCGTGCGGAGGTGAGCTCAAGCGAGCTCGCGCTCGACCTTGCGCGTCGCGTAGACCTCGAGCTGGTCGCCCTCCTTGATGTCGGCGAAGTCGCGCAGCACGATCCCGCACTCGAAGCCACTGGCGACCTCCCGGACGTCGTCGTTGAAGCGCCGCAGCGAGGCGATCACGCCGTCGTAGACCACCGTGCCGTCGCGCACCAGCCGCACCCGCGCCCCGCGCGTGACCCTACCCTCGGTCACGTAGGAGCCGGCGATCGCGCCGACCCGCGAGGCCCGGAAGACCTGGCGGATCTCGACGTGGCCGAGCGTCTCCTCGACCTCCTCGGGCTCGAGCATGCCCTCCATGGCCGCGCGCAGCTCCTCGATGGCGCGGTAGATGACGGCGTAGGAGCGGATCTCCACTCCCTCGCGCTCGGCCACCGAGCGTGCGTCGCCGACCGGGCGCACGTTGAAGCCCAGGACGATCCCGTCGGAGGCGGCGGCGAGCATGACGTCGGACTCGTTGACGCCGCCCACGCCGCGGTGGATGACGTTGACCGCGACCTCCTGCTGGGGCAGCTTGGCGATCTCGTCCTCGACCGCCTCCAGGGAGCCGGAGACGTCGGCCTTGAGGACGAGGTTGAGCGCCTTGACCTCGCCTTCGCGGGCCAGGCGGAAGACCTCCTCGAGCGAGACCTTCATGCCCGAGCGGCGGGCGATCTGCTCGGTCTTGAGGCGGTTGGCGCGCTCGCCCGCGAGCTGGCGGGCGCGGCGGTCGTTCTCGACCGCGCGCACGACGTCGCCGGCCTCGGGCACACCGTCGAAGCCGAGGATCTCGATCGGCTGGCCGGGCTCGGCGCGCTTGACCTTCTCGCCGAGGTGGTCGTGCATGGCGCGTACCCGGCCCCAGTGCGCGCCGGCCACGACGGCGTCGCCGACGCGCAGCGTGCCGCGCTGGACGAGGATCGTGACCACCGGGCCGCGGCCGGCGTCGAGCTTGGACTCGACGACCACGCCCGAGGCGTCGGCCGCGGGGTTGGCCCGCAGCTCCTCGAGATCGGCCACGACCTGGATCGTGTCGAGCAGGTCGTCGAGGCCCTGCTTGGTCTTGGCCGACACGTCGACGAACTCGGTCTCGCCGCCCCACTCCGCCGGCTGGAGGCCGCGCTGGGTGAGCTCGGTGCGCACGCGCTCGGGCTGAGCGCCCTCCTTGTCGACCTTGTTGACCGCGACCACGATCGGCACGTCGGCCGCCTTGGCGTGGTCGATGGCCTCGTCGGTCTGGGGCTTGGCGCCGTCGTCGGCGGCGACCACGATCACCGCGATGTCGGTGACCTGGGCGCCGCGGGCGCGCATGGCGGTGAAGGCCTCGTGGCCCGGCGTGTCGAGGAAGGTGACGGCGCGGTCGTTGTGGTGGACCTGGTAGGCGCCGATGTGCTGGGTGATCCCGCCGGCCTCGCCGGCCGCGACCTCGGTCTCGCGGATGGCGTCGAGCAGCGAGGTCTTGCCGTGGTCGACGTGGCCCATGATGGCCACGACCGGCGGGCGCTCGATCAGGTCCTCCTCGGCGTCCTCGAAGATCGGCTCGGCCTCGACCTCGTCGGCCACGTGGACGATCTCGATGTCCTTGCCGAACTCGGTGGCCAGCACCTGGATGGCCTCGTCGGCCAGTGTCTGGTTCTGGGTGGCCATCTCGCCCAGCTCCATCAGCTTCATGATCACCTGCGGCAGCGCGACGCCGAGCGACTCGGCGGTCTCCTTGACGGTCGAGCCGGAGTTGATGCGGATGGTGTCGACCGCGGTGGCGACCGAGGGATCCTGCGGGACCGGCTCCTGATAGGTGCCGCGCCGGCGGCGCCCCCGACGCTGGCGGCGGGGAGGCTGGTTGACCGGGCCGCGGCCGTCCTGGCGCCGGGAGGCCTGCGAGTCGATGACCACGCGACGGCGACCGCCGCCCGTGCCGGGGGCGCGCTCGCCGGCCAGGGAGTCGCGGGTGGGACGCTGCTTGGGTCCCCCATCGCCCTGGGCGCCCGGGGACTGGGCGGGGGCGGATGAAGGGGCGGACGAGGCCGCCGGCGACCCGGGCACGCCCGCGGCGCCGGGAGCGGCGAGCGGCGCGGCCGGCGGACGGGCAGGCGGTGCCCCGGCGCGCTGCGACGAGGCGGGCGCGGCTGGGGGCGACGAAGCGTCCGCACGTGAAGCCGGCTGGCTGGCGGGCGTCGCCTGGGAGGACGGAGCGGAGCCGTTGCCGCCGTCGGCCAGCGCCCGCAGGGCGTCTGACTCCTCCACCGAGGAGGCGACCGCCTTGGCCTCGACCCCGGCGGCCTGGAGCTTGCCCAGCAGCTCCTTGCTGCTGACGCCCTGCTCCTTGGCGATCTCGTGCACGCGCTTGCGACTCATCCGCCTCCCAGTCTAGTCGGCCTTTCCGCGAGGCTCGTCCCGCCGCGTCGAGCCCGCGACCGCGGGCTCCAGGGCATCACGGTCGACTGCCACGGGCGCGCGGAACGCGCGCGCGAAGGCGCCGCGGCTCAGCGCCTCCCCGAGGCACTCGCTGCTCGCGCACAGATAGGCGCCCCGCCCGGGCAGCCGCTGCTGAGGGTCGGGGACCGCCCGGCCGTCGACCGACGCGACGCGCCGCAGCACCGACTTCGGCGCGCGTCGGCGGCAGCCGACGCAGGTGCGCTCGGCCTCCCCCCGGCCGCTCAGGCCGGCTCGGCCTCGCCGTCGGCCGGGCCGTCCGGGGTGGGAGCGTCTGGCGCGGCCACCTCGCCGGCGTCGGCCGGCTCGACGTCGCTGGGCACCCGCTCCTCCGGTGTCTCGGTCGCAAGCGCGGGCTCCGCGGCGGCCCCGGCCTCGACCGGCGCGAGGTCCTCCCGCGCGCCGTTGGGAGTGCTGGGGGCCTCGGGGGCGGCCGTCGACTCGGGGGCGGCCGTCG
>JBBPZM010000026.1:0-9832 GCA_038199035.1 Solirubrobacterales bacterium | reverse complement strand
TCGGGCAGCAGGTCGGCCTCGTGGAGCAGCCCGTTCTTCTCGATGTTGTCGACGAAGGCTTGCTCGTGGCGGTGGCCGTTGTTGGCGTCGTCGATGCCGTCCTGCCCCGCCCGCCGGCGCAGGCGCATGATCTGGCTCATCGGGGCCACGCCCTTGGGGCAGGCCTCGATGCAGTTGAAGCAGTGGGTGCAGTCGTAGATGCCGTGCGGGTCCTCGGCCAGGTCCGACAGGCGCTCGTGGTGCTGGCCGTCGCGCGGGTCGCCCACGAAGCGGTAGGCCTTGGCCAGGGCCGCCGGGCCGATGAACAGCGGGTCGATCTCCATCGACAGGCAGTCCGACACGCAGGCGCCGCACTGGATGCAGGCCATCGACTGGGTGACGTCGACCATGGCCTCGTGGGGGACGATGTACTCGCGCTCGGGGGGGTCGCCCTCGGGGAGCAGCCAGGGCGTGACCCGCTGGACCTTCTTCCAGTGGACGGCGTCCATGTCCACGATCAGGTCCTTGATCACCGGCATGTTGCCCATGGGCTCGACCACGACCTTGCCGTCCTGCTGGGAGTGGCCGGCCGCCCACTCGAGGTGGGTGTTGCAGGCCAGCATCGGCTTGCCGTTGATCTTCACGCCGCACGAGCCGCAGATGGCGGCGCGGCACGAGCAGCGGATCCCGACGGTCCCGTCCTGCTCGCCGCGGACCTTGAGGATGCCCTCGAGCACCGAGCGGTGGCCGTCGAGGTCGACCTGGAACTCCTGCCAGTAGGGGGCCTCGCCCGACTCGGGGAGGTAGCGGCGCAGCTTGAGGGTGAACTCGGGCATCGGTAGGGCTCCTAGTACTTGCGCTCCTCGGGCTCCCAGCGGGTGACGCTCACCGGCGAGTAGGAGACCTCGGGCTCGTCGTCCCCGTTACGGGACAGGTTGATGTGCTTGAGCCATTCGTCGTCGTTGCGCTCGGGGAAGTCGGTGCGGAACTGCGCGCCCCGCGACTCGCGGCGCTCGATCGCGCCGACGACCATCGCCTCGGCGCAGTCGAGCATGTACCCCAGCTCGATGACGCCAAGCACGTCCTGGTTGAACACCGTGCCCTGGTCGTCGATCCCCACGGTCCTGGCCTCCTCCTTGAGGCGGCCGATGATCTCCTGGCACTTGTCCAGGCCCTCGGCGTCGCGGAAGACCGCGCAGTACTGGTTCATGGCCTCGCCCAGCTCGTCCTTGAGGGCGGAGACGCGGCGGCCGTTGCCGTCGCGCGCCATGATCGAGCTGATCCAGGCGGCCTCGTCATCGAGGCGCGCGCCGACGTCGTGGCCCGGCACCGGCATCGAGGCCGCCCGCTGCGCGGCGTGCTCGCCGGCCCGGCGCCCAAAGATCAGCGTGTCGAGCAGCGAGTTGGCCCCCAGGCGGTTGCCGCCGTGGACCGACACGCAGGCGCACTCGCCGGCCGCATAGAGGCCGGGCACGGGGGTCTGGCCGTTCGAGTCCGTGCGGATGCCGCCCATGATGTAGTGCTGGCCGGGGCGGATCGAGATCGGCTCCTTGGTGATGTCGACGCCCGCGAAGTCGCGCCCGATGTTCACGATCTCCCGCAGGGCCTCGAGGACGCGCTTCTTGGGGACCAGCGTGATGTCGAGCGCCAAGCCGCCGTTGTCGAGCCCGCGGCCCTCGTTGATCTCGGTCTGCTCGGCGCGCGAGACCACGTCGCGCGACGCCAGCTCGAGCTTGTTGGGGGCGTACTCCTCCATGAAGCGGTCGCCCTCCTTGTTGAACAGTTGAGCCCCCTCGCCGCGGGCGCCCTCGGTGATGAGGAAGCCGTTCTCGACCAGCGTGGTCGGGTGGTACTGGACCATCTCCATGTCCATCAGCGGGGCGCCGATGCGGTAGGCCTGGGCGAGGCCGTCCCCGGTGCAGATCAGGGCGTTGGTGGTCGGCTTGAAGGCCTGGCCGGCGCCGCCCGAGGCCTGGATGACCGCCTTGGCCCGGAAGACCTCCATGTGCCCGTCGCGCACCTGGCGGCTGATCGCGCCGGTGCAGTGGCCGTCGTCGTCCTGGAGCAGGGAGGTGACGAACCACTCCTCGTAGCGGTCGACGCGGTCGTGGTACTTGAGCAGCTGCTCGTAGAGCACGTGCAGCAGGGCCTGGCCGGTGATGTCCGCGACGTAGTACGTGCGGGCCTGCGAGGCCCCCCCAAAGGCGCGGGTGCCGAGGTGGCCGGTCTCGTCGCGGTGGAAGGTGACGCCGAAGTGCTCGAGGGTGAGGATCTCGTCCGGGGCCTCGCGGCACATGATCTCGATCGCGTCCTGGTCGCCGAGGTAGTCGGAGCCCTTGACCGTGTCGAAGGCGTGGGACTCCCAGGTGTCCTCGGGGTTGAGCGCTGCGTTGATCCCCCCGGCGGCGGCGGTGGAGTGCGAGCGAACCGGGTGGACCTTGGAGACGACGGCCACGGTGGCGCCGGCGTCGGCGGCCGCCAGGGCGGCTCGCTGGCCGGCCAGGCCGGCACCGATGATCAGGACGTCGTGGGCGGGCATCGCGCCGGGCGATGTTATTGGACGCCTGGGCTCAGGACCGCGGCGCCCGGGCCCGGCCGGGCGCGAGTGCGCTGGACGGCGATCCGGTCGAGGTGGCGCCCGTCGCGCCGCCGATCGACTGCAGGCGCGCCTCGAGGCCATCGAGGATGCGCTCGAGCCCGTACTCGAACTGCTCCCACCCGGCGATGGCCTCGCTGAACTCGTCCGGCGCGTCGGTCAGGTTGGGGTACTCGTCGGCCGGCAGGCCCGCGACGGCCGCCGCAGCCTGGCGGGCGCTTCGACACCACGGTCCCGAAGCTCTGCACCGCCTCGGATGCACAGCTCATGGCAGAGGGAGCCCACGCGTGTCCTCCGGCCAGCCAGGTGGGGACCGCGTAAGGGCAAGGCTCGACCCGATCAAGAGGGGCGGCAAGCGCTACATCACTACGCCCTCGGACTGTCCCGCCGACGGCCGCTGGATGAACACGATCCGCTTCACCTACGCCGACGGCGTGTCGCAGAAGGTCAAGACGCCCAACCGCTGTCGCTGATTGCGTCATCCCGGGGCCCTGAGCGGCTCCCGGCCGGGCGCCTGAGCGGCGCCCGTCGGGCCATACTGCCCGACGTGGCGGTCTACGACGGCTTCGAGGGCGACGGTCTCGACCCGGGGCGATGGGCGCGGCTCGAGACCCCGCTGGCCGACGGCGGCAAGCACGTCCACCTCGACCCCGGCGCCGTCGTCACCGTGGCCGATGGGATGCTCGAGGTGGACGTCGCGCGCTTCAGCCTGGCCCGCGACGGTGCGCCTACGCTCGACAACCCAAAGGTCTTCTACCGCTCGCGCCAGGCCTTCGAGCTGCCCGCCGCCGGGCCGGCCCGCTTCGCGGTCGAGATGGCCGCTGAGAACCACGGCGGCAACCCCGACGACCCGCGCGACGGGGTGGTGGGCTTCAACGTCGTCGACTTCCGCTCGGGCCGGGTGTTCGACTGGCTGGCGACCGAGCGGCGCATCTGGGCCATGCACGAGCAGGTGGCGGTGGCCGGCATCGATCCCGGCGCCGCGTTCATGCATCTGGTCGAGTCGCCGTTGGCGCAGGTCGACACCACCCCCGGCCGCAGCCACGACTTCGCCATAACCCTCGAGCGCGATCGAGGTCGTGCCCGCTGGCACGTCGACGACGTCCTCTGCTACGAGATCGAGCGCCCCGGAGCCATCCCCGAGCGGGTCCGGCTGGGCTTCGGGATCTTCACCATCCACCCCCTGCGCGACGAGCGCAGCACGTCGCTGCGCGGACAGGGAATGCGCGGGCGCTGGCGCAGCTTCCGCCACTGGACGTCTAGCGATGCCTGACGCGCTCGGCGCGCACCGCCCCGCCGGGATGAGGTACTGGCCGTTGCCCGAGGACGACCCGGGCGTCGAGGTGGGGCGCGAGGCGGTCACCGTCGTGTCGTCCGACGGGGCGCTGGTCCGGGGGAACTTCTGGACGCCGCCGCGGGGGGCGCCGTGGCGCACCGCGGTCGTGCTCTCCCACCCGCGGGGCGACTTCAGCGTCCACTACGCCTGCCCGCTCCTGGCCGCCGCGGGCTACGGGGTGCTGGGGTTCGCCACCCGCTACCTCAACAACGACACCGACTGCCTGCACGAGCGCTGCGTGATCGACGTGCAGACGGCCGTGGCCGAGGTGCGCCGGCGGGGCGCCGAGGCGGTCGTGCTGCTGGGCAACAGCGGGGGCGGCTCGCTGGTGGCCCTGGCCCAGGCGCAGCACGGACTCGGCGACGGGTGGATCGGCCTGGCCGCCCACCCGGGCGAGGGGGTCTTCATGCTCCAGGTCATCGACCCCTCGGTCACCGACGAGGCCGACCCGCTCTCGTGCGACCCCGGGCTCGACATGTACAACCCGGACAACGGCTGGCGCCCGTGGCCCTCGCCGTGCCGCTACGACCGCGGCTGGCTCGAGCGCTACCGCGCCGCCCAGCGGGAGCGGGTCGCCCGGATCGATGCGACGGCCAAGGCTTACGAGGCGCAGCGCGCGCAGGCGCGCGAGCGCGCCCGGGCGGTGGATCGTGCGGACCCGAGCTGGAACGCCCTGCGCCGCCGGGCGGTGAGCGAGCGCTACCTGACGGTCTACCGCACGCTGGCCGACCCGGCCTACCTCGACCCCTCGATCGAGCCCGACGACCGCCCGCTGGGCTCACTCTTCGCCGCTTCGGACCCGCTCGAGGCCAACTACGGCCGCGGCGGGCTGGCCCGGGTGATGACCCCACGCGGCTGGCTGTCGACCTGGTCGGGGCTGGCCTCGGCGGCCAGGCTGGCCGAGACGCTGCCCCGGGTCACGGTCCCCACGCTGATCGTCCACGCCACGGCCGACACCGAGATCCGCCTGCGCCAGGCCCGCGAGATCCGCGACGCGGCCGGAAGCGACGACGTCACCTACCACGAGCTCGAGGGCGCGCCGCACTACTTCGAGGGCCGCCGTCGCGAGGCGATGGACCTGGTCGCCGGCTGGCTGGCGGCCCGCTACCCCTGAGCGCCGGCCGCCCGCGCGCTCGACCGCCGGCTGGCCGCCCCCGCGCGCAGCTCGCGCGTCGTGGGGACGGGGGTGAGGATCATCTCCAGGCGCCGGCGCTCGCCCGCGAACTCCGGCGGCAGCGACAGGGTCTCGCCCAAGTGCTCGAGGTCCTCGTCGACGGTAAAGCCCGGCCCTCCCAGGGTGGCGATCTCGAACAGCACCCCGCTGGGCTCGCGGAAGTAGACGGAGTGGAAGTAGTGGCGGTCGATCACCGGGGTGGGATCGGCCCCCGCGTCGAGCACGCGCCGGCGCCAGGCCTCGTGCTCGCTCGCCGGGCAGCCCCAGGCGACGTGGTGGACCGCCCCGCCGCCGAAGCGTGGGCGCTGCGGCGGGGAGGGGTCGTAGGCGATCCACCCTCCGCGCGACTCCCCGCGCGCTTCCCAGCGCCCGGGGTCGAGGGCCTCGAAGCCCAGCGCGCGCTCGAGCAGGCCCGCGCTCGCGCCCGGGTCGGCGGCGAACGCACGCACGCCGTCGAAGCCCTGGAGCGCGCAGTCGGCCGGGACGTCGGGCGACTCGCCGACCAGCGGCTCGTCGGGGACGTCGACCACGGCCAGCTCGTGGTCGAGCCCCTCGGGGTCCGCGACGCGCAGCGCCGCGTCGGCGCGCTCGACCGCCACGTCCTCGTCCTCCAGTCGCCGCTCCCAGAAGTCGAGCGCCGCCTCGGAGGCCACCCGCCAGACGATGCGGTGGACCCGTCCGGCCCCCGCACGCCCGCCGGGCCGGCCCCTGAACTCGAAGAAGCTGATGTCGGCCCCCGCGCTCGCCCGCTCGTCGCCGAAGAAGATGTGGTACGCGTTGGGCTCGCCCTGGTTGATGCTCTTCTTGACCAGCCGCAAGCCCAGGACGCGGACGTAGAAGTCGGCGTTGCGCGGAGCGTCCGCGGTCGTCGCGGTGATGTGGTGGATGCCCTCGAGCTTCATCCGAGCCTCCCTTGGTCTTTCGGTCTTCGCCAGTCGCCTCGACGCGGAGCTGGCCGGTCAGCCCTGTCGCGTGGCCGCGGTCTGGAGCGCGCGGCGGACCTGCTCGAGGGTGACGATGCCGCGCAGCACTCCCTCGGAGTCGACGGCCATCAGAGCGCCGATGCGGCGCAGGGACTCGGAGGCCATGACCGAGTCGAGCGTCGCCTCCTCGCCGATGCGGGCCTCGGCTCCCGCGGCGTCCATGACGTCGCTCACCGGTCGAGTGTCGGCGGCGTCGCGCAGCCGCTCCTCGCGCACCAGCCCGACGTAGCGCCCCTCGGCGTCGACCACCGGGAACCACGGCCAGCGGTAGCGCAGGAAGAACTCGTGGCGGGCGCGCTCGACCGGCAGGGCGGAGGCGATCGACACCGGCTCGCGATCCATGATGTCGGCCACCGTCACCGACTCCAGGCGCTGGCCCAGCGCGGTCTGGGCCACCGCGCCGCGGGCCGCCTGGGACAGCAGCCAGCCCAGGACGATCAGCCACAGGCCGCCGATCAGCGACCCGCGGATCAGCCAGTAGATGCCCAGCCCGATCATCACGTAGGAGAAGCCCTGCCCCAGCGCCGCGGCGATGCGGGTGGCCCGCAGGCGGTCGCCGGTCAGCCGCCAGGCCGCGCTGCGGGCGATCCGCCCACCGTCGAGCGGGAACCCGGGCACGAGGTTGAGCACGAAGAGGACGGCGTTGATGTCGGCCAGCCAGCTGACCAGCGCCAGGATGGGGGAGACCCCGACCGTGGACTGGAAGCGGGCGGCCGAGAAGATCGTGTCGAAGCCGGCGATGGCGATGCCGACACCGGCGCAGACCACCACGACCAGCAGGGTGACCAGCGGCCCGGCCGCGGCGATCTTGAAGTCGACTCCCGGCGAGTCGGCCTCGCGCTCCATCTTGGCCACGCCGCCGAAGAACCACAGGTCGATGCCGGAGATCCCGATGCCCAGGCGCCGGGCGACCAGGGCATGGCCGAGCTCGTGCAGGATGAGCGAGGCGAAGAACAGCAGCACCGCCGCCACGGCTGTGACGTAGGCGACGGTGTCCGAGGTGTCGAGCGTCGCCCGGAAGTTGCCCGAGAGGACGAAGATGAAGTAGAAGAGGACGAGGAACCAGCTCGGGTCGACGCCGATGCGGATGCCGAAGACCCGCACGAGCTGGATCGAGCCGCGGCCGAACATCGCCCCATGATCCCAGGCGGCGTAGGCCGGCGCACGAGGCGGGCCAAGCCCGGTCGCTGCGCCCAGCAGCGATAGCATCGCGCGCCCAGCGATCCCCGGCAGAGAAAGGACGCCCCGCCCATGGCCCACGAAGTGACGCTCATCCCCGGCGACGGCACCGGGCCCGAGCTGATCGAGGCCACGCGGCGGGTGCTGGAGGCCACGGGCGTCGGCTTCGAGTGGGACGAGCACCCCGCGGGCGAGGACGTCTACGAGGCGGAGGGCACTCCCTTCCCCGACCGCACGCTGGAGTCGATCAAGGCCAACAAGGTGGGGATCAAGGGGCCGACCACCACCCCGGTCGGCTCTGGCTTTCGCTCGGTCAACGTTCTGCTGCGCAAGGAGCTCGACCTCTTCGCCTGCATCCGGCCGTGCAAGGCCTACGAGGGCGTGCGCACCCGCTTTCCCGAGACCGACATCGTGATCGTGCGCGAGAACACCGAGGACCTCTACGCCGGCATCGAGTTCGAGCAGGGGAGCGAGGAGAACGCCAAGCTGCGCGAGTGCCTGGCCGGCCTGGGCGAGCCCGTGCGCGACGACGCGGGCATCTCGATCAAGCCGATCTCGATCTTCGGGTCCGAGCGCATCGTTGAGGAGGCCTTCTCCTACGCCAAGGCCTACGGTCGGCGCAAGGTCACCGCCGCCCACAAGGCCAACATCATGAAGTTCTCCGACGGCCTGTTCCTCGAGGTCGCCCGCAAGGTGGCCGAACGCCACCCCGACGTCGAGTTCGAGGACCGCATCATCGACAACCTCTGCAACCAGCTCGTGTCGCGCCCCGAGGAGTACGACGTGATCGTCCTGCCCAACCTCTACGGGGACATCGTCTCCGACCTGGGGGCGGGGATGATCGGCGGCCTGGGGCTCGCGCCGGGAGGCAACATCGGCACCGAGGTGGCGATGTTCGAGGCCACGCACGGCTCGGCTCCCAAGTACAAGGGACAGAACAAGGTGAACCCGACCGCCCTCATGCTGTCGGGGGTGCTGATGCTGCGTCATCTCGAGGAGGACGAGGCGGCCGACCGGCTGGAGGACGCCATCGCCGAGGTCATCCGCAAGGGCGAGAAGGTGACCTATGACCTCAAGGCCTCGCGTGACGATCCGTCGGCGGTCGGCACCTCGCAGTTCGCCGACGCCGTGATCGAGCAGATGGACGCCGGGTAGCTCGGCGTCGACGGTTTCCATTCCAGAGAAAGGTGCTTTCCCTGTGACTTCCGCCCAACCCGTTCGCGTCGCGGTGAGCGGCGCCGCCGGCCAGATCGCCTACAGCCTGCTCTTCCGCATCGCCAGCGGGGAGATGCTGGGAAGCGACACGCCGGTCCACCTCAACCTGCTGGAGATACCCGACGCCGTGCAGGCGGCCGAGGGGACCGCGATGGAGCTCGACGACTGTGCCTTCCCGCTGCTGGTCGGAGTGGACATCACCGACGACGCCAAGCGCGCCTTCGACGGTGCCAACGTGGTGATGCTGGTGGGCGCCAGGCCGCGGGGCAAGGGGATGGAGCGCTCCGACCTGCTGGAGGCCAACGGCGGGATCTTCAAGCCCCAGGGCAAGGCCATCAACGTCGGCGCTGCCGACGACGTCCACGTCCTGGTGGTGGGCAACCCGGCCAACACCAACTGCCTGATCGCCATGAGCAACGCGCCCGACGTCCCCCGCGAGCGCTTCAACGCCATGACGCGCCTCGACCACAACCGGGCGATCGCCCAGCTCGCGCGCAAGGCGGGGGTGGGAACCGGCGAGATCTCGAAGATGACGGTGTGGGGCAACCACTCGCCCACCCAGTACCCCGACATCTTCCACGCGCGCGTGGGGGACAAGGCGGCGACCGACGTCGTCGACGACCGCGAGTGGCTGGAGAACGACTTCATCCCCACCGTGGCCAAGCGCGGCGCGGCGATCATCGACGCCCGCGGCGCCTCGAGCGCGGCCTCGGCGGCCAACGCTGCGGTCGACCACGTCCGCGACTGGCTCAGGGGCACGCCCGAGGACGACTGGGTCTCGATGTCGGTTGCATCCGACGGCTCCTACGACGTCGAGGAGGGGCTGATCTCCTCCTTCCCGTGCACATGCTCGGGCGGCGAGTGGAAGATCGTGCCCGACCTGGAGGTCAACGACTTCTCGCGCCAGCGCATCGACGCCAGCGCGGAGGAGCTGCGGGGCGAGCGCGACACCGTCAAGGGGCTGGACCTGATCTGAATTCCAAAGTGAATGCGGCGGCCCTGGGGCCGCCGCATCGCGTTAATTCGAGGATGTTGCTGTGACGGCTACTCGACCCCGGCCTCCGCGCCGACGGCGTGCCATCCCTTGTCCTCCTTGCGCACCTTGCCCTCCTGCTCGAGCTGCGGCATCACCCGATAGAGGTAATTGGGCGTGATGCTCATGCGCTTGGCCAGCTCGCCGATCGTGATGCCGGGATTGTCCGACACGAGCTTCTGCGCCTGTGTGGCGCGGGTGCCGCCGCCGGCGCGCCGGCCGCGCCGGCGACCGTTGGACGAGCGCCGGCTGGAGCCGGTGCCAGCGCGGCGGCCGCGGCCCGGTCCGCGTCGACTGCCGGCCAGGGCGGCGTGGGCATCCTCCAGGCGCTTGACCT
>JBBPZM010000025.1:0-55641 GCA_038199035.1 Solirubrobacterales bacterium | reverse complement strand
CTGCATCGAGCGTCGCAGCTCGTCGACCTCCGTGCGGGCGGCGGCCACCGCCGTCTGGTGCTGGCCGAGCTGGTCCTCGGCGGCCACGCCCGCCTCGCGCGCTCGATCGCGCTCCAGCGCGGCCTGCGCGAGCTCGCGGGCCATCGACTCCTGATCTGCCTGAGCGGCGTCTGCCCGGGCGGCGGCGTCGACCGCCTCCTTGCGCTGGTCCTTGAGCTGGGAAACGAGCCGCGCGGCCTGACCCTCCGCCTGGGCGCGGTGACCCTCGAACTGCGCGCTCAGGCGTTCGTGCGAGCGCTCCCGCTCGATGGCGACTCGGTCGGCCTGCTCTCGGCCCGCGCGAGCTAGCGCCAGCTCGTCGCCCAGCTTCGCGACCTGCGACTGGAGCGCGTCGATCTCCTCACGGAGGCTCGCCTCCACCGTGCGACGCCCGTCGGCGTCCTCGGCGTCGCGGGCGCGCGCCCGCTGGAGCTCCTGGGTCTCCGCGCGCGATCGCAGGAGCAGGGCCACGAGGTCCTCCGCGCGGCGCTCCGCCGCCGCGACGCGCTGCTGCGCAGCATCGGCCTGCTGGCGCTGGGCATCGGAAAGGCTTCGAGCGGCCTGAGCATGCTCGTGAGCCGCGTCGGTGCGCTCGTCGGCCGCGTCGGCGCGTTCGTCGGCGGCCTGCGCTCGTTCCTCGGCCGCGTCGGCGCGTTCGTCGGCGGCCTGCGCTCGTTCCTCGGCGGCGTCGGCGCGTTCGTCGGCGGCCTGCGCTCGTTCCTCGGCGGCGTCGGCGCGTTCGTCGGCGGCCTGCGCTCGGTCACGCTCCTCGGCCAGCGCCCCCGCCCAGGCGCGGGCGGCATGCCCGCTGGCCTGGCGGTGCCGGGCCAGCTCGGCTCGCAGCGCCGCCCGCTCGGCCTCCAGCGCGGCGCGCTCGCCCTCGATCGCCTCGGCCCGCGTCGTCAGGTCGGCGACCCGCCTGGAGTAGGCCTCGAGCTCGGCCGCCGAGCGGCGCCTGCGCCGATCCCCCTCGCCACGACGGTCGCGGCGCCGGCGCTCCGGCCCCTCCGGCGAGCCGAGGTCCTGCGACCGCCGATCGCGGCCGCTGCGGCGGTCGGCCACGCTGCGGCGCTCCACCAGTTCCGGCCGCCCCGAGCCCGCGGCCGTCTCGCCAGTCCACTCCACCGGCGCGGGCAGGGCGACCGGGGGGCCGTCGGGCCGCTCGAGGAAGTAGGCCGCTCGCGCGTCCTCCAGGGCGTCGAGGCGCATGGCGAACGCGGCCTGCCAGACGCCGCCGGCGGGCCGCCCGGGGTCCGGGAGCGGCGAGACGCGCTCGCGTTCGTTGCCCCGCGAGACGACCAGCACGACCGCGCTCACCGGCGCCGTGCCTCCCGCCGCCCAGTGCCCGCCGAGGCGCAGGAGCGCGAGGTCGCCGGTGGTAGGGACGAAGTCGAAGCGTTCGACCTCGAAGCTGTCGGAGGTGTCGATTTGCGGGGTCATCGTTGGTCGCCTCGCCGGAAACTCTGGCGTTCCTCGGCCGGCCGCGCAAGCCGCGGGGCCCGAACGCGCGGGTATCCTTCCGCCCCGTGGCGACCTGCCTGGTCACCGGAGGAGCGGGCTTCCTGGGGTCTCATCTCTGCGATGAGCTGCTCGAGCGCGGCCATCGCGTGATCTGCGTGGACAACCTCGAGACCGGCTCGCTGGCCAACATCGAGCACATCCGCACGCCGGACTTCGTCCACCTCAACACCGACATCATCGCCCCCTACCACGTCGATGGGGACGTCGATTTCGTCTACCACCTGGCCTCGCCGGCTTCGCCGATCGACTACCTGCGCCTGCCGCTGCACACCCTCAAGGTCGGGGCGAACGGCACCCACAACACGCTCGGGCTGGCCAAGCACAAGCGCGCGCGCTTCCTCCTCGCCTCTACGAGCGAGGTCTACGGTGACCCCAAGGAGCACCCGCAGCCGGAGTCCTACTGGGGGCACGTCAACCCGATCGGCCCGCGAGGCGTCTACGACGAGGCCAAGCGCTACGCCGAGGCCCTGACCATGGCCTACCACCGCCAGCAGGGCGTGGACACGTCGATCGCCCGAATCTTCAATTCGTTCGGGCCTCGGATGCGCCCCCACGACGGGCGGGCGATCCCCACCTTCCTGCGCCAAGCCCTCCAGGACCGCCCGCTGACCGTGTTCGGCGACGGATCCCAGACCCGCTCCTTCTGCTACGTCGACGACGAGATCCGCGGACTGATCGCACTGGCCGAGTCCGGCCACCACACGCCGGTCAACATCGGCAACCCCGACGAGTTCACGCTGCTCGAGCTGGCCGAGGCGGTGATCGAGGTGACCGGGTCGCGCTCGGAGATCGTGCACGAGGCCCTGCCGGTCGACGATCCCCAGCAGCGCCAGCCCGACATCTCGCTGGCCCGCGAGGTCCTGGGCTGGGAGCCGCAGGTCAGCCTGCGCGAGGGGCTGCGCCACACGATCGAGGCGGCGGGGCGTGAGGTGCTGATCGGCGCCCCGCGCGGGTAGCCGGAGATCCGTTCCAGCAGCGGCGCGATCCCGCGCCGCTCCAGCAGAGCGTG
The DNA here is from genome assembly GCA_038199035.1 of Solirubrobacterales bacterium. Lineage (GTDB taxonomy): Bacteria > Actinomycetota > Thermoleophilia > Solirubrobacterales > Solirubrobacteraceae > DATAEY01. Next base: position 53,072 of record JBBPZM010000025.1, on the reverse strand, counting down.
ACGGCAACCGTGCACTAGCCTTCCGGCTGCGGCGTCATCCTGTCGCTGGTCGCGCACCCCACCGCTACTCGCGGGCCGCGACGCCGTTCTAGGAGGTGACGCCAACACCGATGGCACCTACCGAGCTCAAGGCCCAGCAGGAGCGCGAAGAGGAGCAGGCCCCGCCGGCCATCCTGCCCGCGGCCCTGCGCCTGCCCGGGCGCGACGTCCGCCGCAAGCGGCCTCCTGCGCTCTCGTTCCTGCTGCGGGCCGAGACCGCGCGCCAGCTCGCGCGCATCGTCATCCTGCTGGCGCTGGACTTCGTCGGCCTCTACGCCGCCATCCTCACCGGCCTGCTCGTCAAGGCGGCGGTGCAGGACAAGTTCAACTTCGACATCGCCTTCGGCGAGACGCGACGGACGTTCGCCTTCGGCTATCTCGTCATGGTCCTGCTCTTCGCGCGCTCGTCGCTCTACGCCAGCCGGGCCGAGCGCCCCGGGCTCAGCCGCATCGTGGCCTCGCTCTTCCAGACGACGCTGGTCACGCTGATCTTCGCGGTGGTCAACGGCAACCACTTCTCCTCGTACTTCATCTTCTACGGCACGCTGTTCTTCGCGACCGTGTACATCGGATCGCTGCGGCGGATCTACGAGATGATCAGCGGGCTGCTGCTGCGGGCGGCGGGGTACACGCGCCGGGCCCTGCTCGTCGGGTCCGGCCCCCAGGTTGAGGCGGTGGCCCACGCCCTGCGCGACTCCGGCCAGCGCGTCGACCTCGTCGGCCACCTGTCGCTGAGCCCGCGCGCGGACGACGGGCTGGCCTCGCTGGGCCCCGTCGAGCGCCTGCCGGCGGTCCTCGACGCCCAGCACGTCGACGAGGTGATCATCGCCGACCCCGCCTTCCCCCAGGAGCGCGCCATCGAGCTGGTCGACGAGTGCCACCGCCGCGGCGTCCGCGTGCGCGTGGCGCCCTCGACGATGGAGATCCTCACTCATCGCGCCGAGCTCGTGCCCGGGCAGTCGATGCCCCTGTTCGAGCTCACGCCGCCGGTCTTCGAGGGCTTCGACTACGTGGCCAAGCGGGGCTTCGACCTGGTCGTGGCCACCCTGCTGCTGGTCTTCCTCAGCCCGCTCCTGGCCGCCATCGCGCTGGCGGTGCGCGTGTCCTCCCACGGGCCGGTGCTCTACCGCTCGCGGCGGCCGGGGATCGGTGGTGCGCCCTTCAACTGCTTCAAGTTCCGCACCATGCACACCGACGCCGAGCAGCGCCAGGCCGACCTCGAGTCGCTCAACGAGGCCACCGGCGCCCTGTTCAAGATCCGCCACGACCCGCGCCTGACCCGCACCGGGCGCCTGCTGCGGCGCTTCTCGCTCGACGAGCTGCCCCAGCTGATCAACGTGCTGCGCGGGGAGATGTCGCTGGTCGGCCCCCGGCCGCTGCCCGAGCGCGACTTCGAGCGCCTCGAGGAGTGGCACAAGAAGCGCTACCTCGTCCTCCCGGGGATAACCGGGCTGTGGCAGGTCTTGGGGCGCTCCGAGCTCGACTTCGACGACCTGGTGCGCCTGGACTTCCTCTACCTCGAGCGCTGGTCGGTGTTCCTGGATCTGACGATCCTGCTGAAGACGGTGCCCGCCGTCCTCTCGCGCCGCGGCGCCTTCTGAACCTGACGGCGGCTGGGCGCGCCTGGCGGCGTCCTCGCCTTTCCCGCTCGCTCACGTACGTCGCTTGTACGCTCGCTTCGCGGGCAGCCTGCGTCCTGGCCAGCCACGCCCAGCCACTCGTCCTGACGGCGTCTGGACGCGGCTGGCGGCGTCCTCGGGCGACCGGCTCGCTCACGTACCGCGCGCGTACGCTCGCTTCGCCGGTCGCCCTGCGTCCTGGCCAGCCACGCCCAGCCGCTCGTCAGGGGTGGTTGGTGCTTCGCTTCTGGTTGTGAGGGAGTTTTATGAGGACCTGTGGCGCGACATGCCGGACGACCTGGTGCCCTTCGCGTGGGAGTTGCGGCGTGACTTCATGCTGGATCGTGTGAGCGTGGGGGAGCGGGTGCTGGACGTGGGGTGTGGGGAGGGGGCGTTCTGCGGGGAGTTGGCGGCTCGCGGGGTGGAGCCGGTGGGCGTAGAGGTGGCGGAGGCGGCGGTGATGCGGGCGCGTGCGCGTCACCCGGGGCTGCGCTTCGAGTTGGTGGACCCGGATGGTCGGCTGCCCTTCGAGGACGGCTCGTTCGACGTGGCCTGGGCCTCGGAGGTGATCGAGCACGTGGCCGACACCGCGCGCTGGCTGTCGGAGGTCCGCCGGGTGCTGCGCCGTGAGGGGCGGCTCCTGGTCACCACGCCCTACCACGGCCGGCTCAAGGACGTCCTCGTCGCGCTGGGGAGGTTCGAGGCGCACTTCGACCCGCTGGGCGACCATCTGCGCTTCTACTCGCCCCGCTCGCTGCGGGCGACGCTGGAGCAGTTCGGCTTCGAGGAGGTTCGGATCCGCACCGCGGGCGGCGTGCCGCTCGTGCGCGAGACGATGCTCGCGCAGGCCCGCCGTGCTCGCGCGACTATCCGCCGAGGCGCCTGAGCAGCGCCTGGCACTTGGACAGCTTGGCGCGCTTCTTGGCCGCCTTGCTGGCCTTGACGCCGCCCGAGCGCAGCTGGCCCTGGGCCTTGCGGACGAAGCTGCGGCACTTCGCGGCCACGGCGGTCGGCGTCTGGGCGCCCGCCTTCGCGGACTTGGACTTGGCCTTGGTCGCCTTGGCCTTGCCCTTGGCCGGGGCTGCCTTGGCTGGCGTGGCCTTGCCGGGGCGGCGCGGCAGGCGCCGGTAGGCGGCGATGCGCTCCTGGTTCAACGTGGGCGACTTCGGGTCCAGCCGGCTGGCCGCTCGCAGGGCGGCGTAGGCCGCCGACGGCTGGTTGAGCGTGTCGAGCTCGAAGGTGCCCAGCTCCCGCCAGGTCTCGGGGTTCTCCGGCTGCATGCGCACCGCCTGCTGGAGGATCGCCACCGCGGTGAGCCGATGACCGGCCTGGCTCTCCACCGCCGCCCACTGGAAGAGCGGGTCCGGCGAGACCGGGTCGCGGCGCACGGCGTCGCGCGCCAGCAGCAGCGCGTCGCCCGTGCGCTGCTCGGCCAGCAGGGCCTGCGAGGAGTTGGCGGCGTTCTGGGCCCGCAGCGGCTGCCAGATCCCCCAGGCGGCCACCAGGGCGATCACCGCCGTGGCCACGGCCGCCGCCGTGCGTCGCTCGACCGGCGCGGAGCGCCGCGCGCCCAGGTCGGCGAGGGGGCCGTGGCCGGCGACGTAGCCAGCGGCCAGCAGGGCGATCAGTGCCGTCCCGGGGAAGGCCCACGTCCAGTCGATCGCGGAGTGGACGCCGAAGGTGATCACCACGGCGACCAGCGTGAGCAGCTCCAGGCGGGCGATCTCCACGGCATCGATCGCGCTGGCCGAGCCGGCGGCCCCATAGGTGGCTCGCGCCCGATGCCCGATGCGGTTGCGGTCGAACCCCCTGAAGCGGCGGACCACCGAGTCCGGCCAGGCCCGCAGACGCTCCGTCATGGGCCGAGTGGGAGCCTCCGCCGCGACTGGGTCGGCCATGGTCGTGCCCTCGGCTCCCGCCCACGGGCCGAGGCCAGGCCGCCGGGTGGAGCGGCGCGCCGCGACCAACCAGGCGACCAGCAGCCCAAGGGAGATGAGCAGACCGACCAGCCCGAGGTCGGCCCCGCTCTGGGGCACGTAGCCATGGGCGTGGCGGACGTCGACGGCGTCGTTGCGGTATCGCAACCGCGCCGTCGCATAGCCGCCGGCGCCGGCGCCCAGGAGCTTGTCCTGGGACCAGACCTGCTCGGCCTCCCTCCAGTAGGAGCCGCGCTTGGACCCGGTGGCGGTCAGGCGGTCGGGCCCGTAGGAGGGCGCGGTGGCGCTGGTCGAGAAGAAGGAGTTCCACGCGTTCGAGACGCTCCCCGGGAGCCCTCGCTGGGAGAGCGAGAGCGCGACGATCCCGGCCACCGGCAGCAAGGCGACGAGGCAGATCGCCACCACGCCGGAGATCCTGCGCACCTGCGGGCTCAGAGGACGTCGCTCCGACAGCCAGCCCACGCCCATCCCCACCGCCATGAGGACCACGAGCATGAGGACCAGCCACAGCGCGAGCGAGTGCCCGGCGGCGATCCGGTCGGCCAGCGGCTGGCGGTCCTTGGCCAGCGCGTCCTGGGAGAAGGCCCATGCGGTGACCGCCACGGTGGCCAGCGCGCCGCTCAGCAAGACGACCAGGCCCCGCAGCCGCAGCGGGACGACGGCGAACCAGAAGATCACGCCGATGGCCATGGCCAGCAGCGCACCGCGCGAGTACGAGAAGACGAGCGTGATCAAGGCCAGCCCGAGCAGCGGGTAGCCGAGGGCCCGTACCCCCGGCGGCCCGTCGCGGCGGGCGCCGAGCCACAGGCAGGCGGGGACGGCCAGCGCGGCCATCAGGCCCAGTGCGTTGAAGTACCCCAGGGGCTCGCGCAGGCGGGCCAGCACCGACGTGGAGTCGGTGGCCGCCGGGAAGGACTGCTCGAACAGGGCGATCACGCAGATGGCCAGGCAGGCCACGAGCACGGCGGTGAGCGCCGCCCGCCCCCGCTCGGGGGCCAGGCGCGCGATGCCGATGGCTGCGGCCATCAGCGCGACGTAGGAGGCGAGGCGGTTGGCCTCGGCCCACGAGTCGGCGGGCGCGACCGACCAGGCGATCGAGAGCGCCGACCACGCGGCCAGGGCGCCCAGCAGGGCGAGCGTCACGCCGCCCCAGCGCCGCTGGCGGGTGGGGGCGTACAGCAGGGCGACGATCGCGATCGCGGCCCCGACCAGCGTCACCGCGATCTCCGTCCACGTCGCCGTGGCCAGCTCGGTCCCGCCCTTGGCGATCAGCGCGACGGTGGCCAGGCCGGCGCCGAGGGCCAGCGGCCCCAGGCGGCGCAGCCGCACCACCGGGACCGTGACCGCCGGGTACAGCGGCCGCGGTCTAGGCCCGGCGTGGGAAGACACGATGGACGGCGCGCGAGACGGGCACCGGTGGCTTGAGCCCGCGGGCGCTGGCCAGCAGCCACGCCAGCAGGGCCAGCCCGAGGACGGCGAGGGTGACGATCAGGGGAGTCGGGACCCCGTGGTTGAGAGGCCGCCGGGCCAGAGTGCTCGGCGCGGGGACGATCGGTGGGCCCTTCGGCACCGGCTTGACGGCCGCGAGCTTGGACTTGGCCGGCTTGGCCGCCGCCTTGGCCTTGCGGCCCCCGCCGCCGAGGCCGCCGCCGCCTTTGCCGCCACCGCCACCGCCACCGCCACCGCCGTTGCCACCACCGCCGTTGCCGTTCCCGCCGGCACCACCGCTGCCGCCGCTCTGCGGGGGGTTGCGCGAGGCGGCGGAGATGATCGAGCGGCAGTCGGTGTACTCGTCGACGTCGCTGGGCAGCGCGGCGAGCGCCTCCTGGTAGTCCTTGGGCCCGTGGGGCTCGTCGATGCGCCCGTTGTCGGTGCAGTCCTTGATGACGTCGGCGCCGCTGCCCCACGCGGTGGCGGGCACGAACGCGAGCGTGCCGACGAGCACGAAGAGAAGAAAGGTCCGGCGCATGAGAACGGTGGAGGCAGTCGATCCCCCGTGGCTGCCTGCTCTCACGGTATCAACCCCGTCCCCCGCGAGCCCTCGAGAAAGGCTCCGCCGCCGGCGCACGCGCCGGCCCGGGAGACCCCCGCGGCGGCCAGCGCGCGGCTCATCCCGAGCGCCCACGCGGAGTGCGAATAGGCCCGCACGTCGGCCCGCGCGGCTTGGCCCAGCCGGGCCCGCGCGTCCTCGTCGTTGTGCAGGCGGCGAATGCCCCCCGCGAGCGCCGCTGGGTCGCCCGGCGCGACGACCAGGCCGTTGCGCTCGTGACGCACCAGCCCGCCGGCGGCGGCGCCCACGGCGTCGGTGGCGATGACGGGGACTCCCTGGCTCATGGCTTCGTTCGCCACCAGCCCCCACGGCTCGCGGAAGGTGCGCGTGGGGATCGACGGCATGACCAGAACATCCGAGGCGGCGTAGAAGTTGCGAACATGGATGGCCTCGCGCGCCCCGACGGCGACCACGCCCGGGACCGCGCGGGCTCGTTCCTCCTGGCTGCCGGTGCCCACCAGGACGAGGGCGCCGTCGGAGTCGCCAAGTCCCGTGAGCGCCCAGGCGTCGAGCAGCACGCCGACGCCCTTCTCGGCCTCCAGGCGGCCGACGAACAGCGCCTGGAACGCGGCCCGTCGGGCGTCGGCCGGAGGAGTCGTCGGGGCGGACCAGAAGCCGTCGTCGACGGCCTGTGGCGCCTCGTGGACGTGAGAGGCGCCGCGGGCGCGCACGTAGGCCGAGACGTGGGGCCCGTAGGTGGCGACCGCGTCGGCGTGGGCGTAGATCCAGCGGATCAGCGGATAGCCGGCCAGCCCGGCCGGGCCCTTGGGCTGGGCCCACAGCGTCGCCCACAGCACAAACGGCACGCCCGCCCGCCGCGCGCCGGCGTAGGCGGCGGGCAGGGCCGCGCGCCCGATCGTCCCGGCGATGACCGCCCGGTAGTGCCCGCTCGCGGCCAGCGCGCCGGCCTGGCGCTGGCCGATGCGGCGGTGGGGGAAGGGGAGGTCGGCGGCCTCGCGGCCACCGTGGCGCAGGCGGCCGCCGAACAGCGCCACCTCCACGCCCTCGGCGCCCGCCAGCGCGGCGAACGCCCCGACGCGGGCGGGCGGCGCGTAATTGGTGACCAGGAGGACCGGTCGCGGGTCCCCGCCTGCGGTCAACGGGCCGCCGCTCACGCCAACGCCGCCTCGTAGGCCGCGACGGTCTGCTCTCCGCAGCGCTCCCAGGTGAAGGAGCGCTCCACCGTCGCGCGGGCCCCGGCGCCGCACCGGCGCAGGGCCTCGGGGTCGCCCAGCAGGGCATCGATCCGCTGCGCCAGCACGGCGGGGTCCCCGGGCTCGACCAGCGCGATTCCGCCGCCCGCCGCGGCGATCTCCTCGGGGCCGGCCTCGCCCCGGCAGCCGATGGCCGGGACGCCTCCGGCCATGGCCTCGACGTAGGCCACGCCAAACGCCTCGTCCACGCTGGGCATGACGAACAACGTCCCCGCCCGGGCCTGCGCGACCGCCGCCTCGGGCGGGAGCTGACCCAGCAGGTCCACGCGGTCGGCCACGCCGAGCGCCGTCGCGAGCTCGCGCAGCGCCTCGCGGCGCGGCCCGTCGCCGACGACGACGAAGCGCAGCCGCGGGCGGCGCTCGCGCAGGAGGGCAAGGGCGCGGACCACGTCCTCGTGGCGCTTGCGGGCGACGAGGTGGCCGACGCAGACCAGCGTCTCGTTGCGGTCTTCGTCGAAGCGGCCGTCGAGTGCCCCCGGCGCTGGGCGTGCTGGCGGCAGGTCGGTCCCCAGATGCACGACCCGCACCTCGCTCGCCCGGTGCGCGGCGCAGCGTCGAGCGGTGTCGGCGCTGTTGGCCAGCACGAGCCGCGCCGCCGCAAGGGTGTCCTCCACCGTGGCCCGGGCACGCGCTCCTCGCCGGACGGTGGCCAGGACGTCGCCGCCATGCACCGACACGACCAGCGGCTTGTCAGGGAAGCTGCGGCGCACGGCGTCCCCCGCCGGCACCGCGTAGTGCGCGTGGACGAGGTCGAAGGGGAACGAGCGCCGCAGCCGGGTCAGGGCGCGGCCCAGCGCCGGGGCGGCCCAGGCCCCCCACGCTCCGTAGCCGAGCGCGCGGGGCGGGGAGAGGTAGCGGACGTAGCGCACGTCCAGGCCGTCCAGGGTGGCGGCGGCGGGCTGGCGCAGCGGGGCGAGGATGGCGACGGGGTCGCGCGCCCGCAGCGCCGCGACCGGCGGGATCGGGCGGTGCAGGACCAGCACCCGCACGTCGGCCCCGGCGTCGCGGGCGGCCAGGGCCTGGCGGTGGGCCCACACACCGAACACGGGGTCGCTCGCCCGCGGGTAGTACTCGGCCACTACGGCGACACGCATCACGGCCGCGCTTCCCCTGGTGAGCGCATCACCACCGCCGGTGGACTCGCAGCGTGCGCTGGACCTGCTCGCGCGGCAGGTAGGGCCGCCCGTCGAGGAACGAGCGGGCCTGCGCGATCGCCTCCTCGCGGCGATAGTCCGCGGCCACGGGCGCGGCCAAGTGGGCGATCGGGAGGGCGTCGACCACCCCGAGCCGCCATCCCCGCTCGCGGGCCACGGCCGCCCAGTGGACGTCGAGCCCCCAGCCCATCCGTAGCTCCGGGAACGGCAGCAGCTCCGAGAAGGTGTCGCGGTGAAGCGCGGTCACCGGGCCGATCTCCACGAACGCCGTCTCGCGCACCACGCTGGCCGGGCGGCGCCGGGTCACGGCCCACGCAGCGTGCGAGCGGCGCCGGTGCGCGGGCTGTGCGAGGCGCAGGTCGAAGCGCTCGGCCACGAAGAGCAGGCCGTCGAGGAAGCCGGGGGGGAGGACGATGTCGTCGTCGACCACCACGAGCCAGTCGTGCCCCTCGGCCGGGCGGTCGCGCAGCAGGGCGTTGAGGTTCTCGAACTTGCCGCGGTCCCCCGGCTCGGGGGCGATGGCCAGCTCCACCTCGTGGCGCGAGCGCCTCAGCTCGGCCACCGCCGCAGCCATGAGGCTGCCCTCGCCGGGCCGGTCGACTCCGACGACCAGGACTCGGCGGCGGGGCGGCTCGCGCCGCGCCGCCCGGGCCAGGCCCGCGCGGCGCCCGCTTGCCACCTCGACCTTGTCCATGGCCGCGTCGGCCAGCCCCAGTAGGGCGGCGCGCCGGCCGCCCACCGTGCCGCTGTGACCCGAGAGGAAGTCGGGGGCGCCCGCGGGCTGAGGGTCGAGCGCCTCGACCAGGCGTCCGGCGGTATGGGCGCCGAGCAGGATTCCGTTGGCGCAACGCCGGCGCAGCGTGTGCCAAGTGCACCCCGCCAGGGTGCGCAGCTCGCCGGCCACGGTCGGCGGCGTGCCCTTGCGCACGTCGTAGCGCCGCGAGTTACGTCCCCGGCGGTAGGCGGCCCGGGCGAGCGCCCGCAGGGTGGCGTCGGGCGCGGCGCGGCGGTGGTCGAGGCCGGCGCGGGCCACGTAGCGCACCCGCCCTCCCTGCGCCCTGAGCCGCCGCTGCCAGTCCTCCTCGTCGCCGTAGAGGTCGAGCCCGGCGTCGAACGGCCCCACCCGCTCCAGGGCCCGACGGCGAACGCTGAGGTTCGCCCCCCAGGCGAAGTCGGCGTCCCGGTCGCGGGGGCCGAGGTCGAGGGCGGTGATCGGCGGCCCCTCCCGACCGCACAGGTGCAGCCGCGCCCCCTCCAGCCGCACGAGGATCGGGCCGCCAAAGACCTCGTGCTCCGGGCACGCCTGGGCGGCGTCGAGCAGGGCCTCCAGCCAGCCGTCGTGGACGTCCACGTCGTCGTCGACGAAGACCAGCAGCGGCGCCTCGGTGGCGGCGATCCCGGTGTTGCGCGCGGCGTTGAGGCCGCGCGGCTCCGGGTGGGAGAGATAGCGCGCGCCGTGGCGGTCGGCGACCGTGCGCACCGCCGGCTGGTCGCCGTCGTCGACGACGACGAGCTCCGCGCCGGCGGCCCGCGCCTGCGGGGCGATCGAGGCCAGCGCGGCCTCTAGATAGGCCGCGCGTTCGCGGGTGGGAAGGACGATCGAGGCGGGCGGAGGCACGAGCGACGGGCGGACGCGGGCTGAATGGGGTGACCGGCCACCTTGCCGGTCGCGCCACTACCTTACGGTCGCGGTCCGGTGATCCTCTTCCTCCACAACCGCTATCGCACGGTCGGCGGCGAGGAGCGCGTGGTGGGCGAGCTGCGCTGGCTCGTGCGCGAGCACCTGGGGGAGGAGACCGAGCTGCTGGAGCGCGACTCCTCCCGCCTGGCGCCGGGACGGGCGGCGCTCGGCCTGCTGCGCGGCGGCCTCGAGCCCGAGCAGGTCGCCGCCGCCGTGCGCCGCACGGGGGCGCGCGTCGTCCACGCCCACAACGTCAACCCCGACCTCGGCTGGCGGGCCCTGGCCGCGGCGCGCCGGGCCGGCGCCAGCGTCGTGCTGCACCTGCACAACTACCGGCTGGTCTGCGCGGTGGGGACATGCTTCACCCGGGGCGAGGACTGCACGCGCTGCCACGGGCGCGACACCCTGCCCGGCGTGCGGCTGGCCTGCCGGGGGCCGCGCACCGAGGCCGCGGTCTACGGCGCCGGCCTGGCCCTGAACCAGCGCCGCCTCGCTGCGGCCGTCGACGCCTTCGTCGTCCCCAGCGCCTTCGCCTTGGAGCGCCTGCGGACCCTGGGCGCCCCGATCGGAGAGCGGGCCTGCGTCATCGCCTCCCCGCAGCGGGCGTTCGCTTCGGAGTCGCGTGCGGCCGGCGGGGGCTACGCGCTGGTAGCGGGCCGCCTCTCGCCCGAGAAGGGAGTGCACGTCGCCATCGCGGCCTGTCGACGCGCCGGCGTCCCGCTCGTCGTCGCGGGCGACGGGCCCCAGTTCGGCGAGCTGCGGGCGCGGGCCGCGGGCGCCGACGTGCGCTTCGAGGGCCGGGTGGCGCCCGCGCGGCTCGAGCAGCTGCGCGCCGGCGCGGCGCTGGCGATCGTCCCCTCGCTCTACGCCGAGATCTTCCCGGTCGCCGCCGCCGAGTCGATGGCCGCCGGCCTGCCCACGCTCGCCTCCCGGGCGGGCGGGCTCGTCGGCTTCGTACCCGAGCCCGAGCTGGTCGAGCCGGGGGACGTCGACGCGCTGGCGGCGCGGGTGTCCGCCCGCTTCGGCGACCGCGAGGCCGGCGAGCGGGCGCTGGCCGCCGCGCGTGAGCGCACCGCGCCCGAGCGGGTCGCCGCCCGGCTAGCCGAGGTCTACGAGCGCGTCACCGAGCCGGCGGCGCGTCGGGCGACCTGAGCCACATGTCGCGCCGCGCGGGAGCGGCGCCTGTCCGGCGCCTGTCCGGCGCCCGGTCGAGCGCATGACCGCCAAGCGCGCCCACCAGCCGAAGCCTCAGTGGCAGGCGCCGGCGCCCGCGTCCCGGAAGGTCCTCCCCGGCTCGGGCACGAAGCGCCACGAGTAGCCGGTGGGGCGCAGGGTGAGCGCCAGGACCCCGAAGGTGCCGCTGCTGCGGCGCTCGCTGTTGGCCTTGGGCAGGAGGAACGGCCGCTGGTCCTCTCCGCCCGTGCCGACGATGAACTCGCGGATGCCGCGGACGAGGTCGCGCCGGCCGGCCGGGCTCTGGGGGGCGAAGCGCTCGTAGTCGTGGTCGTGGCCGTCGAGGACCACGTCGGCCCCGCCGGCGTAGAGCGCGCTCCACAGCGGGGCCACCGACGTGTCGTTGCCGTGGAAGCCCGACGAGAAGCGAGGGTGGTGCCAGTAGGCCAGCGTGCAGCGGCGGGGATGGGCCGCGAGGTCGGCCCGCAGCCAGCGCACCTGCGCAGAGGTGGCGGCGCAGGACACGACCGAGCAGTTGGAGTTGAGGACGACGACGTGCCAGGCGCCCAGCTCGTAGGAGTAGTAGCCGCGGCCTCGGGGGCCGGCCGCGGCGCCAAAGTAGGAGTAGTAGCCGGCGGCGCCGGGAGTCGCGTACTCGTGGTTGCCCGTGGCCGGGTGGATGCGCGCCTTGAGGTGGCCCCAGCTATGGGCGAACGAGCCCAGGTACTCGGTCAGCTGCCCGCGGTCGTACTGGGTGTCGCCGAGCACGGCGACGGCCGTGGGATGGAGGCGGCCGGCCAGGGCCGCCGTTGCGGCCTGGTGGCAGGAGGCGACGGTCCGCGGCTGGCCGGGGTGGCAGGCGATGTCGCCGGCCGCCACGAGCAGGGGCGCCGGCACGCCGGCCGCGGCCCGGGCCGGAGGTGACCCGGTGGACGCCGGCGCTGACGCGCCCCGGGCTACGCCGCAGCCAGCCAGGGCGACGGCCAGCGCCACCAGGGCGCCGCGGGCAAGGAGGAAGCAGGCCACGATCGCTCAACAGTGTTGCGCCCCGGGAGTTGCGCCGGCGCCGCCCACGTTCCCAGCCGGCGTTCCCAGCCATCTCCCAGGCATCGCGCGATCGTTGAAGTCGCGCCGGCGCGAGGGGTCGCTTTCTCTATGGTGTGCGCCGCTCATGGCCCCCCCGCAGACCCCTTCCCCCGCCGGCGAGGGCCTCGTGCTCTGGCTCACCGGGCACTCGGGCTCGGGCAAGTCGACGCTGGCCGGGATCGTCGCCGACCGGTTGCGCGCCAAGGGCCATCGCGTCGAGGTCGTCGACGGCGACCTCATCCGCGAGCGCCTCTCGCCCGACCTGGGCTTCTCCAAGGCCGACCGCGACGAGAACGTCCGCCGGGTCACCGTCATCTCCGACCTGCTCTCGCGCAACGGCGTGATCGTCCTGGCCGCGATGATCTCCCCCTACCGCGAGACCCGCGACGCGGGGCGCCGCGACCTCGGCGAGCGCTTCGTCGAGGTCCATGTCAAGGCGTCGATCGAGGCCTGCGCCCGGCGCGATCCCAAGGGCCTCTACGCCAGGGTAAAGGAGGGCGCGATCGACCAGTTCACCGGCGTCTCGGACCCCTACGAGGAGCCGCTCTCCCCCGAGCTCGTGCTGGAGACCGAGCAGGAGGGCAAGGAGGAGTCCGCGCAGCGGATCCTCGACTACGTCGACGCCCGGGTCGGGACGGGGGCGCCGACGGCCTAGCTAGCCGGACCGCCGCGAGCGGTCGATCGGGTCGAAGACCTCCAACCAGACCCGTTTGCCGTCGCGGGTGAAGTAGCCGCGGGTGTTGCGGTCGGGATGGCCCTGCCGGCGCCCCGAGAGCGACATCCAGGCGCCGGGCTCGACCTTGCGTCCGCTGGCCAGCCTCACCCCCACGGCCCGCGCGGGGCTGAAGCGCCGGTCGACGTCGCACTTGATCTCCGGCCCGCCCAGGGGGTCGCGCGAGACGCGCCCGTCGGAGAGCATGTAGCGCCCGCGCCTGATCTCCTCCGCGCGCCCGCCATGGGCGTCGAGCAGGTCGACCAGGGCGGCGCCGGCGATGTCCGCCGTCTGCGAGGACGCTGCCTCGCCGTCGTCGGAGTGGCCGCAGCCGAAGCGGTCGGTGCCCTCGCCCGTCGGGTTGTCGGCGCGCTCACCGGGGACCCCGACCCCGTTGCCGCGGGGGAAGATGTAGCCGATCATGTCCTCAGCCAGCCCGTCGATGAAGCGGAAGGGCGCGTGCATGTGCGGGATCAGCCAGGGGGCGAGCGGGTACTGCGGGAACGGCATGTCCTGGGGTCCCTGGAAGCCCCGGAGGTAGGTGAATGGGAAGACCTCACCCGGGACCGAGGCGAACTCGCCGTCGCCGATCCCGAACGCCGCCACCTGGCTGCGCACCTCGTTGCCCGACGTCGAGCCGTTGCGCGCCGGCGGCACCGCCACGGTGCAGTTGGCGCTGTAGCCGGGGCGGTGGGCGAAGACCCCGGCCGCCGCCGCCGCCTCGAACAGGGCGTTGGTCAGCGGCACGCAGATGTCGGCGCGCTCTCCCCAGATGGCTTGCGACCGCGATCGCCGGCCGTGGTGGTCGAGGGCATGGGCGACCGCCCCGGCCATCTGCTCGCCCCAGCGGCGGCTCTCCTCGCGATATCCCGTCTTCAGCGGCTTGTCGCGGGCCTTGAACAGCGTGCGGCAGCCGGCGGGATGGTCCTCGTCGACGAAGCGCTCGGGCACGCGGGAGATGCGGTGGTCGAACACCTCGTCGGTCTCCACGCTGCCCACCGAGCCGGCCATCTCGATCCCCACGCCGCCGTAGCGCCCCTCCAGCGCGGTGCGGAAGAAGTGCAGCCAGTCGCCCGAGACCCAGCGGCGCTGGACGGGGTCGGGGTTGAAGCCCAGCGTCTCGTCGTGCTGGCTGACGTTCGCCAGCGTGACGATCGTGTGGCCGTGGGAGCCCGTCGCCTGGAGCGACGGCATCAGCTGGTCGTCGGTGTAGGGGTAGGAGGACCAGCACTGGCGCAGGTCGGCGGGCTCGATCGCCTCGGCGTAGCGGATCGTCGCCGGCTCCATCCGGCGATAGGCGGCCTCGATGGCCTGAGCCGAGCGCGCCACGAGGTGGTCGACGAAGTAGTCGTTGACGCTCGAGGTCGTCTGGTCCACTCCCGAGATCCCGATGGTGTCGGGCGCGGACTCGTCGTGGTTGGAGGAGATGAAGATGCCGTCGAGATCAAAGCCGTCCGCGGCGACGCGCTCGCGGATGCGCTGGAGGTACACGTTGAACGCGCCCTCGTTGTCGAGCACCTCGACGGCGATCGTCCGGTGGCCGTTGGAGACGACCATCGCACGTGCGCCCACGTGGTCGGCCACGTGGTCGTAGAAGCGCGGGGTGTCGGCTCCGCCGCCCAGGAAGTTCCCGTCCCAGCGCTCGTTGGCGTTGCAGTCGAGGTAGGGATCGCCGGCGTCGTAGTGGCCGGTGTGCTGCTCGTCGGCGTAGGGCTCCTCGAAGGCGAAGCGCCGCGAGCCGTCGTAGAGGGCCTGCTGGGCTGGGCCGCGGAGGCAGTCGGCAGGGTCGTCGGCCAGGCGCCCGAAGCGCGGAGGTGTGAAGTCGCGCACCGCAGCACCCACCCGGAAGCCACCGGCCAGCGCCGGGGGGCAGGCCACGGCGAGCGCCGTCAGCGCGGCGACGAAGACCAGTGCGACGCGGCAGGGCAGTGCTGGCCGGGCGCGCCGGGAGGGAGAAGGGGACCCGATGCTCCAGTAATACCGCGAACGGCGCGAGGGCGCGACTCCTACCTCGTCCGGCGCGACTCCTGCTTCGCCGGCGCGACTCCTACCTGGCCGCGACCTCCTGCTCGCGCAGCCACTCGACGGTCTGGGCGATCCCCTCGCGGACGCCGATCGCCGCCTCCCAGCCCAGCAGCTCCCGCGCCTTGTCGACCGACGGCCAGCGGCGCTGGACGTCGACCTCGAACGACGGCAGGTGCTCGAGCGCGAAGAGCTCGGGGTCGTTGCCGCACTCCTCCCAGCAAATGCGGGCGATCTCGGCCACGGTCAGCTCCTCGGAGGCCGAGACGTTGAAGTCCTGGTTGAGCCCGGCCGGCGAGGCCATCGCGGTGACCACTCCGTCGGCGATGTCGTCGACGTGGGTCAGCGTGCGGGTCTGCTCGCCCGAGCCGAATATCTCCATCGGCGTAGCCCCGGTCAGCGCCTTGCGGATCAGGTCCGGGACCGCATGGGCGATCCCCGGCTCGTCGTCGGGCATCTCGCCCGGCCCGTAGGCGTTGAACGGGCGGCAGATCGTGTACGGCAGGCCGTGCTCGTCGTGCGCGGCGCGGCAGTAGACCTCGCCGGTCAGCTTGGAGAAGCCGTAGGCCGAGCGGGGGACCGGGCAGTCGGGCAGGTAGTCCTCGGTCGTCGGATGCTCCTGCGCGCGCTCGAAGACCATCGAGGAGGAGACGTAGACGAAGCGCTCGACGGCGTGGTCGAGGGCCGCCCGGACGACGGCGTTGTAGAGCGCGTTGTTGACCTCGGTCAGGGTGTGGGGGAGCTTGTGGAAGTTGGCGATGCCGCCGACGATGGCCGCGAGGTGGATGACCTGGGCGCAGCCGGCGGTGGCCTCGCGGGCCTGGTTGAGGTCGCGCAGGTCGCCGGTGTGGACCTCGCAGCCCTCGCGCATCCACGCCGGCGCCTCGCGCTGGTCGGAGACCCGCACCTCGAAGGAGGCGTCGCCCAGCAGGCGGCGCACCACCGCCGCGCCGATCGTCCCGGCGCCCCCGGTGACGAGGACGCGGCTCACGACGCCTCCGTGAGCTGGGCGACCTCTGCGGTGTAGGCGAAGACCTGGGCGGTGCCGAAGCTGTTCCAGGGGTCCACGACCAGGCATTCGTCGGCCGCCAGCTCGGCGATCTCCCGCAGGCGAGCGGGCCCGTCGAAGGCCGAGTGGTTGGTGGCGACGATCACCGCGTCGGCGTCGCGCACCGCGTCGGCCAGCGACTGCGTCGGCGTGGCCACGCAAGGGTCATGGATCGCCACGTCGGCCAGCTCGCGCTCGAGCAGGCGCACGAGCTTGTGGGCCAGCGAGTCGCGCTCGTCGTCGGTGTCGCGCTTGAAGGCGAGGCCGAGCACGCCGACCTTGCGGCCATCGAGGCTGCCCAAGCGCCGCTTCATCCCCTCGACCAGGAAGAGCGGCATCGACTCGTGCACGCGCGAGACGGCGAGCAGCATCCCGGGCGCATTGGAGCGCTCCTCGGAGAAGGCGAAGTCCTTGCGCAGGCAGGTGCCGGCGGTGAAGCCGGGCTGGGCCATCCCACCGCGCGGGTACTTGCGGTTGATCAGCTCGATGACCTCGAAGACGTTGGCCCCGTAGCGGTCGCAGTCCATCATCAGCAGGTTGGGCAGCGCGAAGTTGGCGTAGCGCAGGATGTTCGTCCAGATCTTGGCTAGCTCGGCCTGCACCGGGGTGGTGCGCTCGATCGGCCCACCGAAGGACTCGAACAGCTCGGCGGCGCGCTCGGTCGACTGCTCCCCCACCCCGCCGACGATGTTGGGCAGGCTCTCGATCTCCGAGAAGAAGCGCCCGGCGGCGATGCGCTCGGGCACGTGGGCCACGAACACGTCGCTGCCCACCTCGAACCCGCGCTGCTTGGCCAGGTAGCCGGCCACGAACTGGGTCGTGCCGGGCGCGACCGTCGAGCGCAGGATCAGGCAGTGGCCGGGCTGGAGCGCGGGGAGCAGGTCGTCGAGGGCCGAGCGGATGTCGCGGATGTCGATCTCGATGTGGGAGAACGACGGGGTGCCGATGGTGATGAGGATGTTGCGGGCGGCCGCCGCGTCGGCGACGCGGTCGCTGAGCTCGAGGCGGCCCGCCGCCTGGGCGCGGTCGAGGGCCTCCTGGGCGCCCGGCTCGTCGAATGGCATGGTTCCCGCGCGCATCGAGCCCAGCCGCCCGGGGTCCTTGTCCACCCCGACCACGCTCATGCCGTGGTCCGCGAAGGCCAGGGCCAGCGGGAGGCCGACGCGCCCGAGCCCGATCACCGCTACGTCCTTGGAGAAGGCCGAGGCGTGCATGGCGCAGCAGGCTAGCGTGCCGTCACTGGGCGCGAGCGCGCGCAGCGGCGCCGGCATCCCCGCCTGCCGCGCGCGTCGGCGTTAGGGTTGCCGGCCCCCGTGAGGACGATCGAGACAACCCTCGACGGCCCCGTCGTGATCGAGCCGGTCGCGCACGGAGATGAGCGCGGCTTCTTCCTGGAGACCTACCGGCGCAACCGGTTCGCGGAGCTGGGAATCGCCGACGACTTCGTCCAGGACAACCACTCGCGCTCGCGCCGCGGGGTGGTGCGGGGGCTGCACGTCCAGCCCGGGATGGCCAAGCTCGTGCGCTGCGCCCGCGGCGAGATCTTCGACGTGGTGGTCGACGTGCGTCCTGGCTCGGCCGCCTTTGGGCGCTGGGAGGGGTTCGAGCTCTCCGACGTGAACCACCGGATGGTCTACTGCCCCAACGGCTTCGCCCACGCCTTCTGCGTCACGAGCGCGGAGGCCGACGTGGTCTACGGCTGCTCGGCCTACTGGGACTCCGAGGCCGAGCGGGCGATCGCCCACGACGACCCCGAGATCGGCATCCGCTGGCCGGCCGGCCTCGAGCTCGTCCCCTCGGCGCGCGACGCGGCGGCCCCACGGCTGGCCGAGGCGGCCGGCGAGCTGCGCTTCTGACCGCGGGTCGGCCGACGCGTGCCGCCCGGGGTCAGCGGCCGCCCCGGCCCAGCCGGTGGGCCAGGTACTGCCGCGCGAAGGCGGCGACGAAGAGCGGGTTGTACTTGAGGTAGCGCCGCCACAGGCGGCGTGGCTCGCGCCACAGGCGGTAGGCCCACTCCAGGCCCAGGCGCTGGAGTCGGGGCGGCGCCTGGGCCACGAGCCCCGCGTGGAAGTCGAAGGCCGCTCCCACGCCGACGAGGACCGGGGCGTCCAGGCGCGGGCGCATCCGCGCCATCCACTTCTCCTGCTTGGGGACGCCGATCCCCACCCATACCACTCCGGCGCCCGAGCGGTCGATCCGCTCGGCCACGGCGTCGGCCTCCTGCTCGTCGAGGTCGCGGTGCGGAGGCGAGAAGCTGCCGGCGATCCGCAGGCCCGGGTGGCGCTCGGTCAGCGCGCGGCGCAACTGGTCGAGGGCGTCGTCGTCGCGCCCGCCGTAGAGGAAGATCGGGATATCGGTGCGGGCGCTGCGCTCGCAGTGCAAGGCCATGAGGTCGGGCCCGTAGACGCGCGACGGCAGGGGATGGCCCAGCGCGCGCAGGGCCCACACCACCGGCTGGCCGTCGGGCACGGTCATCGACGAGCCCAGCACCGCGGCGCGCACCTCGGGATCCTCGCGGGCAAGCATGACGGTGTGCACGGCCGCGCAGCAGATGTAGCCGCGCCCCCGGTGGGCCACCGTGGCGTCGATCCAGTCCATCGCCCGCTGGTAGTCGGTCAGGGCAACGGGGAGCCCGAGCACCTCGGCCCGAGCGGGATCGACCGGCGGCGGGACGGCGTTCACCGGCGCATTGTCGCCCGGCGGCCGGGCGGGCGCTGACGGCGTGGCCCGCTCGCATGCCTCGGCCCGCCTCCTTGGCCCGATCGCGCGCCCGCTCGCCTTCCCGGCGCCGCGCTCCCGTGGGCCGTCCGCGTGCCCGACGCGTCCCGCCCGCGCACCCGGGTCCCGGGACGGCGCGTACGATGGCGGCCATGCCGGGGCCCGACGCGATCCCCGTGGTTGCCCGCCGGTGGCGCTGAGGGCGGCGACCGCGCGCCTGCGCGCCGGGGCGCGCCACGACGGCTACCGCGAGTTCCGCGAGCAGGTCGAGCCCGTCCTCTCCGCCCGGCCGCGGGTACACCGGTTCGCGGCGGTGCCGACCGTCGGCGATCCCGCGACCCCGTCCGCCGAGCTGGCGGTGGCCATCGACCCCGCCGGGGTCGGGTCCGTGGACGACACCCGGGCGTCGCTGGACGCCCAGACCGTGGCCGCGGCGCAGGTCCTCGAGGCGGCGCCGGCCCACGCCCTGGCCGCCACCCGCGCGCCATGGGTCGTGCTCCTGGCCGCCGGAGACCGCCTTGCCCCCCAGGCGCTCGAGCGCCTCGGGCAGGCGGTGACCCTGGTCCCCGGCGCCACCGTTTTGACGTGCGACGACGACGTGCTGCGTCGCGGCGAGCTCGCCAACCCGCGCTGCGCCCCCGGGGCCGCGCCCGATGCCCTGGCCGCCGGGGTGCAGGCCGTCGGGCCGGTGGCGCTGGCCCGGGAGGCCGCCCTGGCCGCCGGCGTGAGAGCGGGGCCGGCGTGGGGCCTCGAGGCCCTCGTCCGCCTGGCCGGCCCGGGCGCCGCTGCTCAGGCGCACGTCCCGCAGATCCTCGTGCACCGTGCCGGCCGCCCGGCGGTGGACGAGGAGGCCGAGGCGGCGGCGATCGAGCGCGTGCTGGGCGGCGTAACGGTCGAGCGCCCGGCGCCCGGGCGGCGGCGCTTGCGCCGGGGGCTGACCGCCGAGCCCTCGGTCGAGGTAGTGGTCTGCTTCCGCGACCGCCCGCGGTTGCTCGAGCGCTGCGTGCGCTCGGTGCTCGAGCGCTCCTCCTACCAGCGCCTCTCGCTGCGCCTGGTCGACAACGATTCCTCCCAGCCCGCCGCCTTCACACTGCTCGAACGCCTCGCGCGCGATCCGCGTGTGACGATCGTCCACGACCGCGCTCCGTTCAACTTCGCCGCCCTCAACAACCGGGCTACCCGCGCCTCCACGGCCGACTTCGTCGTCCTGCTCAACAACGACACCGAGGTCGTGACGCCGAGCTGGATCGAGGAGCTCCTCGAGGAGGCCCAGCGCGAGGAGGTGGGCGCGGTCGCCCCGCTCCTGCTCTATCCCGACGGGCGCGTCCAGCACGTGGGCGCGGCGCTGGGCCTGCACGGCTACGCCGGGCACCCCTTTGGCGGCCTCCTCCCCGGCCAGCGCACGCCGTTCGGCGCCGCGTCCGACGGCACCCGCAACTGGCTGGCGGTGAGCGCCGCCTGCCTGATGATCGAGCGGCGCAAGCTCGAGGCGGTGGGCGGATTCGACGAGTCATTCGCGGTCGGGGGCAACGACGTCGAGCTCTGCCTGCGCCTCACCGCCGCCGGCCACCGATCGCTGTGCCTTCCCCACGTGGTGGTCGCGCACGACGAGTCGGCCAGCCGCGACCCGGAGGCCATCCCCGCCCAGGACTACCGCCGATCGCGTGAGCGCTACGGCGAGTTCCGCACGGTGGGCGACCCCTTCTACAACCCCAATCTCACGCTGATCGACACCACGTGCGCGCTGCGATCGGCCGACGAGGCGCCGCGGTGAGGGCGGCGGCGAGCCCCCCGAGCGCCAGGTCGCCCGGGCTCTCGATCCCGCGGCCGGTCAGGCCATGAGACAGTGGGATCGCCGGCGCGCGCGCTACGTGTGGGACATCGCCCGCCGCGGCCCGACCGAGGTCGGGTTCGCGTACTTCCGTGCCCGCCGCCGACGCCGCAACCTGGCCGACGAGGAGCTCGAGCTCAGCCCCTCGGATCGTCTCGTGCTGGACGGCGACTACGACGTCGACCCGGCCACCCTGGCCGCCAGCGACGAGGTGGTGGCCGGCTGGGAGCGCTCGAACGACCACCCGATCAGGTCGGTCCTGTGGTTCCTTCCCTGGTTCCACCTGGTCTACGGCGGCGGCGTCTACACGGTCCTGCGCTTTGCCGAGCGCTTCGCCCGCGAGCACGGCGTCGAGAACCGCTTCTGCGTCTACGACCGCGCGGACGAGGCCGACGCCCGCGGCGTCCAGCAGCGCATCGCCGGCGCCCTGCCCGCCCTGGCCGACGCACCGGTCACGCCGGCCGGCGCGCCGCTGCCCGAGGCCGATGCCGCGATCGCCACGGCCTGGACCAGCGTCTATCCGCTCGTGCGCTTCCAGCGGACCCGGGCCAAGTTCTTCTTCGTGCAGGACCATGAGCCGAGCTTCTACCCGGCTGGCGCTGCGTCGGCTCTCCTCGAGCAGGCCGCCCGCCTGGGACTGCCGGGGATCGTCAACACGCCCGGCCTGGCCGACGTCTACCGGAGCTTCGGAAACCGGGCGGTGTCGTTCACGCCCGCGGTCGACACCGAGCGCTACCGCCCGGCCGGCCCTGGAGGGGGCACGCGCAACCGCCCGGGCGACGCCCCGGGCGATGCCGCCCCCGTGCGCGTCTTCTTCTACGGCCGACCGTCCCAGGCGCGCAACGCCTTCGGCCTCGGGCTGGCGGCCCTGCGCCTGGTCAAGCAGCGCCACGGCGACGGGGTGCAGATCGTCTGCGCGGGCGAGGACTGGAATCCCGGCCAGTACGGGATGGCCGACGTGCTCGAGAACCTCGGCCAGCTGCGCGACCTCGACGCCGTCGCTGACCTCTACCGCTCCTGCGACGTGGGGCTGTGCTTCATGCTCACCCCCCACCCGTCCTATCAGCCGCTCGAGTTCATGGCCTCCGGCATGGTCACCGTGTCCAACGAAAACCCGCACACGGCCTGGCTTCTCGCCCACGAGCGCAACGCGCTGCTCGCCCCGCCTCTTCCGGCCCTCGTGGCCGACCAGGTCAGCCGCCTCGTCGAGGACCGCGAGCTGCGGGCGCGCCTCGCCGCCACCGGGCGCGAGGAGGTCGGCGGCGTGCGCTGGGAGGACGAGATCGACCGCGTGTGGGCGGCGATGACCTCGCGGCCCCAGGACTTCACGGCGGAGCCGCGCCAGAGCCGCTGAGCCCGCCGACGGATCCCGCCAGCCTGCAATCCACCGCCCGACGGATCCGGTCATCCCGCACCCCACCGCACCCTTGGCCGACAGCTGCTAGCCCCGGCTACCACTATCGATAGCGGGGGCTAGCACTCTCCGCAGGAGCCCCCCCTCGCCCTCGCTCGCAGCGCAGCCGACGTCATGCAAGCCCCCCGGGTCCGGCTCGCAGCACAACTGGCGTCACGGAAGCTCCCAGCCCCCGCTCGCGGCACAGCCGGCGCCGCAGCGCGGGCCGGCCCGCGCGCTCGTTACAGCCGCTCGGCGATGCGCGGCGCCTCGTGATTGAACACCCACAGACCGGCCACGCACACCGCCACGAACACGACTACCGGGATCAGCCCCCACGGCCAGCCGCCTATCGCCGAGAACGCGGGCGGCGCGCCGGGATCGATGATCCAGTGACGCGCCTGCTCGAGCAGCATGGCGATCGGGTTGGCCAGCACCACGGGCACCCATTGCTGCGCGTGCTGGCTCACCTGGTCGATCGCGTAGATCACCGGGGTGCCGTAGAACAGAACCTGGGAGACCACCGACCAGATCGGCGCCACGTCGCGGTAGCGCACGTAGAGCGACGAGAGGATCATCGCCACCGCCGCGGTGAAGACAACCAGCGGGATGAGGATCAGCGGCAGCAGCGCCCACTGCCAGCGCGGCGAGATCCCGTAGGCGACGAGGAAGACGAAGACCGCGACCAGGCTGAGCAGGAGGTTCATCGCCGCCGTGAGCACGGTCGACAGCGGGATCACCATCCGGGGGAAGTGCATCTTGCGCACCAGCGCCTCGTTCTCGATCACCGAGGTGACCGAGCGACCGGTGGCCTCCTGGAAGAAGTTGAAGATCACGATGTTGAGCAGCAGCACCACCGGGTAGGCCTTGATGCCCGCGCCGAAGCGGAAGACCTGGCTGAACACCGCGAACAGCACCCCGAACAGCAGCAGCGGTCGCACGAGCGACCACAGGTAGCCCAGCGCGGAGCCGAAGTAGGTCAGCTTGTAGTTGGTCGACCCGATCATCCACGTCAGGTCGACGAAGCGCCGCCAGCCGCCGCCGTAGGCCGACGGTCCGCGGATCTCCCGCGCGCGGGGAGAGACCGATAGGGCCGGAGAGCTCACGACCCGACCTCCGCGCGCAGCGCGCGGTCGAGCTCCACCGAGTGGTCGAGGACGACCAGCCCGTTGACCTCGTCGGCCCCGTAGGAGATGAAGTCGCACGCCCGTCCGCGGTAGGTGACGATCTCGACGTCCCCGCGGTGGACCGAGCAGGCGGCGTAGTAGCGCCCCGGGCCGAGGGAGTTGACGGCGTTGATGCGCATCTGCACGCGCTCGCCCGCCTCGAGCGGGGCGCCGGCCGCGCTGACCCCGCGCGTGGTGGTGGCGAAGACCCGCACCTCGTCGTCGTTCTCGAGCGAGACGTGGACCTGGGGCTCGGCGATCGGCTCGTGCACCGCCACGCGCGCGTTGATGCTGAAGGGCTGCCCGTGCGCGATCGCATCCGCGCGGCGCCCCGACTCGTCCTCGATCCACATCTCCTCGACCGTCGCGCCGGGCGTGCGCTCGGCGATTCCCCCGGAGCCGTCGTGGCCCTCGAAGTTGAGCTGGAGGTAGCGCCGCGCGACCTCGTCGGGCTTGCCGATGGTGTCGATGCGCCCGCGCTCCAGCACCATGCAGCGGTGGGCGAAGCGCTCGATCATCGCCATGTCGTGCGTGACGAGGATGATCGTGCGCCCCGCCTCGCGCAGCCGGTAGAAGACGTCGAAGCACTTCTGCTGGAAGGCGGCGTCGCCGACCGCCAGCACCTCGTCGATGAGCAGCATGTCGGCGTCGGACTCGACCATCACCGAGAAGGCGAGGCGCACCTGCATGCCCGACGAGTAGTTCTTGAGCTTGAGGTCCTTGAAGCTCTCCAGCTCGGCGAACTCGAGGATGTCGTCGAAGCGAGCGCGCGCCTGGCGGGGCGTCAGCCCCATCATCACCCCGTTGATCACCACGTTGTCGTAGGCCGTCAGCTCGGTGTTGAAGCCCACCCCCAGCTCGATGAACGGGGCCAGGCGCCCGGCGATGCGGATGCGCCCGCTGTCGGGGCGGTAGATCCCCGCCAGGCACTTGAGCAGGGTGCTCTTGCCCGAGCCGTTGCGCCCGACGATCCCGAAGAAGTCGCCCTCGGCGATCTGGAAGGAGACGTCGCGCAGCGCGGCCAGCTCGTCCACGGCGACGCGCCGGAACGGGTGCAGGGCCCGCTCCTTGAGCGTCATCACGTGCTGGCGGGGCACGCGGAAGGTCTTGTTGAGGGCGTCGACGTCGACGGCCGCGCACCGGTCTGCCACGAGGGCAGAGGCTACCGGGGGCGTGTGTCAGGCTTGCCGCGGTGAGCTCTGCCGAGACGCGCGCCGAGCGCGAGTTCGACTACGACCGCACGGTCGCGCTCAGCGACGGGATCTTCGCCATCGCGCTCACCCTGCTGGTCCTCAGCATCGACTTCCCGCGCCTGGAGCATCCCGCCGACGCCGACCTCTGGCGGGCGCTGCTGGCCGAGCGGGTGCAGCTCTACAGCTACGCCATTTCGTTCGCCGTCGTCGCGCTGCTGTGGACCCGTCACCACACGTTCTTCCGTCGCCTGCGGCGCATCGACGCGCGGATGGTCGCGCTCAATCTCGTCTACCTGGGCCTCGTCGCCTTCCTGCCCTTTCCGACCAACCTGCTGGGGGACTACGGCGACCACGCGCCGATCGTCGTCTTCTACGCGGGCACGCTGCTGCTGATCACGCTGGTCGCCGGGGCCATGCGCCGTCACGCCACGCATGCCGGCCTGCTCCCGCCTGAGCCCGATCGCCGGGTGCTGCCTCACATGATCGCCGTGCCGCTGATCTTCCTGGCCTCGATCCCCGTCGCCTTCGCCAGCCCCACCGCAGCCAAGCTGGTCTGGCTGGCCCTGATCGTCGAGGGCCGGCTGCGGTGGCCCGGCACGCGGTCGGATCGGCCCGGCGCCGCGGCGCCGTTGCGGCATGATTGAGCCGGTGCCGGCGCGCCTTCGCCCATCTCCCGACGGCTATGCCCGTGTGGCCGCCCTGGCGCTGGGCGCCCTGACGCTGATCGTCTTCACCGGAGCGGCCGTCCGGCTCACCGGCTCGGGCCTGGGATGCCCGGACTGGCCCAAGTGCTACGGGCGCACCTTCGCCCCGCTCGAGACCCACGCGGTGATCGAGTACACCAACCGGCTGCTCTCGGGCTTCGTCGGGGTGGCCGCCGTGGGCGCGGCCGCGCTGGCGCTACTGCGCCATCCCTTCCGGCGCGACCTCGCCGTGCTGGCCGCGCTCCTCCCGCTCGGCGTGGTCTCGCAGGCGGTGCTGGGCGGCTTCACCGTACGCGAGCACCTGCGGCCCGGCTTCGTCATGGCCCACTTCGCGCTGTCGATGCTCATCCTCGTGGCCGGGGTCGCCCTGGCCTGGCGCGCCCGCCACGAGCCGGGGTCGCGCCCGCGCTGCGCCGACCGGCTCACGGTGTGGTCGACTCGTGCCCTGCTGCCGCTGGGCGCCTTGACCATCTTCGCGGGCACCGCGGCCACCGCCGCCGGGCCACACGCCGGCGGGATGGCCGGCCAGACGATCGATCGACTCGACTTCAAGGGCGCGGCCACGCTGAACTGGGCGATCCACCAGCACGCCCGCATCGCTGCCGCGCTGGGGCTCGCGGCCGTCGCGCTGTGGTGGCTCCAGCGCCGTCGGGGCGCCGAGCCGCAGCTGCGGCGCGCCACCACCGCGCTGGTCGCGCTGCTCGCCTTCCAGGGGGTGGTGGGGCTCGTCCAGTACGCACTCGCCCTTCCGGCCGAGGTCGTGTGGGTCCACGTCGTCGCGGCCTCGCTGACCTGGCTGGCCGTGCTGTGGTGCACCGCGGCGGCCGGTCGCCTCGTCCCGCGCGCCGCCGGCGCCCCCGAGCCCGGCGACCGGGTCACCCTGGAGACTGTGGGCAGCTGATGGATCGGCTGAGCACCCGCAGCGGCCAGGCCCTCGAGGGCTTCGAGGACGGACGCCAGGACAGTCGGCTGGCCGAGGCTCACGCGCGCCTGGCCGATGACGACGCCATCCGCGTCCTCTCGCTGGACGTCTTCGACACCCTGCTCTTCCGCAAGCTGCCCGAGCCGGTCGACGCCTTCCCGCTGATCGCCCGCCGGCTGGGCGACCGCGGGGCGCTCGCCCCCGGGATCGGTCCTGAGGTGTTCGCCCGCCTGCGTCGCGCGGCCGAGGACCGTGCCCGCGAGGAGGTCGGCGCGGCGGGGCGGGGAGTCGAGGTCACGCTCGAGCAGATTCACCGAGCGCTGCCGGCGTTCCTCTTCGCGCGCGCGCTCAGCCTGGCCGAGCTGGCTGAAGTCGAGTGCGAGGTCGAGCGCGACGTGCTCGTCCCCGACCTCGACGTCGTGGCGCTGGTGTCGGCGGCGCGCGAGGGCGGTCGCCGCGTGGTCGCGGTCTCGGACACCTACTTCTCAGAGCCCCAGCTGCGCCGCTTCATGGCGCGCGGGCCCCTCGACCCGGGGGAGATCGAGCGGGTCTTCCCCTCCAGCCGCTACGGGGCGGGCAAGGCGTCGGGGCTGTTCAGCGCGGTGCTCGACGACCTGGGCTGCCGCCCCGAGGAGGTGCTGCACGTCGGCGACAACCACTTCTCGGACGTCGTCGCCCCCGGGCGGCTCGGAATCCACACGGTCTACTTCGAGCGACGGCCGGAGGCGCTGGAGCGGATCTTCGACCGCGAGGCGGTGGCCCACCGCGCGCCGCTTCACCCGCGCCACGGCGACCACGGCACGTCGGCCCTGCGCGCCAAGACCCTGGCCCGCATCGAGGGTCAGCGCCAGCCCGAGGGGCTGCGTCCCTTCTGGGCGTTTGGGGCGGCGAGCCTGGGGCCGCCGCTCGCGGGCTTCGCCGAGTGGGTCCACCACCGGGCGGCCGCCGTCGGCGCCTCCAAGGTCTTCTGCCTGATGCGCGAAGGCGCGCTGGTGACCGAGGTAGTCAATGCCGCCCGGCTTTCCGGCCAACCGGCCGCGGTGGCCGAGCCCCTGTGGCTCTCGCGCCAGGTGTGCGCGCGGGCCTCGATCGTCGAGGGCACGCGCGCAGAGCTCGAGGCGCTGTTCGTCCGCCGCCGCCTGCCGACCCTGCGCGAGTTGGCGGCCAACCTCGGGCTCACCCTCGACGACCTCCCGTCGCTGGCCGGTCGCGCCGACACCCGCCTGGACGACGCGGGGTTCGGCGACGTGGTGATCGACGAGATCCTCTCGCGCTCGGAGCTGCGCGCCCGCGTCGTCGCCGAGTCGCGGGCCATGCGCCGCCGGATCGTCCGCTACCTCGAGCAGCAGCGCCCACCGGGGGAGGATCGGCTGGTGCTCGTCGACCTCGGCTGGCGCGCGACGATCCAGGCGACGATCGAGGAGATCCTGGCCGAGGCCGGCATTGATTGCCGGACGCTCGGCCTCTACCTCGTCACCAGCGACTACGCCACCGGCCGCGTGCTCTCGGGAGTCGAGGCCCATGGGTTCCTCGGCTCGTGCGGCGTGCCCGAGGCCCCCGTCGAGGCGGTGATCCGCAGCCCCGAGGTGCTGGAGCAGATATGCATGCCCGACCACGGCTCCCAGGTCGGGCTGACCGAGGAGCTGCGGCCGGTGCTGGCCGCCGCCGACGACCCGTCGCTCCAAGCGGTCGAGCGCTCGGCCGTGCAGCAGGGCATCCTGGCCTTCCAGCAGCAGTGGCTGCGCTACCGCGAGGCGCTGCCGGGCGCTCTGGGCCCGCTGTGGGACGGCGGCCGGGACCGCCTCCTGGCCATGGTGACCCGCGCCGTGGCCGCTCCCACCGCCGACGAGGCCGCCCTGTTCGGGGCCTGGCTGCACGACGAGAACTTCGGCTCGTCGCGGGTCGACCCGATCGGCAGCGGCCCGACCGCCCGCGCCGTCCCCTACCTGGACCCGGCCGGCCTCGTCGACATCCCGATGACCGAGGTCTACTGGCCGTTCGGGCTGGCCGCGCTGCACGACGAGCCGCTCGCCGCCTCCCTGCGTGCCGCCACCGGGGGCGTCGTGCCGTGGGACGCCTTCTCCTCGCCGCTGGAGACCGGCGACTTCGTCGTGCGGCCCGACCTGGGGTGGGGGTTCGAGGCAGGGACGGCCATCCCCCTGGCCGCGCGGCGCAACCGCCGCGGGCTGTCGTTCGTGCGCGCCACCGTCCGCGGCGACTTCATCAAGCGTCTGCGCCTCGAGCCCGCGCAGGAGCCGTGCGTCCTGCGCCTGGACTGGATCTCGCTGCGGTGCCTGGTCCACGAGCGCGCCGAGCCGGTCGAGGTGCGGATCGAGTCGCCGGGCGACGTGGCCGCTCTCAAGGTACGCGGGGCGCACGCCATCGCGCCCAAGCTGTTCATGGTCTCGGGAACGAGCCCGCGCCTGGTGGTGGAGGTCGAGAAGCTGGTCGGCGCCCCGGTGTGGGGCCTCGAGCTGGAGTGCGCGTTCGCGGTGATGCCGATCGCCCGCTCACAGGCGCGCGAGCGCTGGGGGCGGACCAAGCGCGCGATGCGCCGGCTGGCCAAGGACACGCCCGCCGGTGCTCCACTGCGCCTGGCCAAGCGCACCGCGGGCCGGGTGCGCGGCGGCTGAGCGCGCTTGACCTCGCCTATCCGCGGCGGCCGCGCAGGGCGTCGAGCGGCCGGCTCATGGCCTCGGCCGTCCGGTAGCGACGCGTGCGCTTGAAGGCGCTCAGAGCATCCAGGGCGTCCTTGGCCTGGCGCTCGAGGGCGTCGATGACCTCCTGCTGGCGGGCCATCTCGGCGCGCATGGCCATGGTCGTCGCCTCGGCGCGCCACTGCTCGCGCGCCAGCCATGCCAGCTCTCGCAGCGGCTCTCGGGCTCCGTCATGTGCTGAGGCCAGGCCGCGCAGCAGCTCGATGAGCTGCTCGGCGTGCGACTGCGCGGAGTGGTGGGCCATCACCAGGTCCCGGTTGGCCACGCCCATGCCCGCGTCGTAGGCGGCGAGGTCGGCGGCCAGCCGCTCGGGCTCGACGGGCGTGTCCTGCGCGAGCCCGGCGAAGGCGTCGGCCTCGAGCTCGGGATAGCGCTCGGGCGTAACCCAGCCGTCGGCTCCGGTCCAGTCGTAGACGTAGGCGGCCCGCCCGCAGGCCATGGCCTCGAGCACAACGCGCCCCTTGCCGACGACGATGTCGGCGCGCGACATGACCAGCTCGGGGCTCTCGGTGAAGGCCGACCCGCGGCCGAACACCTCCACGGTCAGCCCGCGCTGCTCGCACGCCGCCAGCAGCACGTCGCGCCGCGGGCCCTCGAGATAGTTGGAGATCACGGCTACGCGACGAGCCTGCGCTCGCGGCGGGCCGCTGGGAGTGAAGCGCCACACGTCGACGGGCTGGCGCAGGCGCACAAGGGGGCGCTGGCAGGCCATGGCCCGCAGGTGCCGCGCCACCCGGTCGCTCAGGGCCACCACCGTCGAGACCGCGCCGGCGAGCTGGGGCGGCGTGTCGATCGAGAAGACCTCTGAGTGGCAGACGAAGGCCTGGGGCGTGTCCGGGTCGCGCGCGGCGAGCGCGTGCGAGACCGAGCTGGCCTGCACGAGGGCGGCGTCGCACCGGGCGGGCAGCTCCTGCTCGCCGGCGGCCACGCGCATCCCCCGGTCGCGCCCCCGCTGCGCCATGTCACCCTGCTCGAGGGCATACAGGGTGACCTCGTGGCCCAGGCGCTGGAGCTGCTCGGCGACCGTCAGCAGGTAGGTCTCCCCGCCGCCGAACGTCACCAGGTGGTGGGTGCCGAGGACGAGCTCCATGCCGCCCCGTCAGCGCGGCGCCACGTCGGCGGCCTGGGCGCCCCAGGGCGCGGGGGCGTCAGCGTCCATCGACAGCCGCGCGTTCTCGCGGATCATCGCGAAGCACTGTCGCGAGCGCCACGCCAGGGCGCGCTCGACCGCGTTGTCCTCCCGGCTGGTCTGGGCCGAGCCGAGCAGGGGCGAGATCCGCGCGTTGACCGACAGCCAGACGTAGTCGAGCTCGAGCAGACCGTCCTCCATGTAGTAGAGGACGTCGTCGTGGCGCACGCGAGTCGCCCAGCGGTCGAGGTAGAGCCGGCGGTTGGCCTCGTCCCCGACGTCCTCGTAGCCGCGGCTCGCCGACTCCAGGTGGTAGACGACGCTGTCCGGGCAGTAGTGGATCTCGTTGCCGCGCTCGGCCGCGCGCAGGCAGAAGTCCACGTCCTCGTAGCCGTTGCGAAACGCCTCGTCGAGGCCGTCCAGGGCGGCGAGGACCTCACGGCGAATCAGCATGCAGGCCGCGGTGACGATCTGGAAGCGCCGCGGCTTGTTGACCGCCGGGTGGTCGCCGGGCAGGCCCGCGTAGAGGTTTCGCACGTCGCGGTTGACGTCCACGACGACGCCGGCGTGCTGCACGGCGCCGGTGGGCCACAGCAGCTTGCAGCCGACGATCGCGGCCTCCGGGTGGGCGTCGGCGTAGCCGCTGAGGGCGTCGAGCCAGCCGGGCGCGGGCCGCGTGTCGTTGTTGAGCAGCACGACGTAGCGTCCGGTGGACGCGGCAACGCCCTCGTTGCAGGCGCCGGCGAACCCGCGGTTGACGGTGAGGGAGACGACGCGGATGCGGTCGCCGTTGGAGGCGAGCAGGGCGGCGGTGTCGTCGCTGGAGGCATCGTCCACGACGACGATCTCCGTGTCGGGGAGGTCCTGGTCGAGCAGGGCGGCGAGGCACTCCCGCGTCAGCGTCGAGCGGTTGTGGACGGGGATGACGATCGAGCGCTCGGCCACCGTCAGCGGCGCCGTGACCGGCCGGTCGATCGCTCGCGCAGCGCGCTCAGCCGGGCGCGCGCTCGGTCGCGAGCGCCCCAGTAGGCGGTGGCCATCCGCCACACGCGGGTCTGGCGCATGTCGTCGACGCGGCGGTGCGCGAGGGCCGAGCGCACCAGCTCCTCGTCGCGCTGCGCGAGCTGGTCGTGGGCGTCGGCCAGCAGGGCGCGCAGCTCGGCCTCGCTGCGCTTGACCGCGGCCAGCTCCGCCTGAAGCTGGGCCAACGAGCCGCCGTTCCGCTGACCCTCCGCGCCCCGGGCGGCGCTGGTCCTGGCCGGCGTCATCGCGCGGATGCTAGCTCCCGCGTGCTCGGCGAGGGCTCCGCGCGCGGAGGGGCGCTCCGGGAGGCGCGTCCGACGCGCCTGCTCAGCTGCCGCCCTGCTCGCGCTCGGGGTCGAGGGTCAGGGCGGCGGAGTTGATGCAGTAGCGCTGCCCCGTCGGTTGGGGGCCGTCGTCGAACACGTGGCCGAGGTGGGCGCCGCACTGGTTGCAGGTGGCCTCGGTTCGGCGCATGAAGAGCGAGCGGTCCTCGTGCTCGCCGACGGTCTCCTCCTTGGCCGGCTGGTAGAAGGAGGGCCAGCCGGTGCCCGACTCGAACTTGGTCGAAGAGTCGAAGAGCTCGGCCCCACACACCACGCAGCGGTACATCCCATCGTCGTGGCAGTCCCAGTACTCGCCGCTGAACGGTCGCTCGGTGCCGGCCTTCTGGGTCACCTCGTACTGCTCGGGCGTGAGCCTCTCACGCAGGTCCTGCCGGTCGGCGCTGTCGCTCTTCGTGGCCATGTCTTCGCCTCTTTGTCTCGTTGGCTTCCAAGGGTAGTAAGCAGTACGCCCGGCTCGGCGCGCGTTACGGGGCCGCCGCGTGGCAGACTGCCGGCCGGTGACGCCCAACCCCACCGACGTCACCCCCGAGCTCTCCCGCCGCGCCCTCGACGGCACCTTCCCCGGCGACCTCGGCATCGAGCTGGTCGAGATAACCGACGAGGAGGTGCGCGGGCGCCTGGCCGTCGACCGCCGCCACCTTCACCCCGGCGGGTACGTTCACGGCGGCGTGTGGGTGGCCTTCGCCGACACCGTGGCCGCGTGGGGGACGATGCGCCACCTGCCCGCCGGCAGTGACTTCACGACGGTGGAGCTCAAGATCAACGTGCTGACCGCCGCGCGGGTCGACGACGAGCTCACCGCCGTCGGCCGGCCGCTGCACGTGGGGCGTCGCACCCAGGTCTGGGAGGTCCGCGTCGCTCGCGGTGGTCGCGCGGCGGCGTTCTTCACCTGCACCCAGATGGTGCTGCCGGGCCCCGACGCGTAGGCGTAGCTCCTCCTCGGCACACCTGCTGCCCCGTCGGGACGCTCCTGGCCGTCGCTATACTCGCTTACTCCTGATAAGCAGATATGGAGACTGAACCGTGAACCTGCTGCTCGTACCGCTCGAAGACACCGTCGTCTTCCCCAACATGAACCTCACTCTGCCCGTCGACGCCGGCGACGAGGAGCGCGTGGTCCTGGTCCCCCGGCACGAGAACGACTACGCCCGCGTGGGCACGGTGGCCGAGGTGACCGACCGGGTGCGCCTGCCGGGCGGCGTGCGCGCAGTCACGCTGAACGGCCTGTACCGCGGCGAGATCGGCGCGGCCCGGCCCGACCCCTCGGGCCGTCTGCGCGTCGAGGTCACCGAGCGCGAGGACGAGCACCCGGTCGACGGGCGCACGCGCGAGCTCGAGCGCGAGTACCGCGCAGTGGTGGAGGAGATCCTCGAGGTCCGCGGCGACGACGGGCGTGTCAGCGCCTTCGTGCGCTCGATCGTCGAGCCTGGCGCGCTGGCCGACACCTCGGGCTACTCGCCCGACCTGTCCTACGAGCAGAAGGTCCAGCTCCTGGAGACCGTCGAGGTGACCGAGCGCCTCGAGCTGGCCCTGCGCTTCCAGCGCGAGCGGCTGGCCGAGCTTCAGGTGCGCCAGCGCATCCGCGACGACGTCCAGTCGGGCGCCGAGAAGCAGCAGCGCGAGTACTTCCTGCGCAAGCAGATGGAGTCGATCCGCAAGGAGCTGGGCGAGGACGAGGGCTCGGTCGCCGAGGAGTACCGCACCAAGATCGAGGAGGCCGGCATGCCCGACGACGTGCGCGAGCACGCCGACAAGGAGCTGGGCCGCCTCGAGCGCATGGGCGACTCCTCAGGCGAGTCCTCGATGATCCGCACCTACCTGGACTGGCTGATCGCCGTGCCGTGGAGCAAGCGCTCGGACGAGCGGCTGGATCCCGTCAATGCCCGCCAGGTGCTGGACGCCGACCACGCCGGCCTCGAGGACGTCAAAGAGCGCATCACCGAGTACCTGGCCGTGCGCAAGCTGCGCACCGAGCGGGGGATCGAGGAGGACAAGCAACAGGACGACTCGTCGCCGGCGCGCTCTGGCGAGACCGGACGCCGAGCGCGCCGAAGCGACGAGGGGGCGATCCTCACGCTGATCGGCCCCCCAGGCACCGGCAAGACCTCGATCGGCGAGTCGATAGCGCGGGCCACCGGCCGCGAGTTCGTGCGCATGTCGCTGGGCGGCGTGCGCGACGAGGCCGAGATCCGCGGCCACCGGCGCACCTATATCGGGGCGCTGCCCGGCCGGCTGGTCCGTGCCCTGCGCGACGCCGGGACGATGAACCCGGTGATCATGCTCGACGAGGTCGACAAGGTCGGTGCCGACTGGCGCGGCGACCCGTCGGCGGCTCTGCTCGAGGTCCTCGACCCCGCGCAGAACCACTCGTTCCGCGACCACTACCTCGACGTCGAGCTCGACCTCTCGCAGGTGTTGTTCATCGCCACGGCGAACGTGGCGGAGACGATCCCCGGCCCGCTGCTGGACCGCATGGAGGTCATCCGCTTCGACGGCTACACGGTCGACGAGAAGGTGGCGATCGCCCGGGGCTACCTGTGGCCGCGCCAGCGCCAGCGCAACGGACTGCGCGAGGACGAGGTCAGCGTGACCGACGACCTGCTGCGCGGGGTGGTCAGCGAGTACACCCGCGAGGCGGGCGTGCGCCAGCTCGAGCGCGAGCTGGGGACGATCCTGCGCAAGACCGCGACGAAGATCGCCTCGGGCGCCGTCGAGGCCCCGGTCGCCATCGGGCGGGAGACCGTGCGCGACGCCCTCGGGCGCCAGCGCTTCTTCCAGGAGGCGGCCGAGCGCACGGCGATCCCCGGCGTGGCCACGGGCCTGTCGGTGACCAGCGTGGGCGGCGAGGTGCTGTTCATCGAGGCCACCTCGATGCGTGGCGACCGCGGGCTGACCCTGACCGGCCAGCTGGGTGACGTCATGAAGGAGTCGGCGCGCATCGCCCTCTCCTACACGCGCGGGCACGCCGACGCCCTGGGCATCGACGAGGACGTCTTCGACGGCCGGGAGTTCCACCTCCACGTGCCGGCGGGGGCGATCCCCAAGGACGGCCCGAGCGCCGGGGTGACGATGACCACGGCGCTGGCCTCGCTGCTGAGCGGCCGCCCGGTCAAGCACACGGTCGGCATGACCGGCGAGGTCACGCTCCAGGGCCGCGTGCTGCCGATCGGCGGCCTCAAGCAGAAGGTGCTGGCCGCCCACGCGGCGGGGCTGACCGACGTCATCCTGCCCGAGCGCAACCGGGCCGACCTCGACGACGTCCCCGAGGACGTCCGCGGGCAGATGACCTTCCACCCGGTGATGACCGTGGAGGAGGTCCTGGCGCTGGCCCTGGAGCCGGCCCCCGCCCGCGAGGCGCTGGCCGTCTGACGCCGGGCGCGGGCACGGAGCCGATGGCACGAAGGCGTCGCAGGTGCGGCCGGCGATGACCCGTAGGTGTCGCAGCTGCCCCCCGGTCCCCGAGGAGGTCCGCCGCGCCGCGGACCTCCTCGGCCGGCGCTGGTGCCTGGCGGTGATCTACGCCTGTCACAGCGGGGCGGCGCGCTTCAACGAGGTCTCACAGGCGGTCGGCGGCGTGCCCCCGCGCACGCTGGCCCAGCGCCTGGCCGACCTCGAGTCCGCCGGTGTCCTCGAGCGTCGCGTCACCTCCTCGCGCCCGCCTCAGGTGGAGTACCGCCTCACGCCGGACGGTGAGCGGCTCGCGACGATCGTCGCGGGGCTGCGGGGCTGGCGGACCTGAGCCCCGGCGTCGACACGTCAGCAGGCGAGAGCACGAGCAGGATGGCGATGCCCACAGCAGGGCGGTCAGGGCAAGCTCGCTGGCGTGGGCGGCGGCCATCACCAGGCGAGGCGTGGCCGGGTGGCGGCATCGGGGACGTCCAGAACGACGAAGCTCGAGGAGTGGGGGCGTTGCTGTCACGAGCCGTTCCCGGGTGTGCAGGCGGCCATTCGTTTCAGCAGTACCGCGCGCTCGCGCGCGTTGCCGGTCATAGCCGCGGCGCGCTGGAACTCCCGGCTGGCCTCCGCCCTGCGGCCGAGCCTCTCGAGCAGATCGCCGCGAACGGTCGCCAGGAGGTGGTATTCGCGCAGCGCCGGCTCCTCGCTGATGGCGTCGACCCCATCGAGCGCCGCCGCCGGGCCGTAGGCCATGCCGATCGCCACCGCTCGGTTGAGCTCGACGACCGGCGAGGGCATCAGCTGAGCCAGGCCGTCGTAGAGCGCGACGATGCGCTCCCAGTCGGTGTCCTCGGGGGCGCGAGCGCGGGCGTGACAGGCGGCGATCGCCGCCTGGAGGGTGTAGGGCCCGAGAGCGCCACCGGTTCGGTACGCGCGCTCGAGCGCGGCGAGGCCGCGCTCCACGAGCATCCAGTCCCAGCGCGAGCGGTCCTGGTCGAGCAGCAGGACCGGCGCCCCACCGGGCCCTATCCGCGCCCGCGCGCGCGAGGCCTGGAGCTCCATGAGGGCGACGAGGCCGTGGACCTCGGCCTCGGCGGGGAGCAGCTCGGCGAGCATGCGCCCAAGACGCAGCGCCTCCTCGAGCAGCTCGGGCCGCAGCCACCGCTCGCCGGCGGTGGCGGCGTAGCCCTCGTTGAACACGAGGTAGGTGACCTCGAGCACGGACGCGAGGCGCGCGGCGAGCTCCCGGCGCTCGGGGATCTCCAAGGGGACACGCGCCACCGAGAGCGTGCGCTTGGCGCGCACGATCCGCTGGGCCACGGTGGCCTCCGGAACGAGGTAGGCGCGCGCGATCTCTGTGGTCGTCAGGCCGCCGAGCAGGCGCAGCGTCAGGGCGACCCGCGCGTCGGTCGAGAGCACCGGATGGCAGACCGTGAACATGAGCCGCAGCAGGTCGTCCTCGAACGGATCGTCGATGGCGGCGGCCAGATCCGGGTCCTGGTACTCGCCGCGGTGCTCGATCTCGCGCGCGAGCTCCTGCGTCTTGCGGTCCTGCACGCCGGCGCGGCGCAGGCGATCGATCGCGCGGTGCTTGGCGGTGGCCATGAGCCAGGCGCCCGGATTGTCCGGGACGCCTGACTCGGGCCATTGCTCGAGCGCTGCGACCAGCGCCTCCTGGGCGAGGTCCTCCGCGAGGCCGACGTCGCGCACGACCCGCGCAATGCCGGCGATCAGGCGCGCCGACTCGATGCGCCAGACGCCGTCGAGGGTGCGCCGGACGTCGCCCATGGTCTCGCCTACTGGCCCCCCTGTACCTGCTGGCGCAGCTCCTGCTCCCTGGCCCGCAGCTCGGGAGTGAACTCCTCGCCGAAGTCCTCGTCCTCGAAGACCGGGCGGATCTCGATGATCCCCTCCGTGCCGGGCATGGGGTTCGGGGCGCGCTTGACCCATTCGATCGCCTCGTCCAGCGACTTGACCTGCCACAGCCAGTAGCCGGCGAGCAGCTCCTTGGTCTCGGCGAACGGACCGTCGATGACCTTGCGCTCGCTACCCGCGAAGACGACGCGGGCACCCGCTGAGCTGGGGTGCAGGCCCTCTCCGGCAAGCATCACACCGGCCTTCACGAGCTCCTCGTTGAAGGCCGTCATCTCGCTCAGCAGCTGCTCGCTGGGCATCTCTCCGGCTTCGCTGATCTCGGTTGCCTTGACCAGGACCATGACTCGCATGTTGCTTCCTCCTTGTGTAGGTGGGCTTCTATCCATGCGTCGAGCGAGCAGGGCGGAAATCGACACGGGTTCTCGGATGCGAATCACCGGCGTCACGGGCGTCGTCAACCAGCTCGACCTCCATCATCGCGCCGAAAGACCCCGGCCACGCGGGTGCTCCCCTTCTCAGGTTCGCAGTGGTGGTCGAGGTGAGTCGTTGTCCGCGCAACCACGCTGGTATAGTTGCTCGCACAACGAGACTTTTGAGCGAGGAGGCAGCGAGATGAATTTGGGTCTACTGGTGGTCCGGCTCGTGCTCGGACTTCTGTTCGTCGGGCACGGATCGCAGAAGCTGTTCGGAGCGTTCGGCGGTCACGGAATCGCCGGCACAGCCGGGTTCTTCGAGTCGCTGGGCCTGCGGCCCGGGCGTCAGGCGGCCATCGCGGCCGGCCTGTCGGAGCTCCTGGGCGGAGCCCTGCTGGCGCTGGGGCTGCTGACTCCGCTGGCGGCGGTGCTCATCACTGCGCCGATGGTCACGGCCATCCTCACCGTCCACGGCGCCAAGGGCGTGTGGAACACCGGGGGCGGCTACGAGTTCAACCTAACGATCATCGCCGTCGTCTTTGCCCTCGCCGCGGTCGGAGCGGGCGCCTGGTCGCTGGACCACGTGCTCGGCCTCGACGCCGCCGGGACGGTGTGGGCGCTCGGCGAGCTGGCCCTCGGCCTCATCGGCGGCTCGGCGGTCGTCCTGGCCGGCCGGCGGGCGGCGGCCCGTCCGAAGCGCGGCACCGCGTCGACCACCACGGCGTAGCCGCCGGCTTACAGCGGTAACGAACGCGGCCCGGGGAGTCCCGGGCCGCTTCGCGTTCTGCCGGACCTGCTGTGCTCAGCCGATCACGGTGATGACGCGGCGACTTCCTGGTGGCCTAGCTGGCTAGCCGCAGCCCGTGTTGTTGCCGCAGCTCGAGCACGTGTAGCACGAGCCCGTGCGCTGCATCATGCCTCCGCACTGGGCGCAGGCGGGGCCGAGGTCGAGCCCGGCCATGGCCGCGGGGGCGACCGGCGGGGTGTCGGTCATGGCCTCCGCCGCCGCGACGGTCTTGGCCGGCTGTGAGGCGTGGCCGTTGCCCGCGCCGTTGCCGCCGTTGGACGGCACGGCCTCGGGGCCGGCGGTGTCGCCACGTCCGGAGAGCGCCGCCTGCTCGGCCATCTTGCGCGCCCGGACCTCCGGGGTGAGGATCCCGAGCTCCTCCTGGATGTCGGTGTCGAGGAAGCGCGAGGCCAGCCAGCGCATGATGTAGTCGGGCATCGACTTGGCGAAGGGGATCTCGGGGTTGGTGGTGATGCCCTCGGGGTCGAAGCGCATGTAGCAGAACTTCTGCACCAGGGTCTCGAGCGGGACGCCGTACTGGAGGGCGATCGAGACCGAGGTCGCGAAGGCGTTCATCATGCCTCGCAGCGTCGAGCCCTCCTTGCCGATGTCGGTGAGGAAGATCTCGCCCACCGTGCCGTCCTCGTACATGCCGGCGGTGATGTAGCCCTCGTGGCCGGC
Organism: Solirubrobacterales bacterium; assembly: GCA_038199035.1. Taxonomy (GTDB): domain Bacteria; phylum Actinomycetota; class Thermoleophilia; order Solirubrobacterales; family Solirubrobacteraceae; genus DATAEY01. The sequence continues at coordinate 15,045 of JBBPZM010000025.1, read as the reverse complement.
GATCGAGAACTTGTGGGTGATCGACTGGCGCTCGCGCGGCATGCGCCGACGGCGCGGCGCCGCCTCGACCGGCGGGTCGGACTGCGCCTTGTCCTCCGACCCCTTAGAGCCCTCGGACTCCTTGGTGTCGGTCCGCAGCGCTTGCGCGGTCTTGGAGCCGTCCCGGTAGATGGCCAGCGCCTTGACCCCGAGCCGCCACGCCTCGACGTAGGCGTCGGCGATGTCCTCGACGGTGGCCGACTCGGGCAGGTTCACCGTCTTGGAGATAGCCCCCGAGATGAACGGCTGGACGGCGCTCATCATGCGGATGTGCCCCATGTGGCTGATCGCCCGCTCACCGACCGCCACGTCGAACACCGGTAGGTGCTCGTCTCGCAGGCCGGGCGCACCGACGATCGAGCCGTGCTCGTTGATGTGGGCGACGATCTGCTCGACCTGAGCGTCGCCGTAGCCAAGCGTGCGCAGGGCGAGCGGCACCGTGCCGTTGACGATCGTCATCTGGCCACCGCCGACCAGCTCCTTGAACTTGACGAGCGAGAAGTCGGGCTCGACGCCGGTGGTGTCGCAGTCCATGAGGAACGAGATCGTTCCCGTGGGGGCCAGCACCGTGGCCTGGGCGTTGCGATATCCATGCTGCTCGCCCAGGGCCACCGCCTCGTCCCACGAGCGCTCGGCGGCCGCCAAGAGCGCCGCGTCGGTGGTGTGCTCCTCGGAGATTTCACGAGTGGCATCGCGGTGCATCTGCATCACCCGGTTGTGCGCTTCCCGGTTCTCGTCGTAGCGCTCATACGGGCCAATCGCCTTCGCGATCCGCGCCGACTCGCGGTACGCGCGACCGGTCATCAAGCCGGTGATGGCCGCGGCCGTTGCCCGGCCCTGCTCGGAGTCGTAGGGCTGACCGTTCGACATCAGGTAGGCGCCGAGGTTCGCGTAGCCCAGACCGAGCTGACGGAAGGCGCGCGCGTTGACCGCGATCTCCTCGGTCGGATAGCTCGCCGGCCCAACGACGATCTCCTGGGCGAGCAGCACGACGTCGACCGCGTGCTCGAAGGACTCGACGTCGAACGACCCGTTGTCGCGGCGGAACTTCATGAGGTTGAGCGAGGCGAGGTTGCACGCCGAGTCGTCGACGTGCATGTACTCCGAGCATGGGTTAGACGCGTTGATCCGCCCCGACTCCGGGCACGTGTGCCAGCGGTTGATCGTCGTGTCGTACTGGAGGCCGGGATCCGCGCAGCGCCAGGCCGCCTCGGCGATGTCGCGCATGAGCTCGCGGGCGGGGATCGGGTCGCCGATCCGCTCGCCCGTCGTGCGGGCGATCAGGCGCCAGTCGTCTCCTCGCTCGCCCGCGCGCATGAAGTCGTCGCTCACGCGGACCGAGTTGTTCGCGTTCTGGTACTGGATCGAATGGAACCCGTCGCCGTCGAGGCGCATGTCGAAGCCGGCGTCGCGCAGCGCGGCCGCCTTGTCCTCCTCGCGCGCCTTGCACCACACGAACTCGCGGATGTCGGGATGGTCGACGTCGAGCACGACCATCTTGGCCGCGCGGCGAGTGCCGCCGCCCGACTTGATCGAGCCCGCCCACGCGTCGGCGCCGCGCATGAACGAGACGGGGCCGGAGGCCGTTCCCCCCTTGGACAGAGGCTCCATCGAGCCGCGGATCTTTGAGAGGTTGATCCCCGAGCCCGAGCCGCCGCGGAAGATCATCCCCTCCTTGGTGTTCCAGTCGAGGATCGAGTCCATCCGGTCCTCGACGCTGAGGATGAAGCAGGCCGACATCTGGCAGCGCGGGTCGCCCTCGGGGTGCCAGCCGCAGTTGAACCAGACCGGCGAGTTGAAGGCCGCCATCTGGTGGAGCAGGATGTGGGTGAGCTCGGCCTCGAAGGCCTCGGCGGCCTCACCGGTGGCGAAGTAGCCGCGGTCGCGGCCCCAGCTGGCGATCGTGCCCGCCACCCGCAAGATCATCTGCTTGACCGAGCGCTCCCGGTCAGGCGCGCCGAACTGGCCGCGGAAGTACTTCTGGGCGACGATGTTGGTGGCGTTTTGCGACCACGTGCGGGGGAACTCGACGGCGCGCTGCTCGAAGGCGACGCTGTCCCCGTGGCCGATGCGGGCATCCCGCAGCTCCCACTCGACGGAGTCGAAGGGATGGACCTCGGGCGAGGTGAAGCGGCGCCTGACGGAGACGCCCTGCCCGGTGGCGAGGTCGGGGCCCGAGGTGGTGGGTGCGGTGTGCTCGATCGACATGCGTCTCCTCTGAATTTATCCGTGATTGCGGGCTTTCACCGCGCCTCGCGGGGCGCCGCGGGGGTAACAGAGGATCATCCGCTCGGGGGCGGACGGAACAGGTGTCGGCGAGCTCGCCGAGGGGGCCCGGTAGGGAGGGTCTAGGGCGTGATGTGGAAGCGCAGGCTGCCGCTCAAGACCAGGATCACGACGGTCAGCCCCACCGCCAGCAGGAATAAGGCCACGACCCACTCGGCTGGCAGCCAGCGCGACTCGGGAGCCGGAGGTCGGCGGGTCCGTCGTGCGGCCCGGGGAGCCACCGGTCGGGGGGCGCCGCGGGCGGCCCGGGCCCGCGCAAGCGCCGCCGCGCGCTGGCGTCCCTCGGGCAGCGACAGCGTCGGTCGCAGGCGCGGGCGGGGCGGAGCGGCGAGCTGGGCGCCCGCCGCCGCGCCTCTGGGATCGTCGATCTCCTGCCGCGTGAAGCCGTTGCCGGGCGAGGAGGTCACGTCGGCGGAACCGGTGCCGCGACGGCCGTTGCTCTCCGTGTCCTGCGCTGAGCCCTCGTCGTCTGGCGGGGGGCCGTGCTCGAGCTCCGCGTCGGCGTCCACCGGTGCGCCGGTCGGAACGTCCGGCGGCCGCTGCTCATCTTCGCCCCCCGCCTGGTCCGGCTCGGGCCAGGACCCCGCCTCGAGGAGGCCTGCCAGCTCCTCCTCGCGGGCGCGTGAGACGCTCAGGGCGTCGGTCAGCTCCTGCGCCCAGGCCTCGAGCTCGGCGTAGGCGTGGGCGCCCTGCTCGAGCGCGGCGGCGAGCTCATCGCGGGCGCGGGCCAGCGCTGCCGTCTCCCTTGTCGCGCCGGCGAGCTCTCGTATCGCCGCGGCCGCCTGAGCGCGGGCGGCGCCGAGCTCCTCGCCGGTGGAGGCGATCTCCCTCTGGGCGCCGCGGACCGCCTCCCTGACCGCGGCTATCTCCCTGCGGGCCGCCTCGACCCCGTCCCGGGCCGCGTCCACCTGGGCCTGCGCGGCCGTCGCCTCCGCCACGGCCTGATCGATCCCAGACCGCAGGCTCTGGACATCGGGCCCCCAGTCGCCGCGGCGCGCGAGCTCCTGCTCGAGCCGCGCGCGCTGGGCCTCGCCGCTCTCGACCAACCGCTCGGCCTCCTCGCGCTCCTCGCCTGCGCGATCGAGCTGCGCGGCCGAGTCGACCAGCTCCGCCCTCAGGCGCTCGGCCTCGCGACGAAGGGCGCTGGTCGCACGCTCGTAGTCGCGCCCGTGGGCCGACACCTCCTCGAGCCGGGCGATCAGCCGGTCGCGCTCGTCCTCGGCCGCCCGGGCGTGGGTATCCGCGGCCTCGCGCGCGCTCGCCTCACTCTCGTAGAGGGCGACGGCCTCCGCCGCCTCTCGCCCGGCCTGCGCCGCTTCTGCGCCCACCGCCGTGGCACGCTCGAGCTGCTCCTCCAGGGTCCGCACGCGCTCGGCGTGCGGCGCGCCGGCGTCGCGTTCCTCGACGAGCCGCTCGATCGCCGCCTGACTCTCCTCGTAGGCGGAGCCGAGCTGCTCTACCTGTCGACGAAGCGCCAGCACCTGCTCGTTGGCCTCCTCGCGAGCCGTCGCCGCCTCGCGCAGCCGCTGGGTCAGCTCCTGGGCGCGACCGCCGAGCTGGCTGACGCGCCGCTCGGCTACCTCGGCCCGCGCCTGGAGCTCGCTGGCTCTCCGCTCGGCCAGCTCTGCGCGGGCCTCGGCCTCGCGCAGTCCCTCGGACGCGTGCCGGAATGGCGCCTCGAGCTCATCTATGCGGCGACCGTCCTCCAGTCCGGCGGCCTCGAGTCGCTGCGCCCGTGCCTCGAGTGCCGCGGCCAGCTCCTCGAGGCCGGCGGCGTTGCCAGCCAGCTCAGCGGCCCGGCCGTCCAGCTCGGCGGCGCGACGCTGGATGGCCTCCTGGCGATCGCGTGTCGCCGCCAGCGCCTGCTCGTGCCGCGCGGCGGCGCGCTGTGCCTCGCGCTCGGCGTGTTCGAGAGCGGCCTCGAGGTCGGCCGCCTCCGCGCCCCGTTCCCGGGCGAGCGCCTGGAAGCGCTGTGCGCGTTGGTCGGCCTCGGCGGCCTCCTCGAGGGCGGCGGCCAGCCGGCGGCTTGACTCGGAGGCGGCCAGCTCGAGCTCGTGCTGACGGCGGGCGAGCTCGACTCCGTGCGCGCGCAGCGTCTCGGCCTCGCTCGCCGTCTGGTCGTGGCCGAGCTCGAGCTCGCGAGCCCGTGCCTGCATCGCGGACGCCCGCTTCTCCAGCTCCCCGAGGCGACCGGCCATCGCCGTCGACGCCGTCTCGCTTTCGCGTGCCCGCCGGCGGGCGGCATCGAGCTGTGCGTCGAGCTCGTCGGCGCGAGCATCGGCCCGCTCGACCAGACGGCGCAGCTGGAGCACGGCGGCCTCGGCTTGGCGCGCGGCGCTCTGGGCGACCCGGGCTTCGCCGCGCAGGGCGGTGGCCTCGGCCTCCCGCTCGGCCACGTTGGCCTCGGCCTGCTCGGCCCGCTGGCGAAGCGCGACGGCGGCTCCCTGGAGGGCGGTCAGCCGTTCCTGCGCCTGGTCGCTTCGACGCCGGAGCTGGGATGCCCGGTCGGCCAGCGCCCGAGCCTGCGCCTCGGAGCTGCGGGCACGTTCATCCGAGCGCGCGGCTGTGGCTTGGACCTTGTGAAGCTGGATCTCGGCGTGCCGGGCGCGTCCCACCAGGTCGTCGGCCGTCTCCTGGAGCGCTCGGAGCTGTCCCTGGGCTCGAGTGGCCAGCGCGCCTGCCGCGGCTGCGACGGACCTCTGCTCGGTGCTGGCCTCCTCGGCCGCCTGCGCGCGCGCGAGCGATAGAGCGGCGGCGGAGCGCAGCTCGTCGAGGCCGGCTTGCGCCGCCTCGGCCTGCCGCCCGAGCTCCGTCCCGCGACGCGCCGCTTCGGCCGCGGCCTGCTCAAGGCCGTCCGCGCGCTGCTCGAGCCGGCCGGCGCGCTCGCTGAGCTTGCTGCTCGCGCGCTCCAGCGCCCGGCGTCGGGCGGCGGCCTCCTCCCCGGCGCGCCGAGCCTCGAGCTGAGCCCTGTCCAGCTCCGCGGCCAGGACGCTCGCGCGCTCGAGCGCCTGGCGCCCGGCGGTCGCCTCGTCTTGGGCTCGCCGGGCCTCGAGCTGCGTCCTGTCCAGCTCGGAGCGCAGCGCTGTCGCCTCCTGTGCGGCGTGGTCGCGTTCGGCTTGGAGCTCGCTGGCGTGTTGGGCGGCCTGGTCGCGCTGGGCGTTGAGCCGGGCGGCGCGCTGAGTGGCGTCGTCGCGCTCGGTTTGGAGGGCGGTCAAGCGCGCGGACGCCGTCTCGGCCTGCGCCTCGAGGGCGACGATCCGGTCGCTGGCCTCGGCATGTGCCGTCGTGGCCTGCTGGAGATCGGCTTCCAAGGCGGCGATGCGTTCGCTCGCCCGGGCACCGGCGGCGCGACCGGCTACAGCCTGGCCGGTCGCCCGGGTGACCTCGGCCTCCAGGCGCGCGACCAGCTCCTGGGCCTCGTCTCCCCGGGTGCGGGCGGCGGCGGCCTCAGCGGTCGCCTCGTCTCTCCGGAGCTCGAGCGCTTGGGCGCGCTCGGCCGTCTCGTCGCGTTCGGCCTCCAGGGCGCCGAAGCGCTCCACCAGCGTCTGGGCTTCGCGCTCCAGCCGCTGCGCCAGGTCGCGCGCACCGGCGACCTCAGCCTCCAGCTCGACGATGCGCTCCCGGGCCGAGCTGCCGCTGGCCTGGAGCTCGGCCAGGCGAGCGGCGGCCTGCTCGGCGGCGTTGTGCAGCTCACGCACACGGACGTCGTCCTGCGCGGCCTGGGTCTCGAGCGCGGTGGCTCGCTCCTCGGACGCGACGGCGAGGTCGCGCAGCCGAGCGATCTCGCGCTGCGTCGTCGCGGCCGCACCCTCGAGCTCCTCCACGCGGCCCCGCAGGCGATCGCGCTCCTGTGCCGTCCGGGCGGCTCGCTCGCCCAGCACCGCCAGCTCGCCGTCGACCCGCTCGATGCGCTCGCGGCTCTCCTCCCGCAGCGTCGTGAGCTCCTCGGCGGTGGATATGCGGGCGACCTCCGCGGCGGAGCCGCTGGCCCGCGCGGTCTCCAGGTCGCGGGCCAGCTCGGCCGCCTGGCGGGCTGCGAGGACCCGCCGCCGGTCGATGTCCGCGATGCGCTCGGTCAAGCTCTCGCGCTGGGCGGACAGCTCGCTCACGCGGCGCTCGTGCTCCTGCGCGCGGCGCTCAGCGGCGGAGGCGCTCTCCTCCAGGATGGCGAGGCGAGTCGTCAGCTCGTCGCGCGTGCGCTCGCGTTCGGCCGCCTGGCCGCGCAGCTCCTCCCCCTCCGCTTGCGCTGCGGTCAGCTGCTCCTGCGCTTCGCCGGCCCGTTCCTCGAGCTGCTGCCGCGCCTGCTGGGCGCGCTCGAGCTGACCGGCCACGTCGGTGCGCGAGGCCTCGGCGGCGCGTGCCCGGTCCTCGGCGGCGGCGCGGGCGCTGCGCTCGACCGAGAGCCGCGCGGCGGCCTCCTCGCCCTGACGGACCCGCTCCTTGGCCACGGCGAGGGCTCGGCGCATCTCCTCCAGGCGCTGGGCCGACTCCTCGCCGGCCGCCTGGGCGCGCTCCAGCTCTCCGCTCAGCTGCTCGGCCGCACGCTCGGCCTGGGCCGCCCGCGCCTCGGCGCTCTGACGCGCCTCGGTGGCGGCGGCGGCGCCGCCTTCGGCCAGGCGGCGCAATTCGACGCTCTCCTTGCCCGCCTTGGCGGCAGCCTGCTCGAGCGCGCGGCGAGCCGCGACAGACGCCTCGTCCGCCTCCGCCCGCGCTCGGCGTGAGTCGGCCAGCGCCTGCTCGCTGGCCTGGGCCTGTCGCAGCGCGACCTCGCGCTCGCGCTGGGCCTTGCGCAGCTGCTGGGCCGTCTCCCTGGCGGTCGCGCGCGTGCGCTCGAGGTCCCCTTCCGATCGCTGAAGTGCCGACTCCGCCCGGGTCAGGCGGTCACCGAGGTCCCGCTGGACGGCGGCGGTCTGCCCCTCGGCCTCGCTCGCGCGCTCCGCGAGGTCGCGCTCCGACGCGGCTGCGCGCTCCGCGGCCTCGGCGGCGTGCGCGGACAGGTCGTGCTGGATGGTCTGGGCTTCGACGGCGCGGGCCTCCAGCTGGGCTTCGAGCTCGTCGACGCGTCCGCGGCCCTTCTCCGACTCCTCGGTCAGCTTGCGCTCGGCGGCCTGAGCGAGCTTCTGGGCACTCGCTCGCTCCCGCTCGACCTCGGCCAGGCGCTGCTCGGCCTCGCGGGCGGCGCGTTCGAGGTCCTCCTCCCGGCGAGCCGCCTCCTGCGCACGCGCGTCGAGTGCGCGCTGAGCCGCCGCGGCAGCGACAGCGGCGCGCTCCGCCTCGGCGCGGTCGCTCTGGGCCTGCTCACGGGCTTGCGCGGCGGCCGCCTCCATGGCGGCGATGCGCTCCCCCGCGCGACGCTCGGCCTCGGCGGCCCGGTCTGAGGCCTCGGCGAGCGCGCCCTCGATCTCGGCCACCCGACGCGCCTGCTCGGCCGCGGCGGCGCGCGCGCTCTCCTGCGCCAGGCGCCGCTCGTCGGCCAGGCGCCGCTCGAGCTGCGCCGTGGCGGCCACCATGCGCTGCTGGGACTCGTCGGCCTCGCGCTGCGCAGCGGCTCGCTGCGCGGCCAGCTCGTCCACCCGCGCCCGCAGCGCGTCGACGTCGGCGCGGCCCTCCTCGACGGCGCGCTCGAAGGCGTTGCGCTGCTGGGCCTCGCGCTCGGCGCGCCGCTCGGCCTCCTGGCGCGCGGCGCGCTCGGCTCGCAGGAGGCGGTCGAGCTCGCGGGTGGCCTGGCGGCGGGACTCCGCCAGGCGCTCGGCGTCGGTGCGGCGGCGGCGCTCATCGCGCAGGGCCGGGTCGTCGGCACGTGCCGGCGCAGCGCGAGGCTTGGCGCCGCGCGGACGACCGGGGAAGGGCCCCGCCGACGGCGCGGGGAGCGAGACCTGAACCTCGTGCCCCGCCTCGAGCACAAAGGCCGCTCTGGGGCTGGAGACCAGGGCGGCCGGCGCCGAGAACGCGGCGCGCCACGCCCGACCCCGCGGCTCGGCGGCCGGCGGTGCCGCATCGGGAGCCGGCAGCGCGGTCAGGCGGTGCTCGCGCTGACCGTCGTCGACCACCAGCTCCGGCAGATCCAGCTGCTGCTCCTCGGTGGCTCGCCAGCGACCGGCCACCCGCAGCAGCGACACCCCGGAGGCGGCGTCTACCTGTTCGAAGTGATCGACCTCGAAGTCAACCGGTGCCGGGCTCACGGTCGCGGCCGACCAGACGAAGCGTACGACTTCGGGAACGGCCGGCGCAGATGGGGTCGGCGGCGCCCGCCCGCGCTTCGGTGAGGGTGGCGAGCGCGTCCGTGCAGGTGGTGCGAGATCCCCATGCCCTGTTCGTCGGTTGACGGCCGGTCGATTCTAGGCGCCGGGTGGGCGGCGCGCCGTCGGTCAGGCCGCGGTCAGCAGCCCGTCGAGCGCCCGCAGGGCGCAGGCCAGGACCTCCTCGGGCCCAAGCCCCGCGTCGATCACCCGGACCCGCTGGGGCTCGGCCGCTGCCATGGCGTCGTAGGCGGCGGCCACGGCGGCGAAGAAGGCCTCGGAGGAGCGCTCCATGCGGTCGGCCGCGCCCCGCCCGGACTGCCGCCTGCGCCCCACGGCTGGGTCGACCGCCAGCAGCAGTGTGCGATCGGCGACGAGCCCGCCGGTGGCGAAGCGGTTGAGCTCGGCCACCGCCTCGACCCCCAGCCCGCGGCCCGCTCCCTGGTAGGCCAGCGAGGAGTCGACGAAGCGGTCGAGCAGGACCCAGGTCCCGGCGGCGAGCGTGGGTTCCACCGCCTGCTCGACGAGCTGGGCGCGGGCGGCGGCATAGAGCAGCGCCTCGGCGCGCGCGCCTACGGTCAGCGCCGGATCCTTGACGAGCGCTCGGATGCGCTCGGAGAGCTCGACTCCGCCGGGCTCGCGCAGCAGGCTCACCGGGGTGCCCCGCTCCACGACCGTCTCGCGCAGGCCCGTGGCCAGGGTGGTCTTGCCCGCCCCGTCCAGCCCCTCGATGGTGATCAGCCGCCCGCGGGGCATGGCCGCGAGGGTATCTACGATGGCTGGCGGTGGCCCCGAGCGCTCAGACCGCCTCCCTGCCGGGGACCGAGCACCACCCGCACGCGCGCGCGGTGCTCGGCGCCGCCCTCCCGCCGGGGGGGAGGGCTTCCCATGCCTACCTCTTCCACGGCCCCTCCGGCAGCGGGAAGCGAACGGCGGCGCGGGCCTTTGCCGCTGCGCTGCTGGCCGCCGGCTCGCCCGATCCTGCCTCGGCCACCGCCCGCGTCCAGCGCGGCGCCCATCCCGACCTCACGTGGGTCACGCCGTCCGGGGCGCACGAGCTGCTGGTCTCCGATGTCGGCGAGCCGGTGGTCGGCGCGGCGGCGCGCACTCCGTTCGAGGCCTCGCGGCGCGTGTTCGTCATCGAGCGCGCCGACACGATGAACGACGAGGCGGGCAACCGGATGCTCAAGACCCTGGAGGAGCCGGCCTCATTCGTCCACCTCGTCCTGCTCACCGACCGACCGAGCGAGGTCATGCCCACGATCGCCTCGCGCTGCCAGCACGTGCGCTTCGATCCGCTGCCGGCCGGCGAGGTCGCCCGCCGCCTGGAGCACGACCACGGCGTGGCCGCCGCCACGGCGAGCGCCTGCGCGCGGCTCGCCAGCGGCGACGCCGGTCGTGCCGTCGCCCTGGCCACCGGGGACGGGCCGGACCTGCGCGCGGCCGCGGAGCGCTTCGCCCGCGCCGCGCTCCGGGGCGAGATGGCGTCCCGCCCGTGGCGCGAGGTCCTCGCGCAGGCCCGCCGCCGCGGCGACGGTGTCGTGGCCGAGCTCGAGCGCACCCACGAGCGCGACCGCGAGCTGCTCGACCGCCGCGAGCGCCGCCGCGCCGACACCGAGCACGCCGAGCGCTCCCGGCGCCTACGCCGGCGCGCGGAGACCCGAGCGCTCGACCTCTCCCTCTCGCTGGCCGCGCGGTGGTTTCGCGATGCTGCGTGCGTGGCCCTCGGCGCCGGCGAGCTGGTGGGCCACCTCGATCGTCAAGCCGAGCTCGAAGCCGACGCCGCCGGGCGCGACTTCCAGCGCCTGCGCGCGGCGGTCGAGCTGGTCGAGGAGACCCGCCAGCGCCTGGTCCTCAACGTCTCCGAGGAGCTGGCGTGCGAGGCGCTGGGATACCGGCTCGAGCGCGAGCTGGCCGTCTAGGGTGTGGCCGCGATGGACCTGAGCCTCTACCACGCGCTAAACGACTTCGGCTACCAGCACCGCTGGGTCGGGGAAGTCTTCGCGTGGCTGGCCACCGACGGCGTGGTCCTGCTCGCGGTGCTCCTGATCGCACTGTGGTTCGCGCGCGGGCGCTTCGCGAGCCGCGCGGGCCGCCAGGCGGTGGCCGCGGCGGGGTTCAGCGCCCTGCTGGGGCTGGGGGCCAACCAGGCGATCTCGCACCTCTACGAGCGCATGCGTCCGTTCGTCCACCACGCCCATCACCTCTTCATCGCCCGCTCCACCGACCCGTCGTTCCCCTCCGACCACGCCACCGGGGCCTTCGCCATCGCCATGGCGGTGATGCTGCGCCACCGGCGCGCGGGATGGGTGGCGTTCGTCCTCGCCGTCCTCATCTCGATCGGCCGGGTCGGGGCCGGCACCCACTACCCGAGCGACGTGATCGGGGGGGCGCTGATCGGCACGCTGGCCGCCCTGGTCTTCTGGCTGCCGCCGCTGCGACGCGCCGTGGACCGCCTAGCCGACGCGGTGGGCGACTGGTACGAGCGGGTGACCGGCGCCGCCCTGCGCCGGCCGCGGCCGTCACAGCCGTAGGGCCGCCGCCCGGCCGACGCGTCCCTCAGGCGATCGGCCCGAGCACCGGCTCACGCCCGTAGAGCTCGAAGGCGCGGAAGGCGTTGAAGAGCTTGTGATCGGGGCCGTGGAAGTCGGCCGAGCCGGTCTGGAGCAGGCCGAGCTTGCGGCAGTGATGGTCGAGCAGGTGCGTCTGCTCCTCGCTGTGAGTGGCGTAGAAGGTCTCGACCCCGTCGAGCCCCATGGCGCGGAAGCGGTCGATCTCGGCCAGCACCTCGTCCGAGGAGTCGAGATCCCAGAACGGGTGGGCCCACACGGCCACGCCTCCGGCGGCGTGGATCGTGTCGATCGCATCCTGCACCGTCGGCGTCAGACGGGGGAGGTAGCCCGGCTGGCCCGGGATGAGGTAGGCGGCGATGAACGGCCCGACGTCGTCGATGCCCTCGTCGGCCAGGCGCTCCCGGTTCTCGGCGCGCGCCAGCACCCCGGCGGCGATGTGCGGGCGCCCCACCGTCAGCCCCTCGGCCCGCCGGGACTCGATGCCCGAGCGGTCGATCTCGAAGCCGAGCTCCTCGAGGCGGTCGGCCAGGCGCGCCGCCCGCAGCTCGCGGTCGGCGCGCGAGCGCTCGAGCCACTCGAGCAGCCCTTGGTCGACGTGGTCGATCCCGTAGCCGAGGATGTGCACGTCCTCGTCAGGCGAGCGCAGGGCGGAGATCTCGGTGGCCGGCACGACGCGCACGCCGCGCTGGCGGCCCGCCTCCAGAGCCTCGGCCACGCCGTTGACGCTGTCGTGGTCGGAGAGGGCGACCAGCTCGACGCCCGCGTCCGCGGCCGTCGCGATGACCTGCGCCGGGGGCAGGTGGCCGTCGGAGTGCGTCGAGTGGGACTGGAGGTCGAAGGTCGGGGCGGGGCTCAAGGGGCGCACACGGTAGTGGAGGGGCGGTCCAGGTCCGATCGCCGTTCCCCGGAGGGCTCGGCCCCGGCCGGCGGTCCCACCCCGCCCGGTCGGGCGTCTCGCCCCGCTCGTCAATCTTTATGTTCATAACCCGAAACTTCGCGCGCGAGGATCGGTATAAAGCGCCCAGTAAGTAGGACCTGGCTGAACCGCTCGTGCGCCACCGGCTCGCGGGCGGCCGGGGGACCCAAGCAGCACGGGGCGAATCGCCCGCCCTGCCGCGATGGCGGCGGGGCCGGCGTAGCGCGGCTCTTTCCGCGCGAGCCCGTCAGCTAACCCCGGAAGCGAACCCCGAAAGAGAGGTCGTTCCGTTGCTCAAGCTGACGCGCTGCCGGCAGGTCAAGCTCCTGGTCTGTACCGGGCTGGCCCTGGCGCTCCCCACCGCCGCTCCCGCGGCCTTCGCCGACTCGGGCTCGTCGCGCTCGCTAAGCCTCGGAGCCCGTGGCGCGCAGGTCCGCGAGCTCCAGACGGCGCTCGCGCATCTCGGCTTCTCCCAGCCGGTCACCGGCTGGTTCGGCCCCATGACCGCAGCCACGGTACGCGCCTGGGAGCGACGCGCCCACCAGCGCGTCGACGGAGTCGTCTCTCCCTCGGAGCTGCGCCAGATCCGCAAGGGCGTGGGTCAGGGCGGCGGAGGGTCCGACGACCCCAACGGAGGCACCACGCCCTCCGGCACGCCGATCCCCGTGGCCACGCCGCGTGGCGCCCCGCCGGTGCCGGTGTCCTCCAGCGGCTACGTCTTCCCGATCCGCGGCGCCCACAGCTACGGCACGACGATCAACCGCTTCGGCGCGCCGCGCAGCGGCCACGTCCACCAGGGCCAGGACGTGCTGGCCGCCAGCGGGACGCCGCTCGTCGCCGCCCGCGGCGGGGTCGTGTCGGCGCGGAGCTTCCAGGCTGCGGCCGGCAACTACCTGGTCATCCAGGCCGACGACGGCACCGACCACGTCTACATGCACCTGCTCGCCCCGGCCATCGTCGCCCCCGGGCAGCGCGTGAAGACCGGGCAGCAGATCGGCCAGGTCGGCCAGACCGGCGACGCCACCACGCCCCACCTGCACTTCGAGGTGTGGACGGCCCACTGGTACGCGGGCGGCCATACCGTCGACCCGCTGCCGTATCTGCGCGCCTGGGACGCGGTGAGCTAGGGGTCAGTCGAGGCCGCTGGCGCCCCGCGCCAGCCCGGCCGCGGCCAGCAGATCGCGGACCGGACGATCAGGGTCTTCGAGCGCCCCGTCGAGGCGGTCGCCGGCGAGGTCGGCGACCTTCGCGGCGAGCTGGTCGGCGGTCATGGGGTCTTCCGGGGAGCCGAGCGAGCTGCTGACCCGGGCGAGCGCTTGGCCATCGCCCACCTCCAGCCGGGCCTCGGTCTCTCCCAGCCCGGGGTCGGTGCGCACGGCGAACCGGGTGAGCGCGGATTCGCGCACCTCGGCGTCGATCCCGTCGAAGCTGGCCACCGTCGGCGCGCCGCGCCGCACCGTGTAGGCAGCGAGGTAGGGGATCGAGAACCTGGCCTGGAGGCCGTCGGCCACGTCGTCGTAGGCCGCCGCGCGACGGGCGCGGGGGTGGACGACCACGGTGATGGGATGGGCGTCTTGGGAGCTCAGCCAGTCGGCTCGGGCCTGGATGGCGGCCTGGACGGTGCTGTGGGCCATCAGGCAGCAGGGCCACGGCTTGATCCAGTTGGCTGCGACGGCCGGCGGGTGGCTGGGCTGGTCGTCCCCGGGCCACCGGCCGCCGAAGGCCTCCTCGAAGCCGGCCCCCCCGGTCGGGACGTCGTCGGCGACGCTGGCGCCGGCAGCGGCCATGCGGGCCGCCAGAACGCCGTCGGCGGTCGCCATGCCGACCTGGAGCGACTTGCCGTCGGACCCGAAGGCCGCGCGCAGGCCGCCGGCACGCAGGAGGGCGAGGCGGGCGGCGGTGGCTTCACGTTCGGCGTCGAGGCGAAGCAGCCGAGCGGCGGCGACGGCGGCGCCCATCACGCCGCAGACGGCGGTCGGATGCCAGCCGCCCTCGTAGAGAGCGGGGTGGGAAGCCGCGGCGAGAGCGCCCATGGCCTCGAAGCCGGCGGCATAGGCGGCGAGCGCCTCGTCGGTGGTGGCATCGAGCTCGGCCCCGAGCCCGAGCGCCGCCGGCGCCGTCGGTGCGCTGAGATGGGCGAGGCCGGGAAGGAAGGTGTCGTCGAAGTCGAGCACGTGCCCGGCGGTGCCCAAAAAGGCCACGTGCTCGAGCGCGCCATCGCCGGCGGCGCGGGCGGCGCGCGCGGCGGGTTGCTCGCTTCCGGCGACCGCGCAGGCCAGCCAGTCGAGCAGGGCGACCTGGTAGGGGTTGCCAACGGCGTCAGGGGAGCCCATCGCCGTCAGTTCAGCGACGGGTCCGGCGGCATCCGCGCGACCAGCGCGTAGCTGCCGCCCTTGCGCGCCAGCACGGCGCTCCACAGGTCGTCAGGGTCGTCGGTGAACACGTCGTCGCGATCGGCCGGCTCGACGATCCAGTCCTCGTGCTCGATCTCGGCCTCGAGCTGGCCGGGCGCCCACCCGCTCACGCCGGCGTAGACGCGCGCCCGCCCGGTGACGGAGCCCAGGCCGTCGCTGGCCGCGTCGGCCGCCACGAAGCCCACGTCGCCCAGGACCGTCGCCGCCGCCCGCGAAGGATCGTCGAACTCAGCCAGCACGACCACGCCGCTCGGCTGGACGGGACCGCCGAAGTGGACCAGTTCGTCGAACTCGACGAGGTCGCCGAGTTCGGGCACCGCCTCGGCCACGCTGTGCTCGCTGCGACGGTTGAGCACCACGCCCATCGCACCCTGCTCCCCGTGGTCCGCGATCAGCACGACCGTCCGGCGGAAGTTGGGGTCGACCAGGTCGGGGCTGGCAATCAGAAGCTGTCCGCGAAGAGACTCCATCGCGCCCATTCTCCCCGGCTGGCGGGGGCTCTACGCGCGCGAGTGGGCGGCTGGCGGGGGCGCTGCCGAGGCCCCCCGGAGGCCGCTGGGAGGGCGCCACCCGCCGCT
>JBBPZM010000024.1:0-21427 GCA_038199035.1 Solirubrobacterales bacterium | reverse complement strand
GACGTCGACCCCGCCGGCGAGCACGAGGCCGTCGAGGCGGTCCAGCACCTCGTCGGGCTGGGCGAGCTGGCGCTCGTGGGGGACGACGCGCAGCGGCAGCGCGCCGGCGCGCTGGACGGCCCGGACATAGGAGGTGGAGAGCAGCACCGCCTGCTGCTCCCAGTGACTCCAGTGCGCCCGCTCCAGCGCCGTGCACATGCCGATGACCGGGCGGCTCACCCCTTCTACTATAGGCCGGGCTCGGTGACCTCCAGGCGCCTTCGGACCGACTCGCGGCGCCGTCTCGCCTCGTCGTCCGCGGCCCTCAGGCGTCGGGGCCGCGCGCGTCGACCACCCGGCGCTGATGGGTGCCGACGCCGATCACCCGCTCGCCCTCGCGCACCTCGACGTCGAAGTGCAGCTTGCGCCCGTCGACGATCTCCCGCAGCCGGGCGTGCACGGTGCAGCGCGCGCCCCGCCCGGCCGCGCCGACGTGCTTGACGCACACCTCGAAGCCCACCGTGGCCTTGCCCTCGGGCAGCTTGGGGAGGACCAGCATGGACGAGTTGCGCTCCATCATGGCGATCATCCCCGGGGTGGAGAGGACCTCGGCCTCGATCGTCCCGCCGACGTCGGTGGTAAGCCGTCCGTCGACCTCGAAGTCGTCGACCCGCTCGTCGCCGATGCGCAGCTCCTCGCTCACGACATCGTCAGCCCGCCGCTGACCCCGATCGTCTCGCCGGTGATGAACGAGGCGTCGTCGCACGCCAGGAAGGCGATGGCGGCGGCCACCTCGTCGGGATCGCCCGGGCGCCCCAGGACGGTGGCGTCGATCATCCCCTGGCGCAGGCGGGCGCCGAGGTCGCTGGCCTCGACGAGGGAGTCGAGCAGCGGAGTCTCGATCGGGCCGGGGGCCACGGCGTTGCAGCGCACCCCGTAGTGCGCGCCCTCGCGGGCGATGGCCTTGGTGAAGCCGATCACCCCGGCCTTGGCCGCGCTGTAGATGACGTTGGCCTGCGAGCCGGCGCGCCCCGCCTCGCTGGCCACGTTGACGATCGCGCCGCGCTTGCGCTCCTGCATGGCCGGCAGGACGGCGTGGGTCACGGCCAGGACGCTGCGGAGGTTGAGGCTCAGGAGGTGGTCCCACTCCTCCTCGTCGGTGTGGACGAAGAACGCCGGAGCGCCGCGGCCGCCGCCGGCGTTGTTGACGAGCACGTCGAGCTCGCCGACTCCCTCCACCGCCGAGCGCACGCCGGTGCGCACCGAGGCGGCGTCGGTCACGTCCATGGGCACGACCAGGCCGTCGACCTCGCCGGCGACCTCGCGCGCCCCGGCCTCGTCGAGGTCGGCCAGGGCGACGCGGGCGCCCTCGGCGGCCAGGCGCCGTGCGGTGGCCGCGCCGATGCCCGACGCCGCGCCCGTGACAAGGGCGGTCCGGCCCTCGAGGCGCACTAGCCGCGTCCTTTCCCGACCGGGATCGGCCTGCGCCGGGCGCGCCCGGCGCCCCGGCGGTCGGCGTCGTCGATGGGCCAAGGCGCGAGCTCGGGCACGGAGGCCGAGCCTATACTGCGCCGCCGTGTCCGCCCAGCGGCCAGCGGCAGCCATCGTCGGAGGCACGGGGGCGCTGGGCTTCGGGCTCGCCCTGCGGCTCGGCCGCGCCGGGGTGGCGGTGACGCTGGGCTCACGCGACGCCGCGCGCGCCCGCGAGGCGGCGCAGCGAGCCGGCGAGCGGGTGCCCGACGGGTCGTTCGAGGGGCTGGTCAACGAGGAGGCGGCGGCGGGCGCGTCGATCGTCCTGCTCTGCGTCCCCTTCCGCAACCAGTCCGAGAACCTCAACAACCTCCGCGGCGTCCTCGCCGAGGGCCAGCTGCTGATCGACGCCACGGTGCCCCTGGCGGCGGCGGTGAGCGGCAAGGCCACGCGCATGCTCGGCGTGCCCCAGGGCTCGGCCGCCCAGCAGGCCGCCGAGATGGCGCCCGACGGCGTGCGCGTGGTCTCCGCCCTGCACACCGTCAGCGCCGCCAGCCTGGCCGACCTCGACGCCCAGCTCGACGAGGACGTGCTCGTGTGCGGCGACCGCCGCGACGACAAGCGCGAGGCCGCCGAGCTCATCGGGCGCATCCCCGGTCTGCGCTGCGTCGACGCCGGGCGCCTGGAGATGGCGCGCGTCGCCGAGTCGCTTACCGCCCTGATGATCTCGATGAACGCCCGCTACAGGACCCACGCCGGGATTCGCATCACCGGGCTGCCCGACGAGCTGTGGCCGGCCGCCCGGTAGTCGTCCTCGCCGGGGGCACCGGCGGGGCGAAGCTGGCGCGGGGCATGCTCGACGTCGTCGGCGACGACCTCGTGGTGGTGGCCAACACGGCCGACGACCTCGAGGTCCACGGGGCCCACGTCTCGCCCGACCCCGACCTCGTCCTCTACTGGCTGGCCGACCGCATCGACGCGCGGGGATGGGGCCTGCACGGCGACGGGTTCGAGGTCATGGCCGCGCTGCGCGAGCTGGGGGAGGAGGTGTGGTTCAACCTCGGCGACCGCGACCTCGCGGTCGGCCTGCGCCGCCGCCGGCGCCTGGCCGAGGGGGGGCGCCTGACCGACGTAATGGCCGAGCTGGCGGCGTCGCTCGGCGTCGGCGCCCGCGTGCTGCCGATGAGCGACGACCGGGTGCGGACGCGCGTGCGCTTCGAGGGGCGCTGGTGGCCGTTCCAGGAGTACCTGATCCGCGGCCGGGCAGGATCGCCGATCGAGGGCGTCGAGCTCGATGGAGCGGCTCAGGCGAAGGCGACGCCCGAGGTGCTCCAGGCGCTGTACGACGCGCGCGCCATCGTCATCGGCCCGTCCAACCCGGTCATCTCGATCGGACCGATCCTCGCCGTCGGCGGGATGCGAGCGGCCATCGCCGCGACGAACGCGCCCGTGGTGGCGGTGAGCCCGTTCGTCGGAGGGCGGGTGGTCAAGGGACCGACCGCGGCGTTCATGGCCTGGGCGGGGGATGCCGCCAGCGCGGAGGGCGCGGCCGAGGCCTACGCGGGGCTCGTCGACGGGCTGGTGGCCGACGAGCGGGCGAGGGGCCTGCCGGTCCTGCAAACCGACACGCTGATGGACGACGCCGGCGCTCGGCGGCGGCTGGCACAGGAGACGCTGCGCTTCGCCGACTCCCTGGCCGGCGCCGTCTCCGCGCCGGTGGCCTGATGACGGACGCGCCGGCAGGGCGAGGCGGTCCGCCCGAGGGGCGGGGGCGATCGTGAGCACGCTCGCCGTGCTGCCTATCAAGCGCTTCGACCGTGCCAAGCAGCGGCTGGGCCCGGCCTTGCCCGGTCCCGACCGCCGCGAGCTCGCGGCGGCGATGGCCGGCGACGTGATCGAGGCTCTCGCCCGGGTGGGAGGGCTCGACGGCGTGGTGGCGGTCACGGGCGAGCCGGACGCCCAGGAGGCGGCGCGGGCCGGCGGAGCCGAGGTCGTCTCCGACTCCCGCGAGAGCGGTCAGAGCGCGGCAGCGCTGCTCGGCATCGCGCGCGTGCGCGAGCGCGGCGCGCAGCACGCGCTACTGGTGCCCGGCGACTGCCCCGCGCTCGACCCGGGGGAGGTGGAGGCGCTGCTGGCCGGCGCCGCGCCGCCGCCTTCGGTGGCCGTGATCCCCGACCGCCACGGCACCGGCACCAACGGCCTGCTTCTCGCGCCCCCCGACGTCATGGTCCCCGCCTTCGGACCGGGGTCGTTCGCCCGCCACGTCGAGGGCGCCAAGCGCGCCGGGGCGGTGGTCCTCGTCGAGCGCCTCGACTCCCGCGCGCTCGACGTCGACACCGCGGGCGATCTCGCGGTTCTGGGTGCGGCGCTGGCCGACCGCCCGGGCGTCGCCCCCCGCACGCGCCGGCTGCGGGAGGTCGCGGCCCGCGGCCCCGCCGCCTCGTGACCATCGTCGCCCGCGCCCTGCCCGGGCTTCCCGAGGTCGGCCGCGGCGACGACCTCGGCGCTCTGATCGCGGGGGCGGCCGGCGAGGCGGGGGGGATCGCCGCCACCGACGTGCTGGTCGTCGCGCACAAGGTGGTCTCCAAGGCCGAGGGACGGGTCCGCCGCCTCTCGGAGGTCGAGCCCGGGCCGCGCGCCCGCGAGCTGGCCGCCGCCCACGCCAAGGACCCCCGCCACCTCCAGGTCGTGCTCGACGAGACCGCCGAGCTGGTGCGCGCGCAGCGGGCAGTCCTGATCTGCCGTACCCGCCATGGCTTCGTCTGCGCCAACGCCGGGGTGGACGCCTCCAACGCCCCCGAGGCCGGCACCGTCGTCCTCCTGCCCGAGGACCCCGACCGCTCCGCCCGGGGGCTGCGCGCCCGCCTGCGCGAGCTGACCGGCGCGTCGCCCGCCATGGTCGTCAGCGACTCGTTCGGGCGGGCCTGGCGCCACGGCCAGTGCGAGGTGGCCATCGGGTGCGCGGGCCTGGCCCCGCTCGAGGACTGGCGCGGACGGACGGACGCGACCGGTCGCGAGCTGCGCGCCACCTGGATCGCCGTGGCCGATCAGGCCGCCGCTGCCGCCGACCTCGCGCGGGCCAAGGACTCGCGCGAGCCCGCTGTCGTGGTCGGGGGGCTGGACCGGTTCGTGACGGCGGACGACGGGCCGGGAGCCGGGGCGCTGGTGCGACCGCAGGCGGAGGACCTCTTCGCTTGAGACCGGCGGCGCTCGCCACAATGCCTGTGTGACGCATGTCCGCTTGTGCCCCAGGACGCTCTGTTTGGCTGTGCCGGCACAATGGAGGCGATGAGCGCAGACGGCCGTTTCGACGTGGCGATCGTCGGGGCCAGCATCGCCGGCTGCACGGCCGCGCGCCTGTTCGCCCAGGCCGGGACGCGCGTCGCCCTGATCGAGCGCCGCCCCGACCCAGCCGCCTACAAGGTGGCGTGCACGCATGCCCTGCTGCCCAGCGCCACGCCGACGATCGAGCGGCTCGGCCTGGCGCCGCTGCTCGAGGCCCGCGGCGCCCTCCGTACCCAGGCCGAGTTCTGGACTCCCTACGGCGGTTGGATCGGGTTCCCCGACGACGCCCCCGACGGCTGGGGCGTCACGCGTCGCACGCTCGACCCGCTCCTGCGAGAGCTGGCGGCGGGCACCGAGGGCGTCGAGCTGCTCACTGGCCGCACCGCGGTCGGCCTGCTCGCCGATGACGGGCGCGTGACGGGCGTGGAGCTCGATGGCGGCAGCCCCGCCACGGCGGTCCGCGCCCGCTTGGTGGTCGGCGCCGACGGGCGCGGCTCCTCGGTGGCCCGGTTGGCCCGAGTGCCCGGCCGCGTGCGGCCCCACAACCGCTTCTTCTACTTCGCCTACTGGCGCGGCGTGCGACCGCGCGGGACGACCAACCGCCTGTGGCTGCTCGACCCCGACGGCGCCGCCCAGTTCCCCGACGAGGACGACCTCACCGTCCTGGCCTCGGCGCCTCACCGCTCGCGTCTGGCCGAGTACCGCGCGGACCGCGAGGGCGCGTACATGCGCGCGCTCGCGCGGCTGCCCGACGGGCCGAATCTGGCTGAAGCCGAGCGGGTGTCCAAGCTGATCGGCAAGCTCGATGTGCCCAACGTGATGCGTCCCGCCGCCCGGCCCGGGCTCGCCTTCGTCGGCGACGCCGCGCTGGCCACCGACCCGCTGTTCGGAGCCGGCTGCGGGTGGGCGCTCCAGAGCGCCGAGTGGCTGGTCGACGCGACGGCGCCGCCGCTCACCCAGGGCGGCAACCTGGATCGTGCCCTCGATCGTTACCGCCGTCGCTTTCGGCGGCGCCTGGGCCCGCATCACCTTCAGATCGCCGACTACGCGACGGGGCGCCGGACGTTTCCCACCGAGCGCGCCATGTTTCGTGCCGCCACCGTCGACCCCTCGGTGGCCATGGCCCTCGGGGAGGTCGTCGGACGGCTGCGCTCGCCCGTGCGGCTGCTCGATCCGCGCCTCCCGCCGCGCGTGATCCGCGGGCAGTGGATGAGCCGGAACGGGTCGAGCGGCCAGGCGGCTCGGACTCCCACCGTCAGCGCCCCGGCTCAGGCCGCCGCCGGCGCCTCGTAGCGCCGGCGACCTCGGAGAGGGTCTCGCGTCTCCGGCTCAGGCCGCTACCGGCGCCTCGAAGCGCCGGCGGATCTCGTACAGCGTTGTGCGCTCGGCGGCGGGACGCCCGGCCCGGTGGGCCGCGCCGACCAGGTCCTCGGGCTCGAGGCGCACCCCGTGGTAGGAGCCGGCCATGCGCGAGATCGACTCCTCCATGAGGGTGCCGCCGAGGTCGTTGACCCCCCAGCGCAGGGCCTCGGTGGCGGCGTCGAGGCCCATCTTCACCCACGACGCCTGGAGGTTTCGCACCGTGCGGCCCAGGGCCAGCCGGAAGGCCGCCGTGTGCTTGAGGGTGTCCTCGCGCGAGATCTCCTCGACCCCGTGCGTGCGGCCCAGCAGCGTGTGGAAGGGGATGAAGGACAGGGGGACGAACTCGGTGAACCCGCCGGTGCGCTCCTGGAGCTCGCGCACGACGCGCATGTGCTCGGCCAGCTCCCAGGGCTCCTCGATGTGGCCGAACATCACGGTCACCGTCGAGCGCAGGCCGGCGGCGTGGGAGGCCTCGATGACCTCGACCCAGCGGGCCACCGGCAGCTTGTTGGGCGAGATGCGCTCGCGCACACCGTCGTGCAGCACCTCGGCCGCGGTGCCCGGAGTCGAGTCGAGCCCGGCCTCGCGCAGGCGCTCGAACACCGCCCGCGGCGACAGCCCGGAGACGTCGCTCATGTGCGAGACCTCCATCGGCGAGTAGGCGTGCATGTGGACATGCGGCGCCACCTCCTTGGCCAGGCGCAGCCAGCCCTCGTAGTCCTCCAGCCCCCAGTCGGGATGGATCCCGGACTGCATGCACACCTCGGTCGCCCCAAACTCGACCGCCTCGTGCATCCGCCGCACGAACTCGTCGCGGCCGTGCTCGTAGGCGTCGGGCGAGCGCCGGCCCTGGCCGAACCCGCAGAACGCGCAGCCCACCACGCAGACGTTGGAGACGTTGATGTTGCGGTTGACCACGAAGGTCACGGTCTCGCCCGCCAGCTCCGCCCGCAGCTCGTCGGCCGCCGCGCGCATCTCCTCGACCGCCTCGGGCCGGCGCTCGCAGAACAGGGCGGTCAGCTCGTCGGGCGAGAGGAACGCGCCGTCTCGGGCCCGCTCGATCGCTCCCGGCACGAGCTCGGCGTCCACCGGGCGCTCCTCCCGGCGCCCCGACCCGCGGCGGGGGATGAACGACCAGTAGCGAGCCTTGACCACGTCGAGCACGCCCTGGGCCATCCACGCCGGCTCGATGTACTGGGGATAGACGCACAGGCGCTCGGTCAGCGCGAAGCCCTCGGGCGCCAGGCGCTTTCGCACCTGGTGGGGGGAGGGGAAGGGGTGCTCGGGCGAGATGTGGTCGCCGTTGGCCGACAGCCCGCCCAGGTCGGTGGCGCCCGCGCGCACGAGCTCGACCCACCAGTCGGCCAGGTTGGGCGGGATCTGGATGCCCACCGCCGGCATCAGCCGGCGGCACTCGCGCACCAGGCGCTTCATGTCGTCGATCGAGACCTCGCACGCCCACGACGGCGAGGGCTGCTGCGGACCGACCGCCACCCCGGTGCGCCAGTACTCGCGCGCGGCGTCGTCGGCGATTCGCGCCGGCTCGCGCCCGTAGTAGGACTGGTGGGGGACGAAGTTCTGGAGGATCACCTCCTGGAGGTGGCCGTGGCGGTCGTGGGCTGCGGCCAGCGCCTCCAGGGAGGCCATCCGCTCCTCCTCGCTCTCGCCGATGCCCACGAGGATCCCGCTGGTGAAGGGGATGCGCAGCTCGCCCGCGGCCTCGATGGTGGCAAGCCGGAGCGTGGGGTGCTTGGTCGGCGAGCCGGCGTGGACCGTCTCCATGAGCCGTTCCGACACCGACTCGAGCATCAGCCCCTGGGAGGCGGTCACTTCGCGCAGGCGCCTCAGGTCGTCGCGATCGAGCACCCCGAGGTTGGTATGGGGAAGCAGGCCCCGCTCGAGCGCCCGCTCGCACGTCCACACGACATAGGCCGTGAAGTCGTCGTGCCCGCAGTCGCGCAGCCGTGCGGCCACGCCGGCGTTGACCTCGGGCCGCTCGCCGGTGAGGACGAGCAGCTCCTTGACGTTGCGGCGCGCGGCGCCGTCGAGGGCGGCCAGCACCTCGTCGGGCGAGTGCAGGTGCGCCTGATGGGTGGCGAACGCGCAGTACTTGCAGTAGCAGCGGCAGGTGCGCGAGAGCGACAGCGTCAGGTTCCGCGAGAAGGTGACGCGGCGGCGCATGGGCGGAGTCTAGGCCGTCGCCCCGGGCCTCCTCTGGAGACGCCTCGCGGGACCGTGCCCGCCGTCATCCCAGCGTGTCGATCGGCCGCTGGGCCCGCTTGTGCTGTGGATCGAGGACCAGGGCCTTGTAGAGGAGGGCGGCGATCAGCGCTCCGCCCAGCGGTCCGACGATGTAGATCCAGAAGTCCGAGTAGGTGCCGCTGGCGATTGCCGGGCCGAACCACCGGGCCGGATTGAAGCTCGCGCCGGTGAGCGGGGCGAGGGTCATGACCGGGAAGCCCAGCGAGATGCCGATGACCAGGCCGGCCCACGCGCGCTCGCCGCGCGGGTTGACCGCGGTGCCCATGATGGCCCACATGAGCACGAACGCCCCCAGGGCCTCGGCCAGCAGGCCGGGGAGCGGGCGGCCCTGGAGAAACTTGTCCGAGACCGTGGCCGCGCCGTAGTGGACCTGACCCGCGCCCTCGTCGAGGAACAGCAGCTTGGTCATGAACGCGCCGGCCAGCCCGCCCGCGAGCTGGAAGACCCAGTAGATCGCCGCGTCGATCGGCGAGATCTCGCGCACGACGGCTAGGCCGAAGGTCACCGCCGGGTTGAAGTGGGCGCCCGAGGTACCCCCCAGGGAGTACACGAGCATGGCCAGGACGAAGGCGTGGACGAGGCCGATGACCGCGAAGTCCGTGTAGCCCAGCCCGTCGGCGGAGTTGACCGTCACGATCGCGGTGATGAAGAAGACGAGCAGGAAAGTGCCGATGAACTCGGCCAGGTAGGCGGTCGGGCCGCGTTCTTCCACGAGCTTCCTCCAGGGAGCAGGGGACGGAGAGCGCGAGGATTCTATGGCTCTGTCGGCGGGCGCGTCCGCCCGCCGACGGTCGACGGCCGCGGCCGGAGGGTCAGCCGTTGACCCGCCGAGCCAGCCCGGGCGCGACGACCCGCGCGGCCGCGGCCAGCGCATAGGGCCGGGGGACGTAGCGCTCGGCGCGTCGCCCGGGCCCGGCGTCGACGATCGCCTCGGCCACGCGCTCGGGCTTCGAGACGATCCAGCGGGTGAGGGCTCGCCGCGTCAGCTGCTCCTGGGGGAAGCCCTCGGTGGCCACGAAGCCGGGCAGCACCAGGCCGACGTGGACGCCGTGGCGCGCCTCCTCGAGGTGCAGGGAGTCCGTCCAGCCCGCGAGCGCCGCCTTGCTCGCGCCGTAGGCGCCCGCCTTGCTCCTTCCCACGCGACCGGCCACGCTGGCCACGTTGACGATCGCGCTGGGCGCGCTGGCCCGCAGCAGCGGCAGGAGC
Organism: Solirubrobacterales bacterium; assembly: GCA_038199035.1. Taxonomy (GTDB): domain Bacteria; phylum Actinomycetota; class Thermoleophilia; order Solirubrobacterales; family Solirubrobacteraceae; genus DATAEY01. The sequence continues at coordinate 11,863 of JBBPZM010000024.1, read as the reverse complement.
GCCTCGGTCAGCCGCACAGGCGTGTCGAAGTTGAGCTCCATGTTGCGCCGGACGTTCTCCCAGCCGCCGTCTGCGAATGACGCGCGCCACGAGCCGCCGGCGTTGTTGACCAGCAGGTCGAGCCTGCCGTGTTCGCGCTCCACCGCTTCGCGCACGGTCGCGGGCGCCGCCTCGTCGGTGAGGTCGAGGGCGATCACCGTCGCCGCGCCCAGCTCGTCGGCCAGCGCGCGCAGGCGTTCCTCGCGCCGCGCCACCAGCACCAACCGCGCGCCGGGCTCGCGGGCCAGACGCCGCGCCGTGGCCTCGCCGATGCCGCTCGAGGCGCCGGTGACCAGGGCGATCATGGGACGCCCTGGCCCTCGCCGCTCACCAGGGCGGTCACCCGGGCGCCCTCGGCCTCGCCGCTCACCCGGGCGGTCACGGGGCGCCCTCGGCCAGCCCCGCCACCAGCGAGGCGCCCTCGCGCGCCATGCGCGAGCGGGGTACCACGAGGTCGAAGCCGGCCTCCTGCGCGCGGCGGCGGATGTCCGTGTCGACGTGGGAATAGAAGGCGAGCGTGCGGGTGGCGTGCAGCTCGCCCGCCGAGCGCATCGAGTCGACCAGCGTGGCGCCGTCGACGTCGTCGCTGGTCAGGTCGACGATCAGCACGTCGGCCTCCTCGGCCTCTCCCCAGGCCTCGTCCTCCCCCGAGCACAGGGCGACGTCGTGCCCGGCGGCCTCGAGCATCGAGACGACCTTCGAGCCGAAGAGCAGGTCGGGCACCAGCGCGGCGACGCGGGCCACCGGCTCACTGGGCCCGGATGCGACGGAACTGCTGGCGCACCGACTCGGGGCGTCCCCACATCGGCGTGACCTCCACCCGCCCGCTGCGGACCTCGCGGACGGCCAGCTCGCCCTCGATGCCCGCGTCGTCGAGCAGGGCAAGCGTGCCGTGGACGGTGGGCGCCGAGGCGGCGTGGCCGAAGCGGTGGGCGACGAGTAGCCGCCAGTGCCAGTCGTGCTGCGAGTAGGGCTGCGCGTTGCAGGTCACGAGGTAGACCGCGGCGTCGACGTAGCGCGTCTCGTCGCGCAGGCGCAGGTCGATCTCCAGGTCGGTCCAGTCGTCGGGCAGCGAGTCGACGATGTCCTGGAAGGTCTGCGCCAGCCCCATCGGCGGGTAAGCCTAGACGGTTGCCGCCAGCGCGGCGATCAGGAGGTCAGGCGCTTCCTCTCGCGCCCGCCGCGGCATACTGGCGACCGTGGACGAGTGGGGCGTCGGCTGCTACGAGGAGACCGCGGCCGAGTTGGCGCCGGCGGCCGAGGTGGCGATCGACGCTCTGGGCTCCGTCGGCGGTCAGCGCCTGCTCGACCTCGCCTGTGGAAGCGGCAACGGCGCGCTCGTTGCGACACGGGCCGGAGCGCAGGTGACCGGCCTCGATTCCTCGCAGCGGCTGCTCTCGGTCGCCCGCGAGCGGGTGCCCGAAGCCGACTTCGTGGCGGGTGACGTCGAGGCGCTGCCCTTCGCCGACGGCGAGTTCGACGCCGCCGTCTCGATCTTCGGGGTGATCTTCGCGCGGCGGGCGCAGCGGGCCGCGGCCGAGCTGGCCCGCGTCGTGCGGCCTGGCGGGCGGGTGGTGCTGACCACTTGGCCGCCACGCGGGCCGGTTTTCGCCGCGATCAAGCTCATGCGCGAGGCGCTCGCGCGCGTGCGCCCGAGCGACGGGCCGCCTCGGGTCGGCTGGGGCGACCCCGCGGTGCTCGAGCGCCTGCTCGGGGCCTACGGGCAGGTGGAGGTCGGCGAACGCCGACTCCCGCCGAGCGACGCCGCGCCCGAGGAGGTCTGGGATCGCTGGGAGCGCCGCCATCCGATGTGGATCGCCGCGCGGCGGGTGCTGGAGCCGGCGGGCGAGTGGGAGGGTCTGCGCGAGGCCTCGATCGCCGCCCTGCGCGACGGCCAGGAGGGGCCCGACGCCACGGCCGGGAGCCCCTACCTGCTCGCCGTCCTGACCCGTCACTGACCCGGCCGGCTCGCGGTGCTCAGCGCCTTGCGCTCGTGGGGTGCGTCGAGGTCGCCGTCGGGCGCCAACGCCACCAGGCCGCTCGGGTTGATCATGGGATGGGTGCGGTAGTAGTGCGCGCGGATCTCGTCCATGCGTACGGTCTCGGCGATCCCCGCCTGCTGGTAGAGGTCGCGCAGGTAGGGCCAGAGGTGCTCGTAGTCCACGATGCGCCGCACGCTGCACTTGAAGTGGATGTGGTAGACGGCGTCGAAGCGCACGAGCGTGGTGAACAGCCGCCAGTCGGTCTCCACCGGGGCGTCGCCGATCAGGAAGCGCCGGCTCGCCAGCCGGGCGTCGAGCTCGTCCAGGGTCGCGAACAGGTCGAGCACGGTGCGCTCGTAGACCTCCTGGTTGCGCGAGAAGCCGGCGGCGTAGACGGCATTGTTGACGCGGTCGTACAGCAGGGCGTTGAGCTCGTCGATCTCCTCGCGGTGGGCTGCGGGGTAGAGATCCACCCGTTCCTCGGCGAGGTCGCCGAAGCCGGTACTGAGCATTCGCAGGATGTCGCCGGACTCGTTGTTGACGATCCGACGGCTGGACGTGTCCCAGAGCGCTGGCGTGCTCACGCGCGCGTCATAGTCCGGGTCGGTGGCGCGGTAGGCCTCGGCGAGGCAGCCGAGGCCGTTGACCGGGTCGACGTACTCGCCTCCGGTGAACGCCCAGCCCCGGTCGTCGCGGATCGGGTCGGCGACGGCTAGGCCGATCACCTCCTCGAGCCCCTTCAGCCGCCGCCCGATCGCCGTGCGATGCGCCCACGGGCAGGCCCACGAGATGTACAGCAAGTAGCGCCCGGGCTCGGCGGGAAAGGGGGTCGACCCGTCGGACGAGACCCAGTCGCGGAAGCGGCTGGACTGGCGGCGGAAGGTGCCGTCGTCGGACGCCTCGGCGCCAAGCGAGAAGCGGCGCGGCGAGCCGGTCTCGTCGGTGGTCATTCGCGGCGAGTCGATCGTCGCGCCGTCCGGCTCAGCGAACCGGATCGCCCACCGGCCGGACCCACTCAACTGCGTCCATGCGGTCCCCCAGCCGCGCGCGCGTCGGGCCGCCGCGGTGGGTCTTCAGGGCGGTGAGGATCTCGTCGGCGGTGGCGAGCAGGTCCTCGGCGGTCTGGTTGGCGCGCAGCTCCGCCGACGCGCACGTCATCTCGAGGCGCTCGCGACGACCGCTGACGTCGAGCCCTCCCACCGCCTCGCGCACCCGCTTGCACAGCTCGCGCGCCTGCTCGGCCCGGGTGCTCGGGAGGAGGACGACGAACTCGTCCCCGCCCCAGCGAAAGCACTCGTCGCTGCGCCGCGCGCTGGCCCGCAGCGCCTCGGCCGCCCGCCGCAGCAGCTCGTCCCCGGCGAGATGTCCCAGCTCGTCGTTGACCGCCTTGAAGTTGTCGAGGTCGCCGACGATGACGCTGAGGGGCGTCTGACCCCGGCGGGCCCGGGCGACCTCGACGTCGACCGCCTCCTCGAAGGCCAGGCGGTTGCCCAGGCCGGTCAGCGGGTCGCGGCGCGCCGCCATCTCGGCCCGGCCGAGCGCATCGCGCAGGGCCGCGCGCTGGCGGCGCAGCAGCACGAACAAAGTCCGGATCACGCCGGCGATGGCCAGCAGCATCGCCAGCTGGACCAGGATGTCGCCCACCACCGGGCTGCTGACATCCTCGTAGGTCAGGGGGGCGAGCGCCGCGACGACCACGACGACGAGGAACGCCACGACCCGCCGCGGGCTGTGGACCGCCGGGACGAAGAGCACGGGCAGGGCGAAGAGGTAGTGGTAGGGCGAGTACCCGCCGGCCAGCCACTGCAGCACGGCGATCCCGACCACCGCCGCGTACCCCGCCCCGAGGATCTCGTCGAGCGACGTGCGTCGGCCGGAGTCCAGGCGCCTGACGGCGACGGCCAGGCAGACCACGAAGAGCGCTCCGGCGACGAGCCAGCCCGGCCAAGCAATCCGCTGCGTCGGCGGCCAGAAGGCGGCGATGAGCGCGAGGGTCGCCGCTCCGATCAGCCAGAAGAGAGCGCCGGCCAGGCGCACCAGGCGCATGTCGAGGGGCAGCGAGGCGCTTGCGTCCTCGCTCCAGAGCTCGAGGACAGCCATGGGACCCCTACTGATGGGCAGGGGTGCGCGGCCGGTGCGTCCGTGCGATCGGGCCATATCCGAGGCGACGATGACAGATGGCCTCGTTCGCGGTCGAAGAACATTCGTCCAGAGCGATGGGTCGGCGACGGCGCGCCGCGGGGCCGAGGCGGCCCGGGATTCAGGGATAGGCGACGAAGCGCGGGTCGCGCAGGACGGCCCGCAGCGCCGCCGCCGAGCGCGGGTAGCGCTGGAGGCGAAAGCGCCCGCCCGGGCTGTTGCCCTGGTTGAAGAGGACCATGTGCACGCGCGCGTGGGTGCGCACGAAGCCGAACAGCCGGTTGACGAATCCCGGCGCATCGCCGCCGGGATAGATGCCCCACTCCCCGAATGCGAACGGCTTGCCGGTGGCGGCGAACTGGCCGTAGAAGCGGTTCAGGCCGGTGAAGTTGGGAAAGCCGGAGTAGAAGTCGGTGCACAGCCAGTCGACGTAGGCCGAGCCCGGGTAGTAGGCGCGCGGGGCGTTGCCGGCCACGTTGGGGTCGCCGGCCACCTGCGGGCACCACACGAGCGAGACCGGCGGCGCCGGCAGGCTCGCGCTCGACGTTCGCACCGGGGGCATGCGGTCAGCCGCCAGCGCGCGGTTGATCGCGGCCACGTCGCCGCCGCGCAGGATCAGGGCCATGCGCCGCCAGGCCCGGCGGAAGTTGGCCGTCGAGTGGCTGGAGCCCCGGTAGCCGCCTGGCCCGTAGGCGCTGTAGACGTTGTTGGCCTGGTTCATCTCGCCCAGGGGTCGCACGTAGGCGACCTGGCCGGCCGCCCCGAGCTCGCGGTTGAGGCCGAGCACGTAGGCGTCGCCGGCGCCGGCGGCGATTCCCGCCGGGGTGACCGCCTCGCGGCCGCTGCGGTTGGCCGTGGTCAGGCTGAGCATGAGCCGTGTCTGCACCTGGGCGGCGAACTGGAGCCGCGTCTTGACGTAGGCAAAGGAGTTGGCCGTCTGCTCCCAGGTCAGGAAGAGCTGCCACACGGGCTGATGCTTGCCCACAAAGGCCGAGAACGAGGTGTAGTCGCTGCGCAGGACCCCTCCGGTCACGCCGGCGTAGACCTTGCCGGGGGGAGGGGTGGAGGTCGCCGCCTCGGCGCCGGGGGCGAGCAGACCGCCGACCAGACCGCCGACCAGCACCGCGGCCAGCCCGGCCGTCAGCGTGCGTCGCGCCCGGGCGCCTCGTCGGGGTTCGCCGTCTCGGTGGCTCACTGATCTTGCTTCGGCAGCAGAGCCGAAGACCTTAGGGAGGGGAGGCCACGCTTTGGTCGCGCAGCCGCTCGCCGGCACCTGACCCGCGGCTTGGGTCAGCGCCCCCGGGAGGACTCGAACCTCCGACCCGCTGCTTAGAAGGCAGCCGCTCTGTCCACTGAGCTACGGGGGCCCAAGGTGAGGATACGGCCGGTGACGGCGCGCGCGGCCCTCCGTGGGGCGGTATGTTGCTGGCGAGCGATGAGGCTCGCTCCGAGCGCGGCTCAGCCGCTGATGGCCTCTACGAAGCAGTGGCCGAACCTTCGTTGAGGTCCGTCTTGGAGCCAGTCCGCACTCGTCCCCTTCCCGTGCCAGGCCGGGATGCCGCCGCACCGGCAGCGTCCCGTGGGCACGTGAGCGATCGCCGCCAGCTCCTGGCGATCTTCGTCGGCGGTGCGATCGGCGCCCTTGCCCGCGCCGAGCTGGTCGAGCTGTGGCCGACGGTGGGTGGACAATGGCCGTGGGGCACGTTCACGGCCAACGTGCTCGGCGCCTCCTTGCTCGGGTACTTCGCCACCAGGCTCCAGGAGCGCCTACCCCTCTCGGCCTACCGACGCCCTCTCCTGGGCACCGGGCTGTGCGGTGCACTGACCACCTTCTCGACGCTGCAACTCGAGCTCCTCGGCATGCTCGACCACCACCACGAGGGCCTGGCCGTCCTCTATGCGGCGGCGAGCATCGCGGCCGGCTTCCTCGCGGTGGCCGTCACCACGTCGCTGGTCCGCCGGGCGAGGCTGGGGCGATGACGGCCCTGGCCGTGGTCGCCATCGCGGCTCTGGGCGGGGTCGGAGCGCTGGCCCGCTTCATGCTCGACACGGTCGTCCAGAGCCGCCGGCCCGGCGAGTTCCCCCTCGGGACCTTCGTCGTCAACCTGGCCGGAACCTTCGCGCTCGGTCTGCTCGTCGGCGCCACGGGCGACCGCGCGGCGCTGCTCCTCGCCGGGACCGCGACCATCGGATCGTTCACGACCTTCTCGACCTGGGTGTTCGAGACCCACCGGCTGGCGCAGGACGGCGAGCTTCGCCTCGCCGCGGTCAACCTCGGGCTCAGCCTGCTGGCCGGCCTGGCCGTGGCGGCCGTGGGCCGAGCGGTGGGAGGCCTGCTGTGAACGGCGACTGCCTCAAGCTCACCACCTACTTCGGCGAGCGTGACCGCACCGAGCGCCAGTTCCTCGCCGATGCCCTGTTCGACCTCCACGAGCGCCACCGGTTCACCACCAGCGTCCTCCTGCGGGGCATCGAGGGGTTCGGCCTCAAGCACGGCCTTCACACCCAGCGCCTGCTCACCCTCTCCGAGGACCTGCCGGTCGTCTCGATCGCCATCGACCGTCGGGAGCGGATCGAGGCGGCGGTCGAGGAGGTGAGCGCGCTGATGCAGGACGGCCTGATCAGCCTCGAGCGGGCTCAGATGACCACCGCGGACTTCGATCGCGTCGACGCCCTCCGGCAAGACCCACGCCAGACGGTGAAGTTGACGCTCTTCGGCGGGCGGGGCAAGCGCGACGGCAGGCGTCTGGCCTACGTCAGCGCCGTCGAGGCGCTGCGTGAGTGCGGGCTGGCCGGGGCTTCCGCCATCCCGGGTGTGGACGGAACGCTGCACGGCGCGCGCCGTCGCGCGCGATTCTTCTCGGGCAACGCCGCCGTGCCGCTGATGCTGCTGGCCGTCGGATCGGCGGAGGCGGTCGGCGCCGCGCTGCCGAGGGTGGCCGGGCTCTTCGACCGGCCCGTCGTCACGCTGGAGCGGGTGAGCGTGTGCAAGGCCGAGGGCGAGACGTACGCCGCGCCCGAGGCGCTGCCCGAGCGCGACGTCGCGGGGCTCCCGGTCTGGCAGAAGGTCATGGTCCACGCCGCCGAGCAGGACCACTTCGAAGGTCGCCCGCTCTACGTCGAGCTCGTTCGCCGCCTGCGCCAGGCCGGCGCGGCGGGGGCGACGGTGCTACGCGGCGTCTGGGGCTTCTACGGGACCCGCGGGCCCTTCGGGGACCACCTCCTCGCCCTGCGGCGTCAGGTGCCGGTTCACACGGTGATCGTCGACACGCCCGCGGGCATTCGCCGCTGGTGGCCGCTGATCGACGAGGTGACGGCTGAGCACGGCGTCGTGACCAGTGCGCTGGTCCCGGCCATGCACGCGCTCAGCGCCGAGCACCGCCGGGGCGGCCTGCAGCTCGCGAGCTTTGCCCCTCCGGCGGCCGACGCCTCATGACGCTCGGAAGATCCCGTTGCAGGGAAGCGCGCGCGCATCTTCTCCGGCCGCCACCCGCTTCGCCGCGCCCGCACTGAGGTGCCGGCTATCGAGCTCGAAGCCGCAGGCTCCCAGGAAGCCGCGCAGCGCGGCTCGCCCGTCGGGGTTGACCTCGACCTGGATGACCCGCGGGCGGTCGGGCCCCAGCAGGTAGGCCCGCATGCCCCGCAGGACCTCCAGCTCCAGGCCGTCGACGTCGAGCTTCACGACGTCAGCGGGGTGGATCGCGCCCTCGGCCAGCAGCCGGTCGATGGTCGTGGCCAGCTTGAGCTCGGTGTTGATCGCGCCGGGACGACCGGCGCGATCAGCCCGTGCCGCCAGGTGGCTGAACGCGGTCCCGGCCTGGAGGTCCTCGTATTCGAAGGCGAAGGCGCCGTCCTGCGCCGAGAGCGGGCAGGAGAGGACCCGCACCACTTCCTCCAACCCGTTGAGGCCGACGTTGGCCAGGAGGCTGGCCGCGTTGGCGAGATGCGGCTCGAAGGCGTAGACCGCCCCGCGCGGCACGCGCGTGGCGCCCAGCACGGTGAACGCGCCGATGTTCGCCCCGATGTCGTAGAGCACGTCGTCGGGTCGCAGCTCCTCCTGCAGCCACTCGACCGTGCCCTCCTCGCGCTCGAGCATGGTGTAGACGCGGACGAACTCGGCGTGGTCGCGGCAGCGAAACGCGTAGCGCTCGTCGCCGTCACGGACCGTGACCGTCGGCGTGAGCGTCTCGATCATCCCGTGACGGGTGACCTCCCGAGCCGCCCGGCTCAGCGAGACGCCGCGCCCGGCGACGACGAGCTCCGGGCTCAGGCCGAGGGCGGTCCAGACTCCCCGCAGCACCTTGCGCTGCCGTCGCCTGAGTCGGGCGCCGAGTGACTTCGGAGCCGCCGGCGGATCTGCCTGGCTGCTCGGCGATCCGAGGCCGCGCCCGGCGAGGACGTCGGGCCGGGGGGATCGCAGCGCCGGCTCGAGGCGCTCCTTGACCGCCGTGTCCATCAGGCACTCACCTCGGGACAAACGGATGCCCGGCCGGTCTGCGGTCTGGTTGGGCGAGGCATCCGGCCAGGGTGGCTCCGCGACCTATGGCCCGAGTAAACCCTCGCTGGGCACGGGCGTCTCCTGGCGTGCTGGCGGTCACCGTGGCCAGTGGCCCGACGCCAACCTGCCCGAGCCGGGCCCCTCGACCCTTTCCGCGCGCCTCGCCCGGGTAGCCGCGAGCGAGAACGCGAAAAGGAGAAACCGATGTTCGAACGACTCAACACGCCGCAGGAGGCCTACAACCGGCAGCTCGGCTCGGCGCTCAAGATGGAGAACACCGTCCTCGACATGCTCGGCGACCTGATGACGAGGCTCAGGACGACAGCTCAAGCAGATGTTCCGCCACCGCCAGGACGAGACCAAGCAGCACATCTCCAGGCGATCGAGAAGGAGGGCAAGGCCAACATCGAGAAGACCGACGACTCGATCGTCGACTCGATCATCCTCGGAGCCAAGCAGGCGGCGGCTGCGGTGGCTGCGGTCAGCCCCAAGCAGGCGGCGTAGGGACCGAAACTCGACGCGCGGGCACCCTGGGGCGCGCCCCGCGCTCGAGGGTCGAGCTCTCAGCCGCCGGTGCCGGTGATTCGGGCCGTGCCGCGGGCGACCAGCTGCCCGGCTCGCGGCGAGATCCGTCGCGCGGCCCACGCCAGCGCGGCGTGGGAGCGGGGCACCGTGCGGATGAGCTGGCGGTGGCGGATGGCATCGACCACCGCGACCGCCACGTCGTCGGGTGAGGCGCCGAAGCGGCGGTAGAAGCGCTGGATCTCGGAGCGGCGCTCGGCGGTGTCGCCGCGCATGCGGGCGGCCGCCACGATCGGCGTGTCGATGATCCCCGGGCACAGCGCGGTCACGTGGATGCCGCGGGACGAGAGCTCGGCGTTGAGCGACTCGCTGAGGCCGACGATGGCGTGCTTGGACGTGGCGTAGGGCACGAGCTGGGGGACCGCCACGAGGCCAGCGAGCGACGCCGTGTTGACGATGTGGGCGGGGCGGCCCTGGGTGAGCATCCTGGGGACGAAGGCGTGGATGCCGTGGATTACTCCCATGACGTTGACGTCGATCACCTGCTGCCAGTCCTCGAGCGTGGTCTGCTCCACCGGGCCGCCGACGCCGATCCCCGCGTTGTTGTGGAGGATGTCCACGCGGCGGTGCTGGGCGAAGACGTCGTCGGCCAGCCCCTCCACCGCCGTGGCGTCGGTGACGTCGACCGTGTGGGCGGTCGCGCTCCCGCCGGCGGCCTCCACCTCGGACGCGACCGCCGCGGCTCGCTCGCCGTCGAGGTCGACGACGTAGATGCTGGCCCCGAGGCGTCCGAGGGCGAGCGCCGTGGAGCGCCCGATCCCCGAGCCCGCGCCGGTGACGACGGCGATCCGGCCGGAGAAGTCCTGCTCGGCCGAGGCGCCGTTCCTGGATCGCAGGCGGCTCACGACGCCGAGCCCTGCGCCTCGAGGGGGCGACCGTTGGCCGTGAGCGCCACGTCGATGTTGCCGCGCGTCGCGTTGGAGTAGGGGCAGACGCCATGGGCGGTGCGCACCAGCTCCTCGGCCTGGGCCGGATCCTCGATCGAGGGAAGCGTGACGTCGAGCTCGGCGGCGAGCTTGAAGCCCCGCTCGGGCGTGGGCAGGAGGCTGACCTTCGAGGTGATCGAGACGTCGTCGGCGGGCTGGTGCGCGCGCCGGGCGACGAGCTTGAGCGCGGACTCGAAGCATGAGGCGAAGCCCACCGCGAAAAGCTGCTCGGGGTTGGTGCCCCCGCCCTCGCCGCCCATCTCGGCCGGGGCGCGCAGCTCGACCTCGAGCGCTCCGTCGGACGTGCGCCCGCGACCTTCGTCGCGACCGCCGGTCACCATCGCCTCGGCGGTGTAGAGAACCTTCATCCGCGCCTCCTCCTCGTTCGCGTCGCCATCGGGTGGGACCGGGACGCTACACCGGCGCTCGCGCCATCCTGTGGTTGCCATGTCGTGGAGATCGCTTCCCCGGCCGCGGATGGCCCTTGTCCTCATCGGGCTCGGGCTGGCGCTCGTCGGCCTGTTCCGGGCGCTCGGCGGCGCCGATCGCCGCGGCCACGGGACCGGTGGCGCGCTCCGATCCGGCGCGCGCGCCTGCGAGCAGGCCACCGAGCAGGCCGTCCGACGCGGCACGGCCGTCGTGACCGAGCATGCCAGCGCAACGCGCCGGGTGTCGGCGACGGCCAGCGCCCCCGTCATCGGGCCCGACGGGCTGCCGGCGGGAAGCGTGAGCGCCACGGCGGGCGGCTCGGTGAGCGGCCGGGCGGCCGCGACGGTCCATGCCAGCGTCGGCCGGCAGGCCAAGGCGACGGTACGGTCGTGCGCGCGGGGGCGGGCGTTCGACGCGGCGGTCGACAGCGCGCTGCGACAGGCCACGCACCGCGCCCGGGCGCGGGCCGCCGACAGGGCCGCTGCGGAGGCGACGGCCTCCGCCCGGCGAGCCGCTGCCGCCCGCGCTCTTGCACGCGCCCGCCAAGCTGCCCAGGCCGGCGCGGACCAAGCGGCGGCCGCCGAGCAGGTGAGGCAGCAGGCGCGCGCTCTCCAGCAGGCCGAAGCCGAGGCCGCTCGGCGCTCCGGCTCGGGGCGGGGGCAGCGATCGCCTGGAGGAGCGCGCCCGGGCCCCTCGATCAGCCCCCGGTGAGCCCAGGCACCGCTGGTAGCCTCAGGCGTCCCTGGTGGGCGTAGCTCAGCTGGTAGAGCTCCCGGTTGTGGTCCGGGCGGTCGGGGGTTCGAGTCCCCTCGCTCACCTTCGCGCTCAACCGTCGGAGCTCTGGCCGTTGCTCTCACCCGCCGCTTCCGCGCTACCCGTCCTGTTCAGGGGAGGTTCAGGGGCGGCCTGAGAGCATCGCCACGATGGATGAACAAGGCTGCCCAGGGTCTCCGTCGACGCTGTGGCGTGCGGGATCGAGGCGGTCGTGGAGCGTGGGCTTGGCGGTCGTTCTTGCGAGTGCTGGTGCACCCCAATTTGGGTGCGGGTCGCCATTGGCGCACCCGACAGCGCCTTCCATGGCGCATCCCGTTGCGCCGCAGCATCGAGCTGGCCGGCGCGATCAGGTTGGGTGGCGTCCCAGGTTCCGGGGAAACTGCGCGGGCGTAGCTCCGCCGGTGTGTGAGTGAATTTTACTTCACGCCGCAACCACCTCCTCTCTGCCGTCGACGTCGGGGAGGGTCGGAATCGGCGGCTGGCCGCGGCGCAGG
>JBBPZM010000023.1:0-107919 GCA_038199035.1 Solirubrobacterales bacterium | reverse complement strand
GCCGTCGACCTTGATCTCCGTGCCGCCGTACTTCGAGTACAGGACCTCGTCGCCCTCGGAGACGTCGAGGGGGATGCGCTTCTCCCCCTCCTCGTCCCACTTGCCGTCGCCGACGGCGAGGACCTTGCCCTTCTGGGGCTTCTCCTTGGCCGTGTCGGGGAGGACGAGGCCACTGGCCGTCGTCTCCTCCTCCTCGACCGCCTGGACGATCAGCCGATCGCCGAGGGGCTTGAGCTTCATGGATGAACCTCCCGGTTCCCGCGGGTTGGACTTCTGAAGATGGGCTGGCACTCTCGGGGGGAGAGTGCCAACAGCACCCGACTATACAACTCCCGGGCGGCCAGCGGCGGTCGTGTGGCACTTCGAGGCGCAGAGTGCCAGCTCCCCAAGGGGGCCATGCCGATGGAAAAGCTCGGCAGGATGGTCCACAATGCGGTCGGCTGTCGCGAGAGCGTCGGCTGGTGCGAGAGCGGTACACGCCGCGGCTGCGGCCCAACAATAGGAGATCGGCACGGTATGAGGCGCCGGCAGGCACGCGATCGGCGAGCGGAGTGGTGGCCGCGGTCCCGCCGAGCCGTCTTCGTGGTCGTGGCCGTGGCGTCTGCGCTGGTCTCCGCCGCTCCCGCCGCCGCCCATCGCCACCGCGCCGACCAGCGCCATCGCGGCTCGGCGGCGCCGACCGTGTTGGTCGACACCGGCCAGCCGGGCTGCGACTTCCTCGACGACGCCGTGTGCCTTCAGCCCTGGCCCAACGACTACTTCACGAGCCGCGACCGCTCGACCGCGACCCACCGGCGCCTCGACCTCCAGCTCACCTCGATGCCCCGCAACGTCGAGGGCAAGCCGATCGACCCCTCCGACTACAACCGCAACGACGGCTTCAGCCCGGGCAGCCCCCTGGTGACCAAGGTGCCCGGGCTGGAGACCCGCAAGGCGTTTCACAAGACCGGGGCGGTTCCCATCACCGACATGGCCCGCTACGCCGACCGCGGCCAGCCGATCGTGGTCATCGACGCCGCGAGCGGCAAGCGCAACCCGATCTGGTCGGAGCTCGACGCCAACCCGACGAACCAGCGCGACGTCAACCTGATCATCCGCCCGTCGGTCAACTTCAAGGAGGGCCATCGCTACGTGGTCGCCCTGCGCCGCCTCAAGGACGAGTCGGGCAGGACGATTCCACCCCAGGAGGCCTTCCGCGTCTACCGCGATCGCATCCCGACCGACCAGCCGGAGGTCGAGGCGCGCCGGCGGCACATGGAGTCGCTCTTCCGCACGCTGCGCAAGGCCGGCATCGAGCGCGGCGATCTCTACCTCGCCTGGGACTTCACGGTGGGCAGCGGGCGCAGCCTGACCGAGCGCGAGCTGGCCATCCGCGACGACGCGTTCGCCCAGCTCGGGGACAGGAACCTCTCGGACCTCGAGGTGCAGGGACGCCCGCCCGCGTTCACGGTCGACAAGGTCACCGACGATCCCGACGGGCCCGACGGCCAGATCGCCCGCCGGGTGGAGGGCACGGTCACGGTGCCCTGCTATCTCGACCTTCCGAGCTGCCCGTCCGGCTCGCGCTTCGTCTTCGCACCGGGGTCCACCCACGGGCCGCCCGTCCTGCATCCGATCGCCGGCAACACTACGCAGGCGCGCTACACCTGCCAGATCCCGCGCGTCGCGCTGAGCGGCCCGCGCTCGCGGGCGGCGCTGTACGGGCACGGCCTGTTCGGCAGCCGCGCGGAGATCGGTCAGGCCCAGCTCAAGGCGTTCGGACAGGAGCACGACATCGTCTTCTGCGCCACCGACTGGATCGGGATGGCCTGCGCCGACCTCCCCGACGTGCCGCCCAGTCCCGAGACGATCGGGGACATCCTCGGCGGCCGCGTGCCGCCGCCGCCCGACTGCGACCTGCCCAATACGGTCACGATCCTCCACGACCTGTCGAACTTCCCCACGCTCACCGACCGCGTGCAGCAGGCCTTCGTGAACTTCATGTACGTCGGCCGGGCGATGATCCATCCCCAGGGCTTCAACTCGAATCCCGCCTTCCGCGTCCCCACGCGCCACGGCGCAACGCGCGGTGTGTTCGACACCAAGCGCCTGTTCTACGACGGCAACAGCCAGGGCGGGATCCTCGGCGGCGCGCTGACCGCGGTCGAGCCCGACCTCGACCGCGCGACCCTCGGCGTGCCGGCGATGAACTTCTCGACGCTGCTTCAGCGCTCGAGCGACTTCGACACCTTCGCCGCCGTGCTGTACCCGTCCTACCCCAACGAGCTGGAGCGCCCGCTGATCCTCTCGTTGATCCAGCAGCTGTGGGATCGCAGCGAGCCCGACGGCTACGCGCAGCACATGACAACCGACCCGCTGCCCGACACCCCGCGCCACCTCGTGATGCTCCAGCTCGCTTTCGGTGACCACCAGGTGGCCAACGTGGCGGCCGAGACCGAGGCGCGGACGATCGGCGCGCGGGCGATCTTCCCCTACCTCGATCCGGGGCGATCCCCGTACCGCACCACCCGGCCGTGGGGCATCCGCGGCATCCAGAGCTTCCCCGAGCACGGCTCGGCGATCGTCATGTGGGACAGCGGCTCGCCGCCCCCGCCGACGGTCAACATGCCGCCGCGCAAGGGCGAGGACCCACACGAGCACCCGCGCAACACCCCGGCGGCGCGCAGGATGAAGTCCGCGTTCCTGGAGATCGGCGGCAAGGTGGTCGACACGTGCCATCACCGGCCCTGCTACGCCAACGGCTACAAGGGCCGGCGGGGGCACCGGTAGGCGGCGGCCGGCGGCCGCGGCGCGGAAGCCGGTCAGTTCAGGGCGGGAGGTAGGCGCCGGCCCCCGGACAGGGGCGCGCCCGGTCAGTTCTGGGCGGGGCCCAGGCCGTGCATGCGCTCGCGCATGGGCGGCGCGTCCACGATCTGCGAGAACCGCACGACGGTGACGGTGTCGTCGAGGCCGACGTCGCGCCCGTAGATCTGCTCGAGGAAGTGGGTCATCTCCTCGATGCGGCGGAACTCCGGGTTGTCGTGCTCGATGTCGCGCGGCGAGACGTCGCGGACCCGCTTGACATCTACCTGGTCGATGACCGCCTCGAAGATCCGCTCGCGCGGCGAGTGCTGGTAGCCGACCGTGACGAGGACGACCTCGTTCTTGCGGTACTTGTAGGACTTGTCGCCCAGCCGGATAGTCGCCGTTTTGCGGCCTCTCTTGAGCTGGTCGGCGAAGATCTGCGAGTAGAAGTTGAGGACGTGCATCGGCGCGGAGCCTATCGGTCGCCCGCGAGGGCCGACTGCGCGCGCCGGGCCATGTCGCGCTCGCCGGAGAAGCTCAGCGCGGTGGCGGCCTCGCCCAGGGCCATCCAGCGCGCCTCCTCGATCTCGTGGTCGTGGTCGGCGACGTCGCCCTCGAGGTAGCGAAACAGGTAAAACGAGACGACCTTGAAGATCCGCCGGCCCTCGCGCTGGTACCAGTAGCGCACGTCGCCGAGCTTCTCGACCAGCTCGGCCTCGATCCCCGCCTCTTCGCGGACCTCCCGCCGGGCCGCCTGGACCATCGACTCGCCGGGATCGGGATGGCCCTTGGGCAGGGCGAGCACCTTCTTGCCCTCGGGGGAGCGACGGTGGGGCACCACGACGGCGACCTCGTCGCCGCGCACCACCACGCCTCCGGCGGAGAGCTCCCGCTCGGTCTTGCGCGCGGCCACGGGTTCCTCAGTAGACGTAGCGCTGGAGCGCGTCGGGGTCGTGGACGGTCAGCCGGCCGCGACCCTGGGTGATGATCCCGGCCCGCTCGAGCACGGCGAGGAAGCGGGAGGCCGACTCGCGGGCCGAGCCGGCGAGCTGGGCGATGTCGCTTTGGGTCAGCGTGATCAGCACGTCGCTGTCGGTCGTCCCCTCGTCGCGGGCCTGGTCGACGAGCTGCCACAGCACCTGGGCGACCCGGCTCTGGACGGTCTGGAAGGACTGGCTGGCCAGCCGCTCGTTGGCGGCCCGCAGACGGCGCGTGACGCCGGTCAGGAGCTTGGTGGCGATGTCGGGATGGCGTCCCAGGAGCGCGCGCATGTCGCGACCCAGCACGCCGATCGCCTCGACGGCGTCGATCGCCTCGACCGTGGCGGAGCGGCGCTCGTCGTCGAACATGGCCAGCTCGCCGAAGATGTCCCCGGGGCCGAAGCTGGCCAGGGTGATGGTGCGCCCGTCGGGGTGTGACCGCACGGCGCGGGCGTGGCCGGCGCGGACCACGTAGCAGGTGTCCGAGGCATCGCCCTCGCGGAAGACGACCTGCCCGGGCTCGAACGAGCGAGGGACGGACACCTCGGCCACGCGACCGATGTCGGCCGGCCCCAGCGCCTCGAACACGGGGACGTGCGCCAGCAGGGCAACGGTCTCCTCCCCGGTCGTCGCCATCACGACGATCGTATCCGTTGGGCGAGGCGCTGACCGGGCGTCGGATCGGCCGGTCCTCCGACCGGAGGAGGCCCGGGTCGCCCCGGCGTACGACCGGGCGGGCTATGGGTCGCGGCGCCGCCCTGGCCGAGCATCCCCGGCGCCCCCTGAGCTGACGCACAGCGCCAGGGCGTCGGGGCCGGGCCAGCAGGCCGCCGGGGGGCGAATGGAGCCCGGCCCCGACCTCTGCATCGACACACGACCACGCCGCCCGTGCGGCGCGAGGGGCCATGGGAGACTTCGCTTCGAGCAGCGCCACCGGCAGGGCCGACCTCGGCCGCGAGCTCGTGCTGGCGACGATCGCCGAGCACGCCGCGTCGCTGCTGGCCACCGCGCGGCGCTATTCGCTGTGCGTCGAGGACGCGCAGGACGCATACCAGCGGGGCGTCGAGATCTTCCTGACGCGCGCGGGAAGCGTGCAGCCCGAGGGAGCGCCGGCCTGGCTGCGCACCGTGATCAAGCACGAGGCCCTGGCCGTGCGGGCGGCGCGCCTGCGGCTCGTCGGCCCCGCCGAGGCGGACATGGACCTCGAGGAGGCGCGCGACCTGCCCGGCGCCGACGAGCGCGCGGCTTCGTTCGAGCGACTCGAGCGCTCGGCCGAGGCGCTCTCACGGCTCAAGCCCCAGGAGGTCAGGGCCCTCGTGCTCAAGGCCCACGGCTACTCCTACGAGGAGATCTCCGAGATCACCGGCTGGACCTACACCAAGGTCAACCGGTGCCTGACCGAGGGACGGCGCTCGCTGCGCGACCGCCTCGACGACATCGAGGCCGGGCGCGAGTGCGAGCGCTGGTCCCCGCTGCTGTGCGCCGTGGCCGACGGGGAGGCCAGCGCGGCGGACCTCGTGAGGCTGCGGCCCCACCTGCGTCACTGCGCTGCCTGCCGCGCGACCCTGCGCGAGCACCGGCTGGCGAACCGGCGCGTGGCGGCGGTGGTCCCGCTGGCGGCGGTCGCGGGGATGGGCGAGACGGCCGATCAGGCGCCCACGCTCGTCATGCGCTTCTACGAGGCGGTGACCGGCGGGGTGCACGAGCGCGCCACGCTGTCGGCCCAGAAGGTACAGGCCGGGCTCGAGGCGGCCTCCGCGGGCAAGCTCGCCGCGGTGGCCGCCTCGGCCACGGCGCTGGCCGGGGGCGGCGTGGCCGTGCTGCGGGCGCCGGTTGCGCACGAGGCCGACCGCGCCGGACACACGCACAGCGTCTCGGGCCGGCACGCCGCCCGGGGCGACTCCGCCCAGCGCGTCGCCGCCCCGCTGCGGGCGGTGGCCGAGGCGGGGCGCGATCGCGGCCAGAGCCGCCGCCCCGGGGGTGACGCCGCTGGGCGGGGGAGCCGGGGATGGCACGGCGGTCGTTCAGGCCGCGCCGAGAGCCGGGGCCAGCCGCGCGTCGAGGAGTCCCAGGCGCCCGCCGAGGAGTTCAGCCCGTCCGTGGCCGCCTCCTCGCCGTCGGCGGTCGCGGCGGCTCCCGCTCCTCGAGCGGCGACGGCCAGCGAGTCGTCCCTCTCCGAGGCTGGCGCTGCCTCATCGCCTAGCTCCGCCGTGCCCAGCAGTCCCGGCAACAGCGAATTCGGACCATAGGAGGAACCGTGAACCACGCAGACCATTCACCCTCTGGCGGCGCCGGTCGTCGCCGAATCATCGCCCGGGCGGCCTCGCGGACGCTCATCCTCGTCGGCGCGCTGGCCGCGCCGGGGCTTGCCCTGGCCGACGACCGCAAGGCGCCCGCCGCTCCGACCAAGCTCCAGGTCGGCGGGGGCGAGGACTGGACCACCCACCGCGACTTCGCGGTTAGCTGGACGAACCCCGATCACCAGTCCGCGATCGACAACGCCTACTACCGGCTCTGCCCGGTGGACGGGCAGCGCGCCTGCGATGACAGCAAGGTGGGCGGGCGCGGCATCCACCAGCTGCGCCTCTCGGTCCCGGCGCCTGGCGACTACACGCTCAGCGTGTGGCTCAAGGACGAGCGCGGGCACGTCGACCCCGGCAACCGCTCGAGGGTCGTCCACCTGCGCTACGACGACCAGCCGCCGACCTCGCCCGGAATCGAGAGCGGGGCGGGGGGCGACCCGGCCGTCCTCTCGGTGCAGGTGGCCGACAAGCTGTCGGGCCCCGGGAAGGTGGAGCTTGAGCTGCGCCGCGCCGACGGCGGCGACTGGACGGCGCTGCCCACCGAGGCGCCGTCGCCCGACCGGGCCACGGCGCGGATCCAGGACCTCGAGCTGGCCGACGGCACCTACGAGGTGCGCGCCCTGGTCCGCGACGTCGCGGGGAACCTCGCGGTCATCGACCGCGACACCGACGGGCAGGCCATGCGGCTGACCCTTCCGGTGCGCAAGCGCACGGGCATCGCCGCGGCGACCACGGTGACGCGGGTCGCCCGGCAGTGCCGCTCGGTCCTCGTCCGGGTGGCTGGCCACGCGAGGCGCCGGCTGGTATGCCGCAACCTGGCGGTCAGCCAGCCCGTTTCGCTGCCCACCCCGGCGCCGCTGCGCGTTCCCCACGACCAGCGGCTGCTCATCAGCGGGGTGCTCGACGACGCGCCCGACGGCGCCGTGATAGACGTCGTCCAGCGCCCGCGGACGCCCGGCTCGCCCGTCAAGACGGCCCGCGTCGCGCTCGACTCCGCCGGGCGCTTTCAGGTACCGCTGGAGCCCGGACCGTCGCGCACGGTCGAGCTCAGCTACGCCGGAGATGCGCAGAGCCTGCCGTCGACCACCCAGCTGAGCCTGCTCGTGCCCGCGTCCAGCAGCCTGGGCGCGAGCCGCCGGAGCGCGCTCAACGGCCAGGCCGTGCGCTTCACCGGCCGCCTGCTCGGCGACCCGGTGCCCGAGATCGGGCGCACCGTCGACCTCCAGGCCTACTACCGCGGCGCCTGGCGGACCTTCGCCACCCCGCGGACCGACTCGACCGGGGCGTGGAGCTGGGTCTACCGCTTCGGCGCCACTCGAGGCGTCGTCACCTACCCGTTCCGGGTACTCGTCCAGCGCGACGCCGGCTACCCCTACGAGACCGGGGTGAGCCGGACCGTGCGGGTGGTGGTGCGAGGGCGGTAGTGGTGCCCTGGGGACGCGCGCCGGCTACGCGGCGGCCGGGGTCTCGCCGGCCGCCGCCCGGGCCGGCTGCGCCTGGGGCGTCTCGCCCTCGGCGTCGGCGTCGGCCTCGGCCTCGGCCTCGGGAGGCTTGGCGCCCTCGCGCGCCCACGGCTCGTCGAACTCGACGCGCCACTTGCCGTCCTCCGTGCGCGCGAGCGCAAGCTTGGCTCGGAAGGAGCGGCCCGAGCGGCCCTTGAACCCGGTCACGGGCTTCTCGGTCTTGCCGTTGGCGATCAGCTCGCGGGCCACCGAGACCGGGAGCTGCTTGCCGGCCTTGCTCTTCCAGATCACGAAGCCGCAGCCGGGGTCGTCCTTGGACCAGCAGGAGTAGCCCTTGCGGTTCTCGACGATCTCACGACCGCAGATGGGGCAGGCCCCGAGCCGCGCGCGCTCGACCTTGACGTCCTTGAGCCTGGCGTCGAGCTCGGTCACCGTGGACTGCGCGAACTTGGCGATGTCGCCCATGAACTTCGTGCGCGAGTCCGAGCCCTCCTCGATCTTGGCCAGGCGCGCCTCCCAGTCCCCGGTCATCCCCGGCGACGTCAGCGGGTGGCTGTCGAGCAGGCGGATGACGTTGAGCCCCTTCTCGGTGCAGACCAGGGCGCGACCGTCGCGCTCGAGGTAGCCCACCTGGATCAGGCGCTCGATGATTGCCGCGCGGGTCGCCGGCGTCCCGATCCCGGAGTCCTTCATCGCCTCGCGCAGCTCGTCGTCGTCGACCAGCTTGCCGGCGGTCTCCATCGCGGCCAGCAGCGAGGCGTCGGAGTAGCGGCGCGGCGGCTTGGTCTCCTTTTCCGTGGACTCGATCTCGCGCGTCCGGACGGTCTCGCCGTCCTCGAGGCGGGGCAGGTGCTGCTCGCGGCCGGCGTCGTCCTCGTCGCCGTCGCGCTCGGCGCGGTCGGGTCGGGCGCCCTCCGCCGTCTCGCCATAGACCCCGCGCCACCCGGGAACCAAGAGGACCCGCCCGCGCGTGCGGAAGACGTGCTCACCACCGGCTTCGCCCGCGGTGCCGACCGTCGTCTCCACGCGCGTGTTCTCGAACTCGGCGTCGGGGTGGAAGACCGCCAGGAAGCGCCGCGCGACCATGTCGTAGACCCGCCGGCCGTCGCTGTTCATCCGTTCGAGGTCGTGCTCGGAGCGCGTGGGGATGATCGCGTGGTGGTCGGTGACCTTCTTGTCGTTGATCACGCGGCCGAGGGGCAGGACGTCGAGCCCGGTGACGTAGCGGGCGCCGTCGGCGTAGTCGCGGTGACGGCCGACGAGCTGGGCGATCGGCTTGATCTCGGCTCGCATGTCCGAGGGCAGGAAGCGCGAGTTCGTGCGGGGGTAGGTCAGCGCGGTGTGCTCCTCGTAGAGGCGCTGGGCCGCGGCGAGCGTCCGGCGCGCCGAGAAGCCGTAGCGGTTGTTGGCCTCGCGCTGGAGGGTCGTGAGGTCGTAGAGCAGCGGCGCGCGCTCCTTGCGCCGCGTCTTGTCCAGCTTGGTGATCTGGCCGTCGCGCCCCCGGCAGGTCTCGACGATGGCTGCGGCCTCCGCCGCGCTGGCGATGCGCGGCTTGGCGCCGGCGTGGAAGCGCCCCTCGTAGACGCGGGCGCCGCCGGCGGAGGCGGTGGACTCGCTGGCCGCGAAGGTCGCGTCGACCACCCAGTACGCCTCGGGCTGAAAGGCGCGGATCTCCTCCTCACGCCGGGCGACGATGGCCAGCGTCGGGGTCTGCACCCGCCCGAGCGACACGGCGCCGTCGAAGGCCGAGCGCAGGCGGATCGTCGCCGCCCGCGTGGCGTTCATGCCGACGATCCAGTCGGCCTCGCTGCGCGAGCGCGCGGCCTCCTCGAGGCGCGCCTTGTCCTGCGCAGGGATCAGCGAGCCGAAGGCGTCCTTGATCGCCCCCTGGGTCATCGACTGGAGCCACAGCCGCTGCACCGGCTTGCGCGCGCCCGCCTTCTCGTAGAGGTAGGCGAAGATCAGCTCGCCCTCGCGCCCGGCGTCGCAGGCGTTGACCACCGAGTCCACGTCGTCGCGGCCCAGCAGGCGCTTGACCACGCTCATCTGCTTGCGCGAGCGCTCGTCGCGCACGACCAGCTTGAAGCGGTCGGGAACGATCGGAAGGTCGGCCATGCGCCACTTCTTGAACTTGGGGTCGTACTCGTCGGGCTCGGCCAGCTGGACGAGGTGCCCGACCGCCCAGGTGACCACGTGCTCTGGCCCCTCGAGGTAGCCCTCGCTCTTGGCGAACGCGCCCGGGAGCACGCGCGCCAGGTCGCGGCCCACGGAGGGCTTCTCGGCGATGACCAGGGTCTTCGACATGCCGCGAGGGTAGCGCGGGGGGTCAAGTGCCCATGCCGAGGACGAACCGCACTCGGCGGCCGTCTCCGGCGCGGTAGCGTGCCTGCGCGATGGAGCCAGGGCCGACCAGGTACGTGCGCAGCGGCGACTTCCACATCGCCTGGTCGGCCACGGGAGAGGGCCAGCGCGACCTGCTCTACGTGCCCACCTGGATCAACCAGCTCGAGCACCTGTGGGATCGCAAGACGGCGTCGCTGTTCGTCCGGCTCGGCTCGATCGCGCGGCTGATCATGTTCGACCGCCGGGGCTCGGGCCTGTCGGACGCTGCGCCCGAGCCGCCGACCCTCGAGGAGCAGATGGACGACGTCGTGGCCGTAATGGATGCCGCCGGCTCCCAGCGCGCGGCCCTGTTCGCCCAGCTCGATGGCGGGGCGATGGCGGCGCTGTTCGCCGCCACCCATCCCGAGCGGGTCTCCGGGCTGGTCCTCTATGCCGCCTCGGCCCGCGTCCTGCGGTCCGACGACGTCCCCTGGGCGCAGACCCGCGAGCAGCGCGCCGCCATGCTCGACGAGATGCTCGACGCCTGGGGCCAGGAGACCGGCATTTCGGCCATGGCGCCCAGCATGGCCGGCGACCCCGACTTCCACGCCTGGTTCGCGCGGCTCCAGCGGCTCGCCGGCGCCCCCGGCGCCGCCCGTCGCGCCCTGGAGGCCATGGGCGAGACCGACGTGCGCGGCGTGCTCTCGAGCATCCGCGTCCCGACGCTGGTGATGCACCGCGAGCACGACCCGCTGATCGACCCGCGCCACTCGCAGTACCTGGCCAGCCGCATCCCGGGCGCCAAGCTCGTGATGCTGCCCGGCGACGAGAACTTCATCGGCACCGGCGACACGCGCGCGGTGATCGACGAGATCGAGGAGTTCCTCACCGGCACGCGCCACGAGCGCCCGCCCGACCGCATCCTGGCCACCGTCCTCTTCACCGACATCTGTGACTCCACCGGGCACGCCGCCGCGCTCGGGGACTCGCGCTGGCGAGACCTGCTCGAGCGCCACGACGATCTCGTTCGCCGCCATCTCGGGCGCCATCGCGGGCGGGAGGTCAAGTCGACCGGCGACGGCTTCCTGGCCACCTTCGACGGACCGGCCCGGGCGGTGCGCTGCGCAAGCGAGATCTCGGAGGCCGTGAGGGCGCTGGGGATCGAGATCCGCGCGGGACTGCACACCGGCGAGTGCGAGGTCCGCGGCAGCGACGTGGCGGGGATGGCGGTGCACATCGGCGCGCGGGTGGGGGCCACCGCCAGCGCCGGGGAGGTCCTGGTCTCCAGCACGGTCAAGGACCTCGTGGTCGGCTCGGGCATCGAGTTCAGCGAGCGCGGCGAGCACGACCTCAAGGGGGTGCCGGGCCAGTGGCGACTCTACGCCGCGCGGGTGTGATGGCGCCTTCGTCGCGGGTCGATCGGGCGGGCGTGCTCCCGACCGGCCCTCAGGGCGCGCACGGGCCCGTGTCCACCGGTCCCGACGCGCCGCGCAGGGCCCGGCGCACGAGCGCGTTGGGCACTCCGTAGGCGCCGCGGACCCTGCCTCCCACGCTGGCGGCGAAGATCGTGGTCAGCACGCGGCCGTCGCCGTCGACCATCGGGCCGCCCGAGTTGCCGGGCCGCACCAGCCCCCGCAGCACCGTGATGCGTCGCGAGATC
Source organism: Solirubrobacterales bacterium (assembly GCA_038199035.1). Classification (GTDB taxonomy): domain Bacteria; phylum Actinomycetota; class Thermoleophilia; order Solirubrobacterales; family Solirubrobacteraceae; genus DATAEY01. The sequence continues at coordinate 96,407 of JBBPZM010000023.1, read as the reverse complement.
GGCCCGCGTCCGTAGGCGTCCTGGCTGATCGCCGTCTGCGTGGCTCCCAGACGCGCGGGCTCGACGTCGAAGGGCCCGTTCTGGGGGAAGCCCAGGACCGCGCCGGCGGTGCCCGCCGAGGGGCTCGAGGCGATCGGCAGGGGACTGCGGTCGAGGCCGGCGACGCGCAGGACGGCCACGTCGTCGTGCGCGTCGAAGTAGACGGCCTGGGCGTCGAGGCGCGCACCGTCGCCGTCGAGCTGGACCGTCGTGTCGTCCTCGCCGGCCACCACGTGGGCGTTGGTGACCACCACCCCGGGCCCGGCGATCCAACCCGAGCCCTGGACGCCCAGCCCGCAGGCGTCGCCCAGCACCCGCACCACGCCGGCGGCCGCGGCGCGCACCTGCGGGTCGCGGGCCAGCGCGGAGCTCGGAGGCGCCAGCTGCGGGCGCGGGCCGCGAATGCGGGGGAAGGGATCGAAGCGGGCGAGCGCGTGCAGGACCCCGCCCGACGGCGGCAGCGCAGCGTTGAGCTTGCGCAGCACGACCGAGCGCTGGATCTCGCCGCGCAGCTGGCGCGCCCCCGGCGTCTGGAGCGCCACCGCGCCGGCGATCCAGCAGATCCCCAGGGCGACCGCCGCGGTCAGGAGAGCTCCCAGCAGCCCGTCGAGCACCGCGAAGCCCGGGGCCCGCACCCGCGAGCGCAGCGAGAGGGCCACCCCCTCCAGCCCCAGCGCGAGCACGCCGCCGGCCACCAGCGCCCCGAGCAGGCCAAACAGGGGGGCGTAGGGGGAGGCCGCGCCGCCGGGAAGCAGGTGCGGGCCCAGCCTCGTGCCGATCACCGCCCCCGCCGCGAAGCCCGCCAGGGACAGGGCTCCGACGAGGAAGCCCTGGGTGTAGCCGTACAGGGCCAGGAGCACGACGAAGCCGACGATGATCCAGTCGATCCCGGTCACGGCCCGGGCCAGCGTAGCGGCGCTCAGCCCCGGCCACGCGCCGCCTTTGCAGGATCCGGGCGGCGAGCGTGAAAACACCCGCTGGGCCCCTCGCTCGTTGCTTCTGGCATCAACTACGCTGCCCGCGACATGAACGCAAGCCGCACACTCCCGCCCGAGTCGGGGTCGTCGCGGCTTGGCGGCGGCCCCCCGAGCGACCGCCGCCACCGGCTAATGCACCGCGCCGCGCCGATCGCCGTGCTGGCGGTGATCGCCCTGCTCGCCGGCGTCGTCGCCGGCGCGCTGCACGTCGCCCCCGAGCGCCGGCTGGCCGACCGCTTCGGGCGGGCGTGGCAGCGCGGCGACTTCGTCGCCATGCACGCCCTGCTCAGCCCCCGGGCCCGGGCCGCGACGCCCCTGGACACCTTCAGGTCGGCCTACGGCCAGGCGGCGGCGACCGCGACCGCGACATCGCTGCGGGTCGGGTCGGCGCACGACCCCAGCGACGGCCTGGTCGCGCTGCCGGTGCGCGTGCGCACGCGGATCTTCGGCGTCGTCGCGGGGACGGTCAGGCTGCCCTTTTCCGGCAGCGGCTCAGACGCCCGCATCGACTGGCAGCCGTCGCTGACGTTCCCCGGTGTCGGTCCCGGCCAGCGCCTGCGCCGCCAGACCCAGATGCCGCCGCGCGGGACGATCCTCGCCCGTGACGGCCAGGTGCTGGCCGAGGGGCCCGAGCGGGCCTCTCCGATCAGCGGGGTGGCCGCCCAGGTCGTCGGCGAGTTGGGGGCGATCCCCGACGAGCGCCGCGAGGAGCTGCGCTCGCTCGGCTATCCCGACGACGCCCAGGTCGGCTTGTCGGGCCTCGAGCGGTCCTTCCAGCCGCGGCTGGCGGGCTCGCCGGGCGGCACGCTGCTGGCCGGCGCGCGCGTTCTCGCGCGGGCGCGCGCGCGACCCGGCAGAACGGTCAAGACGACGATCAGCCCCAAGATCGAAGAGGCCGCGACCAACGCCCTGGGCGGCGGCAACGGGGGGGTGGCCGTCCTGCGCCCCGCCACCGGGGAGGTCCTGGCCGTGGCCGGAGTGGCCTACTCGGGGCTCAGCCCCCCGGGGTCGACGTTCAAGCTCATCACCACCACCGCGGCCCTCGAGGACGGCAAGGTCAAGCTCGACGACACCTTCCCCGTGGAGACCGCCGCCGTGCTCGAGGGGGTCAGGCTGTCCAACGCCAACGGGGAGTCCTGCGGCGGGACGTTCAAGGAGTCGTTCGCCGAGTCGTGCAACTCGGTCTTCGCCCCGCTGGGGGTGAAGGTCGGGCCCCAGCGCCTGGTCGAAGTCGCCGAGCGCTACGGCTTCAACCACCCGCCGCGCATCAGGGGCGCCGCCGAGAGCACGATCCCGCCGGGCGACCAGATCGGCGACGACCTGGCGGTCGGCTCGACCGCCATCGGCCAGGGCAAGGTGCAGACCAACCCGCTGGAGATGGGCTCGGTGGCGGCGACGATCGGCAACCACGGCCTGCGCGCCGAGCCGACCCTGCTCTACGGCCAGCGCCCGCGGCTCACGCGCGTCACCTCCCCGAGGATCACCGACACCCTGCGCCAGCTCATGGTCGGCGTCGTGAAGTTCGGCACGGGCACCGCGGCTGACATCCCGGGGATCACGGTGGCCGGCAAGACCGGCACCGCCGAGCTCGGCGGCGCGCCCGGCGGCGCGAACATCGAGGGCAACACCGACGCGTGGTTCGTGGCCTTCGCCCCCGCGCGGCGCCCCCAGCTCGCGGTCGGGGTCGTGATGTTCCGCGCGGGCGCGGGCGGCGCCGCGGCCGCGCCGGTGGCCCGACAGGTCATCGCCTCGGTCCTTCAGTAGGCGGGCGGCCGGGCCGGGAGGGCGCTCAGACCGCGCCGCCCCGGGCGGCTGCGACCGTCGCGAGCGCCAGGCGAGTCAGACGTCGAGGTCGACCATTCCCTCGCGCTGCGGAGCGTTGGGGCTCTTGATCCGCAGCTCGAGCGGCCGGTTGGCCAGCGAGGGGAGGGTCAGCTTGAACAGCAGTATCGAGCCGCCGATGGCGGCGGATTCGGCGAACGATCCGTTGGCGGGCAACGCCCCACCTGGCGGCACCGGCGCCGGGTGGTAGGCGAAGGGGTTGGCGCTCACCGCGACCGGCAGGAAGATCCGCCCCTGCGTGTCCTCGATCGAGAAGTCGGCGGCCGCGCGATGGGGGGTCTTGGTGTCGTTGATGACCCGCACGAAGACCCCGAACCACGTCTCGTCGGGGCGAAGCTGGCGCGCCTGGGCGGGCAGGCCCTGGAAGTAGGCGCGGTCCTCGATGTCGCGCGGGTTGAGCTGGCGCGAGATCTGGACCTGGTACTTGAGCGGGCCGACGTCGAGGTAGGGGCCCTCGGTGTCGGCCTGCGTCCGCGTGGTGCCGCCCGCGCCGCAGGCCGCGGCCCCGGTGGCCAGCACCAGGCCGGCGAGGGCGACGAGTAGGGTGCGCAGGGCCGGGCGCATCACGGGGCGGCAGTGTATCCGCCGCCCTCGGTCAGCGGGCGGCCACGGTGGCGCGCTGTCCCCTCATCTCCCCGTCCTCGAGGATCGCGCGAAGACGGCGCATGGCCTTGCGGTTCTGGCGCGTCAGCCAGGAGCGGGCTCCCAACCGCTCCTGGATGCGGTCGGCCAGCGTGGCGGGGGCGCTCTCGAGGCTGAACTCGACGCGCGTCGTGTTGCCGGCGCCGGGGCTCAGCGTGTAGGTGCCGAGGTTGCGCACGCGGTTGAACTTGCCGCTGCGACCCGCCTCGACTATGCGGTAGGGCGGCTCGACCTCGATAAAGCTCGTGTCGCCCCAGCTGAAGCGGGCGCCCGGCGCCTTGATGCGGTAGCGCGCGCCCGCGCCGCGACCGTAGGGGTCCTCGCGGGTGAGGTGCCAGTCGGTCAGGTAGTGGTCGGTGAATTCTGCGTGGTTGGCGATGTCGGCCAGGTACTCGAAAACGTCATCGCGAGGCCGGGCGATGGTGACGCTGACGGTGACGGGGTCCACGGCGCGGAAGTCTAGGTCGCCGCCGGGGCTGCGGCGCGCCGGGGTCTGGCTCCGCGGGCAGAGGTGCCGGTCGCCGCGGCCTCAGGCCGCCACGCGACGCAGCCGCACGGCGTTGCCATGCTCGGGCCCGCGGACCAGCTCCCAGCGGGCGGGCTCCTCCCGGCGCAGCGGCTTGCACAGCTCGCAGGCCAGCCGCCCCCCCTCGTAGAGGTAGACGCGCTCGCCCACCAGGGGGGTGCGCTGGCAGTCGTAGCAGCGCCGGCTGGCGGCGCTGCGGGCCCCCACTCCCTTGCGCAGGAGCTCGCGCTCGAGGGATGGCGCGGGGCGGTCGGCGATCGGCATGGGGGAGGGTTTCGGCGGCTCGCCACGGCTTCCTGCCCCCGCCGCTGCGGGTCGGTTCCCCCCGAGACATCGACGCTTTCGGCTTGGATTCGCGGGGTATGCTCTGACGCGCGTTCGCGGGAAGCGAACGACGAGCGAGGGGGGATCCGTTGGAGGCAATCGAGTCCGGGACGCTGGCGGGAATCGGCTCGTTTCGCTGCGACTCGTGCGACTTCCTGGTCAACCTCTCGCGTCAGGACGAGGTGCCGACCTGCCCGGGCTGCGGAGGGACTCGCTTCGTGCGCGCCTCCCTGTTCGGCGAGTCGCACTTCGAGGGCCGTCCCTGGCCCGAGTCCGACGCCGACGACCTGGCCTGGCTCGAGGAGGCCCGGCGGGGGATCGATCGACCCGGTCGCTACCTGGCCTACGAGTCGCCCGGCGACCGGGTGGAGGTAGTGCCGCTCAACGGCGAGTGGACCCGCATCGGGCGCAGCCTCGCCGCCGACATCCGCTTCGACGACCCGACGGTGTCGCGCCGGCACGCGCTGATCGTCCGCCAGCCCGACGGCGTGCGGGTGCTCGACGACCGCAGCCTCAACGGCGTGTTCGTCAACGGCGAGCGCGTCGAGTGGAGCGCGCTCAGCGACGGCGACGAGATCCTCGTCGGCCGCCACAGCCTGCGCTTCATCGACGCGACCGAGGCCGACGTTCCGGCCCCGTCGCGCGGCCAAGTCGCTCCCGCGTAGGTCCCCACGACCTCGCGCCGCGTCGAGCGGCCCGCCTGACGGCGCGCGGGGCGCCCCCCCGGCGCGGCCCTCTAACATCGGCGCCCTGATGGCGGCCACCATCGCGGTCCTCTCCCAGAAGGGCGGCACCGGCAAGACGACGGCGGTGCGCACCCTCACCGACGTCTTCCGCCGGGTGGGCCTGAGGACCCTGGCCATCGACCTCGACCCCCAGGGCAACCTGTCGGACTACTTCGACGTGGCGCCCGACGCCGAGCCGACGATCTCCGACGTGCTGGCCGGGCGGCGCTCCGCCGCGCAGGCCATCCACGACGACGTCATCCCGGCCAACCTTCAGCTGGCCGAGGCCGAGCTGGCGCTCAGCGGGAAGATGGGGCGCGAGCTGACCCTCAAGCGGGCGCTGCGCGACGTTGGCGACGACTACGACGTCATCCTCGTCGACTGCCCGCCCGCCCTGGGACTGCTCACCATCAACGCCCTGGTGGCTGCCGACCAGGCGCTCATCACTGCCGAGGCGCAGTACTTCGCCCTCCAGGGCGTGGAGCAGGCGCTCGAGGTGATCGAGCTGGCGCGCGACAACCTCAACCCCCAGCTTGAGTGGCTGGGCGTGGTCCTCAACCTGGCCGACATGCGCACGGTGCACTCGCGCGAGGCCCAGCAGTCGCTGGCCCAGAGCTTTGGCGACCGCGTCTTCGAGACGACGATCCGCCAGTCGATCGGCTACGCCGAGTCGGCCGAGCGGGCGGTCTCGATCATCGACTATCGCCCCGACCTGGGCGCCGACTACGTCGCCCTGGCCGACGAGCTGCTGGGCCGCCTGGGCCTGGGCGACGCGCGCCGGCGCCTGGCGCCGCTGCTCAGCGCCAACGGGGGCGGCCGGGCGTGAGCCGCGTGGGGGTCGCCGCCGCGCTAGTCGCGGCGCTGGCCGGCGCGGGATGCGGGGACCAGGCGAGCGGGCAGCGCGCGCTGCGCCCGGCGACGTCTCCCGCCTCGCCGCCGGCCCCCGCCCGCGTCGCCGGGCCGCCGGCGGTCGTGCCCGGGCGGGGCTACGTCGCCGCCTACCTGCGCGGCGCGACGTGGCTGCGGGCGAGCCCGGGGGGCAGGCCGCTGGCCCGGGTGCGGGCCCGCACGCAGTTCGGCTCGGCGCGCGTGTTCTCGGTCGTCGGCCGGCGAGGGCGATGGGTGGGCGTCGTGGCCCCCGAGCTGCGAAACGGCCGGGTGGGCTGGCTCGACGCTCGCCGCATCACCAGCCTGTACCGGGTGCCCTACGAGATCGAGATCCAGCGCGCGCGGCGGCTCATGGTCGTCAAGCGCTTGGCCCGACCGGTGCTGGCGGTCCACGTGGCCGTCGGGCGTCCGAGCGCTCCCACACCGCTGGGTCGCTACGCGGTCAGCGACCGCCTGACCACCGGGACCCCATCCGGCCCCTACGGGTGCTGCATCCTCGCGCTCACCGGCCACCAGACCGTGCCTCTGGCCGGCTGGACCGGAGGCGACCGCCTCGCCATCCACGCCACGCCCTCGCCCGAGACCATCGGCCAGGCCGTCAGCCACGGCTGTGTGCGGGCACTCAACCCGGTCATGCGCCGGCTGGTGCACCGGATACCGCTGGGCACCCCGGTGCGGATCCTGCGCTGATCCGCCCCCGCGCGCGCTCGCCGTCTCAGAGTTCGCGTGTCGCCAGACGTGCCCGGAGGGTCTGAGACGGCCTCTCAGAGCGCGCGGACCTCGGCGCCCATCGTCTCGAAGGGCACCCGCACGACCTGCGTCTCCTCGCCGGCCGCCCGTCGCAGCCCCTCGACCACCCCGCCGGTCTGCTCGTAGTGGCTCCAGACCAGGACGGCGGGGCCGGCGCCGGAGATCGTCGCCCCCAAAGCGCCCAGCGCCCGCGCGCGGTGGGCCAGCTCGATCGAACGGGGATAGAGGTGCGTGCGGCGCGGCTGGTGCAGACGGTCCTGGAGGCCGCGGGCCACCAAATCCCAGTCGCCGCGGGCTAGCCCCAGGACGAGCAGGGACGAGTGGGCGATGTTGAAGACCGCATCCGACAACGGAACCTTCTCGGGCAGGGCGGCCCGGGCGTCGGCCGTGCTCACCGGCTCGGGCGGCACGACGAAGATGCCCTCGAGGCCGGCGGGAACGTCGAAGCGCGCGGCCTGGCCGTCGGCGCACACCACGAAGCCGCCCAGCAGTGCGGCGGCGACGTTGTCGGGGTGGCCCTCGAGCTCGATGGCGGCGGCCAGCAGGTCGGCGTCGAGCTCGAAGAGGTGGTCGGCGGCCAGCAGGCCGGCGACGACGGCCGCGGCGCTCGACCCCAGCCCGCCGGTCAGCGGGATCGGGGAGCGGATCGAGAAGGAGAACCCGTCGGCCGGGTGTAGGTGCTCGAACGCCCTCACGCAAAGGTTGGTGCGGTCTCGGGGCAGGTCGAGGTCGGTGTGGACCGCGAACTCCCCGGTCTCTTCCACCTCGAGCTCGAGGTGGAGCGCAAGGGCGACGGCCAGCGCGTCGAAGCCTGGCCCGAGGTTGGCCGACGAGGCGGGGGCCCGGACCAGGCGCCGGCGCCGCATGGTCATCCCAGCACCGCCCGCTCGACGGCGTCGAGCTGCGGGTCGCACGGCACTACGGCCCCGGCGTGGTCGAGGGCGGTCTGGGGGTCCTTGAGCCCGTGGCCGGTGAGCACGCAGACCACCCGGCGCGCCGCTCCGGCCCCGTGGCGCAGGAGCCCGGCCACCGACGCCGCCGAGGCCGCCTCGCAGAACACGCCCTCCCCGGCGGCCAGCAGCCGGTAGGCCGCGACGATCTCCGCGTCGGACACCGCCTGGATCATCCCGGCCGATCCGACCACCGCGTCCATGGCCTCCTCCCAGCGCGCGGGGTTGCCGATGCGAATCGCGCTGGCCACGGTCTCCGGCTCGGCCACCGGCGCGCCGCGCACCAGCGGCGCCGCGCCCTCGGCCTGGAAGCCCAGCAGTCGCGGCGCGGCGCCGCGCTCCTGGAAACCCCGCCAGTAGGCGGTGACGTTGCCGGCGTTGCCGACGGGGATGCACAGGGCGTCGAGCTCGTCGAGCTCGTCGAGCAGCTCGAAGGCCGCGGTCTTCTGGCCCTCGAGACGGAACTCGTTGACCGAGTTGACCAGCGCCATGGGGTGGCGGGCCACCAGCTCGCGGACCAGGGCCAGGGCCTGGTCGAAGTTGCCGCGCAGGGCGATCACCCGCGCCCCGTGCATGAGCGCCTGGGCGAGCTTGCCGGTGGCGATCTTGCCCTCGGGCACGATGACCGCGCCGGTCAGGCCGGCGCGCGCGGCGTAGGCGGCGGCGCTGGCCGCGGTGTTGCCGGTCGAGGCGCAGATGACCGCGCGGGCCCCCTCGCGCACCGCGGCCGAGACCGCGCAGGTCATCCCCCGGTCCTTGAACGACCCGGTGGGGTTGGCTCCCTCGAGCTTGAGCAGCACCTCGACGCCCGCGCGCCGCGACAGCTCAGGCGCCTCGACCAGCGGCGTCGAGCCCTCGCCCAGCGAGACCAGCGGGTCCTGCGGCGCGAAGGGAAGCTCCGCCCGGTAGCGCTCGATCAGGGCGGCTATGTGAATTCCTCCTCTATCACCCGGATGAAGCGCGGGGGCGAGCGCACGAAGCCGAGGCGTCCGATGAGTTCGCACGCGGCGAAGAAGCGCGACTCGAGCACCGGGTGGGCGACCATGACCAGCCGGGCGTCCTGCCCCAGCCCCTTCTGCACGAACGACTTGATCGACACGCCCTGCATGCCGAGGATCTGCGCGACCTGGGCCAGCACCCCTGGCTCGTCCGCCACTTCGAGGTGCAGGTAGAACGCCGACTCGACGTCGCCCACCAGCTCCAGCCGCTCGCCGCCCGCGCCCAGCGACGGCGGGGAAGCGCTCGCCGGCCCGGCCACGCTGATGACGTCGGCCAGCACCGCGTTGGCCGTCTGGCGACCGCCCGCGCCGGGGCCCGACATCGTGACCTCGGTGATCGACTCGGACTCCACGGTGACCGCGTTGAACGAGCCGGTGACCGAGGCCAGCGGGTGGCCGGCGTAGAGCAGCGCCGGGTGGACGCGGACCGAGAGGCCGCCGTCGACGCGCTCCGCCGTGCCCAGCAGCTTGAGCTCGAGGCCCAGCTCGCGCGCGTACTCGATGTCCAGGGGGGTGACGCGCTCGATGCCCTCGTAGCGCACTTGGTCGAGGCGCACGGGGGTGGCAAAGGCCAAGCGGGCGAGGATGGCCATCTTGGCGGCAGCGTCGCGCCCCTCGACGTCCTCGGAGGGGTCGGCCTCCGCGTAGCCCAGTCGCTGGGCCTGAGCCAGCGCGTCCGCGTAGGTGACCCCGCGGCGGGCCATCTCGGTGAGGACGTAGTTGGTGGTGCCGTTGACGATCCCGTGCAGGCGCTCGACGTGCACGCCGGCCAGCGACTCGGCGAGCACGCGGATCACCGGCACCACCCCCGCCACCGCGGCCTCGAAGCGCAGCTGTACCCCCGCGGTCCGAGCCGCCTCGAGCAACTCGTCGCCGTGCTGGGAGAGCAGCTGCTTGTTGGCGGTGACGACGTGGCGTCCGCCCCGCAGGGCGGCGAGCACGAAGCCGCGCGCCGGCTCGACTCCGCCGATCAGCTCGACGACGACCTCCGAGCGCTCGAGGATCTCGTCGAAGTCCCCGCGCCCCCGGGTGAGGACCCCGGTCAGCTGCGGGCGACGCCCGCAGAGCGCCGACACCCGGTCGGCGCGCTCCTCGAGCAGCGCGGCAAACGCCGCCCCGACCGTGCCGTGGCCCAGCAGGCCGACGCGCAGGGACTCCCCCGCCTCAGAGCTGGTCACGCCGGGCCAGGTCCTCGAACGTCTCGCGGCGCACGACCACCCGGGCGTCGCCGTCGCGGCAGAAGACGACCGGCGGCCGCGGGACGCCGTTGTAGTTGTTGGCCATGGCGTGGCCGTAGGCGCCGGTCGCCGGCGTGACGAGCACGTCGCCCGGGCGCGGATCGGGGAGGTGCGCGTCGTGCACGATCACGTCGCCCGACTCGCAGTGCTTGCCGGCCACGTGGCAGCGCTCGCCGCCCGGCTCGACGCGATCGGCCAGCAGCGCCTCGTAGACCGAGCCGTAGAGCATGGGGCGCAGGTTGTCGGACATGCCTCCATCGACGGCCACGTAGGTCGAGACCCCGCGCTTGACCGACACCACCGAGTAGAGGGTCACCCCGGCGTTGGCCACGAGGGCGCGGCCAGGCTCGATGAGGATGCGCTTGCCGGGCCCCAGGACGTCGTGGACGGCCGACACCTTGGCCTCGACGTAGGCCTCGATCGAGGGCGGCTCCTCGTCGGGCGTGTAGGCCGCGCCCAGGCCGCCCCCCAGGTTGTAGGTCGGGAAGTCGCCGAGGCCGGCGATGGCCTCGACGGCCCCGCGAAACGGCTCGAGCTCGAAGATCTGCGAGCCCAGGTGCATGTGCAGGCCCTCGAGTCGCAGGGCCGGCTCGTCGCTCACGCGCTCGATCGCCACCCGGGCGTCGTCGATCCCCAGCCCGAACTTTGAGTCCAGCTGGCCGGTGGAGATGAAGTCGTGGGTGGTCGGGCGGATCCCGGGGGTCACCCGGATGAGCACCCGCTGCGGGTCGCCGCCGCCGACCACCGCCGCCAGGCGGCCGATCTCCTCGAGCGAGTCGATTACGACATGCCCGACCCCGGCCGCGCGCGCCTGGCGCAGCTCGTCGTCGGACTTGGCGTTGCCGTGGAGGTGGATGCGCGCCGGGCCCATGCCCCCGCGCAGGGCCAGTGCGAGCTCGCCGCCCGAGGCCACGTCGCAGCCCAGGTCCTCCTCGGCCATCACCCGGTAGGCGGCCGTGCAGGGAAAGGCCTTGGAGGCGAAGAGCACGTCGAAGTCGTCATGGCGCTCGGCCAGCGCCGACCGAAAGGCGCGGGCCCGGGCGCGGAGGTCGTCCTCCGCCACCACGTAGGCGGGCGTCCCCACCTCGCGGGCCAGCTCGACGACGTCGCAGCCGCCGACCTCGAGGCGACCACGCTCGTTGACGCGGCTGCCGAGGGGAAAGACGTGGGAGAGCTGGGTGGCGGCCATGGGTGCGCCCATTATCCCCGCGACGACGCCCATCACCCTGCGGCGACGATAATCGGACGGTGCCGCGCATCCTGCGCAACTGGAAGGTCACACACCGCGCTCCCGAGGGGCCGGCGCGCATGGGCAGCCACCACGGACTGGCTTACGCCCTCTGGCTCCCGCCCGACCCGGCGGCGGGCGGGGTGATCGTGGTCCACGGCGCCGGCTCGTGCCAGGAGAGCCACTTCGACTTCGCCCGCGCCGCCCGGGCCCACGGCATGGCCGCGGTCACCTACGACCAGCGCGGCCACGGACAGACCGGCGGCGCGCTCGACGCGCGCATGCTCGACGACGCGGTGGCCATGGCGCAGCTACTGTCGCCCGGTCCGGTCGCCCTGCGCGGCTCGAGCATGGGCGGCTACGTGGCCCTGCTGGCCGCCGCCCGGCTCGAGGCGGCGGCGGTGGTGGCCATCTGCCCCGCCGGGTCGGAGCACCTGCTGCGCGCGCTGCGTTCCGGGCGCCTCGAGTGGGAGGCCGACCGGCGCTCGCTCGAGGGCTTCCTGACCGAGCACAGCCTCGAGCTCACGATGGAGGAGCTGCGCTGCGCTCTGCTGCTCCTGCACGCCGAGGGCGACGAGCAGGTCCCCGTCGACCACTCGGCGGCGCTCTACCGCGCCGCGGCCATGCCGACCAAGCGGTTCATCGCCCTGCCCGGCGGTCATCACCGCACGATCCAGCACGACCCCGAGATGCAGGCCGAGTCGCTGCGCTTCATCCGCCGGGCCTTCCGGCAGAGCCGGGCGGGCGGGGAGGCGCGCCCGGCGCGCTGAGGCGTCGGGCGTCCCGAGCGCGGACTCTGGCCGACCCCATCGCGCGGCTCGGGCAGGACGGGCCCGAGCCGCGGTCTCGAGCGGTCCAGCTAGCGCTTGCCCTTGTGGCGCTTGCTGCCGCCGCCCAGGATGTCGCCGGTGGCCTTGTCGACCACGCTCTTGGCGCCGGAGACGGTGTCGCCGACGGTCTCGGTCACGGTGTGGGTGACGTTGTCGACCGCCTTGCCGGCGGCGGGTGCCACCTTGCCGATCGTGTCGCCGACGGCCTGGCCCACATTGCCAACCGTGCCCGTCGCCACCTGGGTCGTGCTCTGCACGGTGCGCGTCACCGGCTCGACCGCGTTCGTCGTGCCGCCACCCACGCTGGCGCCCCCGCTGCCCCCGCCGTCGGCCGCGACCGCGCCGTTTCCGCCGCTGCCGCGCGTCGACACCCGCCGGGCCGCGGGTCGTGGGGCGAGAGCCACACCGGCAGGCATGGGCGCGGCGGACACGGGTGCCGACTGGGGGCTCGCGCCCGTGCCGCTCGATCCCATGGGCGCGGCCGGGGGCGTGGAAACCGGGCCCGCGGGCACGGCGGCCACGGTGCCGGCCGCGGGGGCGGCCGCTGCCGCCGCCTGCACGGGGCCGGCGGGAAGCGTGAGCGGCGGGGAGTCGTCGACCACGAGGCTCTGCACCTTCTGAGCCAGCGCGCCGGGCCAGCCCCGGAAGGCGATCACCGCACTGGCCACGAGGAACACGCAGACGGCGGCGGCCACGAGGGAGCCACCGGTTCCGAGTCCCGCGATGGTCGCTCGTGTCAGTCGCATGCGATGGAGGTTACGGAGGCCTTCAGGGAGCGATCGGCAGCCTGCGCCGGTCGCTTTACTCTCGGCCGTGAACGCCGATCGTCGGTGTTGCGGACGAGGAGCGAACCCCACCGACGCCGACACCAGTGACAACGTCGCCGCGGCCCGAATCTGGCGGCGACGCCGGCGGGGCGCCGATCCCCTAACCGGTGCTCGGCGGGCGGCGCCGCGGCGATCCGCTAACCGGGTCGGGCTCGGCGGGCGGCGGCGCGGCCATCCGCTAACCGGGTCGGGCTCGGCCGGAGAGACGGCGCGGGCTCAGGCGGCCGCGGCGTGGCCGCGCGCAGCGCTCCAGCCACCCCGCGCGCGCAGGACCAGCAGCCACGCCGCTCCCGCGACCACGATGCCCAGGCTCTCCAGCTGAGGGACGGTGAGCCCCGCGACGACCTCGACGTTGCGCCGGATGAACTCGACCAGGAATCGCTCCACCCCGGCCCACACGAGGTAGAGGGCGAACAGCGCTCCCGGACGGAAGCGATCGCGCAGGTGCCACAGCACGAGGGCGGCGAGGCCCATGGCCAGCGACTCATAGATGGGGGTGGGATGGACGCGCTCCACGGTCGGGACCTCGCCGCGGGGATAGGCCATGGCCCACGGACCGTTCCACGGCTTGCCGTAGTCGCCGTCGCCGGAGATCTGGCACCCCACTCGCCCGACGGCGTAGCCAAGGGCGAGCCCCGGCGCGCAGAGGTCGAGCAGCCCCAGCCCCAACATGCCGCGCCACCGCGCCCAGGCCAGCACGGCCAGCGCGCCTCCGATCACCCCCCCGTACCACACGAGGCCCGAGCCGCCGAAGAGGCTGCCGAGCACGTCGTGGCGCGTGCTGCTCCAGTTCTGGAGCAGCCAGTAGAGCCGCGCGCCCACGAGCCCGCCCACCAGCGCGGCGAAGCCGATCTCGTAGGCCCAGTCCCCCGGCTTGCCGAGCTCGCGCAGGCGGCGCGCGAGGAGCAGCCCGATGGCGATGAACGCCAGGGCGAAGAGCATGCCGAACGTCTTGAGGTGCAGCGGGCCTAGGTCGAGCTCGGGCAGCATCTGCTGGTGGTCAGCCTAGCCGCACCGGAACCCGCCCCGCCGCAGCCCGTTTGCCCGGCCGCAGCCCCCAGCTCCGCCGCACCCCGCGGTGCCGCCGCCGCCCGCCGTCCCCCCGGCGCTTACGCGCCGAGCTAGAGGTAGTTGAGCGGATTGACCACGGAGCCGTTGACCCGCACCTCGAAGTGCAGGTGGGCTCCGAAGCACAGCCCGGTGCAGCCCGACAGGCCGATGACCTGCCCCTGGCTGACGTGCTGGCCGACGCTGACCTGGATCGAGGACTGGTGCGCATAGCACGTCGAGATGCCCCCGCCATGCTGGATGCATGTGTAGTTGCCGTACCCTCCGGTCGGGCCGGCGATGGCCACGACCCCTGAGCCGGCGGCGCGGATCGGCGTCCCGCTTCCCACCCCGATGTCGATCCCGGGATGGCAGGACTCCCAGGCCCGCCTCTCGCAGAACGGCGAGGTGATGGGGCCGTTGACCGGCCAGATGAACTGGCCCGAGCCCCGGCGGATCGGCCCCGCCACCTGCGGGCCCGAGCCCAGCGCTCGCTGGATCCGGGCCTGCTCGCGCTGAAGCGCGGCGACGTCGTCCTGGGCGTCGCGGCGCTCCGCGCGCACGTGGCTCAGCGTCTGTGCCTTGGCCGCGCGGGCGGCCGCGTACTGGGTGCGCTTGTCGACCAGCGCCAGGCGCACGCTCGCCACCTGGTTTCGCCGCACGAGTACGGCGGTGGTGATGGCCTGCTGGCGCCCCTCGAGCTCCGCCAGGCGGTCGGACGCCCGCTGGGCGGCGTCGCGGGCGATGCGCACGGCGCGGATGATCCGCGTGTCCTGGTCGTTGATGCGCTGGATGAACTCGCTGCGCTCGAGCAGGTCGGCGAAGCCGTTGGCGTTGAGGATGACCGTGACGATGTCCGGCCGGTCGGCCTTGTACATCTCGGTCAGGCGGACGCTGAGGATCCGGCGGCCGCGGGCCAGCTTCGCCCGCATCTCGGCCAGGCGGGCGCGCTCGGTGCGCAGCTGGTCCTGAAGGCGGTTGAGCTGCGCGCGCTTGACGTCGAGGTCGCTCTGGAGCGCGTCCTGGCGGTGGGCCAGGCCGGTGATGTCCGATTGCAGGGCCTCGATGCGCTGCGACGCGGCGGCGACGTCGCCGGAGAGGACTCCCTCCTTGCCCTTGGCCCGGCTCAGCCGGTGCTGGGCGTCGTTGAGCTTGGAGTCGAGGCTCTTGGCGCTGGAGCCCAGCGGCAAGAAGGCGAACAGCGTCAGTGGCGCCAGCGCCAGGATGGCGCAGACGACGAGGCGGGAGCGCATGAAGCGCCGCAGTCTAGGCTTGCTCCAGGCTTTGGTTCAACCTGAGGTCCATAGTTATGAACACCGTCCGGCGCGCCCGGATGGCGGCCTGGGGTCGGTGTAAGCTCGCTTCGTGGGCTCAGGTGAACCGCTCCTGGGACGCCGCGACCCAGGAGCCGCCGCAGCGTCCGGCGAGGCCTCGCTGAGCGCCACCCTGGCGGCTCGCGTGGAGGAGATCGTCCGGGTCGCCGAGCGCGAGGCGGCCGTGATCCAGCGCGACCTGGCCGCCCATCGAGCCGAGGCCGAACGAGAGGCTCGGCGCTACGTCGACGACGCCCGCCGCGAGGCCGATGCCCTCGTGCGCCGGCGCGTCGGGCGGCTGCGTGAGCTGACCGACGAGCTGGTCGAGCAGGCGGAGGCGGCCCAGCGACAGCTCGACTCGCTCGCCGGCGTGCTCCAGCGAAGCACCGCCCGCCTTGAAGGGGAGGACCGCGAGAAGCCCGCCGCCAGTTCCGACGGCGGCGACCTCGGGGGAAGCGCCGGCGGCGTCGACGGCGAGGCTCTCTCGCGCAGCACGGCTGGGGTTGAGGGCGACGACCTCTCGCGAAGCCGCCCCGGCGGGGACGACGGCCCTCGGGCGCCGGCGCGACGGCAGCGGCTTCCACGGGGCCAGCGCCGTCCACAGCTCCCCCTTCGGGTGCGGGCGGCTCTTCGCACTCCCGACGAGATCCGCGGCAAACCGCCTTCGCCCTCCTCCCAGGAGAGAAGGACGAGCGCCGCCAGCGGCGGGCCGTCCGCCCTGGCCACCGCCCCGGACCTCGAGGCCGCCCGTCTCGTGGCGGTGGAGATGGCGGTGGCCGGCAGCTCGCGCGACGAGGTCGAGCGGCACCTGCGCGACGCCTTCGGCATCCGCGAGACCCATGGGCTCCTGGATGACGTCTTCGGCGCGGGCGACCAGGAGTCGCCTTCCCCGAGCCCCGCGAGCTTCTGAGCGGCTCGAACCGCGCTTGGCGCTGGGCCGCCCGGTGGCGGCTGCGCCGTCCGGCGTTTAGGGAGCAGGAAGGTGGTTTGCCAAGATAGGGAGCCCGTCCGCAACGGACACGAGCTCAATGCCCCGCCCCACTTCACTAGGCCGCGACACCGGGCTTCAGGTCCGGATGACGCTGACGATGTTCCTCCTCGGTGTCCTCTACGTCGTGCTGGTCGTCGCCCTGCTGGCCGCGGGCGTCGGCGGGGTCACGGTGGCGGTGATCGCCGGGGTGATGTTCCTCGCGCAGGTCTTCACCTCCGACAAGCTCGCCCTGCGGGCCATGGGCGGCCACGAGGTCTCCCCCCGCGACGCGCCCGAGCTGCACGCGATGGTCGAGCGTCTGTGCGTCCAGGCCGACCTGCCCAAGCCGCGCGTCGCCGTCGCCCAGACCGCGATGCCCAACGCTTTCGCGCTGGGCCGTTCCCCGCGCTCGGCCACGGTGTGCGCGACCACCGGGATCATGGACCTGCTCTCTCCCGCCGAGCTCGAGGGCGTCCTTGCCCACGAGCTGACTCACGTGCAGAACCGTGACGTGATGGTCATGACCATCGCCTCGTTCTTCGCCACGATCGCCGCCTACATCGTGCAGTTCGGCTTCTTCTTCGGCGGCGGTGGTGACGACGACGACAACCCGAGCTTCCTCGTCCTCATCCTCGTCTCGCTGGCCGTCTACGCGATCTCGTTCTTCCTCCTCCAGGCCCTCTCGCGCTACCGGGAGTTCGCGGCCGACCGCGGGTCCGCGATCATCACCGGACGTCCGAGCGCGCTGGCCTCCGCCCTGATGAAGATCAGCGGCTCGATGGAGCGCATCCCCCAGCAGGACCTGCGCGCCTCCTCCGAGCTGTCCGCCTTCTACATCTTCCCGCCGGGCGTCAAGAAGTCACTGGCCAACGTCTTCTCGACCCACCCCCCGCTCGAGGCGCGCCTCGCCGCCCTCCAGCGGCTCGAGGCCCAGCTTCAGGGCACCGTCGCCGCCTGAGAGCGACGGCACCGATGGGCCTGTTCGACGTCCTGCGCGGCAAACGCGAGCTCAAGATGCCGGCCCCCGACCGGCTGTTCGCCATGAGCACCGCCTACGTCACCTTCGAGACTCAGCTCGCCCTGAGCACCCGCGGCGTGGCCGGCATCGTCTTCCAGCCGCTCGACACGGCGGACTTCCGCTCGATCGTCACCGACATGGAGGAGGTCGTCGGCGGCACCTCGTCGGAGGCGGGGACCAGGCTGGAGGCCACGGACGACTCCTTCGGCTATCGCTGGATGATCCTGCGCGACCCCGACTTCGACGACCTCGTGGTCGGCGTCAACGCGGTCTCGAGTGCGCTGGAGAGCGGGGGCTACGGCGACCGGATCCTCTGCGCGGTCTTCGCCTTCGAGGACTCCCAGCGAAATCCCCGGTACTGGATCTACAACTACAAGCGAGGAGCGTTCTACCCCTTCGTGCCCGCCTCCGGTGACCAGCAGCGCGACACCGAGCGCGAGCTGCGCCTGCGCGCCCAGGTGGGCGCCGAGCTGCCGATCGAGGCCGAGCTCGGGCGCTGGTTCCCGCTGTGGGGGATACCGATCTAGGCGGAGCGGGAGGCCTCCCAGCCAGGAGCGCCTCGAGGGCTCGCACGTTCGTCAAGATTTCGGCATACTCGCCGCCTATGGGGACGAGCGGCGAGGGGCGGGGCGAGCAGGGCGTGAGGCGCGAGGAGCCAACCGGCGGGCTCACCCGCCGGGGATTGATCGGCGCTGGCGCCGCGGTCGGTGTGGGCGCCGCCTTCCCCGCGGGCGCCCAGGCGGACTCCGGCCGTCGCGCTGACGTGGTCGTGGTCGGCGCCGGGCTGTCGGGGCTCGTAGCCGCCGCCGAGGTCATCAAGGCCGGCCATTCGGCGGTCGTGCTGGAGGCCCGCGACCGCGTCGGCGGCCGCACGCTCAACCACCCGATCGGTCACGGCGAGGTCGTGGAGGTCGGCGGCCAGTGGGTCGGCCCTACCCAGGACCGCATCCTCAAGCTCTCCAAGAGACTCGGCGTAGAGACCTTCAAGACCTACAACCAGGGCGACTACATCTACCACCGCGACGGCGGCCAGCAGCGCTACCGGCCCATGCCGGTGACGGGCGCAGTGCCGCCCGACCTGACCGGTGGCGCGGCCGACGCCTACCAGGCGCTGAAGAAGATCGACATGATGGGCGAGACCGTCCCCAAGGACGAGCCGTGGAAGGCGCCCAACGCGCAGGAGTGGGACGGCCAGACCTTCGAGACCTGGAAGAACGACAACGCCCAGACACCGGGCGGAAGGTTCCTGCTCGAGCTGGGGATGGAGGCGGTGTTCGCCGCCGAGCCGCGCGACCTCTCCCTGCTGCACGTCGTGTTCTACCTCAGCTCCGCGCCGACCACGCCCGAGGACACCGCGCCCGGTGGCTCCAAGGCCAACCGCTACTTCTCGACCGCGGGCGGGGCCCAGGACAGCCGCTTCGTCGGCGGCTCGCAGAGGGTCTCGATCAAGCTGGCGCGCCAGCTGCGCCGCCACGTCGTGCTCAACGCCGCGGTTCGCCGGATCGAGCAGTCGGGCGGCGAAGCGGTGGTCCACAGCGAGCGGGGCAGCTTCCGGGCCAAGCGGGTGATCGTCACCGTCCCGCCCGCCACCGGCGCCTACATCGACTACGAGCCCGAGCTCAGCGCCGACCGCGCCCAGCTCCTACAGCGCTTCCCCCAGGGCTCGGTGATCAAGTGTCACGCAATCTACGACCGACCCTTCTGGCGCGACGACGGCCTGGCCGGGCAGGTGACCTCCGACCTTCACCCCGTCCGGGTGACCTTCGACAATTCGCCGCCCGACGGCAAGCCCGGAGCGCTGCTCGGCTTTATCGAGGGCCACGATGCGCGCGTATACGCGCGCATGGACCGCAGGGACCGGCGCAAGGCGGTGCTCGACAACTTCGCCACGTACTTCGGCTCCAAGGCGCGTCACCCCAAGGGCTACTTCGAGATGAACTGGTCCAAGGAGCTGTGGACTCGCGGCTGCTACGTCGGCTACACCCCGCCGGGCGTGCTGCTGGACTACGGCGAGGCCATTCGCGAGCCGGCCGGGCGCATCCACTGGGCGGGGGCCGAGACCGCCACCGTGTGGAACGGCTACATGGACGGCGCCGTCCAGTCCGGCCACCGAGTGGCCGACGAGGTGCTGGGCGAGCTCTAAGACGCCGCCCGCGGGCGCCTCAGCGCAGTCGCGGCGGCGGGGCGGTGTGGCAGCGCCGCGAGCGGTTGACCGGGAAGGGAAGGTCGGCGATCAGCGCCGTCTCCAGGTAGTCGTCCTCGAGCGCGTCGCCCGACCCCGGGGCGAGGCGGGCGGCGGTGGCGCGAAGCCTCGAGCGCCGGCGATCGTCGACCACCCACGGCGCCAGCGCGAGGAACTCGGGCCGCCGTCCGCGGTAGCGCCGCAGCCGGCGCGGATCCGAGGGGCCTGACTGGCGATTGCCCACGTAGCTGCACCCGCCGCGCCGGGAGCCCCGCTGGCTGATCGACGACTGGAGGTCGAAGGCCAGGTCGGCCAGGTTGCCCACCATGGCCGGCGTGACGTTGTAGTCGAAGCGCACCGTGTCGTCGGTGACCTGGCGCGATCCCGACCTCATCCACTCCAGCGGCTGCCAGCAGCGCCCGCCGCATCCGCTGTCGGCGCCCCAGCGGCCCGGGTTGGCCTCGTCCTGCATGACCACGTTGGCGCCCAGGCGGTCCAGGCAGCGCATGTAGGTCACGCGGACGTCGTCGCATTCGCGGCCGCGCCGGGCGTGGCCGAACTGGAAGGCCGGCAGCGAGGTGGCGAAGCCGATTCGCGCTCGCGTCCCCGGCAGGCGGTAGGGACGCAGGTTCTCGATCGCGTCGGGCCCGCCGGCGGGCCCGGTGGTCAGCTGGAACTGCTCCTCGATCGAGGTCAGCGGAACCTTGCGGTTGCGGGCGACGACGTTGCGCAGCGGAGTCGGGGCGTCGGGGTCCACGTCGTGCGGACCCCACATGAACACCTCGTTGTAGGCGTGGGGCGAGGTGGCCACGAAGACCGAGGCCGGCGAGGTGCCCGGTTCCGCGAACTGGGCGATCTCCGACGGGTCGGTGGACTCTCGGAAGGGCGCCTGGTCGTTGGAGCCCAGGATGTAGACGCCGTAGCGCCGGGCCATGTCGGAGAAGGTCTGCATCCATCCGCGGGCGAAGGTGTCGGTGGCGGCGACGAAGGTGCCGCTCACCGGCTGGAGCGTCGGGAAGCGGGCGCGGTACGCGGCGAGCTGAGGCGAGTAGGCCGCGCTGATCGCGCCGAATGCGGCCAGGGTGGCGCACGGGGCGCCCTGCGCCTCGCAGCTCGGTTGGCGCCCCGGGTGGGCGAAGATGTCCCGTGCCGCCTTCCCGCGCCCCCCGGTGGCGATCGTGGCCAGCCCCACGTCCTCGTTGAAGGCCACCACGTTGGGCCGGTCGTGGGCCAGCCGCGGGCGAACGAAGTCGCGGATCATGCATTCGATCTTGGTGCGGAACGTGCGGTAGGTCTCGACGTTGCGCGGATCCTGCTTGTACTGCATGGCGAACACCCGCGGCGCACGACTGCGCCGGTACAGCGCCTCGATCGGCGCGAGCGTCCGCGAGGCCCGTACGCGGCGGCAGTCCCCGCGGGTGGGAGGCGGCGGGATGCGCGGTCGCCGGGGGCCGGCTCGAGCGAAGACGCGCCGGGCACGGAGGGGGTCGTCGGTGAAGACGGCGTCGACGTGCTCGTCGGCCGCGGTGGCCAGGGTGGCGCGCGTGTCCGGCGTGAAGGCGATGACGCGCCGGCCCTGGTCGTGCGCGCTCGACGCATACTGGGGATCGGCGAAGCCCGAGCCGAGCTCCGGGCCGACCCACTCCCAGCCGTTGGCCCCGGCCATGGACGGCGCGCCATCGTTGGTCGCCTTGAGCGATAGAAGCACGATCTCGGCCTGGGGCAGGAGTTGCCTGGCCACCGTCAGGTTGGGCGGCCAGAAGCTCTGGATGAGCAAGTGGGAGGGCGGGAAGCGACTGGCGACGATGGCGCGGATCACCTGGGTGGCGAAGGCTGGGGTGGGGTCGAAGTCCGAGTCGGTGGGCTGGTTCTTGATCTCGGGGCTGACGTAGAGGTGGCGGGTGCGGGCGTAGGCCAGCACCTGGCGCAGCGTGGGGATCGCCGCGGGATGGCGGTTGGGCGTGAAGGGAGCGACGGGCTGGAGCTCGCTGCCCGGGCTGCCCAGGACGTCGACCGGGCAGCGGGCGAGCTGGGCGAGGGTGCGGTCGCGAATACGTCCGTGGCACGGAGTGACGCGGTCGAGGGTGTCATCGTGGAAGACGACCAGCTTGTCGTCAGCCGTGCGCTTGACGTCGAATTCGAGGATGAATCCGTGGCGGCCGGCGTGCCGGAAGGCCGGCATGGTGTTCTCGGCGAACCGTGGCGCGCCGTCGACGTAGGTGCCTCCGCGGTGGGCCGCGATGAGGGGATCGGCCGCGACGGGCGCCGCCGCCGCCAGCATGGCGCTCAGGGCGACCGCGAAGAGGGTCGCCGCGCGAACAAGTCCACCCCGAGCCACTTCCTCCCCTCCCTCTCTCGACCAGGCAAGGCGCAGGATATTGGGTGATCGCCCGCATGCGGGGCGGTCGTGGCCGGCCCCAGCTGCCGACGCACGAGCGTGGGGGGCTGCCGCGCGTCAGCCCTCCGGATCGGCCGGCGAGAGCTGGCGGCTGCGCAGCCGAGCGCTCAGGTTCTGGCGAGCCGCACCCACCGCGCCCTCGAGCGCGTCGAACGGATCGTCGGCCGAGCAGGCCACCCAGCCGGCCTGCTCGTCGATCGACATGCGGGCCAGGTAGTCGCCGTCCGAGCGGCGGGTGATGAAGACCTCGACGAGCATGACCGGGTCCTCGGTCCCCGGCCGCGCCGTCGCTTCGCGTTCCGACTCCATGCCAGCTTCAACACCCGCTGGCCGCCAAGCTCACGCGAATCCTCGCTCGAGTTGCGAATCCCCGCTGTTTGCGCACGAAACGGGAGGCGGCCGGCGGGCCGCCGTGCCGGGGACAGGGTCGAGCGATGAGCCCTGAAGGGGGATCGCGGCGAGGAGCGGATTCTCTCGCCGTCATGCCGCATCGCTCGGAATCGGCGACGCGGCCGAGAGCTCCTGGAGGGCGGCGAGGCGGTGGAGCTGATCTCTGGTCGCCGGGTAGAGCTCGCAGTAGGTCGCGTAGAGCTCGTCGTACACCGTGCGCACGGCGGGATCGGGCACGAGGCGGTTAGCCACCCGCGACCAGTTCGTCGCCTCCGGCACGACGCCGGTGCCCATGGCCGCCAGGAGCGCGTCGCCATAGCTCGCTCCGATGGTCTGGGCCGGCAGCTCCTGCACGCGCCCGGTGACGTCCGTGACGATCTGGGTCCACAGGCCCCCCTGGGTGCCGCCACCGACCGCGACGATTCGCGAAGCCGGCCCGGCCGCCTGCTCGAGCACCTCGAGGATCTGGCGGATGCCGTAGGCGATCCCCTCGTAGACGGCCCGGAACAGGTGGCCCCGGCGATGGCGCAGGGTGAGGCCGGCCACCACGCCGCGTGCCCGAGGATCGAAGATCGGCGTGCGCTCGCCGGCGAAGTAGGGCAGCACGATCAGGCCATCGGCGCCGACGGGGGCCTGCGCCGCCTCCTCCACGAGCTGCTCGAACGGGGCTCCGCCCGTGAGCTCCTGGAGCCAGGTCGTCAGCGAGCCCGAGGTCGCCATGCCGGCCGCGAGCGTGTAGGAGCCGGTCTCCACTCCGGCCGTGGTCCACAGTCCTCGATGCCCGCGCGCCGAGGCCACGGCCTGGACGAAGAACATCGTCGAGCCGTACATGAGCATGAGGTCGTTGGGGGCGCGCACGCCCGCGGAGAAGCTCTCGGCCCAGGCGTCGACCGTGCCCGCGCACACCGGCGTCCCCGGCTTGAGCCCGGTGGCCTCGGCCGCGGCCGGGGTGACCTGGCCCACTACTTCGCTCGGCCAGGCGAGCCGCGGGCGCTCCAGGCCGGGGGCGATGTCCTGCGCCCAGTCGTCCGCCCACTCGTTCGCGGCGAGGTCGTAGAGAGGGTCGCACTGGCTCGCCGTGTGACGGTCGAGCACGTACTCGCCCGTCAGCCGGGCCACCACGAAGGAGTGCGACGAGTACCAGCGCCTTGCCCGCTCCCAGACCTGGGGCTCGTGGCGGCGTACCCACAGGAGCTTGGGGCCGACCGCCTGGGTGGAGAGGTCCTTGCCGCAGCGCTGGAGGATCCGGTCCTCGCCGTAGCGCTCGGTGAGCTCGGCGATCTCCTCGGTGGCCCGCATGTCGATCCCGTAGAGGATTCCCGCGCGCAGCGGTCGGTCGTCGGTGTCACCCAGGAGCAGGCAAGGCCCGAGCCCGGAGACGCACACGGCCGAGATCGCCCCGGCGTCGACGCCGCCGACCAGCTCGCGCGTGACCGTCACGGCGTCCCCCCACCAGTCGCGCTCGGCGTCCATCTCGGCCCAGCGAGGCTGGGGCAGCGACATGGCGTGCGCTCGGGAAGCGGTGGCCACGACCGTCCCGTCGGGCTCGACGAGCACGCCCTTGGTGGAGCTCGTGCCCATGTCGACGCCCAGGAGGTACTGCGCCACGGCCGGGCACGCTACCTGTCCCGGGGGTGTCGCTCAGGCGCGACCGGACGAGGCCCGCGACCGGCGGGCGACCGAGTCCACCGCGACCGCGAGCAGCAGCACCGCCCCCGTGACCATGAAGCGGTAGGAGGAGCTGAGGTTGAGCAGCGTAAGCCCGTTCGCAATGGCGGAGATCACGAGGATCCCCAGCAGGGCCGAGAAGGCGGAGCCCCGCCCTCCGAACAGGCTCGTGCCGCCGATGACCGCCGCGGCGATCGCGTTCAGGTTCACGTCCCCCGCGCCCGACTGCTGGTTGGCGGCGGCGAGGCGTGCCGCGCCGAGCACCCCGCCCACCGCCGCGAAGGTGGAGCACAGGACGAACCCGGCGGCGTAGATGCCGCGGACGTTGATGCCCGCCCGGCGCGCGGCCTCGACGTTGCCGCCGACGGCGAACATCGAGCGCCCGAACTTCGTCCGGGTGAAGACGTAGTGCATCACCAGCACGACGGCCAGGAAGAACACGAACATCCACCCGACCCCGCGGTCCTGGTTGAGGTAGAAGACGCCGAGGCCGAGGATCACCAGGAGGGCGAGGCTGCGGACCAGGAGCCCCTGGATCGATGCCGCCGACAGCGACGCCTGCCGCCGCTGTCGGGCCCGCAGGAAGCCGGTCACGAGCAGTCCGCCCGCGGCGAGCACGACCAGCGCGTACGAGAGCCAGGCGGGGACGAAGTCGAGCTGAGCGAACTTCACCAGCCCCGAGTCGAATGGCACGTTGATGGCGCCGGTGTCGCCCAGGAGCCAGAGCTGCGCGCCGAGGAAGGCCAGCAGGCCGGCGAGCGTGATGACGAAGCTCGGCACCCCGAGACGGTTGAAGATCTGGGCGTAGAGGAAGCCGATCAGGGCTCCGGCGAGGATCGCCAGCACGATGGCCAGGGCGGGCGGCAGGCCCTGCTTCACGAAGAGCACCGCGGTGAGGGCGGCCGAGAGACCGCTGACCGAGCCGACCGAGAGGTCGATCTGACCCAGTAGGAGCACGCAGACGATTCCTAGCGCGATGACGCCTGTGGACACCGACTCCAGCAGCAGGTTGACCAGGTTCTCGCTGTGGAGGAAGACCGGGTTGAGCGCCTCGAAGACGACGCAGATGATCACCAGGCCGATGACCACCGGCAGCGCGCCGAGCTCGCCGGCGCGGACGCGGTCGATGGTGCGCTTGGCCGATCCGCGCAGGCCCTCGGCGCCGAGCATGCCGTCGTCCTGTAGGTCGGCGGCGAGGGCGGGAACCGGAGACTCCGCCTGGCTCACGACTCGATCTCCTCTTCCTCGTTGGCGCCGGTGCCGGGCACGGGCCGCGCCTGGCGGCCGGCACGTTGCGTGACGACGTTGTCGGTCGCACCGGTGATGGCCGCCACGATGTCCTCCTGGGACACGTCACCGACCTTGAACACGCCGTTGTTGCGGCCAAGACGCAGGACGCACACCACCTCGGCAACCGCCATCACGTCGGCCATGTTGTGGGAGACCATGATGACCCCGTGGCCGCGGTCGCGCAGCCGCTCGATGAGGTTGAGCACCTCGGCGGTCTGGGCCACCCCGAGGGCGGCGGTCGGCTCGTCCAGGATGATCAGCTTGGGATCGCCGAGCAGCGAGCGGGCGATCGCCACGGTCTGGCGCTGCCCTCCCGAGAGCGCCGCCACCGGGACCCGTACCGTGGGGATCTTCGCCGAGAGCTCGCGCAGGAGCTCCCAGGAGCGCACCTCCATCGTCACCTCGTCGAGCCGTGAGGGCTTGAGCTCGTGGCCGAGGAACAGGTTCTCGACGACGTTGAGGTTCTCGCACAGCGCGAGGTCCTGGTAGACGGTGGCGATCCCCAGCCGCTGGGCGGCCACGGGGCTGGGAATCGTCACCTCCTCGGACTCGAACGTGATCGTCCCCGCATTCGGCGCGTGGACCCCGGCCAGTACCTTGACCAGCGTCGACTTGCCGGCGCCGTTGTCGCCGACCAGCGCGACGACCTGACTCGGCGCGACGTCGAGATCCACGCCGGTGAGCGCCGCCACGGCGCCGAAGGTCTTCGTGACCCCTCGGAGGGAGAGGACCGGGCCGGTCCCGTCCCTCCCGTTCGTCGTGTCCGGCGTCGCCACGCGACTCCTAGCCCTTGATGCCCAGCTTGGCGCAGTCCTGGGCGTAGGGCCCGGTGCACACGGCCGACGCCTTCTGCAGGCCGGAGTCGATCAGCTGCTGCTTGACGTTCTGCTTGGTGACTACGAACGGGGTGAACAGCGCCGAGGGGGTGTTGAACACCGTCGCCGTCTGCTTGGGCTTCTGGCCCTGGAGGAGCTTGTAGGCCGTGTCGGCCGCGGCGGAGGCCACGATCCTGATCGGCTTGTTGATCGTGTTGTACTGGGTGCCGGCGATGATGCGCTGGGCCGCGGCGGTCTCGGCGTCGTTGCCGGTGACCGGCGGCACGGGGGTCACGCCCGCCGCCTTGAAGGCCGAGATCGCGCCGCCGGCCGTACCGTCGTTGGCGGCGACCACGCCCTGGATCTGGCCGTGGAAGCGCGAGATCTGGCCCGAGACCCAGTCCTGCGCCTTGGCCGGCTCCCAGTCCGGGGTGTCGTACTCGGCCAGCGTCTTGACGCCGCTGGGATCGACACCCTCGTGGATGCCCTTCTTGATGAGGCCCGCCGCCGCGTCGGTCGGGGAGCCGTTGACGATCAGGATCCCGCCGGTCTTCGCCGCCCCCGTCTGCTTGAGGTGGTTCATCAGCGAGGTCGAGATGAGCTTCCCGATCTTCTCGTTGTCGAACGAGATGTAGAAGTCTGTCTGCACCTTGGGGAACGGCCGGTCGTAGGACACGACCTTGATGCCGCGCGACTTCGCCTGCTGCACGGTCGACGAGAGGGCGGCCGCGTCGACGGGGTCGAGGACCATGACCTTGGCGCCCTGGGTGATGACGGAGTTGGCCTGCTGCTGCTGCTTGGAGGGGTCAGCGTTGGCGTTCTGGTAGAGCACCTTGCAGCTCGCGCACAGCTGCTTGAGCCGCTTGGCGAACAGCGGGTGGTCGTACAGCTCGTACCTGGTCGAAGCCTCGTCGGGCATCAGGAAGGCGACGGTTCCCCCTGCGCCGCCACCGCCTCCACCGCCGCTGCTGTTGGACGACGAGCCGCACGCGACGAGCGCGGTGGCGGCGAGTGCGGCGGCGCCTGCGACGCCGATCGACCTCAGACGAGCTGTTCTCACAGCGTTCTCCTCCTGGTTGCCTGGTTGACGCGGGTCATGCCGGTATGAGCGAGACCTTGATCGAGCTGGAGCCCTCCCGGACGAGCTCGAGCCCGTCCTCGAACTGCGCGAGGGGCAGCTGATGCGTGCAGATGCGGTCCATGGGAAGGCGACCGGACTCGATCATCGAGATCGCGGCGGGCCAGCAGTACGGTCCCAGGTGCGCACCGAGCACATCGAGCTCCTTGTCGTCGGAGATGACGCTCCAGTCGGTGGAGACGTCCTCCTTGAAGACGGAGTACTCGACGAACGTACCCTGTTTGCGCAGCAGCGCGAGGCCTTGCTCTACCGCGGCGGGGTGGCCCGTGCCCTCGAGGTAGACATCGGCGCCGTAGCCCTCGGTGAGCTGGTCAACGTGGTCGCGCGGGCTCTCGCGGCCGATGTTGACGACGGAGTCAGCGCCGCACGCCAGGGCGAGGTCGAGCTTGTGGTCCTCGAGGTCGAGGGCGACGACGTGGCCGGGGTTCTTGGCCGCGGCACCCGCCACCATGCCGAGTCCGATCGGGCCGCACCCGGCCACGATCACGACGTCTTCGAAGCCGATGTTCCCCCGCTCGACGGCGTGCAGGGAGCAGGAGAGCGGCTCCACGAAGGCGGCGTGGGGCGCCGGCAGGGCGCTCGAGACACGGTGGACCAGTGACTCGCCGGGATAGACCATGTACCGGGCCATGGCGCCCGGCGTGCGGCGCTTGAAGCCGTAGATGTCGTGGGGGCGACACATGTGGTACTGGCCGCGCTTGCAGTAGCGGCACTCCCAGCACGGGACGATCTGCTCGGAGACGACGCGGTCGCCCTGCGCGATCGACCACCGCTCGCTGGCGGCGTCGTCGAGGGCGACGACCTTCCCGACGAACTCGTGGCCGGGAATGACCTCGGTCTCGGCCCAGGCCGGCCGGGTCTCGTCGCCCCAGAACTTCGCCGCGCCGTCGTAGCACTTGAGGTCGCTGGCGCAGATCCCGACCGCCTCGACGCGGACCAGGACCTCGCCGGGGCCGGGCTCGGGTACCGCCACGTCCTCCAGCCGGTAGTCCCGCGGCCCGCGGCATACGACGGCCTGCATGCTCTCCTCCAAGGCGCTCCTTGGTCCTCTGGGCAACCGCTCTGGGCTACCGTAGAGGCTTCCTGCACAGATGTCCAGACAAATGTTCAAAGGTGTGGCGGCGGCGGGCGCGACGCGCCAAGATGACGGCGTGAGCTCCCCTCCCGGCTCTCGCTCGCCCCAAGCGCTGATGCACACGGCCGCCCGGCTGTACTACCTCGAGGACGCGACGCAGGCCGAGGTCGCGTCCCGACTGGGCATCAGCCGCAGCGCGGTCAGCCGGCTCCTCTCCGACGCCCGCCGGCGGGGCATCGTGCGGATCGAGGTCGTGGCGCCGGTCGAGGAGGAGAGCGAGGGCCTCGGCGCGCAGGTGCAGGTCGCGCTGGGGCTTCGCAGCGTCCGCGTCGCGCCCCCGGGGGTGGGAACGCTGGGCGAGGCGCTGGCCCCCGCGCTCTCGGACGCCCTACGCGCGGCGCGGCTGGCGCCCGGGGATGCGCTGCTCGTCTCCTCCGGCAGGACGATCTGGGAGGCGTCGCGCACGCACCTTCCCGCGCTCTCCGGCGTCGTCGTCGCCCCCACGGTGGGGGGGCAGGACGAACCCGAGGCCTGGTACGCCACCAACGAGATCACCCGTCGACTGGCCGAGCGGGTCGGCGGGACGCCGACCTTCCTGTACGCGCCGGCGCTCCCCGGTCCCGAGCTCTACGAGACGCTGCTCGACGATCCCTCCACGCGGCGGGTGCTCGACCTCTGGAGCACCGCGCGCTGCGTAATCCTCGGCGTGGGGGCGCCGCTGACCACCCGCACCACGCTGCCGCGCTTCGTTGGGGAGGCCGGCGGGAAACTGCGCGGGGCCGTCGGCGACATCTGCTCGCGCTTCTACGACCGGGAAGGTCGGCCGGTGCTCTTCCCGGGCTGCGAGCGGCTCATGGCCACCTCCCTCGAGCGCCTGCGCGAGATCCCCACCTCCATCGCTCTGGCCGCGGGCGCCGCGAAGGTTCCGAGCATCCTCGCCGCCGCCGAGGCCGGTTACTTCAACGAGCTCGTGACCGACGCCGTCACCGCCAGCGCGCTTCTGGCGGCGTCCGGCGATGGCTGAGCGGCGCGAGCCGCCCTGGGTCGAAAGCTGACCGTAGCCTTCGTGCTCTCTGAGCGCAGGCGGGTGCGCAGCGGGAGCGACGGGACTCGAACCCGCGGCCTCCGGCGTGACAGGCCGGCGCTCTAACCAACTGAGCTACGCCCCCCGTGGCGTCCCCGGAGTATGGCAGGGAGATCGCGGCCTTCCGGGTCTCGCCGGCCCGCCCGTGACCCGCAGCCCGACGGCTCTCTTC
The DNA here is from genome assembly GCA_038199035.1 of Solirubrobacterales bacterium. Taxonomy (GTDB): domain Bacteria; phylum Actinomycetota; class Thermoleophilia; order Solirubrobacterales; family Solirubrobacteraceae; genus DATAEY01. Next base: position 67,063 of record JBBPZM010000023.1, on the reverse strand, counting down.
CCCCCTGGAACATCAAGGGACGATCAGAACATCGGGGCTCCGCGCAACTCGGTTGAGCGCCCCGGTGTTGGGGAGGCGTCAATCGATGAGCAGGAGGTATGAGTCCATGGCTTCAAGATTCTCGCGCCTGGCGGTCGGCGTCCTCGCGGCCCTGACGGGCGTCGGAGCCCTTGCCGCGGTCGCAGGGGCGGCGACCATCACCGGCACCAACCACAATGACAATCTGTCGGGGACCAACCGCGCCGATCGGATCTACGCGCGCGCCGGTGACGACCGCGTCGATGCCGCGGGCGGCTTCGACTTCGTCGTCGGCGGCGACGGCAACGACGTGCTCCTCGGGGGCACCGGCAGCGACCACGTGCTCGGCGGCCTCGGCAACGACGCCATCAGCGGCGGCTCCGGACAGGACCGCCTGATCGGCAACGCCGGCAACGACGACATCCGCGGCTACGCCGGCGGTGACCTCATCGTCGGTGGCCTGGGCGACGACAACCTCCAAGGCGACGTGCCCGGCGCGGGCGACCGGATCTCCCGCGACCAGGTCTACGGCGGACCCGGGAACGACACCGTGAACGGCGGGGACGGCGTCGACCGCCTCAGCGGCGGGATCGGCGACGACCGCGTCAACGGCAACGGCGGCAACGACCTGATGTCCGGCGGCACCGGCGACGACGTGCAGCACGGAGGCTCCGGCAACGACACGATCTTCGCCAACCTCGGCCGCGACGAGTCCTTCGGCGATGCCGGCAACGACAAGCTGTGGGCGCTGGCCCGCGGCGACGTCGAGAAGCCCGGCGACGACAAGGGGGACACCCTGCACGGTGGGACCGGCAACGACACGTTCCACGTGCGTGACGGCGAGGTGGACCGGATCGACTGCGGTCCGGGCAACGACACGGTCTACGCCGACCAGTACGACGTGATCGTCGACGCCACCAACGGCAACGCCAACGGCTCGTGCGAGCACGTCATCCGCAACTCCACTCCGGAGAGCGACGCCCGCGAGCGGGCAAACGAGAACCCCGCGGGCGACCGGCTCAACTCCTAGACGGTCCAGCCCGATCGCTCCCGCCGGGTCGCGCGCATCGGTGCGGGGCCCGGCGGGCGGTCGTGGTCGAACCGCGTCTAGGAGCCGAAGAAGCCCGCGGGCATCGACTGGTCGAACGGAAGCCTCAGGGTCAGCCGGTGCCCACCGGCCGAGCGCAGCACCACCTTCCCACGACCGGTCGCGCTCAACCGCTTCCCCTCGCGTACGAAGGTCTCCACGGTCCCCGGGGCGCGGGCGAACCGGAAGCGCACGCCCCACATGTCGCCGCTGCGCGAGACCGTCGAGAAGCGCCACGACCGCGGCTGCTCGTCGACCGCCTGGAAGAAGCCCCACCGGATCGCCGCCTGGAGGTGCTGGCGCCAGTAGGGCCAGTCGTGGATTCCCTGTCGCGGCTGGTAGGTCACGTCGGCGCCGGCGTCCTGTGCGGCGCGAACGAAGTCCTGCGCATGCTGGCGCAGCTCGGCCTCGGCGAGCTGTCCGGTGGTGTTGGTCACCTCGTCGCGGGAGGCGGGGTTGGGCACTCCATCCCCCACAGTGACGAAAAGCCGCGTGTGGTGCAGGTTGTCCACGAGCGCGGTGGGATTGTGGCCCGTCCAGTAGAAACGCTGGGCCTGCGGGTCGCCGAAGACGTCCTGGTGGCGCTCGCCCTGGGTGTCGAAGGCCTCCGGCCACTCCGGCCGCTGCAGCGACAGCACGCCCGAGAAGCTGGCGGCCGAGCCGAAGTAGCCCGGGCGCTGGGAGGCATAGAAAAGGGCGCCCTCCCCTCCCATCGAGAGCCCGGCGATCGCGTGCCAGCGCCGGCCGGGACGGATTCTCAGCCGTCGCTCCACCAGCGGGACCAGCTCGTCGAGGTGGTAGCGCTCCCAGCTCGGTGAGCCTCGCCGCCCGCCGTTCCACCAGTTCGTGTACCAGCCGCGGGCAGCCTCGGGCATGACGATGATGCCGGGGAAGCCGCGCGCGATGTCGCGCAGGTCTCCCTTGGCCGGATTGACCCACGAGTCGAAGGAGTCGCCGTGCCCGTGCAGCAGGAAGAGGACCGGGTAGCGGCGCGACCGGTCATAGCCGCGGGGGAGCAGGATGTTCACCCGCAGCGCCGGGCGCCGCGGCGCCACGCCGGGAGGCGGGGCGTTGAAGCGCACCTGCGAGGGGTCGACGTAGCGGCTTGTCGTCTTCCAGGTCAGCAGGTGCTGGGCGTGGGCGGGCGCCGCCAGCCCGACCGACAGGCTGATCGCCGCCAGCCACGTCGCCCCCACTCGCATGGCCTGCGATCCTAGCGCTCCTCCAGCCGGCCGCCGGCCCCGCGGCACCGGGCCCAGCCACTAACCTGCTGCCCATGTCGGTCGCGGCGCCCCCGCCCGTCTCCTTCAGCCCCTGGCGGCGAGTGGCGCGAGACGTCCTCACCGAGCGCACGGCGCCCGCCCCGCTCCCCCCCGGCCTCACCGACTTCTCGTGGGCGCGCACTCTGCGCTTTGCCCGCGATCCGCTGCCCATCCTGCTCGACGCCGAGCGCCGCTACGGACCTGTGTTCTCGGTCCGGATCCTCCACGCGGTGCAGGTCTTCGTGATCGGCCCCGAGGCCAACCACTACGTCACGGTCTCGCACGCCGACAACTTCCGCTGGCGCGACGGGGGCATGGGCGACCTCATGCCGCTGCTGGGCGACGGCCTGCTGACCATCGACGGCGACTATCACCGGCGCGCCCGCCACACCATGGTGCCGGCCTTTCACCGCGAGCGCCTGGTGGCCACGCTGGGGACGATGGTCGGCGAGACCGAGCGCGCGCTCGAGGGCTGGCGGCCGGGGGCGGAGATCGACCTTTACCACTGGACGCGGACCCTGGCCCTGCGCATCGCCATGCGCGCCCTCTTCGGGTTCGACCCGGATGCCGCCGACGGCGAGATCGACGCGGCGCGCGAGTTCGAGCGCGCGCTGGGCTTCTGGGGGCGGCCCTACGTCCTCCAGACCCTGCGCGGGCCGCGGACCCCGTGGCGCCAGATGCGCCAGGCCCGGGAGCTGCTCGACCGGGTGATCTACGCCGAGATCGCCCGACGCCGCGCCACCGGTCGGCGGGGAGAGGACCTGCTGTCGCTGCTCATGGAGGCCCGCGATGAGGACGGCGAGGGCTTCAGCGATCGCGAGCTGCGCGACCAGGTCATGACCCTTCTCTTCGCCGGGCACGACACCACGACGTCGACGCTGACCTTCCTGTTCTACGAGCTGGCCCGCCACCCCGGCGCCCTGGCCACCGTGCTCGAAGAGCAGGACCGCGTGCTCGACGGGCGTGCGCCCGACGCCGACGACCTCATGGGCGGCCTGCCCGAGCTCGACATGGTCCTCGACGAGACGCTGCGCCTCTACCCGCCAGCCTGGGTGGGCCCACGCCGCGCGCTCGAGACCTTCGAGCTGGCCGGCCAGACCGTTCCCGGAGGGATGCCGGTCAACTACTGCTCGTGGGCCAGCCACCACCTGCCCGAGGTGTTCCCCGAGCCCGAGGCCTTCCGTCCGCAGCGCTTCTCGCTGCAGGCCCGAGCCGCCCTGCCCAAGGGGGCCTACGTGCCCTTCGGCGGGGGATCGCGCACGTGCATCGGGATGCGCTTCGGCCAGCTCGAGATCAAGGCCATCGCCACGCTCATCCTCCAGCGCTTCCGGCTCGGGCTGCTGCCCGGCCACCGCATGACGATCCGCCAGATGCCGACCCTCTCGCCGCGGGAAGGCCTGCCCGTGGTGGTGGCCGAGCGCGGGGTGCCCGACCTGGTCGGTCGGGCGGCGGCCTGACTTCCCGCGTTGGGTCTGTGGGCGTTCGCCGCCTCGCCATCGACATCGCCGCCTGCCTGGCTGTGGCGGCGCCCTTCGGCCTCGTCGGGTGCGGGAGCTCGCCCCCTGCGCCCAAGCCGCGACGGCCCGCCGTGCGCAACGTCGATCCCGTGCCCGCCGAGCGGGTGAGCGACGTCGTGGCGCGGGTCGAGGGTGCGGCGACCGCCTCGTCCTGCACTGCGGTCAAGGGACTGCTGCACTCGGTCTACGGGACGATCGGCGAGCCGGCCTGCCGCAGCGTCAAGGCGGAGCTCGGGACGTTCTCCGACCCCCACGGAAAGGCCTACGGCACCGGCGCGGTGATTGACTACGCCTCGATCGGCGGCCAGCGCAAGCTGATGGCGCTCGCCCTCGACAGTGACCGGCGCTTCCACGTCGCCTTCATCGAGGATGCGCCCGGGCCTTCGATCGGCAGCGCTCGGCCGGCGCAGTTCGACGCTGCTGCGGCCACCGTCGTGCGCTCGCTTCAGAGCGGCGACTGCAACACGTTCCTGCGCTTCGTCGATCGTCAGATGGGGCTGGGTACCGGCGGCGACCGCCAGGTCTGCCGGCGGGTCTCCAGCGAGCCGTTTCGTCGCGAGCTCCAGGCCGACCAACGGGCGCGGCCGGTGGCCCTGGGCGGCAACGCGCAAATCGCCTTCTACAAGGTTCGCAGCGCCCCGACGCGCTACTACACGATGATCATGGCGCGCCGGGCGCCCAGCGCCTCATCGGGCGGCTACGTGCTCGTCAACGCCTTTCCGGCGTAGGGGGCGCGGAAGCTCGCAGGCCGAGGCGCCGCTTGAGCGCGAGCACGCGGGCGTTGGCCTGCTCGAGCCGCGCGCGCAGGGCGGGCGAGCGCCGTGCCGCCGCGAGGAGGTGGCGCGACACCGGGCGAAAGGACCCGTCGCCGGTGAGCAGCAGCAGGTCGGCGCCGGCGAGGAGCGACCGTTGCGCTGAGACGGTGATCGGGGCGCGGTCGGTCACCGCCGCGGCCTCCATCGAGTCCGTGACGATGACGCCGCCGAAGCCCATGCGCTGGCGCAGGAGCCCGCCGAGGATCGCCGGCGACTGTGAGGCGAGGTGCGCGGGGTCGAGCGAGGGATAGAGGCCATGTGAGGCCATGACGAGCGGCACGCCGGCGGCGATCGCCGCGCGGAACGGCTGGAGGTCCTGCTCGGTGACGGTCGGGATGGTGACCGGCCCGTCGTCGGTGTTGACGGTGGCCGCCCCGAGGCCGGGGAAGTGCTTGGCCGTCGCGCCGACGCGGTGGCGGGAGTACGCGCGCACGGCGGCGGCGACGCGCGCCGCCACCGTCGGCCCGTCCCCGCTGAAGGCTCGCCCGGCGAGGGCGGCGCCGGCCACCGAGGGCACGTCGGCCACCGGCGCGAGATCGACGTTGACCCCGAGTCCGCGCAGGTCGCGCGCGGCGGCGCCGGCCTGGTCGCTTGCCTCGCCCGGCGTTCCCTGGGTGGCCTGGCCGTCGGAGGGAGCGGCGAAGGGGACGATCCTCACCGGGCCGCCCTCCTGGTCGGTCATGATCAGGGCGCCTCCGGGGGCGGCGCGCTGGAGGCGAGCGGTGAGGGCGCGCAGCTGCCCGGCGGACTGCACGTTGTCCGAGAAGAGGATGACCCCGGCCGCCCTTCCCTCCCGCAGGGCGCGCTCGACGTAGCCGGGAACCGTGGGCCCCGCGAAGGACAGGATCACGGCCTGGCCGACGCGCTGGGCCAGCGAGGGCTGCTGCGGGCGGGCGGGAGCAGACTGATGAGCCGAGCCACCGTCGGTGGCCGTCCTGTCGGCGTGCTCGCGCGGCGTGCCGCACCCGGTGGCCATGAGCACGAGCGCGGCGGCAAGCCCCCCGAGCGCCCCACCGGTCACGAGGACGCTCATGAGTGGGCCCGCCGTCGCATAAGCCGAACCGAGTCGCGGCTGTCGCCAGCGCGCAGATGGCCCTGGGTGCGGGGGCAGAGGAGGCCTCCTCGCTCAGCCGGTCCAGATCCGTAGCGAGGTGCAGGCGGCGAGTCGGTCGAAGTCCTCGTCGGCGTGCAGCAGCGGCGCCCCGGTCCGCACGCAGGGAGCAGCGATCAGGCAGTCGAGCGTCTTGCGGATGGTCACGCCAGCGCGACGCGCGGCGCGGTAGAGCCCTGCCGCGAGGACGTAGTCATCAAGATCGTGGAGACGCAGGATGGGAAACGAGCGTAGATGGCGCTCGAGGAGCCGCGCCTCCCGCTCGGATCGCAGCCCCTGTAGAACCTCGGTCAGGATGACGTCGGTGAGAGCGACCGGCTCGCCTGACTCGATCAGCTCGACGCAGCGTCGAGCCTGGGGGGCGGGAGCATCGTTCAGAACATCGATCCAGACGCTCGTGTCGACGACGATCACGAGCGGCCGCGACGGCTGTCGGCGAGGTCTCCCTCCCAATGCACCCGCCCGCGTAGGTCGAGCACGCCAATCCGTCGCTGCCGAGCGACCAGCTCGCGCAACGCCAAGTTCACCGTCTCTCGCTTCGTCCGCGTCCCGACCAGCCGTTGCGCCTCGCGCAGGGCGTCATCGTCGATGTCGATATTCGTCCGCATACACCAAAGCTTACACCTTGCTTTGTGTATGAATTCAGCGCCGGCGTCAGTGGTCCACCCGGCACGTCGCATCGGTGCCGTACGGTTGAACCTGGCGAAGCCGCCACCACTGGCTTCGCCCGAGATGCGGGTCAGTGGTCCCTATCGGACATAAGCCGAACCGGGCGGCGACCGTTGAAGGCGGGCAGGTGATGATGCGGCGCTGACTCTGTCACTCGCGTCTGCTCCAGGCCAGCACGACGGGCGTCGCCGCGTTGGGCTCGTTGCTCGGTGCGCTCGAAGGCCGTGCGATCTCCCCGCGGGGAGATCGAGTCTCCTTGGAGCCCGCAGATGCAGGCGAGCTACCGCCCGTGGGGTTGGGGCCGGAGCTTGATGACGATGTTCTCCAAGATCCCGACAGCGGGCGAGAGCTGGCCGGGTACGGCCGTGTCTTGGGCCTCGACGGTGCGGCCACGATAGGTCACCTGGTAGGTGATCGCGTCGCGGACTGCGCTGTCGGCACGGTAGCGCCGGTCGAGCTTCGGTAGCTCGGCGTGCCGGAGTGCGTTCTCGAGCTTGCCCAGCATAGCCGCGGTGATCCTCCCACGGTAGGTCTTCGCGCTGGGGCTGCTGGTGCCGACGGTCAGGCGAGAGCGACCGTTGGGTTCGACAATGAGGTGGTCGTCGAAGCCAGCGAATCCGCCGGTGCGGCGAAAGTCAACAAGCGACCGCTGCTTGGCCGCCGCCCCGCACCCGAGGGTGAGGACGGCGGCCAGAGCGGCTACGAGGACCGCGGCGGTGTGCTGACCGGGGCGCACTTTGCAGTCGGTGCTTGGTCGTGTCGCTGGCGTGCTCATGCTGTCTCCGTTAGCCCACGCGGTTGTTGAGCTGCGTGAGCACTTGATCGAACGTCAGACCCTTCAGGCTGTCGAGGTTGACGGTCTGCTCTTCGGGTGATGCCTTGGGCGAGCTGGCTACCGCCGTTGTCCTGGTCGGCCTGCTTGAGCTGGCTGAGGAAGCCCTGCATCTCGTCGGCGAGCTGCGGGGACATGGTAACTTGGCTGGCGTCGCCGGCGGTAAGGGGCATTGAGCCCTGGCTGCAGGTTCTGCATGAACTGCGCAGCGTTGGCCCGCAGGGTGTCGTTGGAGAGCATCAGCTCGCTGACCCGGTCCGAGTCGCGCCGGACGGATTCGCTCGCCAAGGGGGTCTGTCCGGTGAAGTGTGTGTGGTCGTGGTGAGCGCTCTGAGCCGGGCCCGGTGTTCATCGCGCACGCGGCGGGCGTGAGCGAGTCTCGCCCCCGACGACACCCAAGCGCCCGAGCCGCTCAGCGACGAAGACGTGCAGGCCCTCCAAGCCCACGCCCGCCAGGTCATCGAAACCGGCGACCCGCCCACCCGCAGAGTCCTCCTCCAAGCGCTCGTCGCCGACATCCGCGTCCAAAGCCGCGACGAGATCTACCCCACCTTCTCTTTGCCCGCGGTCCGACCACCGTGCGGGTCAGTGGGCGGTCCCGGACTCGAACCGGGGACCTCCTGCTTGTAAGGCAGGCGCTCTGACCAGCTGAGCTAACCGCCCGGCGAGGTGATGCTAGGTGGCTCAGCGCTGAGCTGCGGCTGCATGCTCCCCGAGGAACTCGAGCAGCGCCCGGTTGAACTCCGCCGGGCGCTCGACCATCGGGACGTGGCCGGTCTCGGGCATGGTGAGCGAGCGGGCGCCCGTGATGCGGCGGGCAAACTCCTCCTGGTGGCGGACGGGGATCAGCGCGTCCTGCTCGCCCCAGACGAGGAGGGTGGGGGAGCGGATCTCCTCGAGGCGCTGGCACCAGTCCCAGCTGAGGTAGTCGACCGCGGCCTTGAGGGCGGGAGCGAAGGCCGGAGGCGGATCGCCCATCAGGCCCCGCCACGCGAGGTCGGCGGGGATGCGATCGGGGTCGTGGGCGACCGTGCGCAGGGCGGCGCGGCGCAGTCGCGGGCGGGCGGCGACCGCCCGGGTCGCGCCCGCGGTGCGGGCGACGACGATCCCCGTGAGCCTGAGGATGGCCACGGTCTTGAAGCGCTCGCGGCGAGACGGGACCATCCCCGCTGCCCCGACGAGCACCAGCTTCTCGACGCGCTCGGGATGCGCCAACGCCAGGTCGCTGGCGATGAACCCGCCCATGGAGTTGCCGACCACGACGACCGGCCCGAGCCCGAGGTGCTCGCACAGCTCGTCGACCACCTGCGTGTACCCGGAGATCGACACGTCCTGCGCGGGCATGTCGGAACCTCCGAAGCCGGGTAGATCGGGCGCGATGACGCGCCGCGCCCGGCCGATGACCGGCAGGTTGGCGAGCCAGTTGCCCCACTGGCCGCCCAGGCCGTGGACGAAGACCACCGGCGGACCGTCTCCCTCGCCGAAGTCGACGTAGTTGACGTCAGCGCGAGCGATCCTCGCGCGCCGCTCGTGCTTGGACCAGTCGATCGCGCGCCAGTCGGTCGGGCGCTCGGCCTGTGTCGAAGTGGTGTCAGCCAGGGCCATCGGAGCCCTCAGGCCGGGGGCCGGGCGGCGGGGTGCGCCCGGGCCCAGTCGACGATCTTGTCGGAGCCCCGGATAACCTCGTCGTCGTCGGTCACCAGCACCGGCACCATGTTGCTCCCGGTCAGGCGCTTGACCTCCTGGAGCCCGCGGGTGCGGTTGAAGATGTCGGGCAGGGCGCCCAGTCCGTAGGACTTGACCACCTCGGGCTCATGGCCCGCCTTGCGCAGGGCACGGTCGGCGTTCCCGCACGGATGTCCGCCGGGGCGGGGCGTGGTCGTGAACGTGCCGTAGCAGACGTAGAGCTTCATGGGGCCTCCCGCATAGGTGTGGACAAGGCCTGCGCCGCGTCCAGACTACGTGCAAGCCGGCAGCGTCGTTCGCCTTGCCCTGAGGGATCGCTTCCTCCATACCGTCGGTCCGACCGGACACTTCCGTCGAGCCACCTTGGCTCTTCGAAGCCCCCGTACTCCTGAATGGCGCCGAAAATGTGTTGCACGATGCGGGTGCTGTGTACCCGCATATCGCACACGCCGTAGGGGAGCTTGTTGCTCTTTGTGCCACTGCTAGAGGTGGGAAGTAAGTCGACCCCGTGTGCGATCAGGCACGTCGATGGCAATTCGAGAGCGCTCAGCCAATAAGCCGCTATCTGGTCAGGAGAGAGTCCATTGCCGAGATAGAAGTTGAGCCGGATTCGAAAACGATGTGAGCCGATGCTGAACGACTCCGCCAGGAACTGGCGGAAGAGCCGGACCAGGTCCACATCCGAATTGACAAGCTGGACGGTGTTGCGGCTCTTGGCACCTTCGGCCCAATAGAGCATACATCCGGCGAGGTGTAGCGGGTCGCGAGCGCGCGCCCGTTCGCGACCTTCGGCTTGATAGAGCAAGCGCCTTCGGCGATTACGTTCGATCCAGCTCCCCTTAGCTCGATTCCGTGCTTCGACCCGGTTGCGCTCCGCATGCTGGGCTGTGATCTGAATGTCCCGCGTCCAGAGATGAACGCTGGCTGGCGAGATACCCAGCTCCTTCGCGATCTGTTTCATCGGCATGCCCTGCGTCGCCCTGAGCTCCCGCGCCCGCCGCCTTTCCTCGGTCTTGAGCCTCATAGCAGGAGACCGGGCCTAGACGAACACATGTTCCGATTATCACCTTCGGACCGGATGGAGCCCGAGTCAGCCGTCCGCCGATTCTGAGCCGTAGACTGAGGAGCGAACGGCCCCGTGGTGTAAGGGCTAGCACGCGATCCTTTCAAGATCGCAGAACGGGTTCGAGTCCCGTCGGGGCTATCCGCAGCCGCGAAGGGCGTCACTCCGCGCCCGACGTCCGGAGGACTGCTGCATCATCGGAGTCATCGGGAGGTATACCTCGGCCTGTGGCTTACGACGCGGCCGAGCGGACAACACCTGAGCTGCTCTCTGACTGGGCAGCGGTCATGCGAGAACTACGAGTCCGAGATGTTGTGCGCACGAACAACAACCCGGTTGGCGATATAGCTGAGGCGATCGTCCACGCCCACTACGGCGGTGAGCGCGCGTCGTTCAGCCAGGCGGGATGGGACGTGCGGACCCCCACTGGCGAGCGCATTCAGGTCAAAGCGTTGCGAAACACGGCTATGAACCGGCGGCGCAACGTCAGCCCGATCCGCGACCGGGGCTACGACTCCGTGGTCATCGTCATCTTCAACGAGGATTTTCGTGTTACCGAAGGATTGAAGCTGGGACGCGAGGTCGTTGAGGAGCTGTTCGAACATCGCGCGTACGTAAACGGCCGAATCATTACCGTCACGCAAGGACTGCGCGCCGCCCGGGGAGTGGAAACGCTGGATCTCTCCGCCGCGGCCGCGCGGCTCCACGCGTAGGCCCACTCGAACGCACAGGGCGGGCCATAGCAGCTAGAGCAGCACGCTTTCGATGCTCTTCTCGAGCAACCCTACGGCTGCTGCGCATCCGCCCGGCGCTCAAGGGATGAGCGCTCTGCGAGGCATTTCCCGGACGGCGAAGCGGGACACGCTCTCGTCCGCTCCCACCCTCGCCCGCTCCCCCCGCTGCCAGTTGAACAGCGCCAGGTCCAGCGCTTCGAGCGGGACCTCGCACGCCTCGGCCAGGGCGGCGGCGCGGCGGTCGAGCAGCAGAGGGTCCGCGATGCCCAGCGCGCGTTTGGCGCCCAAGGCGGTGTCGTCACCGGCGCCGGCCAGGAAGAGCGAGTCGGCGCGCAGCTCGCAGCGGCCGAGGGGGCCGAGCGTGGCCAGCAGGTCGAAGCGTGCGGTGCGGTGGAGCCCGGGCAGCGCCAGGCGCTCGAAGGTGCGGGCGAAGCGGCGCGCGGGCGTCCAGCCGGGGTCGCCGGCGAACCCGCTCCTCTGCGAGCCCGAGCGCTGCGCCCACGCCCGGTAGGCGAGCAGGGTCGCCGGCCCGCGGCCGGGCGCATGGGCGCTGCGGGGTCCGGTGGCGACGTCGTCGATCGCCGGCAGCTCGCCCGAGCGCCAGGAAGTCCTCACCGCCGCGATCGCCGCGAAGGGGTCCTCGGACTCGAGGGGGCCGAGGTAGGCGATGAGAAAGGCCAGCCACAGGGCCTCCTCGGGATCCGCCTCCGACGCGACGTCGGCATATAGGCCGGGCGGCTCGACGGTCAGCTGGGCCAGCCGCGCGGCGGCGAAGGTCACCTCTTCGGCCAGCCGCGCCGCGTCGGCGCTGGCACGCAGGCCAGGAGCGAGCGCACTGCGGTAGCCGTCGTCGGCGCTGCGCTCGCTTCGACGGACCTGGACCCCGCCCGCCCTCGCCCGCGTGCCGACGCGGGAGCTTCGCCGCTCAGCGGTCGACGGCGCTCGCCGGGCCACCGTGGGCGCTGCCGGACTCTGGCGGCAGATGGGGCAGTTCTCGAGAAAGCGGTTGTGGCGGCAGAAGGTAGGCAAGGGGCGCGGCCAGTCTAGGCGCCGCCGCCCGACTCGCCTCGGGCTGCCACCGCCGCCGCGCCGCCCAGCCGCGCGATGCCTCCAAGGAACAGCTCGGTGGCGAAGCGCGCGGCCCCCTCCACGTCGACCGGATCTCGCTCGACCATCCGCACCGCGACCTCGAGGCCGGCGCCCGACATGGCCGCCGCCATGTACTCGGCGTCGAGCGCCGGGAGCTCACCGTGGGCCACGGCGGTCTCGAGGTCCTCGCGCAGGTCGTCCACACCCCCGCCCAGCGCGGGCTCGCCGATGAGCTGGCGCAGCGAGCCGGCGTTGCGGCGCAGCAACTCGAACGCCGCCGGGTCTTGGGCGATGAACTCGAAGTAGACGCGGTAGGCCGCGCCGACGAACTCCTCGAGCGAGGCCGCCTCGGCGCGCGCGCGGCGGAGACGGTCGCGCAGCTGCGCCGCGTCCTGCTCGACCAGCGCCCGCAGGACCGACTCCTTGTCGGGGAAGTAGTTGTAGAAGGTCCCCGAGGCCAGGCCGGTGCCACGAATGACGTCGCGCACGCTGGCCGACTCGTAGCCCAGCTGGGCGAAGACCTCGCGGGCGGCGGCCAGGATGGCCGCGCGGTTGGCGGCCTTGGTCCGCTCGCGCTTGCCGGCCGGAGCCGACGTGGCTGCAGCCGTCATGACGCGACCGACGCGGCGATCACCCGGCCGCCGACGAGCGCTGTCATGTCGGCGCCGGCGGCGATCCGCGAGCCGCCGACGACCTCCGGCGGGCTCACGCCGCCGCCGGCGACGCCTCCACCGGGCGTGCGCGCGGCTCGATCGGCATGGAGAAGCCTCGCGCCCGCGCGCGCTCGGCCCCGCGGTCCTCCTCGCGGTCGAGCTCCCACATGTAGTCGTCGTAGTCGATCTGCATCGTGTGGCGCTTGGACCTCACGTAGCGCTTGAACATCCGCTCGCGCTCGCGCCGCATGTCCTCGAGCATCTCGGGCCGCGGCGGGAGCGCGTAGTCGCCCCGCAGGTAGTCGGCCAGCCAGCGGGCCTGGCGCTCGGCGATCGGCATCGTGGCTCCCAGGGGCTGGAGCAGCGAGAGGAAGAACACGCCGCCGACGTCGGGGTGGAAGACCCGCTTGAACAGCGGCAGGTCGTTGTCGGGGGCGGAGATGAAGTCCTCGTCGAAGAACGGGAAGGTCACCTTGTAGCCGGTGCAGTAGACGACCAGGTCGGCCTCGACCTCGCTGCCGTCGATGAAGGCCACGCGGTCGCCACGCAGGGCGGCGATGTTGGGCTTGGTGGTGATCGTCCCGTGCACGATGCGGTCGAGGATGCGCCCGGAGACGGTGGGGTGGGCCTCCCCGATGTCGTGGTCGGGGGTGGGCAGGCCGTAGTCCTCCATCCGCCCGACGTGCTGGACGACCGTCCGCTGAAGCGCCCGCTGGCGCAGCTTGAAGGGCACACGCGGGTTGGCGAACAGCCCCGCGACCCTCCCGTAGCGCCAGGGCTGGTCCAGCGGCTGGCCGGCGATGTACTTGGGGATGACCCAGGCGCCGCGGCGAGCCGCGAGGTAGGTCGCGTCGGCCACATAGGACGAGTCGACCGCGATGTCCATGGCGCTGTTGCCCATGCCGAGCACGACGACCTTGCGGCCCCGCAGGGACTCGGGGTCGGTGTAGTGGTGCGAGTGCATCTGCGCGCCGGCGAAGGTGTCGTGGCCGGGAAACGGCGGCTCGGGCCAGCGCGGGTCCCAGTGGTGGCCGTTGGCCACGATCACCGCGTCGAAGCACCGGGTCTCGCCGCCCTCGAGCGTGACCTCCCACACGCCGTCGTCGCGGCGCGCGGCGTGCTCGACGCCCCTCTCGAAGGCGATCTTGTCCCGGAAGCCGAAGTGGTCGACGTAGTCGTTGAAGTAGGCGGCGATCTGGGTGTGGTGGGGGAAGTCGGGAAAGGACTTCGGCATCGGGAAGTCCGAGTACTCCATGCGCTCACGCGAGGTGTTTATGTGCAGCGTCTTGTAGGACGACGACATCCCGTTGCGGTTGCCGAACACCCAGTTGCCACCGACCCGGTCGGACTTCTCGAAGCACTCGAAGGGGATGCCGCGCTCGTGCAAGACCTTGGCGCCGGCGATGCCCGACGAGCCGGCGCCGATGATGCAGACGGTGGGAAGCGAGGCCATGAGAGCTCCTGGGACGGGGATTGCGGACGGTCAGCCTAGCGTGAAGATGACGCTGGCGTCAACTTCGCCGTTTCGGACGCGGTGTGCGTCGTGTGCGCGCTGTCTGCTGGCCGGTCGGCCGACGGGTCGGGGTAGACTGCGCCGCCGTGGTCCTCGCCTCCTACGCGCTCCAGGTCACCATCGGCCTGATCGTCGTCTTCGGCGGCATCGGCGTGATCGTCAACGGACTGATCGTCTACATCGTCGTGCAGGGGCTCGGCGAGCGCTCGGAGAACCGCCGTCGCGGCGCGGGCGCCGGCGGCGAGGGCGAAGCCTCGATCTGACCCGCGGCCACCGCCCGCCTGCGCCAGAGGACTACTCGCTGCGCTCGCTCGACGGGGGGCGCACGACCTTGTGCGCGGTGGTGATCGTCCCCGCCGTCTCGGCCGCCGTCTCGATGAAGTGCGCGTCCGCCGGCTCGAGCGGCGGGCGGCGGCCGTTGCGTCCGCTGAGGTAGCGGTCGACCATCCGGGCGCACTTGCGCCCCTCGGCGATCGCCGTCACCACCAGCGACTGGCCGGTGCGCGCGTCTCCGCAGGAGAAGACCCCGTCGACCGAGGCGCCGTACACGGGCGCCTTGACGTTGCCCCGCTGGTCGAGCTCGAGCCCCAGGTCGTTGATCGGCCCCTCGTGCTCGGGGTGCGAGAAGCCGATGGCGATGAGCACGAGGTTGGCCGGGAGGGTGTGCTCGCTGCCGGGCACCGGCTGGAGGTCGCGCGAGGAGGTGCCCTGGACGCGACGGGCGTGGACCTTCGTGACGTGACCGTCGGTTCCCTCGAGCGCGATCACCTCGGCGCCCCACTCGCGCTTGCCGCCCTCGTCGAGTGCGTAGGTGGTCAGGGTGCGCTTGGGAGCCAGCGGCCACGGCGTGTTGTCCGCGCGGCCGGTCCACGGGAGCTCGGGATAGACGTCGAGCATCCGGGCCTCCTGCGCGCCCTCGCGGATGGCGTTGGAGATGCAGTCCATGCCGGTGTCGCCGCCGCCGACGACCACGACGTGGCGCCCGGCGGCCGAGATGGGCTGCTCCGCTGGCCGCGACGGGCGGCCCTGCATGGCAGCCACGTGGCGATTGCGCTGGTAGAGGTAGTCCATCGCGAAGTGCACGCCGCGCAGCTCGCGCCCCGGGACGGCGAGGTCGCGGTGCACGCGCGAGCCGATGGCCAGGACCACCGCCTCGTAGTCTTCGCGCAGCTGCTCGGGGGAGATGTCTCTCCCCACGTCGACGCCGCACTCGAAGCGAATGCCCTCGGCTTCGAGCACCGCCACGCGGCGGTCGATGATCCACTTCTCGAGCTTGGCGTCGGGGACGCCGAAGCGCATGAGGCCGCCCGGCCCCTCGTCGCGCTCGAACACGGTCACGGCGTGGCCGGCCTGGTTTAGCTCGGCCGCGGCGGCTAGCCCGGCCGGCCCCGATCCGATCACCGCCACGCGCTGGCCGGTGCGTCGCTGTGGGGGGGCGGGGACGATCCAGCCCTCTGACCAGGCGCGCTCGGCGATGCCCAGCTCGATCTGCTCGATCGTCACCGGGTCGTCGTTGATGTCGAGCACGCACGCCGACTCGCACGGGGCCGGGCAGATCAGCCCGGTGAACTCGGGGAAGTTGTTGGTGGCGTGCAGCTGGTCGATGGCCGCCCGCCAGTCGCCGCGGTAGACGAGGTCGTTCCAGTCGGGGATGAGGTTGCCCAGCGGGCAGCCCTCGTGGCAGAACGGAACCCCGCAGTCCATGCAGCGCCCGCCCTGGCGCTGGAGCTCCTCCTCGGGCTGCACGCGGAAGTACTGGCGGTAGTCGCGCACGCGCTCCGCGGGATCGCGCTTGTCGAAGCCGACCCGCTGGATCTCGAGGAAGCCGCCGACCTTTCCCATGGCGCTACCGGGCAGGCTCGCCGGCCGTCACCGCCGGCTCGCCCTCGGGTGACGTGCGCGATGCCTCCTCGGCCAGCTCGGCAAGGGCGCGCTTGTAGTCGTGGGGCATGACCTTCTTGAAGCGGGGGAGCGCGAGCTCCCAGTCGGCGATCACCCGCTCGGCCACTGGCGAGCCCGTCCGCCGGCCGTGCTCGGCGATCAGCCCGCGCAGCTCGCGGACGTCGAGCGGGCTGAGCTCGTCGAAGCCCACCAGCTCCATGTTGCAGCGCCGCTCGAAGCTGCCGTCCTCGTCGAGCACGTAGGCGACCCCGCCGCTCATGCCGGCGGCGAAGTTGCGTCCCGTCGGCCCGAGCACCACCACGCGGCCACCGGTCATGTACTCGCAGCCGTGGTCGCCGACACCCTCGACCACGGTCCAGGCGCCGGAGTTGCGCACCGCGAAGCGCTCGCCGGCCAAGCCGCGGAAGAAGGCGCGTCCCGCGGTCGCACCGTAGAGCACGACGTTGCCGACAACCACGTTGTCCTGCGCGACGTAGGTGTGGCCCTCCGGCGGTCGCACGGCGACGACCCCGCCCGAGAGGCCCTTGCCGGCGTAGTCGTTGGCCTCGCCGCGCAGGGTGAAGGTCACGCCCGGCGCCAGCCCGGCGCCGAACGACTGCCCGGCCGAGCCGCGGAAGATCACGTCGATCGTTCCCTCGGGGAGCCCCGCCGCGCCACGGCGCCGGGCGATCGCGCTGGAGAGCAGGCCCCCGACCGTGCGGTGGACGTTGCGCACCGGGCGCTCGAGGCGCACCTGGCGCCCGCCCTCGATCGCTGGCTGGCAGGCGTCGATTAGCTCCCAGTCGAGCGCGTCGTCGAGCACCTTCGGGGGCGGCTGGACGCGCCGGCGCGGCTTGCCCGGCTCCACGTCGGAAATGGCGAGGATGCGGGAGAGGTCGACGCCGCGCGCCTTCCAGTGCTCGATCGCCTCGTCGGGCGCGAGCAGGTCGCTGCGACCGATGAGCTCGTCCATGGTGGCCACGCCGAGCGAGGCCATGATCGCCCGCGTCTCCTCCGCTACCAGGAAGAGGTAGTTGATGACGTGCTCGGGCTTGCCGGCGAAGCGCTTGCGCAGCACCGGGTCCTGGGTGGCCACCCCCACCGGGCACGTGTTGAGGTGGCAGACGCGCATCATGATGCAGCCGGTGGCGATCAGCGGGGCGGTGGAGAAGCCGAACTCGTCCGCGCCGAGCAGGGCGGCGACGACCACGTCGCGCCCGGTGCGCATCTGGCCGTCGGCCTCGACGAGGATGCGCGAGCGCAGGTCGTTGGCCAGCAGGGTCTGCTGGGTCTCGGCCAGGCCGATCTCCCACGGCACGCCGGCCGACTGGATCGACGACTGCGGCGAGGCGCCCGTCCCGCCGTCGTGCCCCGAGATCGTCACGTGGTCGGCGTTGGCCTTGGCCACCCCGGCCGCCACCGTGCCGACTCCGACCTCGGAGACCAGCTTGACCGACACCCGCGCACGCGGGTTGGCGCAGCGCAGGTCGTAGATGAGCTGCTTGAGGTCCTCGATCGAGTAGATGTCGTGGTGGGGCGGGGGCGAGATCAGCCCGACGCCCGGCGTGGAGTGGCGCAGCTTGGCGATGTATGAGTCGACCTTGTGCCCGGGCAGCTGGCCGCCCTCGCCCGGCTTGGCGCCCTGCGCCATCTTGATCTGGATCTGGTCGGAGTTGACCAGGTAGTCGATCGTCACCCCGAAGCGCCCCGAGGCCACCTGCTTGATGGCCGAGCGGCGCTCGTCGGCGAACCGCCGCGGGTCCTCGCCGCCCTCGCCGGTGTTGGACTGGCCGCCCAGGCGGTTCATGGCCACGGCCAGGGTCTCGTGGGCCTCGGGGGAGAGGGCGCCGAGGCTCATGCCGCCGGTCGAGAAGCGCTTGAGGATCTCGCGCGCCGGCTCGACGGCCTCGAGCGGGATCGGCTCGACGTCGTCGCGGAAGCGCAGCAGCCCGCGCAGCATCCCGTGTCGTGAGTTCTCCTCGTTGACGAGGCGCGAGAAACGCTCGTAGGTCTGCGGCGAGCTCGTGTCGTCCCCGTTGGCGCGCACCGAGTGTTGGAGCAGCGCGATGGTCTCGGGATCCCACATGCGCCGCTCGCCGTCTCGGCGCCACATGTACAGACCGCCGGGCGGCAGCAGCTCGCGCTCGCCCGCCGTGGCGGCGTCGCGGTCGGCGTCCGCGAGGACTCGCTCCCGCACCGGGTACCCGCGGGCGTGGCGCTCCAGGGCCTCGCGGGCCAGCACCTCGATCCCCACGCCGCCGATGCGCGACGCCGTCCCCGTGAAGTGGCGCTCGACCAGCTCGGGCTCGAGCCCCACCGCCTCGAAGATCTGGGCCCCGCAGTAGGACTGCACAGTGGAGATGCCCATCTTCGAGAGCACCTTGAGCAGGCCCTTGCCGATCCCCTTGACCACCTGGCGCTTGGCCTCGGCGCGGTCGGTCCCCTCGGGCACCATGCCGGCGTCGATCAGATCCTGCACCGAGTCGAGCATCAGGTAGGGGTTCACGGCGCTGGCGCCGTAGCCGAGCAGGGCGCAGATGTGGTGGATCTCGCGCGGCTCGCCCGACTCCACCACCAGCCCCGCGCGCAGCCGCGTGCCCTCGCGCACCAGGTGGTGATGCACGGCGGCGGTGGCCAGGAGCGACGGGATCGGCGCGCGCTGCGGCCCGACGGCGCGGTCGGAGAGGATGAGGATGTTGGCGCCCTGGGCGATGCGGTCGTGCGCCTGCGCGCAGACACGCTCGAGGGCGGGCTCCATGCCGTCGGCGCCCTCCTTCACCGGCCAGGTGATGTCGATCGTGTGCGCCCGGAAGACGTCGTGCGAGACATGGCGCAGCTTCTGGAGCTCGGCCGAGCGCAGGATCGGCTGGCGCATGACCAGCTGGTGGGAGTGCTCGGGCGACTCGGCCAGCAGGTTGCCCTCCGAGCCCACGCCGGTCCCGAGGCTCATGACCACCGACTCGCGGATCGGGTCGATCGGCGGGTTGGTGACCTGGGCGAAGAGCTGCTTGAAGTAGGAGAACAGCGACGGCTGGCGGTCGGAGAGGACGGCCAGCGCGAGGTCGTTGCCCATCGACCCCGTCGGCTCGGCGGCGGTGTTGGCCAGGGGCGCGAGCAGCACCTTGAGGTCCTCCTGGGAATACCCAAAGGCGAGCTGGAGGCGGCGGCGTGGCTCGGTGGGCGCCGGGCCCCGCGCCGGCTCGGGCAGGTCGTCGAAGTGCACGGCGCACTTCTCGAACCAGTCGCCGTAGGGCCGCTGGGAGGCCACGCGCTGCTTGACCTCCGCGTCCTCGACGATGCGCCCGGCGTCGAGGTCGACCAGCAGCAGCTTGCCGGGCTGGAGTCGCCCCTTGCGCACGATCATCTCCTCGGGGATCGGCAGCACCCCGGCCTCGGAGGCCATGACCACGTAGCCGTCGCGCGTCTCCAGCCAGCGGCCGGGGCGCAGGCCGTTGCGGTCGAGGGTCGCGCCGACCACCCGCCCGTCGCTGAAGGCCACGGCCGCCGGCCCGTCCCACGGCTCCATCAGGCAGGAGTGGAAGGCGTAGAACCCGCGCAGCTCGTCGGACAGGTCGTCGCGCTGCTCCCACGCCTCGGGGATCATCATCATCAGCGCGTGGGGGAGCGAGCGCCCGGCCAGCGTGAGCAGCTCGAGCACGTTGTCGAGCGTCGCCGAGTCCGAGCCGCCCGGGGTGACGGTGGGCAGCACCTTGGCCAGGTCGTCGCCGAACAGGTCACTGGCCAGCTGGGACTCGCGCGCGCGCATCCAGTTGACGTTGCCCATCAGCGTGTTGATCTCGCCGTTGTGGGCGAGCAGGCGGTAGGGGTGCGCGAGCTCCCACGAGGGGAAGGTGTTGGTCGAGAAGCGCGAGTGCACCAGCGCCACCCGGCTGGTCACCGCCTCCTCGCGCAGGTCGCCGAAGAAGTCGCCGAGCTGGAGCGAGGTGAGCATCCCCTTGTAGACGACCGTGCGCGAGGAGAAGGAAGCCAGGTAGAGGGCCGCGCCGGCGGCGCGCGCAGCCTGGCGGCGGATCACGTAGAGCTTGCGCTCAAAAGCGTCGGGGTCGTGCGCCTCGGCGCCGGCTGCCGCCACGAACAGCTGGCGGATGCGCGGCATGACCGCGCGCGCGGCCGAGCCGCAGCGCTCGGGGTTGATCGGGACGTCGCGCCAGCCCAGGACCTCCTGGCCCTCGGCCTCGACGGTCTCGACCAGGAGCCGCTGGGCGTTCGCGCGCTTTTCGTCGTCGCGCGAGAGGAAGCACATGGCCGCGCCGTAGCCCCCGGGCGCGGGCAGGTCAAAGGGCACGACCGCGCGCAGGAACGCGTCGGGGAGCTGGACGAGGATTCCCGCGCCGTCGCCCGTCTCGGGATCGGCGCCCTGGGCCCCGCGGTGGAAGAGGTTCTCGTTGGCCAGCAGTCCGCGCTCGACGACCTCGCGCGACGGGCCGCCGTGCAGGCGCGCGACGAAGGCGACCCCGCACGCATCGTGCTCGTTCGCGGGGTCGTAGAGGCGCGCGGCCGCTGCGGGCTGAGAGCAGAGGGACATGGAGCGTTCCGGAAGCCGGCGGGACCGGGCACGACGCGTGAGGCGGGCGCAATCGTACCAGCGGTCGAGTTGCATAAACAGGGCGCCGAGGCCCCCGCGGGAGGCGTCTCAGGCGTGGCTCGCCGCCTCCGAGGAGACGCGGCGGTAGACCTCGGCTACCTGGCCGGCCAGCGCCGGCCACGAGTAGCGCTCCGCGCCCACGGTCCGCGCCGCGGCTCCGCGCCGGGCGCGCTCCTGCGGCCGGTTGACGGCTTCGACGAGCGCGCCGGC
The DNA here is from genome assembly GCA_038199035.1 of Solirubrobacterales bacterium. Lineage (GTDB taxonomy): Bacteria > Actinomycetota > Thermoleophilia > Solirubrobacterales > Solirubrobacteraceae > DATAEY01. The sequence continues at coordinate 46,317 of JBBPZM010000023.1, read as the reverse complement.
CAGGGCCTCCTCGTCGTCGGGCGCGACGAGCCAACCGGTCTCGCCGTCCTGCACGATCTCCCCGGGGCCGTAGGCGTCGGCGGCGATGGCCGGCAGCCCGCAGGCCATCCCCTCGACCAGTACCTGCCCGAACTGCTCGCGCACCGACGGCAGCACGACGACGTCCGAAGCGGCCAGGAAGTCGGGCAGCGCCGGGTGCTCGTGCCAGCCGGCGAGGAAGACGTCGCGGGCCCCGCTGGCCTCGATCGCCTCCAGCGGATGCTCGCCCTCCCACTCGTCGGGAAAGCCGCCGAGGAGCACCAGCGGGGCGGAGGTCTCGAAGCGCTCCCGCGCTCGCGCGTAGGCGCGGATCAGCAGACCGATCCGCTTGACCGCCGTGTAGCGCCCGACATAGAGCAGGACCGGGCCGTCGCCGAAGGCCTCGAGCTCGTCCTCTCGGTAGCGCACGCTGCCGGGCTCGGCGCCCGGGCGCCAGCCCTGCGGCTCGTCGACGAGGTGGCGGCGCCAGTGGGCCTCGCGATCGATCTGGCGGGGATGGAACGTCTCGGGGTCGTAGCCGTTGGGGACCACCGTGCAGCGCTGCGGTGGCACGCCCAGCAGGGTCTCGAGGCGGTCGAGCTGGCTGGGCGAGAGCACGACGATCTCCCGGCAACTCTGTGCCCACCGGCGCATCCGCTGCGCCCAAGCGTCGGCGTGGTCCCACCCCGGCGGGGGACCCTCGGCGATCGCCTCGAGCATCAGCAGCTCGGTGCCGTGGACGTGCCCGACGACGGGGATGTCGGGGGCCACCCGCGAGGCGGCCTCGTTGAGCGGGGTCAGGTGGTTGAGGTGCAGGACGTCGGCGTCCGCCGCGCCGGCCTGGGCCAGCGCGCCGGCCCAGGCATCCACAAGGCGCTCGTAGCCCGCGTCGTCCACCCGCGCGAAGACGCGGTCGGGCGCGTCGCGGCGGTCCTCGTAGGAGGGGTGCATCGGCGGGTCGGCCGCCAGCGGGTCGGGGGCCTGCGCGGACGCCGTATAGTCGAACGCCCGCACGTCGAGGCCGGCGAAGAAGCGAGCGGCGTCGCTGCGCGCGCTGCCGAGCGAGCCCGAGACGAGCGTCACCTCCCATCCCCAGGCGGGGAGGTGGCGGGCGAGCGAGCGCGTGACGTGGGCCGAGCCTCCGCGCGGGTAGAACATCAGGCCCATCACCACCCGCGGCATCGCGGGCGCAAGCTACCAGCGGGCCCGCGTTGCTCCGGACCTGACGCTGGTTGCGCCGCCGCCGCTACTTCTGGGCGCGCGAGCCCGAGCGCCTCTTGGCCGCCCCGCCCGCCTTGGCGCCGTTGGACGACGAGCCGGCCGTCGACCGGCTCGCCTTGCGGCCATTGCCCGACGACCCGGCCTTCGGCTTGGCCGCACCCTTCCCCCCGCCCGAGGAGCGCGACCGCGTGGACCGCGGCTTGGCCCGCGCTGCTTCGGGGGCGCCGTCCGAGCCGTCGTCGTCGCGGGACTTCACGGCGTTGATGCTGGCCTCCAGCGCGGCCATGAGGTCGGGCACGCGGGCCGGCTCCTCGGGGGCGGGCTGCACGGTGATCTCCTCGCCCTGGGCCTTGCGCTCGATCATCTCCAGCACCCGGTCGCGGTAGGTGTCGCGGTACTTGTCCGGGTCGAAGTCGGCGGCCAGGGAGGCGATGAGCTGCTGAGCCATCCCGAGCTCGCGCTTGGTGGTCTTGACGTCCTCCCCGGGCGCCTCGTCGATCGAGTCGGAGTCGATGACCTCGTCGTGGAAGAGCATCGTCGACATCGTCATCAGCCGGCCGGTGGGGCGGATGGCCACCAGGCTCTCCTTGGAGCGGATGACCACCTTGGCGATCGCCACCTTGCTCGCCTGCTCCATGGCGTCGCGCAGCAGCGCGAAGGGCTTCTCGGCTCCGGTCGCCGGCACGAGGTAGTAGGGGTGGTCGTAGTAGAGGGGGTCGATCTCGGCCAGGTCGACGAAGTCCTCGATGTCGATCGTCCGCGTCTTCTCAGGGTCGAGCGACTCGAGCTCGTCGGGGGTGACGACCACGTAGCGGTCGGGTGAGATCTCGTAGCCCTTGACCACGTGGTCGTAGGGCACCTCCTCGCCCGTCGACGGGTCGACCCGCTTCTGCTGGATGCGCACGCCGGTCTCGTCGTGGAGCTGGTGGAAGCGCACGGTCTTGCGAGAGACCGCGCTGTAGAGCCGGACCGGCACGTTGACCAGCCCGAAGGAGATGGCGCCGCTCCAGATCGAGCGGGGCATCAGCGGGCCTTGGGCAGGCGTCGAGGCATGCCCTGAGTCTTACCCCATCGCCGCGCCGACTACGAGCCAAGGGCGAAAGGTTGCGCGCGGCGACGGAACGAGGGAGGCCGAGAAAGGGGGGAAGCGCGCGACGGCCGGGGCACCGCGGGGCGCCGGAAGAAGGGGGAAGCGTGCGGCGGCGAGCCGCCCGCCGGCCGCCGTTTCACGCCTGCGCGCGAGGGGTAGGGCCTTCGGTGCCGTCCACCGAACAGGAGATCGCACCATGGCCGTTCGCTCCGCCTCCCAGGGAATCCTCGCCGACGACCAGGTCGAAAAGCGCGAGGAGATCATCGAGCTGCTCACCAAGGCGTACTGGATGGAGGTCGAGACAGTGATCTCCTACCTGGCCAATTCGATCAATCCCGACGGCGTGCGCGCTCAGGAGATCATCGAGTCGCTCAAGGCGGACGTGCAGGAGGAGCTGGGCCACGCGCAGCAATTCGGCGAGCGCATCAAGGAGCTCTATGGCGTCGTGCCCGGATCGCTCGAGTTCTCGGCCGAGCAGAGCTATCTCCAGCCGCCCGACCGGCAGACCGACATCGTCCACATCATCAAGGGCGTGATCGAGGCCGAGACCGGCGCGATCGAGCACTACAACCGGATCATCGAGGTGACCGAGGAGCCCGACCCCGTGACCCACGACATCGTCACGGCGATCCTGCATGACGAGGAGGGGCATCGGCGCTTGTTCGAGGGATTCCTGCGCGAATACGAGGCCGAAGGCCTCGCCTGAAGCTACGCCGGCTTGACCGCGCGCACGACGACGAGCTCCTCCTGGTCTCCTTGGAGCAGGCCGCGGGCGGTGAGCATCTCGGCTCGCTGTTGGAGGAGCGGGCCGATGGGGCCGTGGTGGCGGGCGGCGACGTGGGCTTGGAGGCCGGCCGCGGTCAGGGTGCGGTGGGTCTGGTCGAGGCCTGTCACCGAGGAGTGGACGAGGAGGAGGACGCCGCCGGGCTGGAGGTGATCCGGGGCCTGGGCGCAGATGCGGTCGACGAGGGCCCGGCCGTCGGCGCCGCCCTCCCAGGCGCGGGCGGCGCCGTGGCGGGGGAGGTCGTCGTCGGGGGAGGGCACATAGGGCGGATTGGAGACGATCGCGTCGAAGCGACGGCCGGCCACCGGGGCGAACAGGTCGCCGCGCAGCGCGTGCACCCACACCCGGTTGCGGCGGGCGTTGAGCCGCGTGGTCAGGACGGCGCGGCGCGAGATGTCGACGGCCGTGACGTCGCCGGCTCCCTGGAGGGCGGCGGCCACCGCCAGCGCGCCGCTTCCCGTGCAGACGTCGAGGACGCTCGCGCCGGCGGCCAGCGCCTGGGCGGCCAGTGTCCGGACCAGCAGCCAGGAGTCGCTGCGCGGGGCGAAGACGCCCGGAAGCGTGGTGACCTTCACGGCACGGCCCGTCTATCCCGGCCCGACGGACGGTAAACCGATGGCCGGGGCCGTGAGCGCCGACGAGCTGCGGGCCGCCTTCGAGGCGCCCTCGCCGCCGACGATCGGCCTCGAGGAGGAGGTCATGCTGCTGGACCCGAGCAGCCTCGACCTGACCCCGGCGGCGCCCGAGCTGCTCAGCCGCCTCGATGGCGACGCGCGCTTCAAGCTCGAGCTTCCTGCCGCCCAGCTCGAGATCGCCGTCCCGCCGGCCGAGCGTGTGGGTGGCGCGATCGACGCCCTGGGCGCCGCGCGCCGTCGCCTGGCGCAGGCCGCGGGCGACTCGATCGCGCTGGCCGCCGCCGGGGCGCATCCCTTCGCGGCGACCGAGGCGACGCTCAACCGCGGAGGCCGCTACGACGCCCTGGCCGCCGGCTACGGAGGGCTCCTGCGCCGTCAGCTCGTGTGGGCCCTCCAGGTCCACGTTGCCGTGGGCGGAGCCGAGCGGGCGCTGGCCGTCTACAACGCGCTGCGATCCCACCTGCCGGAGCTGGCCGCGCTGGCCGCCAACGCCCCCTTCTACGAGGGCCGCGACAGCGGCCTGGCCTCCGTTCGCCCTCTCGTCTGCCAGCTGCTGCCGCGCCAGGGCCTCCCGCCGGCGATCGAGAGCTGGGAGGCCTTCGCGCGGGAGCTGAGCTGGGGCGCGGTCGCCGGCGCGGTGCCCGAGCCTCGGCGCTGGTGGTGGGAGCTGCGGCTCAACCCGGCCTTCGGCACGCTTGAGGTCCGCGTGCCCGATGCCCAGTCGACTGTGGCCGATGCCGGGCAGGTGGCGGCGGTGGTGCACAGCCTCGTCGTCTCGCTGGCGCAGCGACACGACGAGGGTGAGCTGCCCGATCCCGTCCCCACCTGGCGGATCGCCGAGAACCGGTGGAGCGCGCTGCGACGGGGGCTCGACGCCGACCTGGTCGACCTGCGCACCGGACGCTCGCAGCCGGCGCGCGAGCGACTGCACGGGCTGCTCGACGAGCTCACCCCGGCCGCTCTTCGTCTCGGCTGCGCGGCGGAGCTCGACGCCGCTCGCGGGCGGGTGTCGGGCCCGGGCGCCCCTGAGCGGCAGCGAGCGGTGGCGGCGCGGCACGGCCTCAGCGGCCTCGCCCGCTGGCTGGTCGACCGCTTCCTGGCCGGCATCGAGGGGCATGAACGCAGCCGAGGGGTTCCCGCGCCCTGAGCCCGGGTAAGGACGGGCAAGTGCTGCGGTTGCCCACAGCGCGCGGGGAGGTGAGCGACCGACTGCTGCGCGAGCTGGCGCGCGAGGTCCACCGCTTCAGCCTGCCGTCCCTCGCCGCGACCGACGACCCGCTGGCCGACGAAGACCTCCACCTCTCGCTCTACCTCGGCTACGAGCTGCACTACCGCGGCCTGCCCGGGGTGGACGAGCGCTGGGAGTGGGATCCCGGCCTGCTCGAGCTGCGCTCGCGCCTGGAGGACCAGTTCGAGCGCGGACTGCTCGACGCGGTGCCCCGCGAGGGCACCGTCCCGCCTCCGGAAGAGATCGACGTCGCCCTGCACGAGATCGCCGAGGCCGACGACGGCCCATCGCTCTCCATGCACCTCGAGCGCCAGGGGACGCTCGACCAGTTCCTCGAGTTCGTGGTGCACCGCTCGGCCTACAACCTCAAAGAGGCCGACCCCCACTCGTGGGCGATCCCCCGCCTCGGCGGCAAGGCGAAGGCCGCTCTGATCGAGATCCAGGCCGACGAGTACGGCGGCGGCCGCCCCGAGCGCGTCCACGCCCAGCTCTTCGCCGACACCATGGACGCGCTGGGGCTCGACTCCCGTTACGGCGCCTACGTCGAGCACATCCCCGGCATCACGCTGGCCACGGTGAACCTGATGTCGATGCTCGGCCTGCACCGCCGCTGGCGCGGGGCAATCATCGGCCACCTGGCGCTGTTCGAGATCACCTCGCCCGTGCCCAACCGCCGCTACGGAAACGGCCTGCGGCGACTGGGGTTCGAGGGCGAGGCCACCGAGTTCTACGACGAGCACGTCGAGGCCGACGCGGTGCACGAGAGCATCGCCTCGATCGACCTGGCGGGCGGGCTGGCCCGGCAGGACCCGGCGGTGGCGGGCGACGTCCTGTGGGGAGCACGAGCCCTCGACGAGCTTGAGGGCCGCTTCGGCGTGCACCTGCTCGCCGCATGGGAGGCGGGTGAGACCTCGCTGCGCGTGGGGCTCGAGGCGCCGGCCCCGGCCTGAGATGAGTGACACCCCGACCCGACCCCGCGGTCGCGGAATCGATCATCCAGCGACGGGGCGGCGGGTCAGGCGCCCGGGCCAGCCGGGCGCTGACGGTCCTCCGGCCCGCTGGGCGCGCGGAAGCGCACCAGCTGGTGGGAGCCGTCGCAGAACGGCCGGATACGCGACTTGCCGCAGCGGCAGAGGGCGATCGTCTCCCGACGCAGCTCGATCTCGCGTCCGTCCTGGTCGCGCAGACGAAACGGCCCACGGACGAGCAGCGGGCCGTCGCGATACGGGGTGATGATGACCTCCTCCACGGCGCTGGTGCCCTACCCGTCCCGGGTCCGGAGCAATCGGGTCAGCTGGTGGACTCGGCCACCGTCCGCAGCCGCGCCAGCGCGCGGCGGATCAGCCGGGAGACCTGCATCTGGGAGACCCCGATGCGCTCGGCGATCTGGGACTGGGTGAGGTCCTCGACAAAGCGCAGGTGCAGCACGATCTGGTCGCGCTTGGGCAGCGCGCGCAGGGTCGGGGCGATCGCCGCCTCGTACTCGACCAGCTCGAAGCGGTCGTCCTCGGCGCCGATCGACTCCGCGAAGGTGTCGCTCTCGTCGTCGCTGGAGCGCTGGGCGTCGAGCGAGACCGCCTCGTAGGCCTGCCCGGCCTCCATGGCGGCCAGCACCTCCTCGACCGAGGCCCCCACCTGCTCGGCGACCTCGGGGACCGACGGCGAGCGGCCCAGGTGCCCGCTCATGTCCTTGACCGTGCGGTCGACCTGCATCGCGCGCTCCTGGATCCCGCGCGGGACGTGGACCGCCCACCCGACGTCGCGGAAGTGGCGCTTGAGCTCGCCCAGGATGGTGGGAACGGCGTAGGACGAGAAGGCGACGCCGCGTCGCACGTCGAAGCGGTCGACCGCCTTGACCAGGCCGAGGCTGGCCACTTGGACGAGGTCGTCGAGGGGCTCGTTGACCCGCTGGTAACGGCGCGCCAGCTGGCGCGCGAGCGGCATGAACCGCTCGATCAGCGCGTCGCGGGCGGCGCGGTCTCCCTCGTCCTGGTAGCGCAGGAAGAGCCGCCGGGCCTCACGCGCCCGCTCGCCTCGAGCCGCCTCGCGGGAGTCGGCGTCGTCGGCGCTCGGGCGCGGCGCCTGGCCATTGCGGTGGCGCCGGCTCGCCGGCTCGTCGGCCTCGGGACCTCGGGAGGAGGCGGTCACGGCTGCTTTCCCGTCTCGGAGGTGAGGTTGTGCGTCGACCGCCACTGTGCTCGAGCTGCTCGCAGCGAGGCTGAAGCTCAGAGGCGGATCGTGGACGGCTGCACCGGAGGCGGAACCTATCAGGGTGCCGTTGAGGTCAAGCGCAAGTCGATCACGCCCGGGCCGGGCAACGGGCTTTCCGGACGCGAGGGCGCGGCGCTTCGAGCCGGGCGCTACGACCCTGCGCCGAGCGGAGTCTGCGACAGGGACTCGCGCAGGGCGGGCAACGACTCGAACACCGGGTCGGCACCGGCATCGCGCAGCTCGGCCTCCGAGAACCCGCCGGTGAGCACTCCGATGGTGGGCAGACCGTCTCGCGCGGCGGCCTCGCAGTCCCAGGTGGTGTCGCCGATCATCACTGCCTGTCCGCCGCCAACTAGCTCCCGGGCGGTCTTCACCAGGTCGGGATCGGGCTTGGTGGTGTCGACGTCGGCGGACGACGTCCACTCGTCGGCCACCTCGCGCGCGTCCAGCAGGTCGAGGTAGTGCTCGAGCTCCCACTCCTTGGCCGAGGAGGCCAGGACCAGCCGGTGTCCCCGCTCCTTGAGCTCCTCGAGCAGGTCGCGCGCGCCCTCGAGCACGCGCACCTCGTCGACCAGCGCCTTGAAGCACTCGGCCTCGGCCTCGCGCAGGTCGTCGCCCTTCTCCTCCTCGAAGGCGTCCCCGCACAGGGCGGCCACGAGCTGGTCGCCGCCCATCCCGATGTGGCGGTGGATGCGCCACACCGGCAGCACGACCTCGCAGCCCAGGAATGCCCGATGCCACGAGAGGGCGTGGTGGTACACGGAGTCGACCAGCGTGCCGTCCACGTCGACGATGGCGGCCGGTCGTTCGGGCGAGCGCACGCTCAGCGCCCTACCACGCGGGCTCCAGCGGCAAACGCGGCGGTTGCCTCTCGCGTCCGCCCACTCCCGCGGTCCCGGCGCACGCGCTGGCCTTGCCGTCCGCGCCACCTCGTACGGTGACCTCACGCCAGGTCCACCGCCGCCCGCAGGAGCCATGCCCCTCTGCTTCATCGAACCGAAGGACGCGATCCGCGTGATCGCGGAGTCGGTGGGCCGCGAGGCCCGGCGGCAGCTGCTCGGAGAGCTGGTCCGCGCGTGGGTCGACGAGATCCCCGAGGCCGAGCTCGACTCCCACTACGCCAAGGCCGTGGCCGATCTCGACGAGCACGACCTGTCCCTGCTCGCCGCCTGGCACGCCTCGCTGGAGGTCGGCCACCCCGTTCCCAACAAGGAGTTCCTGGTCAACGTCTTCGCCAGCCTGGGCGACAACCGGCGCGAGGCGCTCAAGATCGCCGCCGGCTTCCGCGGGGAGGAGGCCTTCGAGGCCGGCGTGGCCGAGGAGCAGGCGCTGGAGACCGTTCTGCCGTGGCTGAGCAGGGGCCGGGCGGGGGAGCTGGCGGTTGAATGCCTACACCTCTACTGCTGGGACCGCCTGGGGTCCGAGAACTAGGCGGCGTCTGGACGCGCCTGGCGGCGTCCTCGGTCGCTCGCGTGCTGGCGCACGCCACGCTCCCTGCGTCCTGGCCAGGCACGCCCAGCCGCTCGCCTATTCTCGCCCCCCGTCTGGGTAGGGACGCCCGGCCGCTCGCCTATTCTCGCTCCCGCTCTGGCCACCGATGCTCGCGCTCGCCTGGCCGTCGCTCCGGTTCGCCTACTCCAACTTGGTGCCGGCGCGCTCGAGGGCGGCCTCGATCTCGGGGATGGCCTGGTCGTTGGTGTGGAACCAGACGGCGGTCATGCCGAGGTCGCGGGCGGTTTGGCAGTTGATCTCGGTGTCGTCGACGAAGATGCACTCGGGGGCCGTGAGGCCGAGCCGGTCGAGCGTGAGGTGGTAGATGGCGGGGTCGGGCTTGCGCAGGCCGACCCAGGCGGAGTCGACCACGAGGGGGAAGATCTCGTCGACCGGGAGCTTGGCCCGCCACAGCGACTCCCACTCGCGGACGTTGTTGGTGAGGATGGCCATCGCCAGGCCCCGCCCGCGCAGCGCGCGCATGTAGTCGATCAGCTCGGGGTTGGGGTGCAGCGCGGCGAAGTAGGACTCGCTGAACCCGTGCAGGGCGGTGCCCGGGGCGAGCTCGTCGTCCAGCTCGGCTCCGACCCGCTCGAGGAAGTCGCGCTCGCTGAGGCGGCCGGTCTCGAGCTCGAACAGCGGGTTGACGCCGTCGCGCTCGGTCAGCCGGGCCATAGCCGCTCCCAGCGCCGCGGTTGGTACGCCCGACGTCTCCTGCACCGCGGCGAAGGCTTCGACGAGCGGCCGGGTGAGCACTCCGCCGAAGTCGCAGATGACGCCGCGGATCGGGCCGGCGGGCGGGCTCACGCCGGACGCAGCACGTCGTAGCGGCCGGCTCCCGTGCGTCCCTCCATCCGCCAGTGGAAGAACGAGCAGTCGAGCCTGAGGCGCCCGAGCTCCAGCGACGTGCCGCACGCGACCTCGCCGGCCAGGCGACGCGGAAGCTCGTCGTCCTCGTGCATCCACAGCTCGAGGCCGGCGCGTCGCTGGCGGCCCTCGACGTCGTAGGTCGTCGAGAGCCGCGGCTCGGCGACCTCCACGGCATCGCCCTCTCCGTCCTCGCCGTCGACCAAGAAGGCGGTGACGGCCTCCTCCCCGTGGTCGCCTCCGCCGGCCGGTCGCACCGCGGCTAGCGCGACTCCCCGTCGCCCGTCCAGCCAGGCCGACACCGTGCGCGCCAGCTCGATGCGCGACCAGGGCGACGGTCCCCAGCCGTGCCCGCGCTGGCCCAGGCAGGTCAGTGTTCGCGCGGAGCCGTGGACGCTGACCTCCCCCTCCACACGGCACACCTGCTCGTAGCCCTGGACGCCGCTGGCACGCCCGACGCGGGCGGGGCCGAGGTCGAGCGGCCCCGAGACGGCGTGGAAGTCCAGGGAGAAGGCCGCGTCCTGCGCGGCGAGCTCCACCGTCCAGGCGTGCAGCGGATCCACCGTGCGGGCGCGCACGCCGGCGACCGACACGTCGTCCCACGGCGTGCCCACCACGGGCTCGCCGCCCTGCACGCGCGCGGCCACCGGCTCGGCGCCGGCGAAGAGCAGGGCCAGGGCGCTGGCCTGGTCGCCCGCGCCGCCCAGTCCGAGCCGCACCAGCCCGTACAGCCGTGCGCTCGGGTCGGCGAACGAGAACGACACCGCGTCGCTGAAGTGGCCGCCCTGCGGCGGCCGAGGACCCTCCTCCTCGGGGCCTATCACCGCTCGAGGCCCGGCCGGTCGACCTCGACCGCCGTTCCCTCGACGTCGTAGGGCTCGCCGGCGCTCCCGCGCCTCGGCGGTGCCGCCCGGCCGCCGGGCTGACGCGGGGGCGGGGGCGCCGAGCGCGGTCCGACCCGGCCCACCATGCCGGCCACGAAGCGCCGCGAGAAGTGGGCGACCAGGACGCGGCGGACGAGGGCGCGCGTGGGCGGCAGCAGAAGCACCACGCCGATCACGTCGGTCAGGAACCCGGGGGTGATAAGGAACGCGCCGCCGAAGATGACCAGCGCGCCATCCAGCACCTCGCGCGCGGGCGGTCGCCGGGCGGCCAGGGCCTCGTTGAAGCGCCGCCAGGCGCCGCCCCCCTGGGCGCGCAGCAGGACGGAGCCGATGATCGAGTCGGCTACGAGGATGGCGATCGTGGGCAGGAGGCCGATCGCCTCGCCCACCTTCACGATCACGTACAGCTCCGCGATCGGCACGACGACGAAGACCACGACGAGCAGGGGGAGCATCGCCGCTAAGGCTACGTCAGGGGGCCGCCGCGGCCTCGAGCCTCTCTTGCCCGCGAGGGCTGCGAGTCGCTCAGGCGAAGGCCACGCCGGGCTGACGATGCAGCCCCACGATCTCGATCAGCCGATGGATCTGCGGCTGCGCGCCACGCAGGAGAAGGCGGACGCCCCTCTGGCGCAAACGGAGCGCCACCATGGCCAGGTCGAGCATGAGCGAGGGGTCGGCGAAAACCAGCTCCGACAGATCGACCACCAGGTCGTCGCGGACCTTGAGGGCTCGAGCCAGGGCGCCGCGGCGAGCGCCCTGGGTGGCCATGTCCTCCTCACCCGAGCAGCAGAGCCTCGGGGGCTGTTCGTCGAAGCGGACGATGCGCCGCACGCTACTCCTCTCGGCGGCTCTACACTGGAAGCATGCCGACCGTCGACGAGGTGACCGAGGCCCTGACCAACGTCATCGACCCCGAGCTCGGGCTCGACTTCGTCGAGCTTGGGCTCGTCTACGACGTCGAGGTCGAGGACTCGACGGTCTCGATCACCTTCACGCTGACCAGCCCCGGATGCCCCATCGGTCCGCAGGTCGGCGAGCAGATGAAGGAGTTCGTGGGCGAGCTCGACGGCGTCGAGGAGGTCGAGCCGCGCATGGTCTTCAGCCCGCCCTGGACGCCCGACCGCATGAGCGAGGACGCCAAGTTCGCGCTCGGCTTCTGAGGCGTCAGGCCCGAGCGCCCCGCCGCGCCCCGCCCGGCGCCCCTCGCTTCCGCGCCGATTCCCCGCGCCGCTTCTCGATTGCCGCCAGCAGCTCGTCGCGAGCCTCGACGATCCCGGTGGCGATGACGTCCACGTCGGGCAGCGCGTCGTAGTCGGCCAGCAGGCCGAAGTTGAGACGTCCGTTGTACGACATGATGGCCACGGCCAGCGCGTGGTCCTGCGGCAGGAACGCGACGGGGAAGAGGTCCTGAAGCTCGCGTCCCTCGGCGTAGAGCGGGAACTGCGGGCCGGGCACGTTGGTGACGATCAGGTTGAACAGCCGCGTCGAGAAGTTGAGCCTTGAGGCCTGGGCCAGGACGGTCGGCGGCGCGAAGTTCTGCACGCTGGCCAGGACCTCCGCCCCGATCGCCTGCTTCGACTCCTTGAGGCCGTCCATGGCCCGCTTGACGAAGCCCAGCCGAGCGACCGGGTCAGCGATGTAGACCGGCAGCGGGCCGCGCATGGCGGCGATGCGGTTGCCCAGCTGCTGGCGCTCGCTCTCCGCCCGGATCGACACCGGGACCAGGCCGCGCAGCTCCAGGCCCTCGGTGCGCACGCCGCGTGAGTGCAGCCACCGCCGCAGCGCGCCGGCCATCACCGCCAGCACGACGTCGTTGACCGTGCCGCCCAGCGCGTCCTTGATCCGCTTGTAGTCCGCGAGCTCGTTGCGCACCACGGCGATCCGCCGGTGAGGCCCGATCTCGACGTTGAGCGGAGTTGCGGGCGCCGGGTTGAGCCCCGCCCAGGCGATCTCGCTCACGCCCTCGACCGCCTCGCGGATCCTCTCCACCGCCGCATCGGGCCGACCGACCGCGCGCAGCGCTCGCTCGGCCACTCCTGCCGCCTGGCCGACGAGGCCGCGAGCGCCGGCGGCCAGCAGGCGGGTCCCGGAGGGCTCGGGGCGCGGCTGCCACTCCTCGCCCGCCGGTACGGCGTGGGGCACGGGGGAGAGGTCGAAGAGGACGGTGAGCAGGTCCACGCCCGAGATCCCGTCGATCAGCGCGTGGTGGGTCTTGGTCACCAGCGCGAAGCGGCCCCCTTCGAGGCCCTCGACGAACCACATCTCCCATAGCGGCTTGGAGCGATCGAGGCGCTGGGAGAAGATCCGCCCGGCGAGCGCGAGCAGCCCGTCCTCGTCGCCGGGCTCGGGCAGCGCGGTGTGGCGGACGTGGTACTCCAGGTTGAAGCTCGGGTCGTCCACCCACAGCGGCCGGCCGGTCTGGAACGGCGGCTCCGTCAGCTTCTGGCGGTACCGGGGCACCAGGTGCAGGCGGCTGCGGATGTGGTCGAGGAAGTCCCCGATGGCCGGCGGCGGTCCCTCGAAGACCGTGATGGCCCCGACGTGCATGTGCGAGGAGTCGCCCTCGTTGTGCAGGAACGAGGCATCCACCGCGGTGAGTCGATCGAGGTGATGCTGAGCCATCTTCGCCTCCTCGGTCCGCGCCCCGGCTCCCTGGGCCAACCCTATACCGCGACCGCCGCGTCGGGACCGGAGCGCACTGCCAGCGCCCCTGACATGATCCGCCGCAGGGGACCCTCCGCATAGGTCCTTGGGTGCCCCGGCGCAGGGACGCCCACGCCGGTCGCAGGGCGAGCGAGACAGGGGAGAGTCGGAATGCAAGACAACCGGGGGACGTCCGCGCGGGAGCGGCAGGCGTCGGCGCTGGACGAGCTGGCTCACGACACCGCGTCGCGCCAACGGTTCCTCAAGGTCATGGGCGGCGCGGGAGCGGCCGGCGCCCTGGGCACCCTGCTCGCTGCGTGCGGCGGGACCAGGAGCACCCAGGCAGGGACGACACAGGCCACGACGAGCTCGCCGAGCGCGCGCAGCGACCTCAAGATCCTCCAGTACGCCCTGACGCTCGAGCACGTCGAGGCCGACTTCTACTCCAAGGTCTTGGGCAGCGGCCTGTTCAAGGGCAAGGCCCTCGACCTCCTCAAGACCATCAACCAGCACGAGCACGACCACGTGCAGACGGTCACCGCAACGATCAAGAAGCTGGGCGGCGCCCCCGCGGCCAAGCCCAACACCAGGTTCCCGCTCACCGATGCCCGTACCGTGCTCAACCTAGCCTCGGTGTTCGAGAACCTCGGCGCCGCCGCCTACCTGGGGCAGGCGCCGAAGATCAAGAGCCCCGAGGTCCTGGCCGCGGCGCTCTCGATCCACACCGTCGAGGCCCGCCACGCCGCGGCGCTCAACACCATGGTCCACAAGCCGGTGACGCCCGAGGGGGCGTTCGCCAAGCCGGCGTCGATGGCCGACGTGCTGCCCAAGGTCAAGCCGTTCATCGCCGGGACCACCGTGCCCAGAGGAGACTGAGCCATGTCAGAGCCTGAGCTGGCCGCCCCCGAGCTCGCCTCCGTAGAGGTCCACGGCGTCACCCGCGGCGCCTTCATCGTGCGCGGCGTGCTCGCGGCCAGCGCCGTCTACGGCGTGGGCACGGTCGCGCCCTTCGTCGGCGAGGCGCTGGCGCGGGACGGAGGGGCCGACGTCGACATCCTCAACTTCGCCCTCACCCTCGAGTACCTCGAGGCCGACTTCTACCAGCGCGCCAGCGGCCTCAGCGGCGAGGCGGCCAGCCTGGCCAAGCGCTTCGGCGACGAGGAGGCCCAGCACGCCGACGCGCTGCGCGCGACGATCGGCAAGCTCGGCGGCACGCCGGTCCGCAAGCCCACCTTCTCGTTCCCCGGCGGCGGCCAGCGCGCGTTCCTGAAGCTGGCCCAGACGCTGGAGGACACCGGCGTCGGCGCCTATAACGGGGCCGCCCCGAAGATCAGGTCCAAGGAGGTGCTGGCCGCGGCCGGAGGGATCGTCCAGGTCGAGGGTCGCCATGCCGCGGCCATCCGGCTGCTCAACGGCGCGCCGCCCGCCCCGCTGGCCTTTGACAAGGCGCTCGATCGCGCCACGGTCCTGGGGGCGGTCAAGCCGTTCATCAAGTCGTAGCAATGGGTATCCCAGCACCCAACCGGCTCACCTCCACCGCGCCCGCGGTCGGTGGGCCCCGCCCAGTGCAACCCTCACACCGGAGATCCGACATGGCCCAGGCGCACAGCCCGCTCCCCGCGCAGGAGGAATCCCAGGGGGAGCCGCGCTCGGCGCTGGCCGAGCTCCACGCCGATCCCGCCTCGCGCAAGCGCTTCCTATCGATGATGGGGGGCGCCGGCGCGGCCAGCGCGTTCAGCCTCTTCCTGACGGCGTGCGGCGGCGGCGGCCAGCAGCAGGGCACCGGCTCGACCGTGGCCCAGCGCCAGCGGCCGGCACCACGCCCGACTGACATGGAGATCGTCAACTACGCGCTGACGCTGGAGTACCTGGAGGCGGACTTCTACGAGAAGGTGCAGGCCAGCGGGCTGGTCAGCGGCGCGCCGCTCGAGGCCATCCGGGTCATCGGCGAGCACGAGCGCGAGCACGTCCAGCGCCTGAAGTCGGTGGCCAAGGACCTGGGCAAGCCGGTCAAGAAGCCCCAGACGCGCTTTCCCCTTCAGAGCCAGGACCAGATCCTCAAGCTCGCCTCTACCTTCGAGAACCTCGGCGCCGCCGCCTACCCGGCGCAGGCGCCGAACATCCGCAGCAAGGAGCTGCTCTCCGAGGCGATCTCGATCGCCACCGTGGAGGCCAGGCACGCCGCCAAGCTCAACGAGCTGACCGGGAAGACCCCGACTCCGGACGGCGCCTTCCAGACTCCGCTCAGCATGCCCACCGTGCTGGCCAAGGCGTCGCCCTACATCGTCACGGCCTAGGGCCGCGCGCGCTACAGCCGCCGGATGTAGGGCACTGCGTCCGACACCGCCTGGTCGAGCGGGATCGACTTGTCGAACGCGTTGGGCGCGAACAACTGCCCGGCGGCCGAGCGCAGGGCGGAGGCGTGGCGCCCCTCGATTTGGACGATCGAGCCGGCCAGGGCCAGGACCTCGGGCGAGCGCACGAACGGGGCCGCGCCGCTGTAGGCGCTGACCCCTGTGTCCTCGAGGCGCACCGCGATGCTCAGGAAGTCCTGCTCGGTGCGCATGGGAAAGCTGAAGCGCAGGCCCCGCTCGGTCGAGCTGGAGGAGCCCAGCCGGTCGAGGACGTCCCTCAGCTTGGC
Source organism: Solirubrobacterales bacterium (assembly GCA_038199035.1). Lineage (GTDB taxonomy): Bacteria > Actinomycetota > Thermoleophilia > Solirubrobacterales > Solirubrobacteraceae > DATAEY01. Next base: position 30,604 of record JBBPZM010000023.1, on the reverse strand, counting down.
CACGTGCTGGCGCTCGTGGCCGCCGACGAGCTCGGCGAGCTGACGGTTCTCGCGGCTCAGCGGCACGCTCTTGATTGCCCGCTCGTAGAAGGTGGCCTCGAGGTACTCGAGGGTCAGGGCCAGGCGCAGGATGGAGTCGTCGCCTGACGACTGCGCCAGCGCCCGGCTGACGAAGCCCGTGGTCGCCGTAGCGCCGAAGGCCGCGGTGGTGGCCAGGGCGCCGCGCAGGATGAGCGCGCTGCGGGTCATTCCCTGCACTTCGGGAATGGTCGCCTGTGCGGTCGAAGATGCCTGTGTCGCCATGTCGCCCAGCTCCTCCCGGATGGAAACCCTACGCGCCCCCGCCGCATCGTGCCGCGGTAGCCGCAGGTCGGACCTACCCCGATCTCCTTTCGCCCGACCGGTTATCTGTGCGAGCTGGTGACCCGGCGCGAATACGCTCTGGTCGTGGCGCCCGACCGCGAGCTCCTCAGCCAGGCCCTGGCCGCGGGCGCCGCGCGGCACTTCGGGGCAGCGGCCGAGATCGAGGGGCTCGAGCCGCTGCTGGGGGGAGCATCACGAGAGCTGTGGCGGTTCGACGCGGTGGTCGACGGCGCGCCTCACGAGCTGGTGCTGCGCCGCGATCCCGAGGGCGTCGAGGACCCGGCCGGACGGCGGCGCGAGCTCGAGGCGCTGGGCGCCGCGCACCGCCACGGCGTGCCTGTGCCCGAGCCCTTCTGGCTGCACGAGGACGGCAGCGGGCTCGTCATGGCCCGCCGCAGCGGCGAGGCCATTCCCCGGCGCCTCCTGCGCGACGAGCGCTACGCGCACGCCCGCGCCGGCCTCACCGCCGAGCTGGCCCACGCGGCGGCCAGCCTGCACGCCGTCGCGCTGGACGAGGTCCCGTCTCTCGACGTCCCCGAAGGGCCGCCGGCGCAGGCGGTGATCGACTACCTGGAGGGCGAGCTCGACCGCATCGGGGAGCCCCATCCCGCTCTGGAGCTGGGCCTGCGCTGGCTGCGGCGCAACCTGCTGCCCGCCGACGAGCCGCATCTCGTGCACGGCGACTTTCGCCTCGGCAACCTCCTGGTGGGCGAGCGAGGGCTCGAGGCGGTGGTCGACTGGGAGCTGTGCCACGTCGGCGACCCGGTCGAGGACCTCGGCTGGCTGTGCATCCGCTCATGGCGCTTCGGCCAGGACGAGCGCCCGGTCGCCGGCGTCGGCTCGCGCGACGAGATGCTCAGCGCCTACGCGGCGGCGGGCGGCCGCGAGGTCACCCGCGACGAGCTCTTCTTCTGGGAGGTGCTGGGCAACGTGCGCTGGGGAGTGATCTGCCTGGTCCAGGCCGACGCCCACCTCTCGGGCGCGCTGCACTCGCTGGAGCGCGCGGCCATCGGCCGGCGCACGTGCGAGCCCGAGTGGGACCTCCTGGCCATGGTGGGTTGATGCAGGATCGCCCCGACGCGCACGAGCTCGCCGTCGCGGTGGCGCAGTTCCTGTTCGAGCAGGTGCGCCCGGCGGTCCCGGCTGAGCTGCGCTTCCAGGTCCTGGTCGCCGCCAACGCGTGCGCGATCCTCGCGCGGGAGACGGCCCAACCCGCCACGGCGCGAGCGGCGGAGGCGGAGCGCCTCGAGCGCCTCGGAAGCCTCCTGCCGTCAGGCGTGCAGCAGAACGGAGGGACGGGGGAGCGCCGCGGCGACGAGGCGCCGGCCTGCGAGGTGGCCGCCATCAGGGAGGCCCAGCGAGACGTTGCCCGCACCATCCGCGCCGGCGCCCTCGACGACCGCTGGGACGAAGCCCTCGCCGTCATGCGAGACTCGGTCCGTGCGAAGCTCGCGGTGGCCCACCCGGGCTACGACGACTTCGCCGACGACGGCCGGGGCTAGCAGACGAGCGATTCACGACCCCCCTTGTGCGCGGCCCCGAAGCCGATCACCCAGCGGACAGCGACGAGGAGAGCAGATCTATGGCGTGGGATTTCTCGACCGAGCCCGAGTTCCAGGAGCAGCTGGACTGGATGCGCGACTTCGTGCGCGAGGAGATCTGGCCGCTGGAGACCCTCGACCTCGACCAGGGCCAGATCGACCGCGCGTTCGCGCCGCTCCAGGAGAGGGTCAAGGAGCGCGGGTTGTGGGCGGCCCACCTCGACCCCGACCTCGGCGGCCAGGGCTTCGGCCAGGTAAAGCTGGGCCTCATGCACGAGATCCTCGGCACGTCGCCCTATGCGCCGCTGGCCTTCGGCAACCAGGCGCCGGACTCGGGCAACTCGGAGATCCTGGCGCTGGCCGGGACGCCGGAGCAGAAGGAGCGCTGGCTGCACCCGCTGCTGGCCGGCGACTTCAAGTCCGCCTTCTCGATGACCGAGCCCGAGACCGCCGGCTCTGACCCCACGCTGCTCCAGACCCGCGCCGTCAAGGAGGGCGACGAGTGGGTCATCAACGGCCACAAGTGGTTCTCGTCCAACGCCTCGATCGCCGACTTCCTCATCGTCATGGCGGTGACCGATCCCGAGGCGCGCCGCTACCAGCGGGCGTCGATGATCATCGTGCCGGTCGACACGCCGGGCGTGGACATCGTGCGCGACGTGGCCACGATGGAGCACCCCGAGGGCGGCTACGGTCGCTACGGCGGCCACGCCGAGATCTTCTACCGCGACGTGCGCGTCCCGGCCGAGAACCTGCTCGGTCCCGAGGGCGCGGGCTTCCTCATCGCCCAGCAGCGCCTGGGCCCGGGGCGCATCCACCACTGCATGCGCTGGCTGGGGGTCTCGCGCCGGGCGTTCGACATGCTGTGCGAGCGCGCGGTCTCGCGTGAGGCGCACGGGTCGCTGCTCGCCGAGAAGCAGACCGTGCAGAACTGGGTCGCCGACTCCGCGGCGCAGATGCAGGCCGCCCGGCTCATGACCCTGCACGCGGCGTGGAAGATGGACACCGAAGGCGCCTCGGCGGCGCGCCAGGAGATCGCGCTGATCAAGTTCTTCGGCGCCCAGGCCCTGCACGACGTGGTCGACCGGGCGCTCCAGGTCCACGGCTCGCTGGGCTACTCGACCGACCTGCCGCTGGAGGCCATGTACCGCTTCTCGCGCGCCGCGCGCTTCTACGACGGGCCCGACGAGGTGCACCGTCAGTCGGTGGCGCGCCAGATCCTGCGCGGCTACGAGGCGCCGGCCGACGGGGTGCCCTCCGAGCACGTCCCCACCCGCCGGGCGGCCGCCCGCGAGAAGTTCGCCGACCTGCTCGAGGTGGTGACCTCCAACGACTGACCCCGCGGGCTCGTCCGGCTGGCCCGGGCCGGGACGCGACGCCGGGCGCGCCGCCCCAGTTCGCCTGCTGGTCGTGATGCTGGTCGTGCAGCTGGCCCTCGGGGCCGCGCTGATCGCCTTCGTCGTGCGGGGGCAGCTTCCGTTCGGCGGCGACGCCCCGGCGGGGGCGGGGGCGCGGGCGCGGGCGGGCTCGGGCGCCGGGAGTGGACCCGGCGCGTCGTCCAGCCGCTCGGCGGCCGCCGCGGCGCCGGTCAACCGCTTCCTCGCCGGCCGCGCGTACGCCGAGGCGCGCTACGAGGTCTCGCTCGGCCCGCGTCCCGCGGGCTCGCCCGCCTCGCGGCGGCTGGCCGAGCACCTGCGCCGCCTGCTTCCGGGCGGGCGCTTCGAGGCGGTGCCGGGCGGCCTGCGCAACGTCGTGGGTACGCTGCCGGGGCGCCTTCCCGCGGTCGTGGTCGCCGCTCACTACGACACCAAGGACCTCCCCGGGTTCGTGGGGGCCGACGACGGCGCGGCGGGCACGGCGACCCTGGTCGAGCTGGCCCGCCAGCTTCCTCGCTACCGGCGTCCCGGCGGTCCCCAGGTGCGCTTCGTGGCCTTCGACGGCGAGGAGAGCCCGCGCGGCACGCCCGAGACCCCCGCCGGTTTCCTGGCCGCCGGGCTGCGCGGGAGCCGGGCCTACGTGCGCGCGCACCGGCGGGAGGTTGGCAAGATGGTCCTGCTCGACTTCGTCGGTCAGCGCGGGCTGTCCCTGCCCCGCGAGGCCGGCTCGAACGCCGCGCTGTGGGCGCGGCTGCGCTCGGCCGCCGCCGCCGTGGGCGCGTCGCCGGCCTTTCCGCCGCGCACGCGCCCGCGGATCTACGACGACCACACTCCGTTCACCGCCGCCGGCATCCCCGCCATCGACCTCATCGACTTCGACTACGCCTGGTTCCACACTCCGGCCGACAGCCTCGACAAGCTGTCGGCCGCCTCGCTGGACCTCGCCGGCGAGTCGGTCCTGGAGCTGGTCCGCCGGCTTTGAGGGGAAGGGCCGCGCTCGACGGCGTGCGCACGCTCGCGCAGCTGCGCGGGCTGCCCTGGCCGGTGGCGCGCTTTCGCTGGCGCGCCCAGCGGGTCGCCCAGCGCACCGGCGACCGCTGGGCGCTGGAGGCGGCGACCGGCGCGGAGGACATGGCGACGCTGCTGGCCCTGGCCGACGGCCGCCGGCGGGCGGCCGAGCTGGGCAGCGCCAGCGGGTGGACGGCGATCGCCCTCGCGCTCGCCGACCCGCGGCGGGAGGTCTGCTCCTACGACCCCGTGGCCCACGAACGGCAGCGCTACCTCGCGCTGGTCGACGCGCCGGTGCGCGAGCGGGTGAGCTTCGTCCACTGCGCCGGCGACGCGGCCGCGGCGTCGTGCGAGCCGGTCGACCTGCTGTTCATCGACTCGACCCACGACCGCGCGGGCACGCTGGCCGAGTTCCGGGCGTGGCGATCGAAGCTCCTCCCCGGCGCGGTGGTCGCCTTCCACGACTACGGCCATCCGGACTTCCCCGGGGTGGCCGAGGCGGTGGAGGAGCTCGGGCTAGACGGCGACGCCCGCGGGGGGATGTTCGTGTGGCGCGCCCCGGGCGCCGCCGGGCCCTGAGCCCACCGCCCTACAATCGAAGGCCGTGGCGCACGCTCCCGACAAGCTCCTGCTGGCCGCCCCGCGCGGCTACTGCGCTGGCGTCGACCGGGCCGTCCAGACCGTCGAGCACGCGCTGGACCTCTACGGCGCGCCGGTCTACGTGCGCAAGGAGATCGTCCACAACAAGCACGTCGTGGCCACCCTGCGCGAGCGCGGCGCGATCTTCGTCGACCAGGAGACCGAGGTGCCCGAGGGGTCGACCGTCGTCTTCTCCGCGCACGGGGGGGCGCCGTCAGTGCACGCCAACGCCGCCGAGCGCCAGCTCCAGGCAATCGACGCCACCTGCCCGCTGGTGACCAAGGTCCACGTCGAGGCCAAGAAGTTCGCCGCCGAGGGCTACACGATCGTCCTCGTCGGCCACGCCGGCCACGAGGAGGTCGAGGGGACGATGGGCGAGGCGCCCGAGTCGAGCGGGCGCATCGAGCCCGTGGCCGACGTCGACGCGCTCGAGGTCCCGGATCCCAAGCGCGTGGCCTACATCTCCCAGACCACGCTGTCGGTCGACGAGACGCGGGCGATCATCAACCGGCTGCGGGAGAGGTTCCCCGACATCGTCGGCCCCCGCACCGACGACATCTGCTACGCGACCACCAACCGCCAGGCCGCGGTCAAGCAGATGGCCGCGGAGTGCGACCTCGTGCTGGTCATCGGATCGCAGAACTCGTCGAACTCCAAGCGCCTGGTGGAGGTGGCGCGCGACTACGGCGCCGAGGCCCACCTGATCGACCACGAGGCCCAGGTCCGCGAGGAGTGGCTGGAGGGCAAGCGGGTCGTCGGGATCTCGTCGGGGGCCAGCGCGCCCGAGGAGCTCGTGCAGCGGCTGGTGGCGTTCTTCCGCGGGCGGGGCACCGACGACGTCTCCGAGTTCGAGGTCGTCCAGGAGGACGTGCGCTTCATGCTGCCCAAGGCCATCCGCGGCGCGCTCGCCGCGCAGTCGGCCTGACCGGCGGCACGCCGCCACGCGACGCGCGCCACCGTCGCCACCGGCGCCGCGCGCCAGGCTTACCAGTCGGTCGCGGTCTGGAGCGGGGGCGTGACCGTCCAGTGCAACCCGCCGCGATGGGGCCCGAGCTCGTCGAGGTCGGGGCCGTGGGGATCCACGATGCGGAAGGTCAGCGCGTTGCCCGACGGCATGTTGAGCTTGATCGCCCGCTCGTCGTCGGCCCGCAGCCTGGCCTTCATCGATGCCAGCGCGGCGTACTCGCCGCAGGGCAGGAGGTTGGCGGTCAGGAGCAGCGAGAAGGTCACGATCCCGGGCTTGGGCACGATGATCTTCTGCGGGTAGTCGGCGCGCAGCATGCGCAGGCCGTCGCGGAACACCGTCAGCTGCGCGTCGGCCCGCGCCGCCGGGGTGGGGAAGCGGCAGGCGAGCTCCATCGTCGTCTCCTCGTGGATGCTCGCCTCCTCGACCTCCTCGCCGTCCCCAGTGAGCAGCCGCAGGCTGACGAATGCCGGCCGGCTGTAAACGACCTCGTCGCCTTCTCCCTCGACCTCGGCGGCCGGCGGGGCCTCCCCCAGCGCGTGCAGGGCGCGGCACTCGGGGTTGGCGCAGCGCGCGAAGTACTCCTGGGTCTTCTCCAGGGTCGTGTGGCCACAGCGCAGGCAGGGCTCGCCCGGGTCGATCTTGCCGTCGAGGAACTGCACCCACAGCGCCTCGTTCTTGCCCATCTGGTCCTTGAAGGTCGCGGCGTGCTTGCCCAGGCGCTCGGCCGCCAGCTTGGCCTCGCGGTTGATCATGTCGATCGGCCCGCTGTAGTGGACGCCGCGCTTGAGGCGGTGGACCCGCCCGTCGAGGAAGTCGGGCCACGAGACGCGGGCTCGCTTCTGGTCTGGCTCTGTGACGTTCGAGTCAGCCATTCGGCTCTACATGTCGTCGTCTTCGTCGTCGTCCATGCCGTACTGGGCGTCGATCGCCTTCGCGGCCTCGCGGTTGAAGTGCCACAGGCCCGACACGAACAGCACGCCGCCGATGACGACGCTCGAGAGGATGGCCGCCGGATCGACCTTGCCGGCCCCGATAAGGCCCGACTTCACGAGCTCGACCGGCGCGGTGAGGGGATTGACGACGACCAGCCAGTGCAGGCTGGCCGGGACCTTGCCGGCCGAGTAGAGCACCGGGGTGATGAACAGCCACGGCTGCATGACGAAGCGCATGACCTGGCGCACGTCGCGCGCCTTGGCGTTGAGCACCGATACCCACAGGACGAACCCCATGGTCACCAGGCCCAGCAGGGCGAGGCCGGGGATGACCAGCAGCAGCTGGGGGAAGCCCTCGAGCCACATGTGGCCGGTCGTCACCCAGTAGAAGACGATCGCGCCCAGGAAGACCAGCCAGTAGATCGCCACCTCGAAGGCGGGATAGGTGAGCCCGGACAGCGGCACGAGGATCAGCGGGAACCGGAACGTCTTCATCATCTTGCGATAGAGGGAGAACGACCGCGCCGAGTAGAGCAGCCCGCGGTCGAACCCCCGCCACGTCAGCAGGCCACAGAGCAGGAACAGGTAGTACGGGGTGCCGCCTCCGCTCTTGACCTTGAGCACCCCGCCGAAGAGCAGGGCCTTGCCCAACGAGTCCATGAACGGGCGGAAGAGCAGCCAGAAGTAGCCGAGCTTGGTGCCCTGCACGCGCTTGAGCAGGAAGCGCATGCCCAGCGGCCGCAGCAGCTGGCGTCCCCTCCAGGCGTCGCGGAGGCTCTCCCCGATGCCTTGCGTGGCCGGCACGAGCGTCGCGCTCGCCGGTCGGACGCTCACCTCGGGCTCGGCGACCGCGGCGTCCTCGTCCAGGGACTCCTCTCTGAGGGCTTCGAGTGTCTGCGATGGCTCCATGGCGAAGTCGGCGGGGCTCGGCCCCGACCCCAAGGATGACAGCCTCTCAGCCGCCGATGGGGCGGGCGGCTGCAGCCCTCAGCCCGAGTCCGGACCTCCTCGATGATCGCGCGCCGTGGCGACGAAGTCACGCGACGGCGCCGGAGCCAGGTGGCGGAAGTTGGGCCACAGCGAGAGGTCGACCTGGGGGCACAGCTCGGCCACGGCGGCGACGTCGGCGCTCAGGCGCGCCACGAGCCCCGCCCGCGTGCCCGGCGACAGCTCGGGATTTGGCTTGGCGGGGCGCGCCCGACGGCCAGCCTCGGCGAGCCCGGGGACCGGCTCGAGGCCGAGGAAGCGGCAGGTGGCGGCCAGCTCGGGCTCGGGGTCCTGGACGCAGCGCTCGAACTGGAGGACCAGCACCTGCTCGGGCGCGAAGTGTTCGAACAGCACGCGCAGCTGAGCGTGGTAGAGCCCGCGCGAGAGCGCGTCGGCGACCATGCTGAGGTTCATGGGAAGGCTGTTCGACTCGGGGTCACGGCCCGAGCGCCGCAGGTGGCGGCCGAGGCCCGAGCGATAGCGCTCGACCGGGTCGCGCAGGAGCACGAGGATGCGGGCCTCGGGCGCCGCCTCCCTGAGCAGCTCGAGCGACCAGAAGTCGTACATGTAGCGCGGCGTCCACTCCCCGGTGATGGCGCCCGCCGGGCGCGGGAAGAACGCGTGGTAGCGCTCGACGCGATCCGTGGGCGCCTCGCCGGGCCAGAAGCGGTCGAAGTAGTGCAGCTCCTTGGGCTGGCCCTCGACGCGTACGACGTCTGGGTGGGCGGCGAGCGAGGCGTGCCACCAGGAGGTTCCCGCCCGCTGCGCCCCGACTCCGACGAAGTCCGGGGGCCCGGTCCTCCACCCCGGCGGGCAGTCCGGCGCCTCCAGGTTCCGCAGCCACCGCGGCTCCCGCATCCACCGGGGGAGCTTGTTCGCTCGCTCCGCCATCCCCGCCAAGCCTAGACCCGCGACCCGAGGCCTCGGTTGCCTGCTCGCTGTCGGCCGCGAAACCACTACGCTCGGCCTGTGGAAGGGCTGATGATGGATTACCCCCTGCTCGTGCGCCACATCGCGGAGCGGGCCGCGACGGTCTTCGGGGGGCGCGAGATCGTGTCGCGCACGGCGCAGGGTCTCGAGCGCACCACCTACGCCCAGGTGGTCGAGCGGGCCCGCCGCCTGGCCAGCGCGCTGAGCCAGCTGGGCATCCGGCCCGGCGACCGCGTCGCCACCTTCGGCTGGAACTCGGCCCGCCACCTCGAGCTCTACCTCGCGGTGCCCAGCATGGGTGCCGTCCTGCACACCCTGAACATCCGCCTGCACCCCGACGATCTCACCTACATCGCGGCGCACGCCGAGGACCGCGTGGTCTTCTGCGACGCCTCGCTCGCCCAGACGCTGCCGCGGCTCGAGGGGGTCGAGCACGAGGTCCTCCTGCCCGACGGTCCGGGGGAGCGCGACGGCGTGCTGGACTACGAGGAGCTCGTGGCCGGCGGCGACCCGGACTTCGCCTTCCCCGACCTCGACGAGAACGCGGCCGCCGCCATGTGCTACACGAGCGGCACGACGGGGAGGCCCAAGGGCGTCGTCTACTCGCACCGCTCGACGCTGCTGCACTCCCTCAACGTCCTGAGTCCCGACGCCATCGGCATCCGCGAGCGCGACTCGGTGATGCCGGTCGTTCCGATGTTCCACGCCAACGCCTGGGGCATCCCCTACGCCGCCGCGCTGGCCGGTGCGCGCCAGGTCTTCCCCGGTCCGCTGATGGCGCCGGCCGAGCTGGCCCAGCTCATCGCGGAGGAGCGGGTCACCCGCACCGCGGGCGTACCGACGATCTGGCAGGGCATGCTCCAGATCGACCCGCCGCCGGACCTCTCCAGCCTGGTGGAGATCAAGTGCGGGGGCTCGGCCGTGCCCGAGGCGCTGATGCGGGCCTTCGACGAGCGCTTCGGCGTGCCGATCGTCCAGGGGTGGGGGATGACCGAGACCAGCCCGCTGGCGGCCACCTCGCGCCTGCCGGGTGACGTCGAGCTCTCCGAGGACGAGGCCTTCGCCCTGCGGGCCTCGCAGGGGCGCACCCTGCCCCTGGTCGACTTCCGCCTCGACGAGGAGTCGGGCGGCGAGCTCCAGGTGCGCGGGCCGTTCATCGCCCGCGCCTACTACGGCGACGACTCGGCCGGCGACAAGTTCACCGCCGACGGCTGGTTGTGCACCGGCGACGTGGCCGAGTTGCGCGACGGTTCATACATACGCCTGGTCGACCGGACCAAGGACCTGGTCAAGTCGGGCGGTGAGTGGATCTCCTCGGTCGACCTCGAGAACGCGATCATGGCCCACCCCGACGTGCTCGAGGCCGCGGTCATCGCCGTCCCCGACGAGCGCTGGAGCGAGCGCCCCTGCGCGTGCGTGGTCACGCGCGACGGCGCCGAGCTCGACCCGGAGGCGCTGCGCAGCTTCCTCGCCGCCAAGGTGGCGAAGTGGTGGCTGCCCGAGCGCGTCGAGTTCATCGACGAGGTGCCCAAGACCTCGGTCGGGAAGTTCGACAAGAAGCAGCTGCGGGCGCGCTTCGGCGCCGCCGCTTGACCACCCTCGTCGTCTCCGACCTCCACCTCGGGGCGAGGTCGGGCATCGACCTGCTGGCGCGCGAGCCGGTCCGCGCCGCCCTGCTCGAGGCGGTGGGCGAGGCCGACGAGCTCGTGCTCCTGGGCGACATGGTGGAGCTGCGCGACGGCCCGATGGTGGCCGCGCTGGAGGCGGCGCGGCCGGTCTTCGAGGCGCTGGGCGATGCCCTGGGGCAGCGACGGGTGGTGCTCGTCCCCGGCAACCACGACCATCGCCTGCTCGAGGACTGGCGCCAGCGGCGCCGCGAGCGCGCGGCCGCCGCGGCGCCGCTGGGCCTCGAGCAGCGCTGCGAGCCCGCGCAGGCGTCGTCCGCGGCGGCGGCGCTCGCCGGGTGGCTCGCGCCCGCGCGCGTGAACGTCGCCTATCCGGGTGTGTGGCTCGCCGACGGCGCCGTCTACGCCACCCACGGGCACTATCTCGACCGCCACCTCACGGTGCCGGCCTTCGAGCCGCTCGCGGTGCATGCCGTCGAGCGCCTGCTCCGCGCCCGCGGGGACGGGCTGGTCGGGGTGGAGGGCTACGAGGCCGTGCTCTCGCCGATCTACGCCGCGCTGCACGAACTGGCGCAGACGGCGCCAGCGGCGGATGAGCGCCGGCCCGCCGCCCCCAGCGCGTCCGGCCGGGCCTACCGGATGCTGGCCGGCGAGGAGAGGGGCTGGCGGGCCCTGCGGCACCAGGCGCTGGGCGGCGTGGCCTTCCCCGCCGTCGTGGCCGCCCTCAACCGCGCCGGGCTGGGCCCACTGCGCGCCGACCTGTCGGGGCCCGAGCTGCGGCGCTCATCGCTGCGGGCCATGGGCGAGGTGGTCGGCCGGCTGGGCGTGCGCGCAGAGCACGTGATCTTCGGGCACACCCATCGCGCCGGCCCGCGTCCGATCGACGACGAGGAGGAGTGGCGCGCGCCGACCGGGACCCAGCTGCACAACAGCGGCACCTGGGCCGTCGAGCGCTTCCTCGGGGGAAGCGCTCCGCAGGACAGCCCCTACCGCGCCGGGGGTTCCGTCTGGGTGGCCGATGACGGCGTACCGCGGGCGCGGAACCTGCTCGACGGCGTCAGGCGGCCGTGACCTCGCCGGACCGCTCGACGACCCCGGGCGTGAAGCAGACGGCGTGGCAGGTCACGCCCGCTCCGACCTCGAGCTCGAGCAGCCCCTCGACGTGACGGTCGTGGGCGATCAGGCGGTAGCAGCCCGGATGGTCCACCGCGAGGGCGGCTCCGCTGGCCCGCACCGTTCCTGACCCCTCGAGCACCGCCCACACGCCGCCGGCGGCGTAGGGGCCGCTGTAGGGGCCCGGCTGGTCGGCGGTCTGGGCGGCGAGCAGGGCGCCGGGCTCGTCCTCGGGCCGCACGGGACGCACCGGCTCGCGCTCGAGGCCCAGCAGCTCCTGGATCGCCCGCTCGGTCTCGGCATACGCCCCCTCGCCGTAGTGGAAGTCCCGCAGGAACCCGCGCTGGTCGAACAGGTAGCGCGCGGGCCAGCCGCGGTTGCCGTAGAGCTCCCACACGGCCAGCTCGAGGTCGACGACCACCGGGTAGGGGATCTCCAGCCGGGCGACGGCCTCGGGCACGGCCGCCTCGTCGGCCGACGGAGGAAAGCCCGAGGCGTGCACGCCGATCACCCGCAGCCCCGCCTCGGCGTAGCGCCGGTGCCACTCGACGAGGTAGGGCAGCGTGCGCAGCGAGTTGACCCGGCAGAAGTCCCAGAACTCGACCAGCACCGGGCGCCCCCGCTGCTGGTCCATGCGCAGCGATGCGACGTTCACCCATCGCAGGCCGCGCGGAAAGGACGGCGCCGGGATGTCGTCCACCGGGGGGCGCACGGAGGGCCGACCGTAGCAGCGGCACAGGCGTGGGCCCGGTCGCGCGGGTGGGGATGGATGCCATACGGTGGCTCGGTGGCGACGTGCCGTGAATCCCCCTCGAGCGATCGGATCGGCGCCGTACAGCGCTCCGACGAGCGCCAGGCCAGGCCCCCCTATGCGAGGGTCAAGCGGGTGGCGCTGGCCAGCGCCACGATCCTGGTGGGGGTCAACCTCTGGACGGGCTGCCCCCTGCTCGCCCTCTGGGTCGGCTCCAAGACCGTCGGCGGCAGCGGTCTGAGCATGGGCGCGGTCTTCGTCGTCGTCACCGTCGTCGCCGCCGTGATCGCGCTCGAGGTCTGGTTCTTCTTCTTCGCCGGCTCGTTGCTGCCCAGCGCCTGAGCTCGAGCCGCGGGCGCGGTCGCGGGATCGGGTCGACCCCGCGACGCGGCGAGTGCCCGGCCCGGGAGCGAGCGGCGCTCGTCAGGAGGCGACGCCGACCGCGAGGGCGCTCGTGACCGAGCCCGTCGGCTGGCGGATGAGGTCGGCGCAACGCTCGGCGATCATCACCGTCGGGGCGTGCGTGTTCCCGCGCACGACGCTGGGCATGACCGAGCAGTCGGCGACCCGCAGGCCCTCGACTCCGTACACGCGAAGCTGGGGGTCCACCGCGCCCTCGTCCTCGGGGCCGATGCGCACGGAGCAGGCCGGGTGGTAGGTGTGCTGGGCGCTGGCTCGCAGCCAGCGCACGACCTCCTCGTCGCTGCTGACGGCTTTCCCGGGGCTGATCTCCAAGCCAGCGCAGTCGCGCACCGGGCCGGCCGCAGCGATCTCGCGCGCGAGCGCGATCCCCCGGACCATGGCCGCCATCTCGGCCTCGCTGCCCAGCAGGTTGAGACGCACGGCCGGCTTGCGCAGGGGGTCCGCGGAGCGGACGAGCACGGAGCCGCGGGTCTCGGGCGCCACGAGGGACAGCGCGACGGTCATGGCCGGCGCGTCCCAGCTGTGTAGCCCGTGCTCTACGAAGTAGGCCGGAGCGAAGTAGAGCTGCAGATCGGGCGCGGGCAGCGACGGGTCGCTGCGCCAGAACCCGCCGGCCTCGCCCACGTTGCTGGCCAGCTTGCCGCGGCCGAGCACGAGCCACTCCACCAGGTGGCGGGGCTCTTCGGCGTCGGCCAGGCCGATCTCGCCTCCCTCGAGCTCCCAGGTGCAGTAGGCCATCGCGTGCTCCATCAGGTGCGATCCGACGGCGGGCAGGTCGACGAGCGGCTCGATGCCCACCGAGCGCAGGTGGTCGGCGGGTCCGATCCCCGAGTACTGCAGGAGGGCGGGCGAGTTGAACGACCCCGCGCAGACGATCGCCTCGCCCGAGACGCCCACCCGCTCGGAGCCTCGTCCCTTGCGCAGCTCCACCGCCACCACCCGCCCCTGCGCCATCACGAGCCTGGTGGCGGTGGTCCCCGTGCGGATTGTCAGGTTGTCGCGACGCCGGGCCGGCCGCAGGTAGGCGTCAGCCGCGCTCCAGCGCCGGCCTCGCTTGTGGGTCATCTGGTAGTGGCCCACGCCGTCCTGGCGCGCGCCGTTGAAGTCCTGGTTGCGCGGCAGGCCGAGCGAGGCGGCGGCTTCGATCAGCCGCTTGGTCACGGGGTCGGGCTTGGCCAGCCGCGTGATGTTGAGCGGACCGCCCTGGCCGTGGAACTCGTCGTGGATCTGCTCGTTGTTCTCGCTGCGGCGGAAGTAGGGCAGGACCTCGTCGTAGGACCAGCCGCTCGCTCCCTGGTCGGCCCAGCCGTCGTAGTCGAGCCGATTCCCGCGCATGTAGATCATCGCGTTGGTCGAGCTCGAGCCGCCGACCACCTTTCCGCGGGGCTCGTAGATGCGCCGGCCGGCGAGCGCCTCCTCGGGCTCGGTCCAGTAGTCCCAGTCGACCTTGGAGTGGAACTGCTTTGGGAACGCCGCGGGCATCCGCACGTCGAGTCGCCGGTTCGACCCTCCGGCCTCGACCAGCAGGACCTTGCGCTCCGGGTCCTCGCTCAGCCGGGCGGCCATCGCGCAACCGGCCGAGCCGGCGCCGATCACCACGTAGTCGTAGCCCTGTGCCATCTCGTCTCCTCCTCTGCCCCCGAACGTCGCATCCTACGCCCGGCGACGATCCGCGAGCATTTGGCTCGGGAGGTGACCCCGGCGTGTTAGACATGGCAGAGTAGGGCCGTCCCGGACCATCCCAGGAGAGGAGACAGTCATGGCCGATGGGGTCTATCGCGTCACCGAGGTGATCGGCGTGAGCAGCGAATCGTGGGAGGCGGCGGCGCGCAGCGCGGTGGACACCGCGGCGAAGTCCGTCCGCGACCTGCGCATCGCCGAGGTGATCCGCAAGGACGTCACCATCAAGGACGGTCAGGTCCAGAGCTTCAGGGTCCGCCTGGCCATCTCCTTCAAGTACGAGTCCGGCGACTGATGCTGTGGCGGACCGGGCCGTTTGCCCCGGTCCGCCCGCGGATCGGGCGGCTAGATTCGCCGCATGCCACGTCATCCCATCACCATCATCGGCGCTCGCGCTGGGAGTCGCGTTCCTCGCCGGTTGCGGCGGTGGAGCCGCGAAGTCGCAGACCAAGAGGATCACGCTGTTCACAGGGCCCATCAAGGTCTTCCAGAGCGATGTCGGGCCGCGGGGATCGAGCCGCGGTGACGTCCGAACCTTCACCCGCAGCCTGCGGACCGAGTCGGGTCGCCCGGCCGGGCGCTTGGATGGCACGACGGCCATCACCGACGAGGTGAGGCGCGGCGGCAAGGTACGCGAGTACCGCGTCGGCACCGTGCACTACACGCTGACGGGCGGCACGGTGGCGATCGGGGGCGTGTACGTCTCGACCCCCAACTCGTCGGTGCCTGTGTCCGAAGGCGCACGCCGCCCGATCCTCGGCGGGACGGGCGTCTACCGTGGCGCCAAGGGAGAGGTCGTCCAGACGCCACTACCCGGCGGACGCACGAAGGACGTCCTCGACATCGACCTGCCCCCACGGTAGGAGTCCCGACGTCGAGAGCCCGGGGCGGGGGGCGAGGAGGGCGATCAGTCCGTCGCCCGCCCCGGCCGCCCGTCAGTCGATCAGCCGCGCGGCCAGGCGGCTGATCGCCACGCGCCACAGCACCAGGGCAAAGGCGGTCAGCCCGGCCACACGGACCAGGTCCAGCGCCTGGAAGCCGAAGGCCGAGTGGCGCACCAGCTCGACCAGGTGGTGCAGGGGGTTGAGCTGAGCGATGACCTGCACGGCCTCGGGAAGCCCCGAGATCGGGAAGAACGTGCCGGCGACCAAGAAGAGCGGCGTGATCACCAGGGTGGTCACGTAGTTGAACTGGTCGATCTTCGCGACCGAGGCGGCCACGGCGATCCCGAAGGCCGCGAAGCCCAGTGCCGTGATGGCGCAGAACAGGGGCACCAGCAGCATGCCCGGCGCGGGCGGCAGCCCGAAGGCCATGGCCACCAGCAGCGGGAAGCATCCGTACACCGATGCGCGCAGCCCGATCCACAGCATCTCGGCCGTGACCAGCTCCTCCACGTCGACCGGGGCGGCGAGGATCGCGTCGTAGGTGCGCTGGAAGTGGTGCTTGACGAAGGTGCTGTACATCGCGGGGAGGGCGCTCGAGAAGATCACCGCGGTGGCCACCATCCCGGTCCCCACGAACTGGACGTAGGACAGCCCGTCGATGCGCCCGACGATCGTCGCCCCCAAGCCCAGGCCGAAGGCCAGCAGGTAGACGACCGGCTCGAGCACGCTCGAGAACGTCGTGCTCTTCCAGAAGGTTCCGAAGTTCGCGAGCTCGCGGCTCATGACTCCGGCGATCGCTGCCGGCTCCAGGCGCCTCACTCCGCCGCCTCCCCGGTGAGCAGCACGAAGACGTCCTCCAGCGAGGCGGCGCGTCGGACCGCGTCCGGAGGAACGGCGCCGTCCCGGGCGGCCTCGGATCCGACGATGGCGATCGCCGGGCCGGCCGGTCGCACCGACAATCCGTGCGCCTCGGCCTTCGCGCGCGCCTGCGCCAGGCGCTCCGGCGGCCCATAGACCTCGGCGGTCTCCCGGCCAGCGTGCTGGGCGATCAGCTCGGCCGGCCGGCCGCGCGCGATGATCTGGCCGTGGGTCATGAGCGCGACCTCGTCGGCCAGCCGCTGGGCCTCCTCGATGTAGTGCGTCGACATGAGGATCGTCTTGCCGGCGGTTCGCAGCGAGTCGATCAGCGACCACAGCTCGGTGCGGATCTGGGGATCGAGGCCGACCGTCGGCTCGTCCAGGAGCACGAGAGTTGGGTCGTGGATCAGGCCACGGGCGAGCAGCAGCCTGCGGCGCATCCCTCCCGACAGCTTGTCGACGGCGTCGTCGCGCCGGGTGACCAGACGGGACCGCTCGAGCCCACGCTGGACCGCGGCTCGCACGTCGCGCACCCGATACAGGCGCGCGTAGACCGCGAGGTTGTCCTGCACGGTGACGTCGACGTCGAGGTTGTCGAGCTGGGGAACGACGCCCATCTGTGCGCGCGCCGTCTTGGCCTCCCGCGGCAGCTCGTAGCCGAGCACGCGGATCCGCCCCGAGTCGGCGATCGCCTGGCCCGTGAGCAGGCGCATGGTCGTCGACTTGCCGGCGCCGTTGGGGCCGAGCAGCCCCAGGCAGATCCCCTCCGGGACCTCGAGGTCTAGCGCGTCCACCGCGGTGACCGGCCCGAAGCGCTTGACTGCGCCATGGAGCTCGATGGCGTTCATCGCCCTCACGCTAGCGACGGCGAGACACGTTCTCCGCCTGCCTGGCCGGGGCTCGGGCCGATGCGCGACACGGATGTGCCAGAGGGCTGGCGTCCGTCGACGCCTACGAGCCGCCGGTGAGCCGAAACTCGGCGCTGAAGTCCCCCAGCAGCTGGCCGAAGTCCGCTGCGTCCCCGCCGCGCTCGAGCATGGCGTAGAGGCGCTCGAAGAATTCGGCCGTGCGCAGTGCGGGGCGAACCTCCCAGTGCACCCGCGCCGGGCCGTCGCCGGCCATCTGGTGCGGAGTCCCGGCCGGCACCTCGAAGGCCTCGCCGGCCCGGTGGCGCCGCGGCTGGGCGGCGATGACCGTGCGAACCGCCCCCTCGAGCACCTCAAAGCGCTCGACCTGCGAGGGGTGTAGGTGCTCGGGGGGCAGCTCGTCCACGCCGCTGTAGCACGCCTCCATCTCCAGCAGCTCGCCGTCGCTCTCGGCTCCCGTGCGGACGAGCCGGAGACGGAAGCCGTCGGGCCCACGGAGCTCCTGTCCGGCCTGAGCCATCGCGCCCAAGGGTAGGGGGTCAGCAGCTCTCGCTCGCCTGAACAGCTCGCGATCGAATCCGCCAGCGAGGCAGCAACCCCGGCCCGAGCGTCGTGAGCCATGCGTTCAAGGTGCCGCTGGCACAGGTCGGAGGCTGTTTGGTCAACGCTGCCTCTCCGGGCCCTTTCGGCACTCTTGACGTCCCACCGTTGCGACCTTTCCCGACACAGTCACGGGCATGCACCCGGACATCTCTTCGACTCCAACCGAGCTGAAATGGCGGTTTAGGGACTTCTTCGCGGCGGCGGGCATCAGGCAGCCCGACGCAGTCCACCGTCGCGGTGACACCGCCGAGCTCGAGTTCTGGTGGGATCGCGAGCTGGGCGAGCGCATCGCGGGCCCAAACCCGGTTCAGTCGAGCGTAGATGCTCAGATCGTCCTCCTCCGCGAGTACCGCACCCGCCTGATCTCCGACGTCGTCACCGGCAAGCTCGACGGCGCGCGCGGCCGCGGCAAACCTCCCGGCCGATCTGGACTCGGACGTCACTGCGCTGGACGATCGCCTCGAGGAGGGATCGTGTGAGCGCGGCAGCTGGGCGCCCGCAGCGCTGACCTGACAGTTGCCCCCCGCTGATCGATGCCCACGATTAGCCGCTTCTATGGCATCGTGATCACGATGTTCTTCGATGACCATCCGCCGCCGCACTTCCACGCACGCTATGCGGGCGCCGAGGTGCGCGTCTCGATCGAGAGTGGCGAGGTCCTCAACGGTCAGCTTCCGCCACGGGCTGCCCGGCTCGTCGGCGAGTGGGCCGATCTGCGCCGGGCTGAGCTGTTGGAGAACTGGCGGCGGCGCGAGGCCGGGGTTGCCCTCAACCGGATCGAGCCGCTCTCATGATCGCTCCGGACGTGCAGGCAGCCGTCCCCCTGGACGGATTCGTTGTCCGGGTCGTGTTCGCTGACGGCGAGCTGCGTGATGTCGACATCGAGCCGCTCCTGGAACTGCCGGTATTCGCTTCGCTGCGAGATCGCGAGGCATTCGAAGCGGTGTTCGTGGACGTAGTGAGCGGCACGCTCGCGTGGCCGGGGGGCGCCGACCTGGACCGAGATGTCATCTACGGGACGGTCGATCCAAAGGGGGCGACGCGGGCGCGGGTCACGACCCCGCAGCGAGCCTGACCGAGGGCGGGGCCGACCGCGTGACCACCGACAGCTCGCGGCCTTTCTGGAGGCGACCCAGCCCGAGGTGGCCGAGGGCGGTGGCAGTCGATGAGGACGGCCCGGTGCGGCGCACCCGGCAGCTGCGCTACTCGGCCCACGAGCCCCAACTCGCGCTCGACCTCGTGGCGCACCTCGGGCAGCGCCTGGGTGAACGCGACAGAAGCGCTCGAAGCGCTTGCTCGGCGTGGGCGGCACGGTGCCGGCGTACCCACAGCTCGCGGGCATGCGACGTTGAGGGTCTGCGCCGCGTAGTCATGGCTCGGCAGGGTCACCTGAGAGCGCTCGAAGTCCCGCAGTTAGGCACCCGCGGGAGCGGCGAGCGCCAGTACGAGGGCAGCGCAGAGCAATCCCAACAGGTGGAGTCGGCTGACTGGGCCCCTGGGTGAGTCTCAGACCTCCGCCGGCGCGGGGTCGGGCCGCACGACGACGGTGTCGGCGACGGCGACGATCTCGTCGACGGGGAGCTCCGCGCGGCTCGCGTGCTTGCGAATCGCCTCGGGGCTCTCCGCCTCGTAGATGCAGACGGTCCCGACGGCACCGCTGCCCTCGTCGAGCACATAGCTGCGGATCCACCGCACCTCGTCGGCCATCTCCTCGTTGCCGACCCGCGTCGAGCGCTCGGCCGCCTCCTGGAGCTCCTCGGGGGAGCGCCAGCCGCTGCGCCGGAGAATTGCGTAGAGATTCATCTGGTCCTCCTGTAGCCGTTGAGGTAAGTCGGTCGGCCCTCCGCGTGGGGCGCGTGTGACCGTCCGTATGACAACTGTCGCGCGGATCCCAAGGGCGCACATCGGCAGAACTGCCTATTTTTCGACAAGCCCAGGGGCGCAGCCTCCGCGGCCGCCTGCCCACGGTGGGGATGTCCAGCTTGCGCAGGATCGCTGAGAAGTAATGCCCGACCGTAGACTCGAGACGAACAGCCGCCTCGCGAGCTCGGCGCTAGACGGCGGCGCTCGCTCGCAACTCCGCCGGCTCGAAAGCCCCGAGCAGGCCGTGCTGGGTCGCGAACAGGGCGGCCGCGGCCCGGCTCGACACCTCGATCTTCGTGTAGATGTGCTGGACGTGGTGGGCAACCGTCTTGGGGGTCACGTAGAGCCGCTCGGCGATCTCCTTGTTCGAATGGCCCCGCGCGACGAGCGCCAGGACCTCGACCTCACGGGCGGTGAGCCCGGCGGGGAGCTCGCGCCGCCCCGAGACGCGATGGCCGGCGGCGCGCAGCACCGCGTGCACCGCCCCGCCGTCGAGCCTGCCCGCCCTGACCTCGGCGCGCAGCTCCCCGGCGGCCCGGTCGGCGGTGAGCGCCGGGCGGTGCGGCCGGAGCTCGGTCATGGCGTGATAGACGTCGGCGGCGGCGAGCATCCGGGCGGGGGGGCCGAGGGCGCTTGCGGACACTCCCTGCGGATAGCCGGAACCGTCGAGTCGCTCGTGATGTTGCGCGGCGACCGCTCCGAGCCGCGACAGGCCACGCGAGGAGGCCAGCATGCGCTCGGTGAGGTAGGGATGCAGGCGCACGCGCTCGAACTCGCTCGCAGAGAGGGAGCCCGGCTTGTCCCAGATGGTGTTCGGGACCCCGATGCGACCGAGGTCGTGGAGCAGGCCCGCTCGCCGGATCTCCTTGACATCGCCATCGCCCATCCCGGCTTGCCGCACGGCCTCGGCCGCCAGGTTGGCCACACCGCGCGAATGCCCGGCCGTGTCGGGCGACTTGAGGTCGATGAAGTCCGCGATCGCCTCCAGCGCCCTGTCGAGCTCGGGCTCGGTCAGGGTCCTGTCGAGTTCGGGCTCGGCCTCGATCACGGCGTCCCAGCCCGAGACTGCGTCCAGCTCGTCGAGGAGCTCTGGCGCCTCCTCGCAGAAGCGATCGACGAAGGCGGGGTCGAATTGCGTTCCCCGCCGCTTGCGCGCCACCTCCACCGCGGCTTCGACGCCACCGAGCCGGTGGAAAACCTCGCAGATCGAAGTCAGCTGCACCAGCCGCACCGACGGCGCTATCTGGTCGCTTTTCAGCCCTGCCGGGACTCCCTTGCCGTCCCAGCGCTCGAACGCCTGCATGAGCGCCTCGGCCACCTCCGAGCGCAGGCCCAAGCGGCTGGCGAGCGTCCCGGCGAGCAGGCAATG
This sequence comes from Solirubrobacterales bacterium, assembly GCA_038199035.1. Classification (GTDB taxonomy): domain Bacteria; phylum Actinomycetota; class Thermoleophilia; order Solirubrobacterales; family Solirubrobacteraceae; genus DATAEY01. The sequence goes on along the minus strand of JBBPZM010000023.1, from coordinate 9,826 downwards.
GGTCATGTCGAAGCCCTGGACGACCTTGGCGCCACCGGCGACCAGCGAGCCGAGCTTGCGGGCGCGCTCAAGGGGCGGGCGCCCCGCTCCAACGTTGCGCACCATAAAGGCGAGGGCCGGGAGGCCCGCCAAGTCCACCTCGTGGGCGCCAGCCCTGGCCGCGATGTCATCGCCGAACCAGAGCGCCTGCTCGTGGGAATCAACGTGGCAGCAGACCCAGGCCAAGAGGCCGAAGTAATAGGTCCGCGCCCGCTCCGACTCGTCGAGCCCCACACCCTCCCCCAATCGCAGCGCTAGCAGCGTCGAGCGCATGCAGTGCTCCATCGGCTGCCCCAAGCCAAGGTCGGTGGCCAGGGAGAGCGCGCCGAGCAGCTCGGCGAGGCGTACGGCGCATGGATCGCTACCAGGGTGCACGCGACGAAGTGAGTCTAAAGAGCGGTCGCAACGCGAAGGCGCGTCACTGCGAAATAGCGGGGGACCGCGATGGACCCACGAGCGACCCGAGCGTCGCGGTCGAATGGGCCGCCCGGACTGGTGGTGGGCGCTCTAGCGGCGGGGCCTACCCGATGCTGCCGGTCATCTCGAGCTGGATCAGCCGGTTGAGCTCGATGGCGTACTCCATCGGGAGCTCCTTGGTGACCGGCTCGATGAAGCCGTTGACGATCATGGCGGCGGCCTCGTCCTCTGAGAAGCCGCGCGACTGCATGTAGAAGAGCTGCTCGTCGGAGATCTTGCCGACGACGGCCTCGTGGGCGACGGTGACGTGGGGGTTCTGGATCTGGATGTCGGGCCAGGTGTCAGAGCGCGAGATGGGGTCCATCATCAGCCCGTCGCACTGCACGCGCGCCTTGGAGCCGCGGGAGTTGTGGCCCATGCGCACAAGGCCGCGGTAGCCCATGATCCCCCCGTCCTTGCTGATCGACTTGGCGAGGATGTTGGAGGTCGTGTTGGGCGCCAGGTGGACGACCTTGGCGCCGGTGTCCTTGTGCACGCCCTCGCCGGCCACCCCGACGTTGAGGTGGTCGGCCCGCGCGCCCTCGCCCAGCAGGAACGAGCCCGGGTAGAGCATCACGTACTTGGCGCCCATCGAGCCGCCCACCCACTCCACCGTGCCCTCGGCCTCGACGACCGCGCGCTTGGTGTTGAGGTTGTAGACGTCCTTGGACCAGTTCTGCACGGTGGTGTAGCGGGCCTTGCCGCCCTGCTTGACGAAGATCTCCACCACCGCCGAGTGCATCGAGTTCACCGAGTAGGTCTGCGCCGTGCAGCCCTCGATGTAGTTCACCTCGGCACCCTCCTCGACCACGATCAGCGTGTGCTCGAAGGTGCCCTCGCCCTGGCCCTCCATGCGGAAGTAGGCCTGCATCGGAAGGTCGACCTTGACCCCGGCGGGGACGTAGAGGAACGAGCCGCCCGACCAGATCGCCCCGTGCAACGCCGAGAACTTGTTGTCCTGCGGCGGCACGCACTTGGTCATGAAGTACTGCTCGACCAGCTCGGGATAGCGCTCCACGGCGGTGTCGGAGGAGCAGAAGAGGATCCCCATGTCCTCGTACTCCTTCTTGAGCCCCTCGTAGACGGGCTCGTTGTCCCACACGCCGACCACTCCGGCGAGGTGCTCGCGCTCGGCCTGGGGAATCCCCAGATCCTCGTAGGTCTGCTTCATGTCGGCCGGGACGTCGTCCCAGGAGTTGAAGCGCCCGGCGGTGGGCGGCGAGTACAGGACGAGGTCGTCGAAGTTGAGGCCCGAGAGGTCGACGCCCCAGGTCGGGACCGGCTTGCGCTCGAAGATCTCGAAGGACTTGAGGCGGCGCTCGCGCATCCAGTCGGGCTCGCCCTTGACGCGCGACATCTCCTCGACGACCTCGCGCGAGATCCCGCGGCGGGCGCGCAGCTGGCCCTGCTCGTCCTCGACGATCGGCGCGGGCTTGGTGATGCGGGTCTTGTCAGTGGCGGCCATGAGCTGGGGGTGCCCTCCAATATCCGTGCGGCGGACTCGGGATTGTAGCGGCCGACGCCCGGCCGGCCAGCCGCCGCTTGCGTGAGGATAGCCCCCGAGGCCCCGGTCAAACGCGCGGTGGTCAAGGCACCGGACGGTTGACGATTGACGAGGCTCGCCGCCGGCTCTACGGTGACAGCGTGCGCCTTCACAGGACCGTCGTCGCCCTGCTCGCCGCCCTGGCCTCCCTCGGCGCCTGTGCGCTGCCGGCCAGCGCCGATCCGCCGCCCATCAAGCACGTCTTTATCGTCGTGCTGGAGAACAGCAACTACAAGGCGACGTTCGGCCAGAAATCCAAGGCCCCCTACCTTTCCAACGAGCTGCCCAAGCAGGGGCAGCTGCTGACTCAGTACTACGGGATCGGCCACGAGAGCCTGGACAACTACATCGCGATGATCAGCGGGCAGTCGCCCAACCCGCAGACCCAGGCCGACTGCCAGATCTTCTCGGCCTTCACCCAGCCCGTCCCCGGCGCGACGGCTCCCGGTGAGCAGGCGATCGGCAACGGCTGCGTCTACCCCGGGTTCGTCACGAACATCGCCGACCAGCTCCAGGCCAAGGGCCGGACCTGGAAGGCCTATCTCCAGGACATGGGCAACGACCCCCAGCGCGACAACGGCCGGCGCTGCGCCCACCCGCCGATCAACTCCCAGGACCACACCCAGAGCGCCGACAAGGGCGACCAGTACGCCGCGCGCCACAACCCGTTCGTCTACTTCCACTCCACCATCGACGGTCCCTACTGCAAGAAGCGCGACGTCCCGCTCTCCAAGCTGCCCAAGGATCTCGACAAGCCCGATGACACGGCCAACTACTCGTTCATCGTGCCCAACCTCTGCAACAGCGGCCACGACGAGCCGTGCGTCGACGGGCGACCGGGCGGGCTGAAGAGCGCCGATCGCTTCCTGAAGCACTGGATCCCCAGGATCCTCGGCTCGCGGGCCTTCAAGCGCGACGGGCTGCTGATCGTCACCTTCGACGAGGCCGAGGGCGAGCCGCCCGACGGCGACGCCAGCTCGTGCTGCAACGAGCCCACTGGGCCGAACACCCCCAACAACGGCGGCCCGGTGCCGGGCAACGGGGGCGGTCGCATAGGGGCGGTGCTCGTCTCGCCGTTCATCAAGCCGGGCACCAGGAACGACACGCCGTACAACCACTACGCGCTGCTGCGCAGCGTCGAGGACATCTTCAACCTCAAGCACCTCGGCTACGCCGGCCAGAGCGGCCTGCGGGCCTTCGGCCACGACGTGTACGGGCGCTGAGCCCCGCCGCGGCCATTCGCAACTGCCCTGCGCAGTAACGCGCGCCCTCTCCGGGCTACTGATCCATGTGCCTCGCGCGCCCGCACAACGATGGTCGGTTGTCAGCACGCAACTCGCTCGACCCATCCGGGTTTGGCGCATTGCGGGCAGGCAAATCCCAATCTCCGGCGAACCATTCACCACAAGCCCGTCGCAACGATGCACGACATGACCACGTGGGAGCTCAGGCAGTTGCTCGAGCACGTCGAGGACACGCGCGAGATCGTGCTGCGCGAGCCCGGCCGCTTCGATGGCAGCTGCGAGCTTGACGAGCGCAAGGCGGTGTGGAGCGCCGCGCGCGCCGAGGCCAACCTTGCCTACGACGCATGGCGCTCGCGCGGAGACCGTGAGACGTACTCGGTGTACCGCGCCGCCGAGGACCGTGCCGACGCCGCCGAGGACGCCCTTGCGGCGGCCAGCGGTCGCGTCCGGCCACCGGCCTACCGTCACATCGATCGCGGCCCTCCACCGGCGTCGACCAAAAGCCGATGACATGCCCATGACGCTTCCTCACCCCTACGTCGACCCGCCCGACTGTCCGCCGGGCATGACGCTCGACGAGTACCGACGCCTGCACGCTCGCCCCGGTCGGCGCGGACTGCGCCGGCGCGCGTCGCGGCTGCGGCTGCGGCGCTCGTCCGGGCGCCGGCGGCGCGTCGCCTGAGGGGCCCTGCTCGGCGGCCCCGGCGGGCTCGCCTAGCCCGAGCCGCTCGGCCAGCTCGGGTCGCCGGTCAGCGCCCCGCGCATCACCTTGAGGTTGAGCAGCGCGCACTTGCGCCGGGTGGCCGAGATGGGGATGCCCAGCAGGTCGATCAGCCACTCGCCGTCGAGCCGGGGCACCTCGTCGACGGGCATCCCGATGTACTCCTCGGAGGCGATCGAGGCGGCGGCCTGGGAGATCGCGCAGCCCTGGCCGTGGAATCGCAGGTCGGCGATACGCCCGTCGCTCACCCGGATGTGGACGCCCATCTCGTCCCCGCACAGCGGGTTGTGGTCGTGGGCGTCGAGGTCATGGGGGTCGAGCTCGCCGAAGTTGCGTGGCCGCTTGTAGTGGTCGAGGATGTAGTCGCGGTAGAGGTCGTCCACGGCGGCGGCCTCTTCACTCGATCCCGAAGACGTCGCGCGCCTTGGCCAGGGCCCCGACCAGGGCGTCGACGTCGCCGCGGTCGTTGTAGGGGCCGAACGACGCCCGGGCCGTGGCCGGCACGCCGAGACGGCGCATCAGCGGCATCGCGCAGTGGTGGCCGGCGCGCACGCAGACGTTCTCGCGGTTGATGAGGTCGGCCACGTCGTGGGGGTGGATCCCCTCGACCTCGAGCGAGATCACCCCGCCGCGCTGGTCGGGGTCGCTTGGCCCGATGACCCGCACACCGCCCACCTCGGCCAGGCGCTCGAGCGCGTAGCGGGTCAGCTCGCGCTCGTGGGCGCGGACGTTGTCCATGCCCAGCGCCTCGAGGTAGTCGATGGCCGCGCCCAGACCGACGCCCTCGGCGATCATGGAGGTACCGGCCTCGAACTTCCAGGGCAGCTCGTTCCAGGTCGAGCGCTGCCAGTCGACGGTCCGGATCATGTCCCCACCGCCCAGGAAGGGGCGCATGTCCTCCAGCAGCTCGCGACGGCCGTGGAGGACGCCGATGCCCGTGGGGCCCACGGCCTTGTGCCCGGTCCACGCGTAGAAGTCGGCGCCGATGGCGGACACGTCGACGGGCAGCTGAGGCACGCCCTGGGCGCCGTCGACCAGCGACACCGCGCCCGCGGCGCGGGCGCGCGCCGCCATCTCGGCCACCGGGTTGATTGTCCCCAGGACGTTGGACACGTGGGCGAAGGCGCACAGCCTCACGCGGCCGCCCGCCAGCTCGGCGTCCAGCTGGTCCAGCGAGAGCGTCCCCTCCTCCGAGACGTCGAGGTAGCGCAGCTCCGCGCCGACCTCCTCGCACAGCAGCTGCCAAGGCACGATGTTGGAGTGGTGCTCCATCTGGGTGATCAGCACCACGTCGCCCGCCCCGACGTTCGGCCGCCCCCAGGCGTAGGCCACGAGATTGATGGCCTCGGTGGCGTTGCGGGTGAAGATCGTCGTCGCCGCCTCGCCGCCGCAGAAGGCCGCGACCCGCGCCCGGGCGCCCTCGAACATCTCGGTCGCCTCCTGGGCCAGCGTGTAGACGCCGCGGTGGATGTTGGCGTTGTGGTAGCGGTAGTAGTCGGCGATTGTCTCGATGACGGCCTCGGGCTTCTGCGAGGTGGCAGCCGAGTCCAGGTAGACCAGCGGGCGGCCGCTGATCTCGCGTCCGAGGATCGGAAAGTCGGCGCGGACGTCGAGCGGCAGGGCGGTGGTCGTGGCGGACTCCATCGTCACTTCGCCGCGGCGTAGGCCTGGATGTCCTGGGCGGCGGCGGCCAGCTTGGCCGAGATGCGCGTACGGACCAGCGCCTCTAGAGCCGGGTCGTCGAGCTGGACGACCACCGGCTCGAAGTAGCCCTCGACGATGACCCGCACGGCCTCCTCGCGCGAGAGCCCGCGCGAGCGCATGTAGAAGACCTGGGCCTCGTCGACCTCGCCCACCGTCCCGCCGTGGGAGGCCGAGACGCTGTCGGTCTCGACGATCAGGGACGGGATGGCGTCGACCTTGGCCCGCGGCGAGAGCATCATCGAGTGGGTCTGGAGGTAGGTGTGCGACTCCTGGGCGCCGGACTCGATCTTGATCAGGCCCTCGTAGGAGGCGCGGCTCGCGCCGGTCGCGGCGCCCTTCCACACCGTGTCCCCGGTGGTGTCGCCGACCTCGTGGAGGTCGACGGTGAAGAGGTCGAGGTGCTCGGAGCCCTCGGTGAAGTAGATGCCGCGGTGGCGCATGTCGGCCCCGCGCTCTGCGGTCGAGAGCTCGAGGTGCTGGCGGATCAGGTGCCCGCCAAGGTGGATGGGGATCCAGGTGCAGTGTGCGTCGCGGCCGACGCGCACGAAGTGGGTCGAGAGGTCGTAGACCTGCGTCGGGTCGGAGCCCCAGTCGTGGAGATGGGCCAATCGGCAGCGCGCGCCGTCCTCCAGGTAGAGCTCGAACTGGCCGGCGTGCAGCGCCTGGCCCTCGAAGTCGCCGGCCAGGTCGTACTCGCGCAGGCGGAAGTCGCTGTTGGCCCCGCCGACTGCCAGGGTGTGGGCGTACTGGGCGGTGCCCGCCTCGTCGATGGCGTAGGCGATCTGGAACGGCCGCTCGACCACCACGTCGGGAGGGACGTAGAGGAAGGCGCCGCCCGTCCAGAACGCGGTGGCAGCGGCCTCGAACTTGTCGCGCCCGTAGGTCAGGCGGCGCATGAAGTACTCGCGCGTCAGGGCCTCGTGGCGCTCGAGCGCGTCCTGGAGCGAGCAGAGGATGACCCCGCGCTCCGCCAGCTCGGGGTCGAGCGCCACGTCGACCACGTCGCCGTCGACCTGGACCAGGCGCCCGGCCAGCGGCTCGTCGCCGAGCGCCTCGGTCACCACCGCCGGCACGCCGACGTCCGCGCCCGGGTGGCGGGGCGTCAGCGCCTCGAAGTCGAGGTCGCGCAGGCTGGTCGTCCAGAAGCCCGAGCGCCGCCACGTGGGCAGCGGCGCCGACTCGTAGGCGGCCAGCGCGGCGCGGCGCAGCTCGTCGGGCGCCATGCCGTCGGCCGCGCCCGCCCCGGCGAGCGGCTGGTAGAGCGTGGCCTGCCGGGCGGCGCCAGCCTTGGTCGAGCGCGCTCCGCCGGCCGGCGGCCCCGCGGTGGCCTGGGCGCTGGCCACGCTCGCGTCCCCGGGCTCAGACATCGTCCTCCTCGGGCGCCCCGGTGACGACCTCGAGCTCGTCGCGCAGCCAGTCGTAGCCCTCGCGCTCGAGCTGCTCGACGAGCTCCGGGCCGCCCTCGCGGACGATCCGCCCCTCGAGCATGATGTGGACGAACTGCGGCGCGATGTAGTGGAGGATGCGCTGGTAGTGGGTGATGATCAGCGCGCCCATCCCGGTCTCCTCGTGGAGGGCGCTGACCCCCTCGGCCACCGTGCGCAGCGCGTCGATGTCCAGGCCCGAGTCGGTCTCGTCGAGGACGGCGACCAACGGCTGGAGCATGGCCATCTGGAGGATCTCGCAGCGCTTCTTCTCGCCGCCCGAGAACCCGTCGTTGAGGTGGCGCGAGGTGAACTCACGGTCGACCCGCAGCGTCTCGGTGGCGCGGCGCAGCTGGGCGCCGAACTCGCGCACGCCGATCGGCTCCTCGCGGCGGGTGTTCATCGCCATGCGCAGGAAGTTGGCCACCGAGACGCCGGGGATGGCCACCGGGTACTGGAAGGCCAGGAACAGGCCGGCCTGGGCGCGGTCCTCGGGGTCGGCCTCGGTCAGGGCTTCGCCGTTGAAGATGATCTCCCCCTCCGTCACCTCGTAGGCGGGATGGCCGAGCAGGGTGTTGGCCAGGGTGGACTTGCCCGAGCCGTTGGGACCCATGAGCGCGTGGACCTCGCCGCGGGACACCGAGAGGTCGACGCCGCGCAGGATTTCTCGCTCCTCGGTGCGCACGTGGAGGTTTCGGATCTCGAGGTCGGCCATGGTCTCCTTCGGCTGCGGGTGGGTGATGTGCGCGTGGGGGTGCGGGGCCGTCAGGCGACGGCCGCGCGCGGCTTGGCTTGGACGAGGTCTGAGAGGCGGGTCTCCACCAGCGTGTCGACGATCGACGCGCGCACGCGCGTCCACAGCAGCTTCGTCGGGCAGACCTGTGCGGCGTCGCCCTCGGCCTCGCGCGAGCAGACGAGGCCGCCGCCGGGCGCCTGCGAGATGCACTCGATCGGCGCGATCGAGCCCTCGAGCGCCTCGACCACCTCGGCCATCGTGATCTCCTCGGGCGGACGGGCCAGCAGGTAGCCGCCTCGCGCGCCGCGTCGGCTCTCGACCAGGCCCCCCTTGCGCAGCCGGGCCACCAGGTGCTCGAGGTAGGCCAGGGGCAGCTCGTCGTTGGCCGCGATCTCGGCCAGGGGCACGGGCTCGTCGCCGCCCTGACGGGCCAGCTCGACCATCACGCGCACGCCGTACTCGGCCTTGGTGGAGAACATCATCGGGAAAACCTACCTCCGCGCTAGGGTATCAGCGGACCCCACCCGAGCGGGGGGACCGACGCCCGCCTCTCGGCTCTCGTCCATCCCTCGCGGTCCCTATCTTCGATCAGAGATGAAGCGCCCGGCCATCATCGGCGGCCTGGTCGTCGCGCTGGTCGGCCTGCTGGCGCTCGCCGGCTTCGCCGCGTTTCACCTGCACCTCTTCAACCGCGCGAGCACGCAGCACGGCGACGTCTCCGCGGTCACCGAGGCCGAGGGCGGGAACGCGAGCGGGCGCTCGGCCACCGCCGCCTGGCCGATCTTCCGCTACGACGAGCGGCGCACCGGCAACAACCCCGGAGCGACGGCGCGGCCGCCGTTCGCGATTCGCTGGCTGCGCGACGCCCCCAACCACGGCTACATCGAGGCGCCCCCCGTGGTCGCGGGCGGCGTGATCGTCGTCGTCTCCTACACGAAGTACCGGGGCTCCGACGTGCTGGCGGTCAACGCCCGCACGGGGCGCACGCTGTGGCACCGCCACTACCGCCAGGGCGAGATCTTCGCCTCCACTCCCGCCATTGCGGGGCGCGAGCTCTACGTCACCTCCAAGGACGGCCACCTGCGGGTCTTCGACCTGCGCAGCGGGCGACTGCGCTGGCAGAAGGTGCTGGCCGGCGACGCGACTGAGTCCAACCCGATCGTCTCGCGCGGGATCGTCTACTTCGGGCGGGCCAACGGCTACATGTACGCCTTCGACGTGAGGCGCCACCGCCTCGTCTGGCGCTTCGGTCCCACGGGCGGCAACGTGGCCAGCGGCGTCGCCCTGACCGCGCGCACGGCCTACTTCGGCTCCTACGGAGGCAGCGTCTACGCCGTCGACCGCGTCAACGGCAAATTGCGCTGGAAGACCACGGTGCACGGCCCGCGAAACAACCTCGTGCCGTTCTACTCGACCCCCGCGCTCACCCGGGGGCGGCTGGTCATCGGCGGCAACGACGGCTCGGTCTACGCGCTGGACGCGCGGACCGGAGCCCAGAAGTGGCGCTTCGACGCGCAGGGCTACGTCTACTCGAGCGCGGCCGTGCGGGGCGGTCGGGTCTACATGGGAGACTTCGGCGGCGGCTTCCACGCGCTCTCGACCAAGACCGGCCGCCAGATCTGGAGCCATCAGATGGGCCCGATCCTCGGCTCGGCCACGGTGATCGCCAACGTGGTCTACATCTCCTCGCTGCGGCCGCCGCGGACGGTTGGCCTCGACGCGGACACGGGTCGGGTGGTCTGGCGCTTCCGCGACGGGCAGTTCTCGCCGGTCATCGCTGACGGGCAGCAGGTCTGGCTGGCCGGTCGCAACCGCTTCTACGCGCTGCGTCCGGTGCGGGCGGGCGCCGCGCGCGTGTCGGCGGCGCAGCGGGCGGCGGGCCGCCGGCGGGCGGTCGCGACCAGGCGCGCCCTGGCGAGCAGGCGGGCGGCAGCGGCGAGGCGAGCCGTGGCGGCCAGG